>NZ_JBHSFP010000002.1:0-694302 GCF_042654065.1 Sphaerisporangium dianthi | reverse complement strand
AGCGGCGCCTCGCTCTTCAGCAACGGCACCGACTGACGCTGCATGTTGGAGCCCATCAACGCGCGGTTGGCGTCGTCGTGCTCCAGGAACGGGATCATCGCCGTCGCCACCGACACCATCTGGCGGGCCGAGACGTCCATGTAGTCGACCTCGTTGGGCCGGATGAACTCGACCTCGCCGCCCTTACGGCGGACCAGGACGCGGTCCTCGGCGAAGGCGCCGTCGGCCTTCAGCGGGGTGTTCGCCTGGGCGATGACGTGCCTGTCCTCCTCGTCGGCGGTCAGGTAGTCGATGTCCTCGGTGACGCGGCCGTCCACCACCTTGCGGTAGGGGGTCTCGACGAAACCGAACGAGTTGACCCGGCCGAAGGACGAGAGCGAGCCGATCAGGCCGATGTTCGGGCCTTCGGGCGTCTCGATCGGGCACATGCGGCCGTAGTGGGACGGGTGCACGTCACGGACCTCGAAACCGGCCCGCTCACGCGACAGACCACCGGGGCCGAGCGCGGACAGACG
The DNA here is from genome assembly GCF_042654065.1 of Sphaerisporangium dianthi. Taxonomy (NCBI): domain Bacteria; kingdom Bacillati; phylum Actinomycetota; class Actinomycetes; order Streptosporangiales; family Streptosporangiaceae; genus Sphaerisporangium; species Sphaerisporangium dianthi. The sequence goes on along the minus strand of NZ_JBHSFP010000002.1, from coordinate 693,787 downwards.
CCGCTTGTGCGTCAGGCCGGCCAGCGGGTTGGTCTGGTCCATGAACTGCGACAGCTGCGAGGTGCCGAAGAACTCCTTGATCGACGCCACGACCGGGCGGATGTTGATCAGGGTCTGCGGCGTGATCGCCTCGACGTCCTGCGTGGTCATGCGCTCGCGCACGACGCGCTCCATGCGGGCCAGGCCCAGGCGGACCTGGTTCTGGATGAGCTCGCCGACGGTGCGCAGGCGGCGGTTGCCGAAGTGGTCGATGTCGTCGGTCTCGACGACGATCTGGCCGTTCGCCCCGGGCATCTCGACCTCGCCGGCGTGCAGCCGGACGATGTACTCGATGGTGGCGACGATGTCCTCTTCGGTGAGCGTCCCCTGGTTGATGTCGGCGTCGACGCCGAGCTTCTTATTGATCTTGTAGCGGCCGACCTTGGCCAGGTCGTAGCGCTTGGGGTTGAAGTAGAGGTTCTCCAGCAGCGTCTGCGCGGACTCCTTGGTCGGAGGCTCGCCCGGGCGCAGCTTGCGGTAGATGTCGAGCAGGGCGTCGTCCTGGCCGGAGGTGTGGTCCTTCTCCAGGGTGGCGCGCATCGACTCGTACTGGCCGAACCGCTCGAGGATCTGGTCGCTGGTCCAGCCCAGTGCCTTGAGAAGCACCGTGACGGCCTGCTTGCGCTTGCGGTCGATGCGCACACCGACGCTGTCGCGCTTGTCGATCTCGAACTCGAGCCATGCACCGCGCGAGGGGATCACCTTGCAGCCGTACAGGTCCTTGTCGGAGGTCTTGTCGACCGAACGGTCGAAGTAGACACCTGGGGACCGCACCAGCTGCGAGACCACGACACGCTCGGTGCCGTTGATGATGAAGGTGCCCTTGGAGGTCATGAGCGGGAAGTCGCCCATGAAGACCGTCTGGCTCTTGATCTCGCCGGTGGTGTTATTGATGAACTCCGCCGTGACGAACATCGGGGCGGAGAAGGTCATGTCCTTGTCTTTGCACTCGTCGACCGAGTACTTGGGCGGCTCGAACCGGTGATCGCGGAACGACAAGGACATCGTTCCGGAGAAGTCCTCGATGGGACTGATCTCTTCGAAGATCTCTTCGAGGCCCGACTGGGCGGGAACGTCCTTGCGCCCGGCCTGGCGAGCCGCTTCGACCCGCGACCGCCATTTCTCGTTGCCGAGCAGCCAGTCGAACGACTCGGTCTGCAGGGCGAGAAGATCGGGAACTTCGAGCGGCTCCTGAATGCGCGCGAAAGAAACGCGGCGGGGACCAGCGGGTACGGCGAAGGCGTTGCGCGAGGCTGCCAACAGATGTCCTTCCGAGGGCTCGCGGACTGACTACACGCACGCCAGACGACCATGCATCAAAGTTACCTAGAGAAGCGGGTCGTCAAAGGGCAGCGCAAAGGGGCAGTGTAGCCGATGGGCATACACCTGTCCACTCAGTCTCGCTCTGCGCACCCACACTGGACGCAGCATCGCCCGTCAGCGGCGAAACGTCAAGCCCGTAGACCCACATTCGAGGCAACCAAGGCCCGTCACGCTGGGTTTTCTTCCCTCCGGAGACCACATGGCCGGCCGAGTCCAGACGATACCCGCGCTGCGGATCGGCTAACGCTCAGTCACACGGAGGGTCGAAGGCTTGCCACCCCACGACACTGTCGTGCCCTTTGTTATGCCCAACCCTCGCGTTGCTCAAACCCAAGCTTTACTAACAATTGAATAACTCGCCATGCCCGGGCGCTCGTCGCCCGCCGCCCTCGATCTTCAGCCACCGGGGGCATTACCGATCAATGTCGACAGCTCGGACACCAGCCAATGCTCTTGGCCTCTGATCAGCACGAACCGGGCGCGGTTGTGCAGGACCTGCCTCTGGGGTTGCTTCTCGCCCGGCACCAGCTTGGACGTTCCCATGTTCATGAACAGCAACACCTGTACGCGCTCCGGCGTCGCCGCCTCCACCGCCGCGGCGACCACCGCCGCCTGCTGCACGGTCTGCTCGCGCCTGACGACCGGGACCAGGACCCGCGACAGTTCGCCGTAGTGGTCGGCCAGATCGCCCGTGGCGTACCCCTTGGCGCGGGCGAGGTCGGCCTCGATCGTCCGGTAGTCGTAGGACAGCATGTCGGGCGCGTAGGCCCGCGCCGCGGCGAGCGCCTCGGCGGCCGCCGACTCGCTCTCGCGCAACTCGCGCAGCCGTAGATAGGCGACGACCGTGAGGACGGCCAGAACGGCCGCCAGGAGGCCCAGCAGGCCGGCGGCGGCAATGAAGCCCCACGAACGGGAACGGGGCGCTGCGGCGCCCTGGAGGGACGCCGGGCCACCCTCGGCCGTCACTCGACCAGCTCCAGCTTCGAGGCCGCCCAGCCCTGGCCCACCTTGGTCACCTCGATGTTCCAGCGGTAGAAGCGCTCTTGCGGGGCGGTGCGCGCCTCGTCCCAGCGGATCACCGAGTCGGCCACGACCAGCACCCGCGCGGCGCTCCTCTGCCCGTTCATGGAGGCCAGGCCGGCGGCGCGCACCACGCCCGTCTTGACGGCCTTGTTGCGGAGGGTCGCCTCTTTGAGGTTCTCGGCATCTTTGGCGAACTGCTCACGGGCCTCACCCGTGGAGGTGTCCATAACTCGTCGCACGTCGCGCTCGACCGTGCGGTAGTCGACGGCCATGAGGTTCAGCGCGTAGCGCTTGGCGGCCTGGACGGCGGCCAGGCGGTCGTGGGCCACCGCCCTGGCCCGGTCGAGGTCGTCGCCGACCCGCACCCAGGCGACGCCCAGCGCGGCCACGACCGCGACCAGCGCCAGGATGACCGGAAGGCGCCTCCTGCGGGGGGAGCGAGCCGCGTGCAGCGCCACCTGTTCCCCTCCCCTCGCCCCGGACGGCGCCGCTCGGCGCCATGACACGGCCGCGCCGGAGGCGGTGCCCGGCCGCCCGGCGGTTCGCCGGATCATAACCCGGTATCAAGATCCAAATGGGCGATCATCCTCTTTGCCCGTACAGGACCGTCCGGAAATATCCAACGGAGGACGAAACCCCGGCACCGGTCCGGCGGTCGGCCGGGAAGCACCGCGCAGAGTCGGCCGGGAGACACCACGCAGAGTCGGCCGGGAAGCGCCCCGCAGAAGGTGGAGGACCCGGGCCAGAACAGCAAAAGGGACGGACCACCCGGCACCTGGGTGGACCGCCCCTATCGCGTTGAGCTTCGAAGGCTCGCGTGGAGCCTCAGACGCTCTTGTGGAGCTTCAGACGCGTGAGGTCACTTGACGGTGACGGTGGCGCCGGCGCCCTCCAGGGCGGCCTTGGCCTTCTCAGCGGCTTCCTTGTTGACCTTCTCGAGCAGCGGCTTGGGAGCCCCGTCGACGAGGTCCTTGGCCTCCTTGAGGCCGAGGCTGGTGAGCGCGCGGACCTCCTTGATGACCTGGATCTTCTTGTCGCCGGCGGCCTCGAGGATGACGTCGAACTCGTCCTGCTCCTCGGCCGCCTCGGCGGCGGCGCCCCCGGCACCCGGGGCGGCGGCGGCGACGGCGACCGGCGCGGCGGCCTTGACGTCGAAGGTCTCCTCGAAGAGCTTCACGAAGTCGGACAGCTCGAGGAGGGTCATCTCCTTGAACGCGTCGAGCAGCTCGTCGGTGCTGAGCTTCGCCATGAGTGGTTCCTCCATATGAATTGCAAAAATGTGAATCGGACCGCGGTATACGCCGCAATCCCCTGCTTAGGTCGCTTTCGCGCCGGAACTACTCGGCGGCGTCCGCGGCTGCGTCCGCGCTGGGCTCCGAGCCGCCGGCCTCGTTGCGCTTCTCGCGCAGGGCCTCGACGAGCCGGACCAGGTTGGTGGGCAGCGCGTTGAACGTGGCGGCGGCCTGAGACTGCTTCGCCTTCAGCGCGCCGGCCAGCTTCGCGAGCAGGACCTCGCGCGACTCGAGGTCGGCGAGCGTCGCGATCTCGGCCGGGGTCATCGACTTGCCGTCGACGACACCGCCCTTGATGACCAGGAGGGGATTGGCCTTGGCGAACTCACGCAGACCCTTGGCCGCCTCGACCACGTCGCCACTGACGAACGCGATCGCGGTCGGCCCCTGGAACAGATCGTCCAGGGAGGTGACCCCGGCCTGATTGGCCGCGATCTTGGACAGCGTGTTCTTCGCCACGGCGAACTTCGCATTCCCACCGAGCGAGACGCGCAGCTGCTTGAGCTGCGCCACGGTGAGACCGCGGTACTCGGTCAGGACAGCGGCGCTGGAGCTCTCGAACCGATCCTTGAGCTCGGCAACCGCGGTCGCCTTTTCCGCCCTCGCCATGGGCCTCCTTCCAGATGTGCCACCGGCGAAGGGCCCAGGAGTCCAGAAACGAGAACAAGCCCCGGCGCAGGCGCACGGGGCTCACACACAGAGATCACGCGGAGGAAACCGCGCGAGCAACCACATGAAAACTCACATCACACCTACGCGGGCCATCCACCAATGTGGATCCTTGGGCCACCGAGCCATAACATGCTCGGCGACGACCGGCGGTCTTCGGCGTTGAACACTCTACCCGGGCCGCGCGCTCCGCGCCAACTCGCCGAGAGCGGCGCGAAGCGCGACCCGTCGCGTCAGCTACCGGTGGTGCCGGCGCCCTGCTCGGTGTCGACCCCGTTGAGGCCCTTCGGCAGGTCGCCCACCTGGTCGGGCGCGGGCGCGGCGACCTCCGCGGCCTCGTTGAACGAGGTGAACAGGGACGTCAGCTTGAAGGTGCCGTCCCCGGCGCCGCCGTTCATCTCGACCTTCCGCGGCAGGCTCTGCGCGTCGATCCAGGTGTCGAACTTCATGTCCTTGACGTTGGTCAGCTGGCCTTCGACGCGCTTCTGCATCTCGGGCGTCAGCAGCTTGACCGCCTCGGCCACCGTGAAGGTGCCCTTGTAGTGCGTCGTGTCGACACCGCCGACGCTCTCGGTGCCGACCTTCGTGACGTCCTTGGAGCTGGTCAGCAGGCGCACGCTGCTCTGCAGGTCCATCTGCTGGGCCTGCGCGATGAACTGCCGGACGTCCACGCCGGCGGTCGCACCCGCCTGGCCGAGGTCGAGCTTGATCCACGGCTTGCCGCCGCCGACGAGCTTGTTGAGCATGTCGACCTTGATATAGGCGGTCTCGCCGACGAGGATCACGCGCACCCCGCCCGGGATGTCCTGGCCGCGAACGTTGATCGTGTCGAGCGTGACGTCGGAGGCGAGCTGGGGCTTCTGATGGACGACCATCGAGCCCTTGACCTTTCCGGCGCCCTCGTTGGGCGAGCTGAAGTCCAGCGCGAGCTGCGCCGTGTAGGACGACACGCCCTCGGTGCTCTTGACGCTCTGCTGCAGGGTCTCAGCCGCGGAGAGCTGGACCGCGCCGAGGGACTCGGCGGGCTTCTGCGGAGTCTGGCCACATGCCGATACCGCTATGAGCATGGCCGAGCCAACGGCCACGATCGCAGGTGTCATTCGCCGTTTCACTAGGCAACCCTTCTGTATCCCCCATAAGTCGTTTTCACCCTACGCGCCACCACTACCCCGCGCGGCGGACAATGCGCATCGATTACGGGGTCGGAAGGCCTGTCCGGCGGGAGAACGCCCTCTTACCTGCGAGGAAAGGGACGACGGAAAATCGCAAAAGGGCCCGCGCCCCAAGGCGCGAGCCCTTCCGTGTGCTTCCGCAGCCGTCAGGCGGCGGCACCATGGGTGCCGCGCGCCCTCGGGCACGAGGAGGACGTCAGGCGTCCAGCTCGCCGGTGATGCCCCGCGTCACGTTCGGGTCCACCGGGATGCCCGGGCCCATGGACGTGGAGAAGGTGACCTTCTTGAGGTAGCGCCCCTTGGCCGCGGACGGCTTGAGACGGACGATCTCGTCGAGCGCGGCGGCGTAGTTCTCCAGGAGCTGGCGCTCGGGGAAGGACACCTTGCCGATGATGAAGTGGAGGTTCGCGTGCCGGTCGACACGGAACTCGATCTTGCCGCCCTTGATCTCGGTCACGGCCTTGGCCACGGCCGGGGTGACCGTACCGGTCTTGGGGTTCGGCATGAGACCGCGCGGGCCGAGCACTCGGCCGAGGCGGCCGACCTTGCCCATGAGGTCGGGCGTGGCCACGACGGCGTCGAACTCGTTGAGGCGGTTGCCCTTGGCGATCTCTTCGATCAGCTCGTCGGCGCCGACGATGTCGGCGCCCGCGGCGCGGGCCTCCTCGGCACGGTCGCCGGTCGCGAAGACCAGGACCCGGGCGGTCTTGCCGGTGCCGTGCGGGAGGTTGACGGTGCCGCGGACCATCTGGTCGGCCTTGCGGGGGTCGACGCCCAGTCGCAGGGCCACCTCGACGGTGGCGTCGAACTTGGTGACCGAGCTGGTCTTGGCGATCTTGGCCGCCTCGACCGGGCTGTACAGCGCCTCGCTGTCGATGTGCTCGGCGGCCTTGCGGTAGGTCTTGCTGCGCTTCACTGCTTCTCCTTCTGGAGCATGTGGTAGCGGGCCAGCGCGTGGCCCTCCCACTGTGTTCGTTTCGCCCCGCTACGCCCGGCGGCTCAGATCGCCGCCGTGCCCTCGCGGGGTTCGTCCTGCCTGGTGAGCAGGTCAGTCGGCGATCGTGATGCCCATCGACCGGGCGGTGCCGGCGATGATCTTCTCGGCCGCCTCGATGTCGTTGGCGTTGAGGTCGGGCATCTTCGTCTCGGCGATCTGGCGCAGCTGCTCCTTGGTGAGCTTGCCCACCTTGTCGCGGAGCGGGTTGGCGCTGGCCTTGTCGAGACCCGCGGCCTTCTTGATCAGCTCAGGCGCCGGCGGCGTCTTGGTGACGAAGGTGAAGCTGCGGTCTTCGAAGATGGTGATCTCGACGGGGATGATGTTGCCCCGCTGGGCCTCGGTCGCAGCGTTGTACTGCTTGACGAAGTCCATGATGTTGACGCCGTGGGGACCGAGCGCGGTACCGACCGGCGGCGCGGGCGTGGCCTGGCCAGCGGGAAGCTGGACCTTGACCAGAGCCGCGATCTTCTTCTTCTTTGGAGGCATGTCCTACTCCGGGTCCTGAACTCCTGTGAAACTCCCACAGGGCGTGGAAGCCCCCCGGGGCGCGCGTGTGCCAAGCGGCCACGCTCCCTCGGGAACAACCCCGCGGCTGCTCGACCGGCCAGCCCGCGGGACGACTTATCAGTGTAAGCGCGCGTCCAGATCGCCAGGACCTGGACGGGCGTCAGATCTTGGAGACCTGGTTGAACGACAGCTCGACCGGCGTCTCGCGACCGAAGATCGACACCAGCACCTTGAGCTTCTGCGACTCGGCGCTGATCTCGCTGACCGTCGCGGGCAGCGTGGCGAAGGGGCCGTCCATGACGGTGACCGACTCGCCGACCTCGAAGTCGACGGTGGCGGCCGCGGCCTTGGCGGCGGTCGTCTTGGTCTGCTCGGTCGGCTCGGGCGCGAGCAGCTTGGCGACCTCGTCGAGGCTCAGCGGGCTCGGCCGGTTGGAGAGGCCCACGAAGCCGGTCACGCCGGGCGTGTTGCGCACCGCGGACCACGACTCGTCGGTCAGTTCCATGCGCACCAGCACGTAGCCGGGGAGCACACGCTCTTTGACCGGGGTGCGCTTGCCGCCCTTGATCTCGGTGACGGTGTGGACCGGCACCTCGACCTGGAAGAGGTAGTCCTCCATGTTGAGCGACTGCGTGCGCGTCTCGATGTTGGACTTCACGCGGTTCTCGTAACCGGCGTAGGAGTGGATGACGTACCACTCGCCGGGCAGGCCGCGCATCGTGCGCTTGAACTCTTCGACGGGGTCGACATCGGGAACGAGATCACCGTCTTCGTCAACGGCGGCGTCCTCGACCGGAGCCTCGGCGGCCTCTGAGGCCTCGCCGGATTCCTCCGACTCGTCGGATTCCTCCGACTCGTCGAACTCGTCGGACTCGTCGGCATCACCGGTGGCCGCGGACTCGCCGGACTCGTCGGACTCGTCGGTGATCTCGATCGCCTCTTTCGGCTCGCCCTCCCACTCTTCGTGGGATGCGCCAGCCGACAGTGGGGACTCGGACACGGTGACTCTTTCTTCTCTCGTCGATGATGCGATCTTGTACCGCCGGGTCAAGAACGACCAGCCGCCCACCGAGGACGGCCGCCGTTCAGGACGGCACCTGTCCAGCCGTGGACGGCTGTCGCGCGGCGGCCGGCTCAGGCTCCGCCGAAGACCGCCAGCACACCCTGCGTGAGCAAGAAGTCTATCCCTGCCACGAGCCCGACCATGATCAGGACAAAGACGAGGACCACCGTGGTGTAAGAGATCAGATCCTTGCGCGTCGGCCAGATCACCTTGCGAAGCTCGGCGATGACCTGCCGGTAGAAAAGTGCGGGAGAAGTGCGCTTCTTAACGGTCTGGCCGGATGGCTTGCTCGGCCTGTCGGCGGCCTCGCCGCGTGTGTCGATCGCCACAGTCCTCACCTGATCCGTCGTTCCTACGCAACTATCGGCGGCATACACGCCATCGGTGCGCGGACCGCACTCCGCAGGGCACGAGGGACTCGAACCCCCAACCGCCGGTTTTGGAGACCGGTGCGCTACCAATTGCGCTAGTGCCCTCTGCCGTGAACCACCTTACCCCGTGTGCTCGGGGGCGTCGCTCACTAGTTGCAGAAGTGTACGGGTGAATGTGCCTCACGTCGAACCAACTCGTGCGACACGTCATGACGAGGCACCGCTCGTCCACATCGCGGATATAAGTCGGCGACGGCGCGAGCGGTCTGGAACGATGGAAGGCATGACCCGTCCTCGCATCTCAGCGCGCATTTCCGCCATCTCAGAGTCCGCCACGCTGGCCGTGGACGCCAAGGCCAAGGCGATGAAGGCGGACGGCCGTCCGGTCATCGGGTTCGGAGCCGGCGAGCCGGACTTCCCGACGCCCGACTACATCGTCGAGGCGGCCGTCGAGGCGTGCCGAGTCCCCAGATTCCACAAGTACACGCCGGCCGGCGGTCTTCCCGAGCTCAAGCAGGCCATCGCCGACAAGACGCGGCGCGACTCCGGTTTCGAGGTCGACGCCTCGCAGGTGCTGGTGACCAACGGCGGCAAGCAGGCCGTCTACGAGGCGTTCGCCACCCTGCTCGACCCGGGTGACGAGGTCCTGGTCGTCGCTCCCTACTGGACGACCTACCCCGAGGCGATCAAGCTCGCCGGCGGGGTCCAGGTCGACGTGGTGACCGACGAGACCACCGGTTACCTCGCCTCGGTGGACCAGCTGGAGGCGGCCCGCACCGAGCGCACCAAGGTGCTGCTGTTCGTCTCGCCGTCCAACCCGACCGGCGCGGTCTACTCGCCCGAGCAGGTGGCCGAGATCGGCCGCTGGGCCGCCGAGCACGGCCTGTGGGTGGTCACCGACGAGATCTACGAGCACCTGGTCTACGGCGGCGTGACCTTCACCAGCATCGCCACCGCGGTGCCCGAGCTGCGCGACCACGTCGTCGTGCTCAACGGCGTCGCCAAGACCTACGCCATGACCGGCTGGCGGGTCGGCTGGCTGATCGGCCCGAAGGACGTCGTGAAGGCCGCGACCAACCTGCAGTCGCACGCCACCTCCAATGTCTCCAACGTCGCGCAGGCGGCGGCCCTGACGGCCGTGTCCGGCGACCTTTCGGCCGTGGCGCACATGCGCGAGGCGTTCGACCGGCGCCGGCAGACCATGGTGCGCATGCTCAACGAGATCCCCGGCGTGTTCTGCCCTGAGCCGTTCGGCGCGTTCTACGCCTACCCGTCGGTCAAGGGCCTCCTCGGCAAAGAGATCCGCGGCCGGCGGCCGCGCAGCTCCGCCGAGCTGGCCGAGCTGATCCTGGAGCAGGCCGAGGTCGCCCTGGTCCCGGGCGAGGCGTTCGGCACCCCAGGCTACTTCCGCCTGTCGTACGCGCTCGGCGACGACGACCTGGTCGAGGGCGTCAGCCGCCTCGCCAAGCTCCTCGCCGAGGCCCACTAGCACCTGATATCCGGCGATATTCCTGGGTCCGTCCCAGAACCGCCGGAATCGCCGAAGGAGCGAAGGCCCGGGCCGTCGGCCCGGGCCTTGTCCGTCTCCCCTGGGTCAGCCGGTGGCGTGGACGCCGTCGGCGGTCGTCTTCAGCAACGATCATTTGCACGCCGCCGTACATGCCGGGCAGCGCACCGGGCTCGTCCCACGAAGTCGTGTAACCGGTCTCGCCGAAACAGTTTTTACCCGACCATTTCCCCCTTTGGAGGCGCTCGGGCAGGTAGCGGTGCTCCGAGCGGCCAGGGGCTCATCGAAGGCCGCTTCGTCTTCTTCCGTCATGGAGAGTCCCCTTTCACCCTCCCTAACGCACCGACGTCCCGCGAGGTTGAGAGGTGTTCCTGGACCGGCGCGACGGCGTCGTACGGCAAGATATGGAAATGGCACGCCCGCTCGACGAACTTCCGAAGGCCCATCTCCACCTGCACTTCACCGGCTCCATGCGGCATTCCACCTTGCTGGAGCTCGCGCGCGACCACGGGGTGCACCTGCCGGACGCGCTCGTGCAAGATTGGCCGCCCCGCTTACGGGCGACGGACGAACGGGGCTGGTTCCGGTTCCAGCGGCTGTACGACATCGCGCGCTCGGTCCTGCGCCGCGAGCAGGACGTCTACCGGCTGCTGCGCGAGGCCGCCGAGGACGAGGCGGCCGAGGGGTCCCGCTGGCTGGAGATCCAGGTCGACCCCTCGGGTTACGCCCAGCGGTTCGGCGGGCTGACCGCGACGCTGGAACTGGTGCTGGACGCGGCGGCCCAGGCGGCGGCCGCGTGCAAGGTCGGCATCGGGGTGATCGTGGCGGCCAACCGCACCCGCCACCCGCTGGACGCCAAGACGCTCGCCCGGCTGGCCGGGCAGTACGCCGACAGGGGCGTCGTCGGCTTCGGGCTGTCCAACGACGAGCGCCGCGCCCGGGCCCGCGACTTCGACGGCGCCTTCCGCATCGCCAAGCGCGCGGGGCTGCTCGCCGTGCCGCACGGCGGCGAGCTGTCGGGGGCGGCGAGCGTCGCCGAGTGCGTGGACGACCTGGACGCCGACCGCATCGGCCACGGCATCAGGGCGGCCGAGTCGCCCCGGCTGATGGAGCGGCTGGCCGACCGCCAGATCGCCTGCGAGGTGTGCCCCACCTCGAACGTCGGCCTCGGCGTCGCCCTGCGGCCCGGGGACGTGCCGGTGAAACGGCTCTTCGACGCCGGCGTGCCGATCGCTCTCGGCGCCGACGACCCGCTGCTGTTCGGCGCGCGGCTGCTACGGCAGTACGAGCTGGCGCGCGAGGTCTACGGCTTCACCGACGCCGAGATCGCCGAGCTGGCCCGCCAGTCGATCAGGTCCTCCACGGCGCCCGACGGGTACAAGAAGGAACTGCTGACGACGATCGACAACTGGCTGGCCGCCGGCGCCTGACCGGGCTGAAGGTGCGGCGGCGGCGCCTCGGTGCGTCGTGTCCGAGGCGCCGCCCCTTCGGTGTCACTGCGAGTGGATGTACACCTCGTCGAAGACCTCGGCGAGCTTGGTGAGGTCCTGGGTGACGCCCTTCTCGGGGTCGCTGGCGTCGAAGGTGACCGACAGCCGGCCGAGCCCCTTGCGGGCCTGAAGCGCCTTCCACATGGTGTTGGCCGTCAGCCCCTGGTCGAGGATGCGCCACGTGGCGCCGTCCCATTCCTGGCGGTGGGTCCACAGCATGACGGTCTGGACGCCCGCCTGCAGCGGCAGGTCGACGCGCAGCTTGGCCGCGGCCTCGGCCTGGGCGGCGGTGAGCTTGTTCTGACCGCTGTGGGCCAGGCCCACCTCGCGGGCGCCGACGTGGACGCGGGTGTCCCAGCCGCGGGCCCGCACGGCGATCCACTGGTTGCGCAGCGCCTTGTCCTGGGTGATCTTGTACTTGGCGTACTCGCTGGCGAACAGGCCGCTGGAGACGTTGACGTGGTCCACATCGCCGGTGAGCACGTACTTCTCGACGTTGGCGCGGCTGATCAGCGGGTACTTGGCGCGCAGCGCCGCCTGGCAGGGCTCCGACACCCCACAGCCCATCTCGGGCACCACCACGTCCACCGCCAGCTGCTTGCCCGCGGGCATCGCCGCGCGCAGGGCGGCGGAGGCGTCCTTGACGAACTTGCGGACGTCGCCCGCGTTCTTGAAGCCCCAGTAGCCGAGGTCCTGGGCGAACTTGACGCCCACAACTCCGGGCCGACTCGCCTGCGCGGCCATCGAGGCGACCGCGGCGTCGAACTGTTCCTTGCCGGCCGTCCACGCGGGGGCCAGCTCACTCTCGATCCACACCCGCATGCCCAGCTTGACCGCGGTGGCCGCCGCCTTGCCGGTGGCGTCGTCCGGCGCGGCCAGCGGAGCCTTGGACGCCTTCGGCGTCGCGCTCGGCGCGGGCTGGGTGGAGGCGTCGGGCTGCGGCTGGGTGGAGGCGTCCGGCTGCGGGGCGTCCCCGCTCGCGCTGGGGTCCGGCGCCACCGACTCCTGGGTCTGGGGCGCGTCGGAGGTCTCGACCTGCGGCGCCTGCCGACCGTCCGGGTCGGCCTGGGTCTGCGGGTCGGTCTGGGTCTGCGCGTTCGGGTCGTTCACCGTCTGCGCGTCCGGGTCCGTCTGGTTCTGGGTCGCGCCCGTCGGCGTCGGTGACGCGCCCGACGTGGTCTCCCCCGACGTGGTCTCGCCTGAGGTGGTCGTCGGCGTTCCCGAGGAGCCTCCGCCGCCGGAGCAGTCGAACTCGCCGCCCTGGCAGGCCTTGGCCGGCGGCTTGGTGATGTTGCCGCTGGTGTCCTTGCAGACGTACTTGCCGGCCGAGTGGTCGTACTTGCACAGGACCTGGTCCTTGTCGGCGCAGTCCTGCATGCCGGGGCCCTTGTTGGTCTTGTCCATGCAGAACAGCACCGGGCCCGGGTAGGGGACGGCCTCCTTGAGCTTCTCACCGTCGTTGCGAGCCCAGAAGCGCACGACGTCCAGTGCGTCCTTCGGCGTCTTCGCCATCCAGGAGCAGTACATGTACTCAGGGGTACCGGTTCCCAGGATGTCGTCGCACTCGTTGTTGACCGCGGGATCGGTGCTCGCGCCCGGATCGGCGAGGGCCATACCGGTCGGGATGCCTATCGTCAGCGTGAAGATCACCGCGACGAGGGCGATGATCCACTCGCGTTTGCGGAGTCGGGGCATGCGCGGTCTCCTCGTGCTCAGTCGGTTCAGCAGGGCTTCGTGTACGCGATGTTCACGCCGATGGTCCCGGAGCCTTTTGTCCCCTGGTTGTCGCCGGACCACGATATGGACATGTAGGCCGTCTGCTGCTGCCCACAGGGCGCGGAGGAGCGGACGCTGAATCCGATCGAGGCCGTCTGCCCGCTGCCGGTGCTGCCCGAGCCTGGAGAGACCAGGATGTCTCGGCCGACGGCGTCCCAGGTGATCGAGCCGACCTGGGACCTGAGGGTCACCGTGCCGTCACGGTTGACGCCGACGTCCAGCGAGGTGGTGGAGGCGGTGAAGGCCGGCGGCGGAGGGGGCGGCGGTGGAGGGGGAGCCGAGGTGGTCTGCTTGGTCTGCGGCTGCGAGCTCTGCTGCGGCGTGGACTTCTGGGACGGCTTGGGCGTCGAGGTGGTCTTCGGCGGCGGTGGCGGGTTGTTGGGTCCGTCGTTGGTGGTCGGGGCGGAGGACTTCTTGCCCTTGGGGGTGGCGGTGGGCTTCGAGCTGGTCGGCGGGGGCACGACCGGCACCGACGCTGTGGGCGCGCCCACGCCTGGACGGGTGGCGGCGGCCCCGGTCGCCCCGGGGCTGGCCACGGGGCCGGCCGTGCCGGCGGGGGGCGGGGGCGGCGGCGAGTCGACCAGCGGCGGCAGGGACTCACCCGGGGTGACGACGATCGTGCCGCCCGCGGCCTCGACGTCCACCGGCCCGTTGGTGCCGGTGGGGTTGAACAGCAGCGACCACAGCACCCCGGCCGAGGCCACCGACACCACCGTCACCAGCGCGACGCGACCCCAGCGGATGCGGCTCTCGGGGTCGTCGGCCTCGGGGTCGGGCTCCCAGAACTCGGGCGGCGGCTTGGCGCCCTCGGGCCGGTCGGGGGTGAAGCCCTCTTCGACGCTCAGCGGCGCCTCGGGTGCCGGGGGGTCCTCCAGGGCGTCGGGCTGCACGGGGAAGCCGTCGGGGTGCCAGCTCTCGGTGCGGGTCTCGGCCGCGGTGAACGAGGCGTCGGCGCCGGCGAACAGCCGCTCGGAGGGAGCCGGGCTCGCCAGGATCGGCATGCGGGTCATCAGCGCGGTCATCGTGACGCCCGACGTGGCCGACTCGCACTGCTTGCACGACCGGACGTGCCGGGTGATGTGCGCGCGCAGCAGCCGCGTCGGCGACTCGGCCCACGACTTCACCAGGCCGGGGAGCACCGAGCAACGCGGCTCGGGGCCGCGGGCGTCCATCACCGCGGCCAGCCACTGCTCGGCGTGGCGACGCCCAAGACGGGCCGCGGACTCCACGGCGTCCACCGAGATGTCCAGCACCCGGGCCACCTCGTCGGACTTCAGCCCGTGGCGCAAGGTCAGGTCGAGGATCTCGCGCTCGCGCGGCTCCAGGCAGGCCAGCACCTCCACGCCCAGTTCGGGCGAACCGCCGCGACCCTGCCGGGCGTAGGAGCCCTTGTGGGCCACTCCGGCGAGGCGGGCCTGGCACTCGGCGCGGGCCAGCGAGTAGAGCCACGCGCGCAGCCGGGTCGCGTCGTATAGCCGATCGGTATGGGCGACCGCCCCGTACAGTGCCCCGACGGTCGCCGACAGGGCGTCCTCATCGTCGAGCAACGACTGGCAGTAGTCGTAGAGATGATCTCCATACTCACGGCAGAGGCGCTCCAGCGCAGCGGGGTCATCCCTCCTCAGCACGGGGATCAGCTCTCCTGACTCGATGCAAATGGGAAAATCCGGAACTGGCAAAGCAGTCAGAAATATACGGGAGGACGCCCCAGCTGCTCATATCACTTTCATCACATAACAAACTTCTATACTCTGTTGACTGCGTTGCGGTCTTAACCCACACCTGAATGCACACGGAGGGACGACAGCCGCGATGTGCATCGGGCAACCAACGTGGATCCCTCGGAGACGAGCATCGTGCCAGACAACTGGGATGAACCTGCTTCATCGCGCCGTCGTCCGCCGTATGCCAAGAATTCCACCGGAAGCGGTCCCCGTGCGGACCGATGGCGCACGTGGGAGACCTCGATGGACCTGGACGACGATGAAGGACCGATCCGCCGATGGCTGGGCACCGACCGGCGCGGCCCCATCGTGATCGGGCTGATGCTGCTGGTGGCGGCCGTGTCCGGCATCTGGTTCGCCTGGCCTGAGTCCTCCGGCGACGGGTCCGGCGCACCGGCCGCGATCCAGACGGCCTCCGGGTCGCCCACCGCCAGGTCGTCCACGTCCGCGCCGCCCACGGGAGTGGAGTCGCCCCCGCCGCCGCCGGCCGCGGAGCGCACCTCGGCCGCTCAGCGCACCCCGGCCCGCAAACGGACGACGGCGCCCCCCACCGCGCGGCGCACCGAGCCACCCCCGCCGCCGGCGACCTCGCAGCCCCGCACGCCGACCGCCAAGCCGACCCGCACGTCCAAGCCGACCCGGTCCGCCAAGCCGAGCACACCGCCCTCGCAGACGGGCCCCACGGCTCCTCCGCCCCCGCCCTCGTCGCGGACCGCCAACCCCTCCCAAGCCCCCGACACCGGCCCGACCCTTCCCCCGCCGCCTCCCGGCTCCTGACGTCCGTCCGGCCACCCCGCTCCTGACTTCCCGGCCACCCGGTTCCTGAGGCCCGGCCGTCAGGCTCCTGAGGCCCGGCCGTCAGGTTCCTGAGGCCCGGCCGTCAGGTTCCTGAGGCCCGGCCGTCAGGCTCCTGAGGCCCGGCCGTCAGGCTCCTGAGGCCTGGCCCGCCCGGTTCCTGGGGTCCGGCCGCCCGGTTACTGAGGTCCGGCGGCGTCAGCGCAGGGAGCGGGCGATCTCCAGAGCCCGCGAGAGATCGGCGGGGCCCTCCAGGCGGTAGCCGGTCTGACCCTGTTGCCAGATCAGGGTGGCGGCCGCGCGGCGCTCGATCGGCTCGGCGCTCCCCTGGGTGCGGGGAAGGTAGGAGAGGCCGTGCGGGCCGGAGATCCACCAGCCCGGGGCCGAGCCGACGGCGACCTGGCGGGGGAACGGTTCGCCGAGTTCCTTGCGCCAGACGGCCTCCAGCGTGCCGTCATAGAGGTCCAGCCGCGTTCCCGGCCAGAACAGCGAGAGCACCCGGCCCTTGTCGCTCACGCGAACGTCGTCGGGGTCGCCGAGCGCGGCCGGCACCTTGACCGGGAATTCCACCATCTCGCGGGCTTGATCCAGGCTCACGCGCCTCTCACCGGGCAGCGTGCCCGAAACCCCTGACGGCAACGGGTCCGCAACCCCGGATGGGAGCGGGTCCGAAACCCCCGACGGGAGCGAGCCCGGTTCGCCGACATGGATCTCCACGCCGGCGAGCCGCAACACGTGGGCCACGGCGGCCTGCCCCTGCGGCGTCAGCCCGAGCAGCGCCGCCGCGATCACCGCGACGCCGGTGGCCACCCACCGCCACCGCGGCCGCCGGCCGCGTCGCGGCGTCGACGCGGGTGTGGAAGACAGGTCCGCCGGAGTGAGCCCTTCGAGACGGGCGCGGACGGCGCGTGCGACGTCGGAGGAAGGCGGGCCGGGGGTGTCCAGCGCCTCGCCGAGCGCGAGGAGTTCGGCTTCCAGGAGGCCCGGGCGGCGCGCACCGTCGTCCGCGCTCACGCCGTCGCCCGCACTCGCGTTCACGTCCGCGTCGTCGTTCGCGTTCGCGTCGTCGTTCGCGTTCGCGTCGTCGTTCGCGTTCGCGTCGTCGTTCGCGTTCGCGTCGTCGTTCGCGTTCGTGCCGTCGTTCGCGTCCGCGTCGTGGTTCGCGTCTTCAGGAGAGTTCACCGCCCACCTCCTTCCGCAACCGTGCCAGCCCTCGGAAGGTACGCGACTTCACCGACCCGACCGGCCAGCCCAGGACCTCCGCCGTCTCGGCTTCGGAGAGCTGTAGGAAGTACCGGCAGACCACCGCTCGGCGTTCCCGGTCGGGCAGTGCCCGCACGGCCGCAAGCAGCCTGGCCCGGCGGTCGGTCGCGATGGCCGCGCCCTCGGGGTCCTCGGGGACGCGCAGGTCGGGCTCCGCGCCGGCCTTGAGCACCAGCTCGGCGCGGCGCCCCCTCGACCGGGTCATCGTGTGGGTCTCGTTGGCCACGATGCGCAGCAGCCACGGCTTGAACGCCGCGTCGCGGCGGAAGCCCGCCAGATGCCGGAACGCCTTGACGAAGGCCTCCTGGACGACGTCCTCGGCCTCGTGCCCGGCGCCGAGGAGCGCGGCCGTACGATGCGCCACCGCGCTGTAGCGCGCGACCAGCACCTCGTAGGCGGCGAGATCACCCGCCAGGGAGCGGGTTATCGCCTCGTCGTCGTCCGTCGCGGGCTCCTTGGAAGATCCTTGAGCGACAAAAGGTAGTTTCTTTGGAGCTCTTCGCGCAAAGGCATGGCAAGACTCGCGTTCAGTGCGTTTCCGGGCATGCTCCCCGGGAAGTTGGGACCGGCGCGGACCAGGGCGGCTAGACTCGTTGCCCATCCGTGGCCGTGGCCCTGTTCGGGGCTGCGGTTTTTGAGTGAACGAAACTGGGCGGGGACGCATGTCTGGGTATGACCGCGTGGTGCAACCTGCGGCCGGTGACGAGGCCTTGGAGAACCACCTCGGTGGCGACGAGGCCAAGAACTACCGGCAGTACGAGTTCGATATGGTCGCCCCGCATGTCGGCAGGTCCATGCTCGAGATCGGTTCGGGCCTCGGCCATTTCGCCGAGCAATTCCTCCCCCGCCTCGACCGCCTCGTCGTCAGCGACTTCGACCCCTACTGCGTCGAGCAGCTCGGCAAGCGGTTCGAGGGCCGCGACGACATCCAGGTGCTGCAGTTCGGCCTGCCCACCGAGATCCCGCTCGCCGATCCGGTGGACACCGTCGTCCTGATGAACGTCCTCGAGCACATCGAGGAGGACGTCGAGGCGCTGCGGTCCCTGGCCAGGGTCACCCAGCCCGGCGGCCGCATCGTCATCTGGGTGCCCGGCTACATGCAGCTCTACGGGGACTTCGACCGCAAGGTCGGTCACGTCACCCGGTACACCCCCTCGACGCTGGGCAAGACCGTCGCGGAGGCCGGGCTGAAGGCCGAGGTGCTCAAGCCGATCAACTTCCTGGGCGGCCTGGCCTGGTGGGCGGCCGTGCGCCGCGGCGGCGTCGGTTACCCCGACCCCCGGCTGGTCAAGATCTACGACCGCACCGTCGTGCCGACGACCCGTTTCATCGAGCGCTTCATCCGTCCGCCCTTCGGCCAGACGGTCTTCTGCGTGGCCCGCGTCCCGCAGCGGTGACGCGCAGACCTCGACGGTGACGACGAACCGCCGCGTTCCGGAGCGACGGTGACGACCGGCCGTCGCGTTCCGGCGTGGCGGTCCGGTGGGAGTTCGCGCCGGGCGCGGCGCGACGGTGGCGTTCTTCGGGATATCACAGGAATTCCTCGCTCTTCTCCTAGCCGTCTCCGGTCGGCTGGGAGCATGAGAAACCTTTCTAGAACGCTGGTCGCCGGGGCGGTGGCGGGTGCCCTGGCCCTCGGAGCGCTGGGCGGCGTCGCCGTCGCGCGGCAGGCGGGCGGCGAGCAGGCGGGCGTCCCCTACGAGCTGCTGTCGGCGGACTCCGCCGCGAGCGAGGCCGCCGCGAGCGAAGCCGTCGCTCTGACCAACGCTCCGGGCGACCGTCCCCGGCTGCGTCTCGCCCTGCGCCGCGGCCTCATCGGCCTGCACGGCGAGGCCACCGTCCGGGCGCGCGGCGGGGGCTTCGCCACCTACACCTGGCAGCGCGGCGACGTCACCGCGGTGTCCGGCGGCTCGATCACCGTCAAGAGCGCCGACGGCGCGAACTGGACCTGGGCGCTGAACACGGATACTAAAGTCCGCAAGAATGGCGCCAAGTCCGCTTCTTCTGCGCTGACGTCCGGTGACGGCGTCTTCGTCCTGGGCACGCCCAACGGTGACGCCCGGACGGCGCAGGGAGTGGTGGTGCCGAAGAAGACCAAGGATTGACCGAAGGACGGATGAGCGACCAGACGAACAAGCCCAAGGTCCTCGTCGTCGACGACGAGCGCAACATCCGCGACCTGGTGGGCATGGCGCTGCGCTTCCACGGGTTCGAGGTGGTGAGCGCGGCGCGCGGGTACGAGGCGCTGGAGATCGCCCGCTCCGGGATGCCGGACCTGCTCGTGCTGGACGTGATGCTGCCCGATCTGGATGGGTTCGAGCTGTGCCGGCGGTTGCGCGCCGACGGGGATGACGTCCCGGTCATCTTCCTGACGGCGCGCGACGCCCCGGCGGACACCGTCCACGGCCTCACCCTGGGCGGGGACGACTACGTCACCAAGCCGTTCTCGGTGGAGGCTCTGGTGGCCCGGGCGAGGGCGGTGCTGAGGCGAGGCGGCCGACGGGGCGCGGCCGGGTCCGATCCGGCAGTGCCGCCCGCCGACCAGGCGTTCTTGGCCGTGGCCGATCTGGAGCTGGACGAGGCCCGCTGGGAGGTGCGCCGGGGCGGCACCCCGGTCGACCTCTCCCCCACCGAGTTCCGTCTCCTCGCCTTCCTGATGCGCCACCCCGGACAGGTGCTGACCAAGGCGCAGCTGCTGGAGCACGTGTGGGGGTTCGGCACCCAGTCGCAGGTGGTCGAGACCTACATCTCGTATCTGCGGCGCAAGCTCGACCCGCTCGGCCCGCCGCTGATCCACACTCAGCGCGGCGTCGGCTACGCCCTTCGTCCCGCGACCGACGGCTAGCCCGGTGCGGTGGTCCGGCGTGACGCTCAGGGGACGCCTGCTGGCGGGGCTGCTCTCCGTGACGGCGGTCGGCCTTGCCGCGCTGTCGGTCGTCAGCGTCCTGGTGCTGCGCGGCCACATGCTCGACCGCACGGACGCGACGCTCGCCACCGCCGCGAAGGCGTCCGCCGCCCGGCTGGTGCGGGCGTCGAACATCGCCCTGGTCAACGCCAGCCCGACGTCCGCCGTGGCTCTGCTGAACCTTTCCACCAACCGGGGCCGGCTGCTGGGCGGCGACGACCCGGATGCCGTGCACGTCCCCGAGATGCTGGAGCGGATGAGCGAGGCCCGGCTGCAGGAGCTGGCCGACAGCGGCAGGCCGTTCGCCCTCAGCGAGCGGCTGCGGGCCGCGGCGGCGCGGATGACGGTCGGCGACCGCATCGTGGTCGTCGCCGTGCCGCTGGACGAGGTGCGTGACGCGATCCGCCGCCTGGTGATCACCGAGCTGGTCACGGGGGCCGTGCTGATCGCGCTGCTCGCCCTGCTGGGCAGGTTCCTGATCGGCAAGGGCCTCGCGCCGCTGTCCCGCATGGCGAGGACCGCCCAGCTCGTCACCGAGGGCGGAGACCTGTCGGCCCGCATGCCCGAGGGGAAGTCGGAGGCCGGGCGGCTCGGCTCGACGATCAACGTCATGCTCACCCGCATCCAGGACGCGTTCGCCGCGCGCTGGGCGTCGGAGGAACGCGTGCGCCGCTTCGCCGCCGACGCCTCGCACGAGCTGCGCAACCCGCTGACCACCATCCACGGGTACGCCGAGCTGTACCGCCAGGGGGCCATCCCGGACGAGGAGGTCCCGCAGGTCATGCGCCGCATCGAGGACGAGGCGACACGCATGACGCGGCTGGTCTCCGAGCTGCTGGAGCTGGCCCGGCTGGACAAGGGGGCGCCGCTCGCCGTCGCGCCGGTGGACCTGACGGCGGTCGCCGGGGAGGTCGCCGACGACTTCACCGCGCTGGACCCCGACCACCCGGTGACCGTCGAGGCGCCCGGACGGCTGGTCGCCGTCGTCGACGAGGCCAGGATCCGCCAGGTGCTGGTCAATCTGCTGGCCAACGTCCGCGCGCACACCCCGCCGGGGACGGCCGCCACGGTGCGGTTGAGGCCCCCCGCGGTGCTGGAGGTGGGCGACGACGGGCCGGGCATGTCCCCCGAGAACGCCGCGCGGGCCTTCGACCGGTTCCATCACTCCGCGCTCAGCGAGGGCAGCGGGCTCGGCCTGGCCATCGTCCAGGCCATCGCCACCGCCCACGGCGGCCGTGCGGACCTGCGATCCCTGCCCGGCCAGGGCACCCTCGTACGCGTCGAGCTCCCGGACCTGTCCGCCGCGCCGACGGCCCGGTTCGAGCCGCCCGGCCGTGGCCCCTCCATCGGACGTCCCCTGGAGTGACCCGGCGGACGTTCGCGGGGAGCGACCTGGCAGTTCGTGGGGAGTGACCCGCGGGCGTTCGCGAGGGGTGGCCTGGCGGCTGTTCGCGGGCTGTGCGGGGCCCGATAAATCGGTTGTGGCGTTCGCGGGGGACTCGTACTGTCGGGGCATGCGCATTTTTCCTTACTGACGGCGTCGATCGGTCACGCTGACCGATCCGTCCGCGCTCAGCTCTCTGGTCCCGTCCATCCAGACGCGGCGGCTGACGCTTCGACCGGCATGAGTTCCCTGCCGCGTCGCCATCTGTAAGGAGACGTGTATGCGTGCCCATAACGGCCACAAGAACGGCGGCAAGACCGCCAAGGCTCAGCAGAGCCCTCTTCCGGCGATCAAGGCGTCCACCAGCACGGCGTCCCTGCTGGAGCTGGAGCTTTCGCTCCCGCCCGAGCATGGGCTCTCCGTGCCGGGCTCTGCCCTCCCGGGGCTGCGGCCCGAGATCGCGCTGCCGGCGCTCCAGCCGGACGCCGCGCAGGGCTCGTCACAGCCCGAGCGGCGACTGCCCGCGGCCCCGCGCCGCATTCCGGTGCCGCCCGCGCCGGTACGACGCGTGACGCCGCCCCGGCGCCAGCCGAAGGGCCGCTGACAGGCCCGGGTTCCCGCCCTTCCTCGTTCGGGGATCCGCGAACGGCGGCGTCCCGCTCCCACCTTCCCGGGAGCGGGACACCGCCGTCTCACCACTCCCGCGCGCCTTCCCGGGGACGGAACCGCCGCCTCACAGCTCCCGCTCCCGCTGCCCGGAGACGAGGCCGCCGTCTCACAGTTCCTGCTCCATCGCGGAGACGGCCTCCCGCATGTCCTCGCGGTCCGGCGCGTCGACGTGTTCCATCGCCCGCCTGGCGCGGCCGAGGTACTCCGCGGCGATCTCGTTCTCGTCATGGCCGAGCGCGTCTTCGCTGATGAAAAGGCAGGCCCGCACCAGCATGGCGTGGGAGCCGGCCCGGTCGAAGCGTTCGACCAGCCGCCGGCACGCGCGGACGCCTTCCTCGCGCTCGCCCCGCTGGACGTCGATCACCGCCATGAGGAACTCGGTGTCGTCGGCGTAGTCCGGCATGTGGTTGCGCCGGTAGTAGCGGAGCGCGACCTCGAAGGCCGCGGCCGCCTCGGCGTGGCGTTCTCGCTTCATCTCGATGATGCCGAGCTCGTGGTGGGCGTCCGCCTCGGTGCGGCCCGCTCCCCGCTCCCGGGCGCGTTCGATGGCGAACAGGCACCAGTGGGCGGCGTCGTCGAGGTTGTCGTCCTGCTCCTCGACCATGGACAGCTCGTGGGCCGTCCACGCGACCTCGCCGACCAGCGGGTTCCTCATCCCGAGGGCCAGGGCGGAGCGCAGCCATCCGCGCGCCTCGTCCAGATCTCCGGCGTTCCTGGCCCGTTCCCCCAGGTAGCGGCGCAGGCCGACGATGCGGGCCGGGCTGTCCTGGAGCTCGGCCTCGCGCAGCTCCGTCAGCAGTTCAGCCCGTGACATCTGGCTGTACGTCACCGGGCGCTCTTCGTCGGCGTTCGGCGGGGGCAGGCCGACCTCGGCCGCCAGCCGGCCCGCCTCGGTGGGGGCGAGCGCCATGTCGTCGACGAGCTGCTGCCACGTCGACCGGCACTCGGCGACGGCGCCCGGCGTCCCCTGCGCCCGGGCTCGGTCGACGGCCAGCGTCAGCAGCCGCCTGGCCTCCGCCACGCCGTCGGTGTGGAGCATGACGCGGGCGCCCCTGAGCAGGAGGGGCAGGAGCCGCGGTTCGGTGTACGCGGTGGGAGGCGGGCCGATCAGCCGTTCGAGATGGGTCTTGGCGGTGGGCCAGTCGCGCCGTTGCGCGGCCGCCCAGCTGAGGATGTCGTCGGCGGCGCCGAAGAAGGCGGCGGCCTCCACGCGGCCGCCGTGCGCCGGCCGCGTGTAGTCGCATAGATCGTCGAGCATGCCCCACGCGCGCCACCAGCCGAACGACCCGGGCGGCTCCCGCGCGTACTCGGCCGCGATCTTCGCGGCGACCTCGTACTCGCCGAGGTCCAGCGCGTTGAGCAGGGCGACCCAGACACTGCTCTCCAGCATGTCCATGAAGAAGTTGCGCTGCCGCCGCCAGGCGTAGCCGTTGGTGTCGGCCTTCTCCGGCTCGGGCACGATGGTCACCATCATCCCGTACGTGGCCTCGGCGACGGCGAGCCGCAGGGAACCGAGCTCGTCGCGGGAGAATCGGCGGGCCAGCGCTCCCCTCAGGGCGAAGGAGACCGCGGGAGGGACGCTGAAGCCCAGCGCGGGGCTCTTGTGGAACCGCTGGATGAGGCCCATCGTCTCGGCGAGCAGCAGCACCTGCTCCCACTCGGCCCTCGGCACCCGGATCCCCATGAGCTCGGCGAAGGGATCGCGCTGGAGGCCTCGGTCGGTCACCAGGCCCAGTAGCCCGGGAAGGGCCGTGTGGCCGCACAGCCCGATGAACGGGATCAGTTCGAGCCGCCGCCGTTCCACCTCCCCGGCCCCCTGCGCGCCTTCCAGGCAGCGGACCACCTCTGGGTCGAGCAGCGGGTCGTCCTCACCCGCCGGGAAGCCGATCTCCATGCTCCAGCAGACCTCGTCGATGGCCCGGCCTTCGAGCGCGCGACCCATCGCGCGCACGCTCGCCGCGTGCCAGCCGGACGCCCGCGGCAGCCAGCTCGGCAACCCCGCGATGTACGGGTCGGGCCGCCGGATCTCCGGCCGGTCCTGCAACATCCGGCCGATGAGCCAGCCGGTGACCTCGGTGCCCATGTCCCCCAGGGCGTGCGAGCGGTGCCTGGACGTGAACGCGTCGTGCCGTGTGGCGATGAGGACCCTGTGGCCGCCCGGAAGCATGCGGGCGGCCTCCTCCACCTTGGCGAAGGAGGCCCCGTCGACGCCGTCCCAGACGTGGAGGACGGAGCGCTCCGGCCGTGCCCGGGCGGCCTGGGCGGCCCTCAGCGGGAGCGACGGGTCGCGGGCGAGGTCCTCGCTCCAGATCGGGCGGATCTCGTCGAAGGCGTTGATCAGTTCGTTGTACCTGCGGTACGTGTGCAGGAAGCGCGTCTTCCCGCCGCCGACGACACCGTGGACGACCACGGGATCCGGCTCCATGAGCAGCCGGTCGAGCGTGGTCAGCTCGTCGTCCCGGTACATCAGCGCCCGCAGGTCCTCGCCGTCGTCCCCCTCCAAGACCGTCGCCGGGGCGTCGGGGATCACGTGCGGGAAGGCGGGCGTCCAGGTGTCGACGCTGTACAGGACGGGGAGGGCGTGGAACGGACGCCGGACGCGCGCCTTCTCCTCCTTGTCCCTGTCATCCCCCTCCTCGCCGTCCGCCTCGCGCAGCAGCACCCGCCGCGCGATCGAGGCCGCCACGGCGACGCTCCGCCCTTCGGCCATCGCGTCGTAGAAGGCGCGCGAGAACGACGACACCTGGGAGGCGCCCACGTTGTGCGTCATCCCGAGGACGGCGGGGACTCCGCGGTCGAGCAGGGCCATCGCCACGGAGCCGACGGTGGTGCCGGGCGCCGCCTTCGCGGAACGGCACGCGTTCAGCACGATCATGGGAACGGTCCCGGCGGGCACGGCGCCCGCGAATTCGGTCGAAAGCACCCGGTCGGGCCCGCCGTCCTCCCTCTCGAACAGGACGCCGCTGCTGATTCCGGTCGCGCCTTCCTCGAAAAAGCCGTGCCCGTCGAAATGGACGATGTCATATTCCGACGACGACGCCATGACCTCTTTGAACCGGCGCAGGGTGGGCGGGCGCAACAGGTCGACGCGCACGACGCCCTGGGACCTGGCCGCCGCCTCGAGAATCGGGCCGCGGACCGTTCGGGGCCTGACATCCTGGTTTCCGTAAGGCCGGGGAGAGACCAGGAGAATTCTCAAGGACTCGGCCTGCCGAGGGACGGTCGCCGCATGGGCTCCGTCACGAGTGCGGCGGCA
The DNA here is from genome assembly GCF_042654065.1 of Sphaerisporangium dianthi. NCBI lineage: Bacteria > Bacillati > Actinomycetota > Actinomycetes > Streptosporangiales > Streptosporangiaceae > Sphaerisporangium > Sphaerisporangium dianthi. The sequence goes on along the minus strand of NZ_JBHSFP010000002.1, from coordinate 668,562 downwards.
GCGGGTGAACTCGCGGACCAGCACCAATGGGTAGTCCCCGGTGCCCGGCAGGCGAATGAGCTCCCACGGTATTCCCAGAAAGCGCGGATCGTCCGATATAACCCTAACTCGGGTGATATCGGAGTGGCGTTCGGCCAGAGTCCGCATGACGGCCTGGGAGTCTTCCGTCGGCGTCAGCGCGTTCCACAGCGCTTCGCCCATCTCCTCGACCGTGTTCAGCGCGTCCTTCCAGCGCTGCCGTTCAGGGCCGAACGGCAGGTCAGGGCAGTCTTCCAGCAGCCAGCGCAGCGTTTCGGCGGCCTCGGCGGTGAACGGATCGTCGAATTCGACCGGGACGGCGGCCCCGTCGAGAGCGATCCGAACGCGTCGCCCTCCGAGGTGCTCGACCTCTAACCCGGTCATTCGTTCTCGGACAGATGCACTTCTATGATCTTGGTGCCGTCCGGCCTGTCGATCTCTTTATAGGTGATCTCGCGACCGCGCGCCTTCGGCAGCAGGATGGCCTTCAGCAAATCGTAGAGCGCGTTCCCCGCCACACCCGAGGCGAGCGAACCCATCACCACCAGGACGGACCCGAGAAATTCCGCCGCGTCGAAGTGGTCGAGCCTGCCCCCGTACGGGCGGGCCACGGCGACCCTGGTGTGATCGTCGCTCATGTTCCAGGAATGAATAATCTCGGCGGCGGTGACATCGAAATCACCGGAGACGGCCAGTAGCACGTCCAAGTGGCTCGCACATCCTCGGTAGATCGGCCTGGAACCCAGGTCAGCATACTAGCGGGGCGTCTCCGCGAAAGTGAAACGTCCCGAGGCCCCGCCGGGTTGTAATACGCTTATCCCGCTGGACGTGAATCCGCCGGACTGGGACGCGTCCGCAGAAAGAAAAAAGGAAACGGCGGTGCCCGCTCATGCTTCCGGGGAGCGGAACACCGCCGTTTCTCAACGCGTGAGCGGTCAGAGACGCTCGATGATGGTGACGTTGGCCTGGCCGCCGCCCTCGCACATGGTCTGCAGGCCGTAACGCCCGCCGGTGCGCTCCAGCTCGTGCAGCAGCTTGGTCATCAGGATGGCGCCGGTGCCGCCGAGCGGGTGGCCGAGCGCGATGGCGCCGCCGTTCGGGTTCGTCTTGGCCGGGTCGGCGCCGATCTCCTTGAGCCAGGCCAGCGGCACGGGGGCGAACGCCTCGTTGATCTCGATGACGTCAATGTCGTCGATCGACAGCCCGGACCTCTTCAGCGCCCGCTGCGTGGCCGGGATCGGCGCGGTCAGCATGTACACCGGGTCGTCGCCGGTGAGCGCCAGCGTGGTGATGCGCGCCCTCGGGGTCAGGCCGTGGTCCCTCACCGCCTGCTCGGAGGCGATCAGCAGGGCGCCCGAGCCGTCGGAGATCTGCGAGGAGGTGGCCGCGGTGATCCGGCCGCCGTCGCGCAGCGTCTTCAGCCCGGCCATCTTCTCCAGGGTCGTGTCGGCCCGGGGACCCTCGTCGTCCTCGACGCCGTTGATCGGGGCGATCTGGTCCTTGAAGTAGCCGTTGGCGATGGCCTTGGCGGCGCGCTGGTGGCTCTCGTAGGCGTACCGCTCAAGCTCGTCGCGGCTGAGGCCCCACTTCTCGCACATCAGCTCGGCGCCGCGGAACTGCGAGATCTCCTGCTTGCCGTACCGCTCGACCCACATCTCGCCGAACGGGAAGGGCATGCCCTTCTCCAGCGCGGCGGTGATGCTGGAGCCCATGGGCACGATGCTCATCGACTCGACGCCGGCGGCGACCACCAGGTCCTGCGTGCCGGACATGACGCCCTGGGCGGCGAAGTGGATGGACTGCTGCGACGAGCCGCACTGCCGGTCGATGGTGACGCCGGCCACCGTCTCCGGCAGGCCCGCCGACAGCCACGCGTTGCGCGCGATGTCCAGGCTCTGCGGGCCGAACTGCATGACGCAGCCCATGATGACGTCCTCGACGGCCGCGGGGTCGACGCCCGTGCGCTCGACCAGGGCCTTGAGGGTGTGGGCGGCCAGGTCGGTGGGGTGGACGGCGGACAGGCCGCCCTTCTTCTTGCCAACCGGGGTACGGACCGCCCCGACGATGTACGCCTCTGCCACAGTGCCTCCTGGGTTCCGTCCCACCACATGAAACCGAGCAATGTTCGGTCTATCCGAGGTTATAACAGAATAATCCTCCGCGGAGGGCAGGGTGCACTCACGTCCCCCGTCGCGGAACACCTCCGCCGGGGGCATGGACGCGCAGGTCAGCGTCCCGAGGACGCCTTGCGCGTGCTCGTCATCCTCGCGTAGACGATGACGTTGTCCACGTAGTGCCCGGTGATGTGGTTGTAGCTTCCGCCACAGGTGATCAGCCGCAGTTCCGCCGCGTCGGCGTTCCCGTACACCCGGTTGGTGGGGAAGGTCTCCTTGGCCGCCTGCTCGACGCCGCCGACGGTGAAGACCGCCACCGTGCCGTCCATGCGGACGACCTCGACCGTGTCCCCGTACTGGAGCTCACGCAGCCGGGCGAACACGGCGCTGCGCGTCACCGTGTCCTTGTGGCCGAGCATCACCGCCGGGCCGGCCTGCCCGGCCGTCGGGCCGTACCGGTACCAGCCCACCAGGTTCGGGTTGTTGATCGACGGCGTCTGGATGGCGCCCTTCTTGTCCAGGCCGACCGACTGGATGGGCGCGTTGATGCCGAGCTTCTTGACGATGAGCCGCTTGGGCGTGGACGGCTGCATCGCCGGAGCCGCCGGGAGCGGCGGCGCGGGCGGCGGCGCCGTCGGGTCCGCCTGCGTCAGCGGCTGCCCGAGGCCGCCCGGACCGACCGAGGCCGCGAACCCTCCGGCCGGCGGCTGCGCCTGAAGCTTCATCGGCGTGCGCGCGTCCGTCAGGCCGTACTCCTCCGGCGCGTTGATCATGAACAGCAGCCCGACCACGACGGTGACCACCCCGGCCACCGCGGCCAGGATGAGCACCGCGCGCATGATCTGCCCGCGGTCGGCCCGCTCCTGCCCCTGCCACTGACCGGCGGGCGCGGCGTACTGGTAGTAGACCTGCGGACCGTACGGCTGGCCTGGCTGCGGAACGCCCTGACCGTCCTGGTACGGGTATTCCGGAGGCATAGTCACCCCGAGCGCCTCCGATCAGTGCTGCTGCGGCCGACGCCGCCGCAGGAACAACCCACCCACGGCGGCACCGCCGACCAGCAGCGTGCCGACGAGCACGAACATCCGTCCGTCAGGCCCCGCGTCCCCACCACCGCCCGTAGCCGCCCCGGCCACCGGCTTCCGCGTGACCTGCTGCGTGTTACGCGGCTTATGCGTCACCGTCTCGAACACGGTATGCGTCTGCCGAGGAGTAGGACTCAAAGTCGGCGTCGGAGTGGGGGTCGGAGTGTCGTAGGGGTCCGAGTAACTCGGCGAAGCTGTAGGACTGCTCGACCGCACCACCAGCGAAAGCCGCGCGGGTGTTGCGGCCGCCGGAACCGTACAGGTGAACGTGGCAGTCGGGCTAGGAGAAGGGACGGTCCCTGCGGTGGGCCCGATCTTCACCAAAACCGTCTCCGCCACGACGCCCACCGTCCCACTGGCCGTAGGCGTCACTGTTACCACTCCGCCCGTAAGCGGTAGGGGAAGAGTGGCACTCGGAGACACTGATGGAGAGATCGAGACGGAGGAAGTCGCCGTTGCGGTCTGCGCAGTCAGCGGAGTGCCGCCAGCTACTGGCGTCGCCACAACCTCGCCTTCCACCCAGACGTACTCTCCGATGGGAATGCCAGAGGCTCCCGCTTTCAGGGGAGTAGCACCGTTGCCGACGCTGACTGTGATGCCGACCGGTTCACTGGGAGTCGGGGTCGGCCTCGTCGCGAGCAGATTGACCGACACATTCCCCGTAGCGCCATCCGTACTGGTGCAGCTATAGATCACAGGATTAGCCGCAGTAGCCGCCATCTGTGGAATGCCGACTAGCAGGACACCCATGCTGGCTGTTCCGGCTATGGCTGCCTTGGTGGCGATGCGGCGGCGTGCTTGCGACTTCAGCACGTACTTCTCCATTCCAGCGGCGGCGACCGGTCTACCAGGGCGTATCAGGATTCCAGTCTGGGATCACAGTTCGGTACTGATCCTACGGAGGGTTCGTACCGACGTGTTGCGGTTTGACTGGTCTTCTCGCACCGTTCACCCGTCGCCCCAGGTCAGGAGCCTCATTGCCAGTTAACTTTCAGCTGTCAGACCCGCGATCAAGCCAATCATTTCATCACTCTCCGCACATGACGGTGTTGCTTTTGTGACCAAAGAGACTGATGCGCCGGAGGCTAGAAAGGATCTTGGCCGCCCGAGCACAGCGCCCGAGCGACCAAGAAGCCGCCGACTACGGCTGATCGAACCGTCCGGCCTTGATCCCGCCCAGGAAGGCACCCCACTCGCCAGGGGCGAAGAACAGCTTGGGCCCGTCTGGACGCTTGGAGTCGCGCACCGCGATCAGGCGCTGGAGCTGCCCCACTTCAACGCAGTTCCCTCCGTTACTCCCCGTGTAGCTGGACTTCTGCCAGTGAGCCACCTCGACGCAGTTGCCGCCGTTGTTGCCCGTGTAGCTGGACTTCTGCCATTTGACGTCATCTAGGCCCATCGTTCCTCCGCTGCTCTCTTGATGAGATCTATCGACATCTGCAGCGGCAGCGCTTCGATCCGAATGGCCTCGAACTTCACGACGGCAGCCGCGACGTCTTCCTGATCGGCGGTCACCACTCCACGCACAGCGGTGTCCAAATAAACTACCTCGTCTCCGCCCGGCAATGTAGCGAGCACGAAACCTGCCAGCAGTCCCGAATTCATACCACCAAGCGGCACGACCTGGACACTGATACGGGATGTAACCATTGAGGCTAGGTACTGAAGTTGGTCGTGCATGAGCTTGGTCGAACCAATCAGCCGGTGTAGCACCGCCTCGTCGATGATGCACCGATAGAGGGGCGGAGCCGGATCCTCACGTCTCAGAATCTCCTGACGCTCAATGCGAGCCTGCACGGCGGCCTCGTCTCCGCAGAGCACTTCAAAGGCGTACTCGGGAGTCTGAAGAAGGCCAGGGATCAGGATCGGCTCGTAAGCGCGGAGAGCCGTCGCGGCCTGCTCCTTGTCCCTCCACCTTCCGAACCAGGCGGGGAAGACCTGCCCTCGCCTCCAGTCGAGGAGGCGGTGGAGGGCGCCGTCGGTGTTGAGGGTTGTGTCGCAGGACTGGGCGAACTCGGGGCTGGCGGGGAGCTGGCCGGTCTCGATGCCGCTGATGAGCGACTCGCTGAAATGGATCTTCTGAGAGAGCTGGGCCTGGGTGAACCCGGCCGCCTGACGGTAGTGCCGTAGTTCTCTGCCCCAGATGGCCTGAGGTGTGTACCGATCCACCATCGTGCCCCCAATCACGGAGATTCAAGGAACGGAAGCCGACCTTCAAACCGGCGGTCTGGTAACCGTTCGCCTACCGAGCGTAGTCACCATTCGGCACCCTTGGCATACGAATTCCGCAGCGAGGAGAAAGATCATGTCAGGGGCGGTCGAGGCTTCCAGGACGTCATGTGAATACGCCTACGGGCCGGGTGCTCCCATCGCCCTGCTGGGGCAGAAATGGATCCCGCGCGACCTCAAATGCGTCGCGTCCGCACGACGGTTCGTCCGGGACGTCGCCCTCGACTGGTGCGCGACGGAAGAGACTTCGGAAATCGCGGAACTGCTGGCGTCCGAGGTCGTCACGAACGCGCTCACGCACGGCGCGGTGAATCTCGCCGCCACGACCACCGTGCGAATCGCCGTCGGCCGGGACGGCGACCTGATGACCGTGGACGTGTACGACTCGTGCGTCGAGATTCCGGAACTGAGAAGCGCCGACTCCATGGAGACGTCCGGCCGGGGGCTCGCGATCGTGGAGAGCCTGTCGCACAAATGGGGCTGGAACCTGCACCCGTACGGCAAGTCCGTCTGGTTCCAGCTCGCCGCCTGGCCGGTCACGTGACGCCGCGTCCTTCCACCATGGGCGGCGCCGGGCGCAGGAGGCCGAAGGCGCGATCCAGTAGCGCGGCCCGGTCGTCGGCGCGACACCGGAAACGACGACGCTGGCCCTGATGGCGATGAGCCACACGTTCGCCGAACGTCTGACCGGCACCGGCGTGACCCTCAACGTGGCCTACCCCGGCCACGCGTACACATCGATCTGCCGCAGCGCACCCCGTGGCCCGCCGCGATCCTCGACCAACGCAACCGCGACGCCATTTGGGCGCTGTGCGAGAAGCTCGCTGGCGAGCGTCACCTTTGAAGCATCTTGATGTGGTGGCTTAGTGTCCGATGTCGGACACGCACTGTATCTAGCGGATTCGTGCAGACGGCGGAAGATGAGCAGAGCGGCCACGGAAAGGCCGCCCACCGCCGATATGAGGCCGCGACGTATAGCGATCGTGATCCGGCCCGGCGTCCCCCAGCGCTGTTCGAAGGATGTCGCATGACAGGAACCCGTCCCGCCCTGCCCAACGCCACCACCCCGGAGTTCCAGGCCGAAGCACTCGCCGAAGCCAACGCCTACCGCGCCAAGCACCACGCGCCGCCCATGGTCCTGGACCCGGAGCTCAACGCCTACGCGTTGGAGCGGGCCTCCTCCCGCTCCGAGCAGGAGGGACTCAGGGCCGGTCACACCGGCCTGCGCGCGCAGACGGGCGAGAACATCTTCTGGGGCGGCGACGCCGAGGCCCTGCCCGGATCGGTCGCGGTCAAGAAGTGGTACGACGAGATCGCCGCCTACGACTTCGCCGCCGCCCAGTTCTCGTCCGGCGCCGGCCACTTCACGCAGCTGGTCTGGAAGGCCAGCACCAAGGTCGGCATCGCGCGCGTCGCGGGCCAGCCAGGTGAGTACTTCGAGACGTACATCGTGTTCGTCTTCGAGGAGCGAGGAAACATGCAGGGCGCGTTCGCGGACAACGTGCTGCCCGCCTGACCGGCTGATCAGTTCATTTTTCTCCTATCCGGCACGCCCGCGGAACCTCTGTTCGCGCCGGCCCGCGCATCGAGCCGCGCGGGTACCTCCGCCGGCGGCCGGCGGCGTCGTCCTGGTGCTCGTCGACGGGGCGGCGCCTCGGCCGGCCGCTATGTCCGGGGGCCGGTGAGGCCGTGGCGCAGCAGGCCGGTGAGGGTGTCGATCGCCTCGTCGTCCCCCAGTGAGCGGCCGATGGGCTCGCCGCCGGTGAGCCAGACCGCGCAGAACCCTTCGAGCAGGGCGTTGAACGCCGATGCCAGGACGGCGGGGTCGCCGGGCAGGTCGAAGCCGGCGGCCTGGAGCCGCTGGAGGTGTTCGCGCATGGTCCGCAGTTGGGCGTGCCGGATCTGGGCGACGCGCTCGGCGAACTCCGGGTCGACCAGTGCGGCTTGGCCGAGCGCCTGGATCTCGGGCAGGTGCGCCTTGTAGGTGTGCCAGTACGCGGCCACCCGGGCGCGCAGGGCGGGCTCGCTCGACAGGTCGTCGCCCGCCTCGTGGACGGAGAGATCTTCGCCGGCTTGGGCGAGCCAGTCGGACAGCAGCGCCTGGAGCACTTCCTGCTTGCCCGCGAAGTGCTTGTAGAAGGAGCCCGCGGAGCGTCCCGCCTCGGTCGTGATGTCGGTGATCTTGGCGTTGAGATAGCCGTCGCGGGCGAACACCCGGCGAGCGGCCTCCTTGAGGGAGGTCTCGGTCTGCGCGGCCTTCTCCTTGCGGCTCGCGGGCGTCGGCGCGGATGCGGACACATGGCCCCCTTGACGAACGGGCGAACTTGAGTGAATCTGAATTCAGTGAATCACAGTTCACTGAGATCGCGTTCACAGACAGTATGGCCTACCTGGAGGGCGGAACCATGGGCATGGCGCGCAACGGCGACATCGAACTCGCCTACGAGACCTTCGGCGCGACGGACGGGGAGCCGCTGCTGCTGATCAGCGGTACCGGGGTGCAGATGCTGATCTTCCCTGACGACCTCTGCGACGCGCTGGTCGACCTCGGCTTCACGGTCGCCAGGTTCGACAACCGCGACACCGGCCTGTCCACCCACCTGACCGGCGTGCCGGCGCCCGGCTGGCTCAAGACCATGATCCGCCCCTCTTCGGCGCCGTACCGGCTGGAGGACATGGCCGAGGACGCCCTCGCGGTGCTGGACGCCCTCGGATGGCGGTCCGCGCACCTGGTCGGCACCTCGCTGGGCGGGATGATCGCCCAGACCCTCGCCATCCGGCACCCTGCCCGCGTGCGCACCCTCACCTCGATCATGTCGACCCCCGGGGCCCGGATCGGCACCATGCCCAAGATCGCCACCTTAAGAGCGATCATGAAGCTCGCCCACATGCCGGTCACCAGCCCTGACCAGGCGGCACAGGAGGCGGTCGAGATGAAAAAGCTCATCGGCTCCCCGCGCTACCCCTTCGACGAGAAGGAGGCGGCCGACATCGGCCGCCGCTCCTACGAGCGCCATCCCGGCAGCCCCGACGGCGACGCGCGCCAGCGCGCCGCGGTCACCGCCTCCGGCGACCGGCGCAAGGCACTGGCGGCGCTGCGCGTCCCCACCCTCGTGCTGCACGGCGAGGACGACCCGGTCATCCGGCTCAAGGCCGGCCAGGCGACCGCGGCGGCCATCCCCGGCGCGCGCCTGGTGACCTACCCCGGCATGGGCCATGACCTGCCCAGGCAACTCTGGCCGTCCATGCTCGGGCACATTCGGGCCCTCGCCATGGCGCACGACGCCGACCACGTGATCGATAACTGATCATTCTGGAGAGGGGCGACGTCACGGCCGCACCCGGCCGGCGGCAACCTGGCCGACCCCCTCCAGGCCGGTGAGGTGGGCCGAGAGCGCCCAGAGACGGGCCGCCTCGTCACCGTCCGCCGGTCCGCCTTCGACGATGCGGCAGCCGGCGCAGTAGGCGCCGCCGTGCGCGTCGAGCTCGGGTGACGTGGCGGCCCAGACCATGGTCGCGGCGCCTTGCCCGGGTGTGCTGAACAGGCCCGGCGCCGGAGTACCGCCGGCGTCGATCCAGCCGGCGGCGACCATCTCGTCGACCGTGAGATGCCGTTGCAGGGAGGTGAGGATCCATCCCGGGTTCACCGAGAAGGCCCGGACGCCGTGTGGTCCGCCCAGCCGATCGAGGTGGCGGGCGAACAAGATGTTCGCGAGCTTGGACTGGGCGTACGCGGCCCACTTGTCGTAGCCGTGCGCGAAGTGCACGTCCTCCCAGCGGATGCGCCAGTCCGGGTGGTATCCGGAGGAGACCGCGACGACGCGGGCCGTACCGCTCCGGGCCGCACCGGTTCCTGCTTCGAGGGCGGGCCACAGCAGGTTCGCCAGCGCGTAATGGCCCAGGTGGTTGGTGGCGAACTGCGCCTCCCAGCCAGGTCCCACCCGGGTCTCCGGACAGGCCATGATCCCGGCGTTGGCGATCAGGATGTCCAGGGTGTCGTGGCCGCGTCGGAACCGTTCCGCGAACGTCCGGACGGAGGCGAGATCGGCGAGATCGAGCTGGTCGATCACGACGTTCTCCACGCCGGTGAGTGCCTGCCGTGCCTGATCGGGCCGACGGGCCGGGACCACGACCTTGGCCCCGGCGCCCGCAAGCGCGCGGGCGGCCACGAGCCCCAGACCGGAGTACCCGCCCGTGACCACCGCCGTCCTGCCGGTCAGGTCGATCCCGGAGAGAACGTCGTCAGCGGTGTCGGCCGCGCCTGATGCGCCGAGTTCCGCGTCGGTGAACGCGTGTCTGGTCATGCCGCGGACGTTAGGTGCTAGACCGAGGTCTAGGTCAACGAGCCATGTTCGGCATCGTTCGGACGGCTGCTTTCTGCGCGGGCGTCATTGGCCGTCGCTGGAATGGTGGCTCCCGCCGTCGAGCAGCGAGGTCGCGGGCGGCGCGCTCGGCACGGGCTCTCCCGAAGGAACCGTCGAAGGAACCGCGCTCACCGTCGGGGCGGGAGGCAGGGCGTGGTCTCCGGCCAGGCCCGTGCCCTCCAGCAGCCCCATGTGGGTGTTCACGAACTTCGCCGCGCTCTCGGCGAAGCCGCGGATCAGCGTGTTGCGGGTGGAGGCCCGGACCGCGCCGATGGCCGGAAAGATCTTCCCGTGGGCCAACCGCAGACGCATGACGGCCACCTGGTCGTAGGCGAGTCCCTTCTTGGCGGAGATCTCGGCCATCCACCCCTTCTGGTCGTCGTTGGGCTCGTCGGGCAGCGGCACGCGCAGCTCCGCCGCCACCTCCCGGACCTCGGCGTCCAGAAGTTCGTGCTGCCGGGCGATCTCTCCCAGGTTCTTCCTGGTGACGGCCCGGAAGGCACGTCGCGCGGCCTGCCTTCCCGTCGGGATCTCCCAGAGGCCGGCCAGACGTACCTTGACCACCAGATCACGGTCCGCCGCACTCAGCGGACCCCACGGAGTCGACACCGTCCCCGGCGCCGCTTCGTCCTGCGCTGCTTCGCCCTGCGCCGCCCCTTCTGTCGGCGCGGCCCCTTCTGTCGGTGCGGCCCCGTCCGCCGGCGCGGCCCCGTCCGCTGGGGCCGCGCCATCCGCTGGGGCCGCTCCGTCCTCGGGGTCCTGCGCAGAAGAGTCGGAAGCCTCCGGGGCGGCCTTGGAAGCCCGAATCGACGCGACGATCCCGTCCACCAGCTCCTCTGCCGGCAAGGCGCTCGGCACGGGCCCCGTGGCGGCCGCGTTCGGCTCGTCAGAGGCTCCGGAGCAGGCCGTGGTCGTCTGTAGCACGATGAGGCTGAGAACCACGGTGGCGACCGAGGCCATACGTCCGCGTCGCATCTGTACCCGATCCCTTCTCCCCTGGGGAATCGCGAACCCATCGTCGCTGCACGATGGCCGTTCATTCAGAGCTACGGGCAGTTCACGTGACCGGTTCGATGCGATTGGAACGAGTTTCTACTCAGCCGCGAACGAGTGGTCGCCTGTGACGCCGCCCCGCGGATCCCCCATCACAACCGCCGGCCTGGTCTCGGCTTCGGCACTTCGCGGCTTCGGCGCTTCGGCGCTTCGCCTGCGAGAGCGGCGCCCTGCCGACCGCCGGTCGATCCCTTGCCGATCGGCGACCGGCGGGTCCACAGCGCCCGGGACGACGACACCTCCCGTCACCGGCGAAACCATGAGAACGGGACCGCGGCCGACGCGAATCGGCAATAGGACGTCGCGAACAGTCAACGACTTCTTCCCCACGTTTTCTGATAATCGAGGAGCACGCCGGGGACCAAGGCGTCCGCACCCGCCGGCCGGTGGTAGTACCCAACAGCGCAGATCGCATCCGATCAACGCGATAAGTCAGGGCGAACACGAGAAGAAATGCGCTCTGCGTCGATTCGCTTCCCGCCATCTTTCTCGTTGGGCCATCATGGCGGACCCGCAACAGAAGGGCGCTCATTCGGCGTCCCAACTCTCAGGGAGAAAACGTGAAGTTCAAGGAGATCGTTCGACGTTCCTCGCTCGTGGCGGTAGCCGTGCCGACCCTCATGGCATCGGCGATGCTCTTCACCACAACGCCCGCTTCGGCAGCCGCCGACACGCTGAGCACCACCGGCGCCTGGGGACGCTACGTCTGGCAGCGGGCAGGGTGGGCCCTCGTCGCACGCGACCCGCTGACCGACGGACACTGCGCCCAGTGGCAGACGCGGGCTTCCGGAGGCAGCTGGCAGTGGGCCGGCATCAGGGTGTGCACCGCCACAGAGACATACGCCCAAGAGCAGGTCGGAGTGGGCGAGAACACGCAGGTCCGCATCTGCCGTACCGGAGTCGGCAACTGTTCGACGGCCGTGACGCTCAACTAGCCGTCGGCCTCGGTACGCGGCCGCTCGGATTCATGACCGGAGCCCTATCGGGAGCCTGAGCCGGAGAGGGTGGCGTAGACGATGATGTTGTCGGTGTAACTGCGCGTTCGGGAGTTGAAGACGCCGCCGCAGGTGATCAGGCGCAGGCTGGGACGGTCGACGTGCCCGTAGACGCGCTTGGTCGGGAACCGGTTCTTGCTCGCCTGCTCGGCCCCGTCGACCGTGAACCGGGCGGCCGAACCGTCCGCGCGGACCACCGTGATCGCGTCGCCGCGCCTCAGCTCGCGCAGACGGCTGAACACCGCCGGTCCGCTGCGGGTGTTCACGTGGCCGAGGATCACCGCCGGCCCCATCTCGCCGGGGGCCGGTCCGAGCCGGTACCAGCCGGCCAGCTTCGGGCGGCTGAGCGGCGGAACCTCGATCTCGCCGTTCTTCGCCACCCCGACGGACGTCAGCGCCGCGTCCACGCCGATGCCGGGGATGCGGACACGGGTCGGCACGGACTTGCGGAGCGGCTTCACGGACACGGCCACCGGCGCCGGAGGCGAGGCGGCCGGCGCGGCCTCCACCAGCGGCGCGTTGACGCCCCCGGGACCGACCGTCGCCGTGCCCACCCCCGACGCACCCGCCCCCGATGCCCCTGCCTCCGCCGTACTCGCCGCCGCTCCGGCCTCGGCCGCCGTCGCGGCGCCGCCCGCGTTCGCGGGGTCCGTGCCGGGAGCGGAAGTGCCCCCGGCGGAGTCGGCGGGCGCCATCTGGGCGATCATCGGTGTCGGTTCGGCGCCGGTCCCGGAGGTCGTGTCCTGCGTGGGCGAGAGGTACGCGAGCAGTCCGGCCATCACGGCCGCGACGCCCGCCAGCGAACCGGCGGTCACCAGGACGGGCAGCAGCGCGCCCTTCCAGCGTCCACGTCCACCCCGAGCCTTCTCGTCCTCGAACGCCGGCTCAGGCGGAGACGCCCCGCTCAACCCGCGCGTCCCCGGCCGAGGCTTCTCCGGCGCCTCAGCGCGAACCCGCCTGCGACGGCTCCCAACGTCAGCACGCCGTACCCGATGAGCGCGCCACCGGCATCGACGTCGTTCTGCGGAGCCTCACCGGTGTGCGCTCCGCCCTTGGGCGTCACTCGCACCTGGGGAGTCGTCCTGGCCTTCGGGGTCTTGGACGCCTTGGGGGTCGGGCTGGCCGTCTCGGTAGGCGCCCCGTGCCCATAACCACCCCCCGAAAGCACGATCACCCCCCGAGCCGAATCATCCCCATCCGTGACCTGCCCGCCCCCGTTGCCCCCGTTGCCCCCGTTGCCACCGTTCGACCCGCCGGAGGCCGCTGGTAGCACCTGAACGACGGTCGGCAAGGCTGTTCCCTGGTACTCACACGTGGTCCTGAAGTACTTCGGAGGAGCCGGCAAGGCACGAGTGATCAGATTCAGGCGGTCCATGACCATGTAGCGTTGCCCACCCTCATCGGCGGACTTCCTGAATGTGACCCGGTGAGCGCCATATTCCAGATCGAGCTTCGACCACAAGAGCTCCTGCGCCAGAGGTTGCGTCCGCGGAACACCTGCCTCATGAGCGTTCACCTTGATCGGGGCGCCACCCGACGCAGGGTCAACATGGATCTCAAGGTTGCCCGTGTCCTCAGATCGCTCGGATCGGAACTCGATTCCCGTGCCCACGAAATCGACCGTTGCCGTGTCGCCGACCGCGGTTGTGGCGTGCACGTCTTCGTCGAGATCTCCCCATCCCGCACGAACGTCCTTACCGGAGTACACCCAGCCGGTGCCGGCATACGTGGTCGGCCCCTGAATGGCATTGGTCGGCTGTTTCAGGTTCGTCGTGTCGTTGACGACGACGTTCTCCGCAGGCGGGGTGAAGTCGAACACCAGATCGCCGGGCGTGATCGACAGCTTGCCCTCTTTGGAGGTGGCGACCGAGCCGGAAAGTCCGGCCGGCAGTTCCAGTCTGGCCCCCGGCGCCAGTTCCCCCACGTCCTTGCTGCCCGTCGAGTCCAGGTCTCCCTGCCAGAGACCCGTCACGTTGACCTTCCCGGTAACCGTCAGCCGACCGCCTGCGGGGAACTTGGCAGACGAGAAAAGCGGCGATTCGGTCAGGACCTTCCATTCCAGGGGGATGCGCTCCCCAACCCGCACAGAGGTGGGAATCGAAACCTGCACCTCGATTTTCTGCGGCCGAGGGTTGGCAAGCAGGGCCCCCTCGCTACAGAAGTATTGGAACCGGTAATCGGTGGTGTCCGCGGAACTCGGCGCGGACGGCAGTAGGACCGTGGTGGCACAGGTCCCGAGGGCCGCCGCCGCCAGTGATCTGCCGAGCTTGGGACCCCACCCGTTCACGATCGCCTCCCGATCACGCTACGGCTTATGGCAGCCGGAGGTAGATCGTATGACTCTGGATGCTTATAGCGGGCTTATGCCGGAGCGAGACTGCTGAACGTGGCTGATTTGTGACGTTAAGAGACCTCGCCCACAGGCCGGGGCCCCAGGATGCGGCGGCGACCAGAATCGTATTCTGGTGCGGTAACCCCAAGGAGGAAGCGAATGCAGCGAGACCTCTTCGAGGAGGAGCACCTGCTCTTCCGCGAGACCGTGCGCGAGTTCATGACGCGCGAGGTCGTCCCCCACCACGAGCAGTGGGAGAAGGACGGCATCGTCCCGCGCGAGGTGTGGAAGAAGGCCGGCGAGCTCGGCATGTTCGGCTTCTCGGTCCCCGAGGAGTACGGCGGCTCTGGGATCACCGACTTCCGCTTCAACGCGGTCATCGTCGAAGAGATCATGAGGTTCGGTGCGACCGGCATCGGGTTCGGCCTGCACAACGACATCATGGCGCCGTACCTGGTGAACCTCACCAACGACGAGCAGAAGCAGCGCTGGCTCCCCGGCTTCGCCTCCGGCGAGCTGATCACCGCCATCGGCATGACCGAGCCCGGCGCCGGCAGCGACCTGCAGGGCATCAAGACGACGGCCGTCCGCGACGGCGACCACTACGTCGTCAACGGCCAGAAGACGTTCATCACGAACGGCGTCAACTCCGACCTGGTCGTCGTCGTCACCAAGACCGACCCGGCGGCGGGGGCGCGCGGCACCACGTTGATGGTGGTCGAGCGCGGCATGGAGGGCTTCTCCCGGGGACGCAACCTGGAGAAGATCGGCATGCACGCCCAGGACACCGCCGAGCTCTTCTTCGAGAACGTCCGCGTCCCGGTGGCCAACCGTCTGGGCGACGAGGAGGGTCAGGGCTTCATCCAGCTGATGATGAACCTCCCGCAGGAGCGCCTGTCGATCGCGGTGGCGGCCGTGGCGGCGGCGGAGTCGGTGCTGGAGACCACCATCGAGTACTGCAAGAACCGTCAGGCGTTCGGCCGCAACATCGGCAAGTTCCAGAACACCCGTTTCGTCATCGCCGAGCTGTCGACCGAGGTGGAGATCGCCCGGCACTACGTGGACAAGTGCATCCGCGCGCTGAACGCCGAGCAGCTCACGGTCGTGGACGCCGCCAAGGCCAAATGGTGGACGACCGAGCTGCAGCACAAGGTCATCGACCGTTGCCTCCAGCTTCACGGCGGGTATGGGTACATGCTGGAGTATCCGGTGGCCAAGGCATGGCTGGACAGCCGCGTGCAGACCATCTACGGCGGCACGACCGAGATCATGAAGGAGATCATCGGCCGCTCCTTCGGCTTCTGAGCCGAGCGGCCGGCGCGGTCTTCGCGGCCCCGACGATCGCGGTGCTCGCGGACGGCAGGTGCGTGGACGGCGGGTGCTCACGGACCGCAGGTGTGGGGACGGCGGGCGGGGGCTCGCGGACGGCGGGTGACGAAAGGTGGGCGTGAGCACGGCACGGGAGGGGGACACGGCGCACGAGCCCCGCAGGGCACGCGGGCGGCTGCGCGTGTACCTCGGCGCCGCTCCCGGTGTCGGCAAGACCTACGCGATGCTCTGCCAGGGCCGGCGGGCCATGGCGCGCGACCGTGACGTGGTGGTCGGCCTGGTGGAGACGCACGGCCGCGCCCGTACGGCCGAGCTGATCGACGGGCTGGAAGTGCTCCCCCGCAGGACCCTCACCTACCGGGGCGCCACCTTCACCGAGCTGGACGCCGACGCCGTCATGGCCCGCAAGCCGAAGATCGTCCTGATCGACGAGCTGGCGCACACCAACGTGCCGGGCTCGAAGAACGCCAAGCGCTGGCAGGACGTCGAGGAGATCCTGGACGCCGGCATCGACGTCATCTCGACGGTCAACATCCAGCACCTGGAGTCCCTCAACGACGTCGTGGAGCAGATCGCGGGCGTTCCGCAGCGCGAGACCATCCCCGACGAGGTGGTGCGGCGGGCCGACCAGGTCGAACTGGTCGACATGTCGCCGGAGGCGCTGCGGCGCCGGCTGGCCCACGGCAACGTCTACCCGGCCGAGAAGATCGACGCGGCGCTGTCCAACTACTTCCGCGAGGGCAACCTGACCGCGCTGCGCGAGCTGGCCCTGCTGTGGGTCGCGGGCAAGGTCGACGAGCAGCTCGAACGCTACCGGGCCGACCACGGCATCGCCGGCACCTGGGAGACCCGCGAGCGGGTCGTCGTCGCGCTGACCGGCGGCGCCGAAGGCGACACCCTCGTGCGGCGGGCCGCGCGCATCGCGGCCCGCGCCCAGGGCGCCGATCTGCTCGCCGTCCACGTCACCCGCTCCGACGGCCTCACCGGCGCCGACCCGGCCCACCTGGTCCGCCAGCGCTCGCTGGTGGAGAGCATGGGCGGCACCTACCACCAGGTCGTCGGAGACGACGTCCCTCGTGCCCTGCTGGACTTCGCGCGGGGCGTCAACGCCACCCAGCTCGTGCTCGGCGCCTCCCGGCGCGGGCGGTTCGCCCAGCTCTTCTCTCCGGGCGTCGGGGTCACCACGACCGCGCGGTCGGGGTCCATCGACGTTCACATGATCACCCACGAGGAGGTCAGCAAGGGACGGCAGGGGGTGCCGCGCTCCGGCGCCGCGCTCACCCGCAGCCGGCGGCGGGCCGGGTGGGCGCTGGCGGTGGCGGGCCTCCCGGCGCTGACCGCCGCCCTCGTCCCGCTGCGCGGCGGCCTCGCCCTGTCCAGCGAGATCCTCCTGTTCCTGCTGATGGTCGTCGGCGTCGCCCTGGCCGGCGGCCGGTGGCCGGCGCTGACCGCGGCGGTCGGCGGGTTCGCGCTGCTCAACTGGTACTTCACCCCGCCGCTGCACACGCTGGGCGTCGCCAGGCCGGAGAACCTCCTCGCGCTGATCGTCTTCGTGCTGGTCGCCGCCACGGTCAGCACGGTCGTCGACCTCGCGGCGCGGCGCACCCGGGAGGCCGCCCGCGCCGGGGCCGAGGCGGAGGTGCTGTCCACCCTGGCCGGGCACGTGCTGCGCGGGGACGCCGCTCTGCCGTCGCTGCTGGGCCGGCTGCGCGAGACCTTCGCCCTGACGTCGGTGACGCTGCTGGAGCGGACCGGGCCGCCCGGCCCCGACCGGCTCTCCGCCCCGCAGTCGTGGCGGATCGTCGCCGTGTCCGGCGGGCCGCCCTGCACGAGCCCGGACGACTCCGACACCGACGTGCTGATCGACGACCGGCTGATGCTCGCGGCCCGCGGGCACCTGCTGGACGCCTCCGACCGCCGGCTGCTGGAGGCGTTCGCCGCCGAGGCGGCCGTCGCCCTGCGCCAGGAGCGTCTGCTCCGTGAGGCCGAAGCCGCGAAGCCGCTGGCCGAGGCCGACAAGATGCGCACCGCCCTGCTCGCCGCGGTCAGCCACGACCTGCGCACGCCGCTGGCCTCCGCGAAGGCGGCCGTGGACAGCCTGCGCAACACCGCCATCGACTGGTCCGCGCGCGACCGGGCCGAGTTGCTGGCCACCGCCGGCGAGTCGCTGGGCACGCTGGACCGGCTGGTGGTGAACCTGCTCGACATGAGCCGGCTGCAGGCCGGCGCGCTCGGGCTCACCCTGCAGCCCGTGGCGCTGGAGGACGTCATGCCGCGCGCCATCGACGACGTGAGGCCGTACGGCGGGCGCGTCGAGGACGAGACTCCGGTCGACCTGCCCGAGATCATGGCCGATCCGGCTCTGCTGGAGCGCATCCTGGCCAACCTGCTGTCGAACGCGGTCCGCTACAGCCCGTCCGGCGAGAAGGTCCTGGTCACCGCGAGCCGGTACGGTGACCGGGTGGAGATCCGGGTGATCGACCGCGGTCCGGGCATTCCGCGCCAGGCCCACGAGCGGGTCTTCCTGCCGTTCCAGCGCCTGGGCGACCGCGACGGCCACTCCGGCGTCGGGCTGGGCCTCGCTCTCGCCCGGGGGCTCGCAGAAGCCATGAGCGGCAGCCTGATCCCCGAGGAGACACCCGGTGGAGGACTCACCATGATCATCTCGCTGCCCGTCTCGCGGGCCGGTGACGCCCCGCCCGACGGCGCGGAGCGCTCGCCATGACCGCCTCCGCGCCCATCCGCCCCGCCCCCGTCCCCTCCGTGCCCGTCCGCCCCGCGCCTGTCCCCTCCGCGCCCGTCCGCCCCGCGCCGGGAGCCGTCGCCCGTGCCGGGGAGGACGGGTGACCCGCGTCCTCATCGTCGACGACGAGCCGCAGCTGCTGCGCGCCATGCGCATCAACCTGGTCGCCCGGCACTACGAGGTCGCCGTGGCGGCCGACGGCGGGACCGCGCTGCGCGAGGCCGCCCATTTCCATCCCGACCTGGTCCTGCTCGATCTCGGGCTGCCCGACATCGACGGCGTCGAGGTCATCCAGGGCCTGCGCGGCTGGACCCGCGTGCCGATCGTCGTGCTGTCCGGCAGATCAGGCAACCAGGACAAGATCGACGCGCTGGACGCGGGCGCCGACGACTACGTCACCAAGCCGTTCGACATCGAAGAGCTGTTCGCCCGCATCCGGGCCGTCACCCGCCGCTCGGCCCTGCACGAGGCCGAGGCCGCGCAGATCAGCGTCGGCGACCACACCGTCGACCTGACCACCAAGACCGTCTCCGGCGGCGTGCGGCTCACGCCAACCGAGTGGCACATGCTGGAGCTGCTGCTGCGCAACCCCGGCAGGCTGGTCAGCCAGCGACAGATGCTCAACCAGGTCTGGGGCGCCGCGTACGCCAAGGAGACCCACTACCTGCGCCAGTACATGGCCCAGCTGCGCAAGAAGCTCGAACGCGACCCCGCCCGCCCGGTCCACCTCATCACCGAGCCCGGCATGGGCTACCGCTTCAACCCCTGAGCGGGAGCGGCGGCCAGAGGCGGAGGGCGCGGATCAGCCCTGGGTCTGGGTGTAGAGCGCGAGGATCACGATGACGAAAGTGATCATCACCCCGGCGTAGGCCACCGGGCCGAGCCTCAGCATCTTACGGAAGCGGTTCAGCCCCCAGGCGAAAAGGAACGCCAGGAAGACCAGCAGGATCAGCCCGCCGTTGTTCATCGCCACCCCCTCGGGATCGGCCCGCCCGCGTCGGACCTCGCCCGGCGGCGTCGCCCCGTCGCGCACCACCGCCGTGGGAAGGGCCCGGACGCCACTCTAGCCGCGAAGACCCCGCCCCCGGCGGCACTCTTGCCTCCCACTCCCGCGAGTGTCGCGTCCATGGCACACTGCAACCCGTGTCGGATCTGAACGGGACGGAAATCCAGCGGAGCCCCCACTTCGCCGACGAAGAGGACCGGCGGCACGTCCGCGATCGAGTGATCTTCTTCTCCGACGCGGTGATCGCCATCGCGATGACGCTCCTGGCGCTGGAGCTGCCCGTGCCGCACGGGCGGACGGCCGCCGAGGCCTGGCATTCGTTCCTGGAGCTGCTCCCCGAGGAGTACCTCAACTTCGTGATCAGCTTCGGGGTCATCGCCGCGTTCTGGACGGCCCACCACCAGTACTTCCGCCACATCCACGCGGTGGACGCCGCGCTGCGGCGCTACAACCTCGGCTGGCTGTTCCTCATCGTGGTGGTGCCGTTCGCCACCCGCGTGAACAGCCAGGACGGGCACTTCCCGCTGGGACCGGTGCTGTACGCCATCGTCATCAGCGGGATCGCGCTGATGATGGTGTTCATGGCACTCCACGCGGTGCGCGCGCACCTGCTGCGCCCGCAGGCGCCCCCGCACGCGATGCGGAGGCTGCTGGTGGGCGCGGGCGCGGCGGCCGCGGTGTTCCTGCTGTCGATCCCGGTGAGCTTCGCCAGCCCGTCCTGGGGGAAGTACTTCTGGCTGCTCACGATCGTCGCCTCCCGCGCCGCCACCTATCTCTCCCGGCGCCGCGCCGCCTGAGCGCGACCGCCTGAGCACCCGGCCGAGCCGGCGCGTGCCCAGCCGTGCCGGACGGCATGGACGGCATGGACGGCATGGACGCGCCATAGGCGTTCAGTGAATCTCCACAAGACCTGCGGGGCGCGCTTTTTCCAATGCATAGCGCGGCGAAGAATGGCTTCTCGGCGGCGAATTCCCCTGCGTGCCGGCAATGGCGAACATAGAGCCGCCGACCCTGCCAGTGAATTTCCACCCTGCCGGAGCATGCCGCCCTGTAATCCGCCGCCACATCGGAGGGATCAGGCATAGTCCCTGGCAGGCCCCTCTTGATGGAAAGTGTATTTTCACTGGATCCGCCGCTCCCTGCGGCATGTGGCATTGATCACATGGCGGACGTGAATTTGTACGCGGAGCGCCGACTATCGTCATCACTAATGTCCGCCGCGGCAAAAGCTGTCACCAGCGACCTGCCGGGAAAGAAAGTCGCCGACGGACAGGCATGAGCAGATGAACGACAAGCGAATCGCGGGGAGACGCTTGGCAGGGAACGCGTACGCCGAGGCCCGGGCTGTGCCCGGCGGACCACATCTGGACGGTGTGCGGGCCGGTGGCGTCGGCGTTCACCCGGCGCAGGGTGGACAGACCGGCACCGAGGAACGAGGCGCGGTCCGCCGAGTCGCCGGACGCGCTCGACGGGGCTTCGGCCGCCGACCTGATGACGGCGGCGGAGAAGACGTCGTCGAGGGCGCCCGTGACCGGGTTCCCGCCGGCTCCCCTGCTTCGACGATCACTCGCTCCCCCCTGCGGGACGCGCTGCTGCTCTGGTGCGGTTCACGCGCGGGGATCCTGGTGTCCACGCTGCTCGGGGTGGCGCTCGCCGACTATGTGGACAAGTGGCGCGAGTGGGATGTCGTATTGCTCGCCACGATCGCCGAGCACGGCTACGACGGCGATCCCGGCAAGCCCCACGACCCCGGACTGCCCGCCTTCTTCCCCGGGCTGCCGCTCCTGCTGCGCCTGGTCCACCTCGTCGTCCCCGACTGGACGGCGGCCGGGCTGCTGATCTCCCTGGTCGCCGGGGCGGTGGCCATGATGGCGCTGGCCCGGCTGGCCGAAGCGGAGGGCGCCCATGGATGGATGGCGGTACTGGCGCTGCTGCTCTTCCCGACGGCGGTGTTCCTGGCGGCGGGCTACACCGAGTCGCTCTTCCTCGCCTTCGCGATCCCGGCCTGGCTCGCCGCCAAGCGGGGCCGCTGGCCACAGGCCGCCATGCTGGCCGCCGGAGCCTCCTGCGTGCGCATCACGGGGGCGTTCCTCGCGCTCGCGCTCATCGTGGAGTTCTTCGCGCGCGGGGAGTCACCGCGGCGGGCGGGGTGGCTGGCGCTGCCGGTGGCTCCGCTGGTGGCGTACTCGGCCTACCAGTACGGCAGGTCGGGCGACTGGCTTGCCTGGAAGCACGCGCAGGAGGCCGGCTGGGGGCGCGACTTCGCCTGGCCGTGGGAGGCGTGGGAGACGTCCTGGCGCGAGGCCATGGGCGCCGGCGACTTCTCGGTGGCGTTCAGGATGGAGATCGCCGGGGCGGTGGTGACCGTCTGCGTGCTGGTCTGGCTGCTCGTGCTGCGCAGGTGGAGCGAGGCCGTCTACACGGGGGCGCAGGCCGCGGCCCTGCTGACGTCGGCGTACTACCTGTCGGTCCCGCGCTCGCTGCTGCTCTGCTTCCCGCTGTGGGTGCTGGTGGCCAAGGTCGCCACCAGGAGGGCATGGGTGATGGCGCTCTACGCTCTGATCCTCGGCCCGCTCATGCTGCTCCACACCGCCCTCTTCCTCAGCGGAGCCTGGGCGGGGTGACCTCCCCACGCGGACCGCGTGCGGTCACCGTGCGCGTGTCGCGTCCGGTCGCGGTGATTATGTCGCGTCCGGTCGCGGTGAGCGTGTCGGGCGCGGTCGCCGTGCGCGCGAGGGCGCGGAGGACCGCGCACCAGATCGCACCATAAGCGCGAAACGACGATAACCGCCTTATCGCCCGGTTACCGTCGTTCAATGATCTACCTGAGCCGGCTGGGATACCTGCTGGGCCTGGAAGGCGTCGCCCTGCTGCGCGGCTTCCGGGAGGGCGGGTCGGACCGCGAGTTCGTCCAAGCCCGCATCGCCGAGGTCCGCGCGCTGCTGGACGATCCCGCGCTCGCGGAGGCCGATGGAGTGACGGCGGAGCCCGGCGCGATCGGGCCGGGCGAGGTGTACCGCTCGTGGGCGGCGCACTACGACGCCGGCGGCAACCAGACGATCGACGCCGAGCAGCCCGTCGTCCGCCGCATCCTCGACGGCCTCCCCACCGGCGTCGCGCTGGACGCGGCGTGCGGCACCGGCCGGCACACCGCCTACCTGGCAGAGCTCGGCCACCGGGTCATCGGCGTCGACGGCTCCCCCGAGATGCTCGCTCAGGCCAGGAAGCGCCTGCCCCACGCGCCTCTCTTCGAAGCCGACCTGCACCGCCTGCCGCTGCCCGGCAGCGCCGTGGACACCGTCGTGTGCGCGCTGGCCCTGGTGCACGTGCCCGACCTCGGGCCGGTGCTGGCCGAGTTCGCCCGCGTGCTCCGGCCCGGCGGCCACCTGGTCATCTCGGATCCGCACCCGGTGTCCGCCTACCTGCAGGCGAGGACACCACGCACCGGCCCGGACGGCCGCCCGGCACTCATCGCCGACCACTATCGGCCCCTGAGCGAGTACCTGGCGGCGGCGCTGCCGCTGGGCTTCGAGGTCCGCCACTGCGAGGAGCCCCGCCGCCCACCCCTGCCACTGGCCCCCGGCGCTCCCCGGCCGGACGCTCTGCCACCACACGGCTCGCGGGAGATCCTGTACTGGTGCCCGGAGGCCGCGAACGCGGCACTGGCCGACACACCGGTCACGGTCGTCTGGCACTTCCAGCTGGCCCGCTGACCCCGCCCGCGGCTCGCCCGGATACAGGCCGCAGGCCTCGGATCGACCGGTGACAGGCGACGGGACCGGTGCCGGGCTCGGCGTGCCGCTGGAAGGCGGTCCGCGCAGAGGACGCCGGCCGTCCTGTCAGCGGCCCCGGGTGGGGATTTCGAACCAGACGGCCTTGCCCTCCTTGGTGGGGCGGGAGCCCCAGCGGCGGGCGAGCTGGTCGACGAGGTACAGGCCGCGGCCGCCCTCGTCGTTCTCGCCGGCGCTGCGGATGCGGGGCAGGCGCAGATCTTGGTCGAAGACCTCGACCCAGATGGACTCCTCGCCCCGGCGCAGCCGGAGGGTGAACTCCTTCTCGTTGGCGACCTCGTTGTCCAGGCCGGGGACGTCCCATGACTCGTCGAACGGCAGCGGCGGACCGTCGAGGACGAGCTCTCTGCGGGGGACGCTGGCGCTCGCGGCGTGCAGCACCACGTTGGTGACGACCTCGGAGACGAGCAGGCAGGCGAGCTCGATGCGCTCTTCGGGGACGCCCCAGTTGGCGAACGCCTCCGACGCCATGCGCCGCGCCTCGCCCACCATGATCGGCTGTGCGGGGAAGGTGCGTTCTTCGAACTTGAGCTCTTTGCCCGCGGAACGGATGACCAGGATGGCCATGTCGTCGTCGATCTCGCCGGGGACGGCGACCGTGGCGACGTCGGCGATGCGCTCGACCGACTCGGTGGAGGCCTTGGCGACCTCCTCGCTGAGGATGCGCAGGGTCTCTTCGTCGCCCAGCGGCGCCTCGCCCGACTCACGCGCCGGGCGGCGGTCGACCAGGCCGTCGGTGTAGAGCAGGAGGGCGGCGCCGGGCGGCAGCACCCGGGTCTCCTCCTTGTACACCAGGTCGGCGTGCATGCCCTTGGCGTTGACGCCGAGCGGCTGGCCGACCTCCACGATGTCCAGCTCGGTGACCAGGCCGTCGACGATCAGCAGGGGCGGGGAGTGGCCGGCGTTGGCGAACGAGAGCTGGCGCGACCAGGCGTCGTACACCAGATATTGGCAGGTGACGATCGGCGGGGTGCTGACGTCTGTGCCGTAGTCGTCGCGCTCGGGCGCGGCGATGATGCGCGTCCACTCGTTGAGCCGGGCCAGGATGTCGGCCGGGGACTTGTCGTCCTGGGCGAAGGCGCGCAGCGCGGCCCGCAGCTGCCCCATGACCGCCGCGGCCTTGGCTCCGCGGCCCTCGACGTCGCCGATCACGATGCCGACCCGGCCCGCCGACAGCGGGATCACGTCGTACCAGTCGCCGCCCACCTGGGTCTGGATGCCCTGGCCGTGCGAGGCGAGCGGGGCGGCGGGGTAGTAGCGGACCGCGATCTCAAGGCCGTCGAGCTGCGGAAGCTCGCGCGGCAGCAGGTACTTCTGGAAGGACTCGGCGGTGTGCCGCTCTTCTTCGAACAGCAGCGCGTTGTCGACGGCTATGGCGACCCGGGTGGCGATGGCGCCGACGAAGTCGCGGTCGAAGGCGTCGTAGTGCGGCGAGCGCCGGTCGGTGAGGTTGGACATGCCGAGGTACATCAGGCCGAGCGTCTCGCCGCGCGCGCACAGCGGCGCCACGATGGCCGAGGTCATGCCGATCTCGCCGCAGAGCCTGCTGGCCTCTTCGCTGGGCGAGGGGTAACTCATCGTCGCGAAGTCCTCGACGATGATGGTCTCCTGCCGGCGCAGCGCGATCTCGGCGTAGTGGCCGGCGGGGTAGCGGATCTCGGAGCCGACGGGCCGCCAGGTGCCCGCGGGGGGAGTCCAGCCCTTGACGTGGGTCGAGACCTTGCGGACCAGCCGGTCGCCCTCGGACAGCTCGATGAAGCAGTGGTCGGCGAACTGGGGCACCAGCATCTCGGCGACGCGGTTGAGCGTCTCTTCGACGTACAGGGAGCCCGCGAGGCGTTCGCCGATGCGTTCGAGGAGGCCGAAGCGGTCTTTCTCACGCTCGTTGCTGCGCATCGCCTCTCGGGCGGTGATGACGATGCCGGTGACCGAGCCGGAGGGGTGCCGCAGGGGGACGGCCTGTGCGCGGACGTAGATGACGGTGCCGTCGCCGCGCACCACGTCGAAGGTGCCCTCCCAGACGCCGCCCTTGAGGACGTGCTTGGCCAGCTCGACGGCCAGGGGGTGGTCCTTCTCCATGATGCCTAAGGACAGGACGTTCTGGTCGCCGCCCACGGGCCGGTCGGGGCTGCCGAACAGCCGCTCGGCGAACGGGTTCCAATAGAGCACGTTGCTGAAGCGGTCGGTGACGACCACGGCCATCTCGGCGTGGTCGAGGACCGACTCGGGCGTCAGATGATCGGCCGCGTCCTGCGAGAGGTCCCCCCATCGCTTCATTGGGCGGCCGCCCCTCGGAGAGGGGCATGGGGAAAGGCGACCACGTGCGCTCCTGCAACAGCCTCGGCGGTCAGGCGACGGCCCCCCGGAGGCTTGGGGAAGGCGGGGCTGAGGGACAAGGGAAAGGGAGACCCCCCGTTGGGATGCAACCGATCACGCTCTGATCGGTCAGCGCCGGGAGACGAAGACGTGCGCGGCGACATCACGCGGGAACTCCGCGGGCGTGTTGAGCGCATCATCGTCACCTGTCACCCGTACACCGTCGTCGCTCGCCGCGAGCGTCACCTCGCGTCCGGGTTGTATCCCAACTTGCTTGAGTTTAAGCATCACAGCAGGATCACTTTGCACTTGTTCGCTAATTCGACGCACGACTACGGGTATGCCCCTGGGGCCGGCGAGGTCGACCATGGCGGAGATCACCTCCTCGACGGACGCGCCGGGCTCTTTCACGCCCAGTTCGTCCAGGCCCGGGATGGGGTTGCCGTGCGGGCAGACCACCGGGTTGTCGAGCAGGGAGACCAGGCGGGACTCCACCGACTCGGACATGACGTGCTCCCAGCGGCAGGCCTCGACGTGGACCTCTTCCCAGGGAAGGCCGATGACCTGGGTGAGCAGGCACTCGGCCAGGCGGTGCTTGCGCATCACCCGCATGGCCAGCGTGCGCCCGAGATCGGTCATGGTCAGATGACGGTCGCCCTCGACGCGGACAAGACCGTCGCGCTCCATGCGGGCCACCGTCTGACTGACCGTGGGACCGCTCTGCTGCAGCCGCTCGGCGATGCGGGCGCGCAGAGGGGTGATCCCCTCCTCCTCCAACTCGAAGATGGTGCGGAGGTACATCTCGGTGGTGTCGATCAGGCCGTGTGCGGTCAAGGTTCCTCCCCTCCAAGTATCGATGCTACGTCCGGCTCGCGGGGGCTACAGCCGTATGCGAGCAGGCTGAGGGCGCTCTGGCCGGCGTAGGGACGAACGCCTTGACAGAGCTTACGCAGACCCACCGACACAACGGTGCGAGACGGGGAACGACGACCGCGGCAGCGGAAGCACGTGACTCCTCCCCTAGGATCGCATCCTTCGCCACCGGCGTCGCCTGAACTCACGGAACCTGATCGCGAAGGACAGGTCCGGGCCACCTTTCAGCGCTGCCCGGCGCCGTCGCGCACCGCGTCGTAGTCGCGGAAGGCCGGCACGGCGAGCCCGGCGACCAGGACGGCCGCGGCGCAGAGCAGCCCGCCTCCCGCCCACGCGGGCACCAGCCCGAAGACGCCGGCCGTCGCGCCGGCCCGCAGGTCCCCGAGCCGGGGCCCGCCGGCGACCACGACCATGAACACGCCCTGCATGCGCCCGCGCATCTCGTCGGGGGCGTAGGTCTGCAGGATGGTCTGCCGCCAGACCGCCGAGACCAGGTCGATGGCGCCGCCGACGGCCAGCAGCGCGACGATCAGCCACAGCGGCTGGGCGAACGCCGCCGCGGCGACGGTCAGGCCCCACAGCGCGATCACGAAGGTCAGCGCGAGCCCCTGGCGCCGCACCCGGCCGACCCAGCCGGAGGACAGCCCGGCGACGACGGCGCCGATGGCCAGGCTGGCCGACAGCCAGCCGAAGGCGACGGGCGACCCGCCGAAGCGCTCGGCCGTGAGCTCCGGGTAGAGCGCCCGGGGCAGCGCGAAGGCCATGGCGATGATGTCCACGGCGAAGGACATCATCACGACCGGCCGGGTGGCGATGTACCTGAGCCCGTCCAGGACCGACCGCAGGCCCGGCCGGGACACCTCGCCGGTGGGCGCCAGGCGGGGCAGCCGGGCGGCCGCGTAGAACCCGACGCCGAACAGCAGCGCGTCGATCAGATAGGCCGCGGCGTAGCCGGACTTGGCGAGCACGACGCCGGCCAGCAGAGGGCCGAGCACGGTGCCGACGCTGCTGACCAGGAAGTTCAGCGTGTTGGCCGCCGCTACGCGTTCGACGGGCAGCAGCCTCGGGATGATCGCGCCCCGCGTCGGCGAGGTGACCGCGAACCCGGTCGACTGGACGGCGACCACGGCGAGGATCAGGTAGACGTTGTCCAGCCGCGCCCAGGCGTGCAGCAGCAGGGCCACGGTCGCCAGCCAGGCGACCACCGAACCCATGAGCAGCAGCTTGCGCCGGTCGACCGCGTCGGCGACGGCGCCGCCCCACAGGCCGAAGACCACCAGCGGGATGAGGTTGGCGGGCCCGAGCAGGCCGACCCACAGCGAGGACCCGGTGATGGCGTACACCTGGGCGCTGACCGCGACGGAGGTGAGCTGGAAGCCGATGAACGAGACGCCCTGACCGACCAGCAGCCGCCGGTAGGCGGGGACACGCAGCGGGCGGGCGTCGACGGCGACACGCTTCAGCACCGACTGAAGAATGATCGCCACCCCACCCCGCCGACCCGGACATTCGGAGAATCTCCGGACACTTTACCCAGGTGGCGAGGGGCGACGAGCCGGGGGGAGCCCTCAACGGACCCGGCCGCGGCCTGCTCGCGGCCTGCTCATGCTCTGCCCGTGGCCTGCTCGCGGTCCGTTATCGACCTGTTCGGGGTCTGTTCGCGGCGGGTCAGGGGGCCAGGCGCTCCACCAGCCACGCGTCCCCCGCGCGGCGGTAGCGCAGCCGGTCGTGCATGCGGTCGGTCTGCCCCTGCCAGAACTCGACCTCCGCGGGGATCACCCGGAACCCTCCCCAGAAGTCGGGCATGGGCGGCTCCTCGGGCCAGCGCTCGGCAAGCTCGCGGTAACGGTCGTCCAGTTCCTCGCGGGAACGCACGACCGCGGACTGCCGGGAGGCCCAGGCCCCGATTCGGGAGCCGTACGGGCGAGAATGGAAGTAAGCGGCGGAATCTTCTCGCGGCAGGCGCGCCACGGTGCCCTCCACGCGCACCTGACGGCGTATGGGGTGCCAGGGGAACACCAGGCAGGCGCGGGGGTTCTCCGTCAGGTCGCGGCCCTTGCGCGACTCATAGTTGGTGTAGAAGACGAAGCCTTCATGGCCGTACCCCTTGAGAAGGACGGTTCTCGCGGTCGGGCGGCCCCCGGCGGAGGAGGTGGCGAGCACCATGGCGTTCGGCTCGGGGAAGCCCGCGTCCACGGCATCGGCGAACCATGACGCGAACTGCGTCACCGGGTCGGCGGCGAGGTCGGCCTCAGTGAGGGGCAGGCCCTCGTATGTGCGGCGCAGCGCCGCGAACGGCGGCGGCGGGCTCGATGCGGCATCCACAGACCGGTATTCTTCCGCGTCCGGCGCCACAGCCGAAGCGGCACCCCCCACCAGGGCGGATCGCGTTTCGGCGGGACCCTGCGGCAGAGCACCCAAGCCGAGGGGGTTGAATATGACCCGCCGGTATCTCGACATCAAGGCTTTGACTTCAAGAAAGGGAGGCGGCCGAGAATGTCCGACTTCAAACCCGGGCTCGAGGGCGTAGTAGCGTTCGAGACCGAGATCGCGGAACCGGACAAAGAAGGGGGCGCCCTGCGTTACCGGGGCGTCGACATCGAAGAGCTGGTCGGTCGCGTCTCCTACGGCCACGTGTGGGGCCTGCTGGTCGACAACAAGTTCAAGCCCGGCCTTCCTCCGGCCGAGCCGTACCCCATCCCCGTCCACTCCGGTGACATCCGCGTCGACGTCCAGAGCGCCCTCGCCATGCTGGCCCCCGCCTACGGCTTCCGCCAGCTCCTCGACATCGACGAAGACCAGGCCCGCGAAGACCTCGCCCGCGCCTCGGTCACCGCGCTGTCGTTCGTCGCCCAGTCGGCCCGCGGCCTGGGCCTGCCGATGGTCCCGCAGGCGCGCGTGGACCAGGCCGAGTCGATCGTCGAGCGGTTCATGATCCGCTGGCGCGGTGAGCCCGACCCGAACCATGTCAAGGCCATCGACGCCTACTGGACCTCCGCCGCCGAGCACGGCATGAACGCCTCGACCTTCACCGCCCGCGTCATCGCCTCCACCGGCGCCGACGTCGCCGCCGCCCTGTCGGGCGCGGTGGGCGCCATGTCCGGCCCGCTGCACGGCGGGGCCCCCGCCCGCGTGCTGCACATGATCGAAGAGGTCGAGCGCATCGGCAGCGCCGAGACCTACGTCAAGAAGGCACTCGACGGCGGCGAGCGCCTGATGGGCTTCGGCCACCGCGTGTACCGGGCCGAGGACCCCCGCGCCCGCGTGCTGCGCCGCACGGCGCAGGAGCTCAACGCCCCTCGCTACGAGGTCGCCGTGGCGCTGGAGAAGGCCGCCCTGGCCGAGCTGCACGCCCGCAAGCCCGACCGCGTGCTCGCCACGAACGTGGAGTTCTGGGCCGCGATCATGCTGGATTTCGCCGAGGTTCCCCCGCACATGTTCACCTCGATGTTCACCTGCGCCCGCACCGCCGGATGGGCGGCGCACATCCTGGAGCAGAAGCGCACGGGCAGGCTGGTCCGCCCAAGCGCCAAGTACGTCGGTCCCCCGCAGCGCTCGATCAGCGACGTCCCCGGAGCCGACGAGGTCGTCCGGGCGAGCTGACTTTCCGGCCGCCTCCGCCGTCCGCACGGCGACCGGTCCCGCCCGGCGAGACCGGCCACCCGGCCGAACGCCCATGCAGGGCCCGCAGCCCCCGGTTGCGGGCCTTTCGCGTGCCGCGCGGCGTCCGGGAGGCTCCCCGATCGCGGGCTTCGCGCACCGGCGCGGCGCCCGGCCGGCGTCCCGGCGCGCGGGGGCCGTCTCAGCGACACGCGGGCCACGTCTCAGGATCCGGACCCGCGGCGTGAACGCCTGCGCGGCTCACTACCCTTGGTTAGGTGGCTGACATCGAGATTCCCGCTGAACTGAAGCCCGCTGACGGTCGTTTCGGCTGCGGGCCTTCCAAGGTACGCCCTGAGCAGCTCGCCGCCCTGGCCTCCGCCGGCGCGGGCGTGATGGGCACCTCCCACCGCCAGAAGCCGGTCAAGAACCTCGTCCGCCGGGTGCGCGAGGGCCTCACCGACCTGTTCTCGCTCCCCGAGGGATATGAGGTGGTGCTCGGCAACGGAGGCACGACGGCGTTCTGGGACATCGCGGCCTTCGGGCTCATCAGGGAGAAGTCCCAGCACCTCCACTTCGGCGAGTTCTCGTCGAAGTTCGGGGCCGTCGCGGCCAAGGCGCCCTGGCTGGCCGAGCCGACCGTGATCAAGTCCGAGGTGGGCAGCCACCCGCAGGCCAGGCCCGAGGCCGGCGTGGACGTCTACGCGCTCACCCACAACGAGACCTCCACCGGCGTCGCCATGCCGATCAAGCGCGTGACCGACGACGAGTCGCTGGTGCTGGTCGACGCCACCTCCGGAGCGGGCGGCCTGCCGGTGGACGCCTCCGAGTTCGACGTCTACTACTTCGCGCCGCAGAAGAGCTTCGCCTCAGACGGCGGGCTGTGGATCGGCCTGTTCTCCCCCCGCGCTCTGGCCCGGGTGGACGAGATCGCCGCGAGCGGCCGGTTCGTGCCCGAGTTCTTCAGCCTGCCGACCGCGATCGACAACTCGGTCAAGGACCAGACCTACAACACCCCGGCCGTGGCCACGCTGTTCCTGCTCGCCGACCAGATCGCCTGGATGAACCGCAACGGCGGCCTGGCCTGGACCACCGCGCGCACCGCCGACTCGGCCGGCAGGCTCTACACCTGGGCCGAGAAGACCTCCTACACCACGCCGTTCGTCGCCGACCCCGCCCAGCGCTCCCACGTCGTCGGCACCATCGACTTCGCCGCCGAGGTGGACGCCGCCGAGGTCGCCAAGGTGCTGCGGGCCAACGGCATCGTCGACACCGAGCCCTACCGCAAGCTCGGCCGCAACCAGCTGCGCGTCGCGATGTTCCCGGCCATCGACCCGGCCGACGTCGAGGCGCTCACCGCCTGCGTCGACTACGTCGTCGAGCGGCTCTAGCGGCACGGGAGGCCGCCGGGCGACACCGGCGGCCGGGCCCGTCCCCGTCGGCTCCAGGCGGGCGTCTGAAAGCCGCCGAGGGGCGGCGCGGGAAGGCGCCGCCGGGGGCGGCGCGGGAAGGCGCCGCCGGGGGCGGCGCGGGAAGGCGCCGCCGGGGGCGGCGCGGGAAGGCGCCGCCGGGGGCGGCGCGGGAAGGCGCCGCCGGGGGCGGCGAGGAGGGGTCGTCGAGGGTCAGGACGAGGGCGGGGGCACCCAGCCGGGCCCCGCGACGCGGGGACGCTCTCCGGTGCGGCGGGCCAGCTCCTCCAGCAGGCGCAGGGCGTCGTCCAGTTCGACGCTCTGCGCGAAGCACGACAGCACCGGCGCGCGATCGTCGGTCTCGGCGAGGGCGGCCAGCATGACCGCCGTGACGTGCTCGTCGCGAGAGCGCCGCGCCGAGTAGCGGAACGCCTTGCGGTCGAGGGTGCGGCTCAGCAGGCCCTTGCGGACGAGCCGCTCGGCCACGGTCTGCACGGTGGTGTACGCGAGCGGCTTGCCGGCGTCCGCGTTGAGCGCCTCCTGCACCTCGCGCACGAGCAGGGAATGCGTGGAATCCCAGAGCACCTCCATGATGGCGCGCTCCAACGACCCAAGGCTATTCACGCCGGTATTTCGCGCCACACGCCCCCGCCATGTCACTTGAGATCATTTACCGCCGCCTTTCCCGTGCCGTGCGGTCCCGTCGTCCGACGGCTCGTTCGACCCCCGATGGCCCGGCGCGTTCACGCGAGCACCGCCGCGCGCCTCTTGCGGCGGCGCAGCGTCCAGGCCGCGATCACCCCGCCGACGAGCCCGAACAGGTGGGCCTGCCAGGAGATGCCGGGCTGGCCCGGCAGCACGCCCCAGATGAGCGAGTAGTACAGGACGGCGACGCCGATGCCGAGCGCGATGTCGAGCAGGTGCCGGTCGAACAGGCCCCGCGTCACCACGTATCCGAAGTAGCCGAAGACCAGCCCGCTCGCGCCCAGCGTCACCCCCGGAGGACTGACCACCCACACCCCGAGCCCGCTCACGACGATGATGAGCAGGCTGGCCAGCAGGAACCGCCCGATGCCGCGCAGCGCGGCGAGGAAGCCGAGGATGGCCAGCGGCACGGTGTTCGCCATGAGGTGCCCGAACCCGGCGTGCAGGAACGGCGCGAACAGGATGCCGCTCAGGCCGTCGACGTCGTGGGGGCGGATGCCGTACTGGTCGAAGTTCTCGGGCATGACGTAGTCGGCGATCTCGACGGCCCACTCGACCCCCACCAGGAGGGTGACGACTATGGCGGCGCCGAGCGCCCCTGTGACCAGGTCGACGACGCGCCGCCGCACCATCTCGCCCGAGGTGCCGCCCGGCGTTCTCACTCTGGTCGCGTAGTCGCTCATCGGTCTCCTTGCAAAGCGGCCATGGAACGCTTTTTGTCCTCCCTTTACCGTACGCGCATGGTGTTTAACCCGCGATTTAACGTGGACACGAAAAGGACGCATGTTCCCGTGCGGGAACACGCGTCCTTCCGGGCGCCGGCGCCGTGAAGATCGGCCGGCGCCGGCATGGATCATCGAGCGGGCTCGCTCACTCCCCCGACCAGTTGGGCGCGCG
Source organism: Sphaerisporangium dianthi (assembly GCF_042654065.1). Lineage (NCBI taxonomy): Bacteria > Bacillati > Actinomycetota > Actinomycetes > Streptosporangiales > Streptosporangiaceae > Sphaerisporangium > Sphaerisporangium dianthi. The sequence continues at coordinate 635,703 of NZ_JBHSFP010000002.1, read as the reverse complement.
CTTCTCGGCGAAGGCGGCGGCCCCCTCCATGGCGTCCTTGGACCCGAACACCGGGTTCATGATCGCCGCCTGCCGGGAGAACATCTCGTCGAGGGACCAGTCGGCCGACTCGACCAGGAGGCGCTTGGTCGCCAGCAGCGACAGCGGGGCGTTGGCGGCGATCTTGGCGGCGAACTCCTTGGCCGCGGCGAGCGCTCCGCCCGCCGGCGTCACCTGGTTCACCAGGCCCAGCTCGGCCAGCCGCGCGGCCGGGTAGAAGTCGCCGGTGAGCGCGATCTCCATGGCGATGTGGTACGGGATGCGGCGCGGCAGGCGCATCACGCCTCCCGCGCCGGCCACCAGGCCGCGCTTGGGCTCCGGCAGGCCGAACTTCGCCTCCTGCGAGGCGACGACGATGTCGCAGGACAGCACCAGCTCGAAGCCTCCGGCGAGCGCGTAGCCCTCCACGGCGGCGATGATCGGCTTCTTCGGCGGCGCCTCGGTGATGCCGCCGAACCCGCGCCCCTCGACCGCGGGGAAGTCGCCGGTGAGGAACCCCTTGAGGTCCATGCCGGCGGAGAAGTTGCCGCCCGCGCCGGTCAGGACGTACACCGAGACGTCCTTGCGCTCCTCCAGCTCGTCCAGTGCGGCCACGACGCCGCGTGCGACGGCGCCGTTGATCGCGTTCCTGGCCTGCGGCCTGTTGATCGTGATGACGGCGATGCCGCCGTCGACCTCGACGAGTACCTCGTCAGACACCCTTACCTCCGGTTCGCGGACTCGATCGGGCTCACTTGGGCTGGAAGCGGATGCCGCCGTCGAAGCGGATGACCTCGCCGTTCATGTAGTCGTTCTCGACCAGGGCGCGCACCAGGTGGGCGAACTCCGAGGCCTGGCCCATGCGCTTGGGGAAGGGCACCGGCGCCGACAGCTTGGCCTTGAACGCCTCGGCCTCCGGGCCCGACCCGTAGATGGGCGTGTCGATGATGCCGGGGCAGATCGTCAGCACCCGCACGCCGATCGCGGCGAGGTCGCGCGCGGCGGGCAGGGTCATGCCGATGATGCCGCCCTTGGACGCCGAGTAGGCCACCTGGCCGGTCTGGCCCTCGATGCCGGCGACCGACGCGGTGTTGATGACGACGCCGCGCGCGCCGTCGGCGTCGGCGGGGTCGGTCTTGGCCATCGCCGCGGCGCCGATGCGCATGAGGTTGAAGGTGCCGATCAGGTTGATGTCGATCACCTTGCGGTAGCTGGCCAGGTCGTGCGGCGAGCCGTCCCTGCCCACGGTGCGGGACGCCCAGCCGATGCCCGCGCTGTTGACCACCGCGCGCAAGGGCTTGCCGGTGGCCACGGCCGCGTCCACGGCCGCCTGGACCGACGCCTCGTCGGAGACGTCGGTCTGGACGAAGACTCCGCCGAGTTCGTCGGCGATCGCCTTGCCGCGCTCGGCGTTCAGGTCGGCGATGACGACGGTCGCGCCCGCCGCCGCGAGCTCGCGCGCGGTGGCCTCGCCGAGGCCGCTGGCGCCGCCTGAGATGATTGCTGCTGCTCCGTTCAGGTCCATATCCCGGACCCTAACGTGGCAACCGAATGAAGTTCTACTGGGGGTGGCTCAAATCTCGGCCGAGATCGCGGTGTCGACGTCGGGATAGACCTTGATGCGCCGGTCGAGGCCGGTCGTGCGGAGGATGCGCGCCACCGGCGCCTGCGGGGCCGCCAGCGAGACCCCGCCGCCCTCGCCCGTCGCCAGGCGCCACGCCTCGATGAGCACCGACAGGCCGCTGGAGTCCATGAAGGACAGCGAGCCGAGGTCGAGCACCAGGCGGCTGCTGTCCTGTTTGATGGCATCGCGCACCTCATCACGGAGGAAGGGTGCCGTGAACAGGTCGAGCTCTCCCTCGACCGCCACGACGACGGCGTCTCCGAATGCTCGCCGCGCGAGCCGCAGCTTCATGTGGAACCTCCTTGCGGAGCCACTTTAGCCGGGGTGGCGCGGCGACGGGCTCAGTACGACTGGGGGGCCACCGCGAACCCGAACGGCAGCTCCAGGCGATGGGCGGCCAGCAGGTCGGGATCGGCCAGGATGTCACGGGTCGGCCCGTCGGCCGCGATGACGCCGCCGGAGAGGATCAGCGAGCGCTCGCACAGCTCGAGGGCGTAGGGCAGGTCGTGGGTGACCATCAGCACGGTGACGTCCAGGGACCGCAGGATCTCGGCCAGCTCGCGCCGCGAGGCCGGGTCGAGGTTGGACGACGGCTCGTCCAGCACCAGGATCTCCGGCCGCATGGCCAGGACCGTGGCGACCGCGACTCTGCGGCGCTGCCCGAACGACAGGTGGTGCGGCGGCCGGTCGGCGACGTCCGGCAGCCCGACCTGGGCCAGCGCCTCGTTCACCCGAAGCTCCAGCTCGAACCCGCGCAGGCCCAGGTTGGCCGGGCCGAACGCGACGTCCTCGCGGACCGTGGGCATGAAGAGCTGGTCGTCGGGGTCCTGGAAGACCAGGCCGACCCGGCGGCGGATCTCGCCCAGGGTGTCCTTGCGCACGGGCAGGCCGGCCACCTCGACCTCGCCGTGCCCGGCCGAGAGGATGCCGTTGAGGTGCATGACCAGGGTGGTCTTGCCCGCGCCGTTGGGGCCGAGCAGCGCGACCCGCTCGCCTCGCTGGATGGTCAGGTCGACGCCGTACAGGGCCTGGGTGCCGTCGGGGTAGGCATAGGCCAGCCGGCTGACCTGCAGGGAAGGAGACGGCATGCTCACGAGAGGCTCCAGGAGAGTACGGCGGTCGCCAGCGCGGCCATGGGAAGCAGCGCGGCCGTCGCCCAGGTGCGGGCCGAGGCGCGCAGATCGTCGATGACGGGCATGGAACCTGTGTATCCCCTGCTCAGCATCGCCAGATGCACCCGCTCGCCACGCTCGTAGGAACGGATGAACAACGCGCCCGCCGACTTGGCGAGCACCGGCAGGTGCCGCACGTCACGGGCCACGAAGCCGCGCGACTCGCGGGCGACGCGCATGCGGCGCATCTCGTCCAGGATCACGTCCATGTAGCGCAGCATGAACATCGCGATCTGGACGAGCGTCTGGGGCAGCCGCAGCCGCTGGGCGCCCAGCAGCATCGTGCGCGGCTCGGTGGTGGCGGCCAGCAGGATGCTCGCCACGACGCCGAGGGTGGCCTTGGCCAGGATGTTCCAGGCCGCCCACAGCCCCTCGGCGCTGAGCGACAGGCCGAGCACCTCGACCCGCTCGCCCAGCCCGATGATCGGCAACGCCACCGCGAAGATCACGAACGGCACCTCGATCACCATGCGCCGCAGCAGGAACCGGGCAGGCACCCTCGCCGTCGCCGCCACCGCCGCCAGGAGCAGGACGTAGACCCCGAAGGCCCAGAACGCCTCCCGGGGCGTGGCGACCACGACCACGGCGAACGCCGCCACGGCCACGAGCTTGCACTGGGGCGGCAGGCGGTGGATCACCGTGTCGCCCGGCCGGTAGAGCTGGTGGGTGTGCCCGGCGCCCATTTACGCGGCCACCTTGTCACCGTCGTGCTCGCCGTCGCGCGCGCTCTGACGGCGGCGCACGGCGTAGAAGATCACCCCGCCGGCCACCAGCGTGATGCCGACACCGACGACACCGGCGACGCCCACCGACAGCCGCTCGTCCTCGACCCCCTTGACGCCGTAGTCGGACAGCGGCCCGTCGACGAGCGTGTGATCACGCTCGTTGGCGTTGAGGCCCTTGTCCCCGGCGACCTTCTCGAGCCCGTCGGGGCTGCTGGAGGCGTAGAAGGAGACCACGCCGGCCAGCAGGACCGAGACCAGCGCGCCGCCGATCAGCAGCGGCCGCAGGCTGCGGGACGGCGCCGGAGCGGGCTCGCCGGCCACCTCGGTGCTGCCGCCGTCGGCCGTGCGCAGCACCAGCTTGGAGGCCAGGCCGCGGGCGCCGTACACCAGGTCGGGCCGCACGGCGAGGACGCTGCTCACGGTGAGGGCGGTGATCAGGCCCTCGCCGAGGCCGATGAGGACGTGCACGCCGCCCATGGCGATCGCCACCGACGACACGTCGATCGGCGCCGTGCCGCCGAGCCAGAACAGCACGGTGAAGCCCATCGCCGCGACCGGCACCGAGACGGCCGCGCCGACGAAGGCCGCGACGGGGACGAGCGCGCGGTTGCGGGGCGCGGCGCGCACGATCAGGCGGAACACCATCCAGCCGACGACGGAGGTGACGATGGCCATCAACGTGATGTTGACGCCGAGCGCGGTGAGGCCGCCGTCGGCGAAGAAGAAGCCCTGGACGAGGAGCACCACGGCCACGCACAACACGGCTGTATACGGCCCTACCAGCACCGCGGCCAGCGTGCCGCCGAGCAGGTGGCCGCTCGTGCCCGCCGCCACGGGGAAGTTGAGCATCTGGACGGCGAAGATGAACGCCGCCACGAGGCCCGCCATAGGGGCCGTCCGGTCGTCCAGCTCGCGGCGAGCGCCGCGCAGGCATACCGCCACGCCGGCGGCGGCGAAGGCACCTGCGCCGATGGAAACCGCCGCGTTGAAGAAACCATCTGGTACGTGCACCAGAGCCTCCGAGGGAATTCGAGTCGTGCCAACTCTAGGCCATGGGCTTGTAGGTGCAAGAGACTGGCAATAACGATAAGAACGCTGGGGCGGCGCCCATGCACTGGTAGGGGCCGCGCGCCACCCCAGGCGTGGCCCCAGGGGTATATAACCGTGGCCACCCCAGGTCCAGCCCCTAACCGGGTGCAGGCTCGGCCCAGGTCGGCGGCCGGTGCGGCGGAGGACAGGCTCGCCTTGGTCAGCGGCCGATGCGGATGGTGCGGCGGACGACCGCCCGCGGCCCCCGGACGAGGACGGTGACCACGAGCCTGCGCCTGATCTTGGACGCCCGCGCCGTGGCCGTCCAGCGCCGGTGCCCGCGCCACCAGACCATGCCCGGCCCGAGATCGGCGAGCGCGAGCCCCGCCTGCCCGGCGCCCCCCGCCTGCCCGGCAAGGCCTGCTTGCCCCGCAAGACCCGGCTGTCCGGCGAGGTCCGGCTGTCCGGCAAGGCCCGACTGGCCGGCGACGCTCGCCTGCTCCGCCGGGTCGGCCCCGCCGACCTGGACCGGGTAGCGCAGCGGCGGCCCGCCGAGGTCGACCTCCAGTTCGGCCTCCCAGACGCCCGGCGCGTCGAGCGTCGCCGTGGCGGTGAACCCCGCGCCGCCGACCGCCGCCGCGGGAACCCGCCGCTCGCTGCCGGAGGAGCGCTCGCGCCAGACCACATGGCGCGCGCACCGGGCGGCCGGGCGGCCGTCCCCGACGGTCACCGCCCCCTCGATGGTGAGCGTCCCCTTGCCGCCCCACGCGGCGCGCGTCAGCCGCGCCGCCCCAGGGACCGCGGCCACGTGGCCGCCGATGTCGATGCTGAGGTTGCCCGGGCGGGTGAAGTACGGCACCGCGACCGCGCCGGCCAGCCTCGCCGCGGGACAGGCCACCCCGGCGTCGCGGTCGGCGCCGAACCTCGCCACGCGGCGCACTCCCTCGCAGGCCAGCACGACGTACACGTCCCACACCCCGGGCGGCAGGCGCGAGACCTCGACGCCGCCGGCGAAGACGTCGGCCACCGAGGTCACCGGCACCCGCCGCTCGGCGCCGGTGGAACGTTCCCGCAGGAGCAGGCCGACCGCCACCCCGTTCCAGGAGTCGGAGAGCGAGGCCCGGCCGGAGATCTCCAGGTGGTCGCCGGTCCATTCGAGCCGGGTCAGGCGGCGGCGCAGGGGGGCGGTCTCGACCCGGGCGAGCCGGACGAGCCTGCCCGCGTCCCCGAGCGAGGCGGCCCGGAGCCGGTCGATCGGGCGCAGCCGGTCGAGCACCCCGTCGGTCAGCCACACCGCGCACATGTCGGCCACCTCGCGGGCGATGGCGCCGCGCTCGGCGGCGGCCGCGGCGAGGAACGGCGCGCCGAGCTGGCCGAGGATGTCGAAGCGGAAGTGCCGCCGCATGAGGTGGTCGCGCAGCGGCCCCTCGGGGATGTGGCGCGTCATCAGCTCGATCGGCGTGCGGATCATGCGCAGCCAGGCGAGCGGGTCGCGGCTGCCCGGCTCCTGCATGACGCTGCTGCCGTCCGGCCGGGCTACCACGTGGTAGCAGTCGTGGTCGGCGACCACGGAGATCGTCCGCGCGTGGCAGTAGGCGTGCACGGAGAAGACGATGTCCTCGCCGACGCGCAGCGACTCGTCGAAGCGGATCTGATGGCGGGTGAGCAGCTCGCGGCGGAAGAGCTTGAAGCAGGTGAGGGTGTTGTAGACGGTGGTCTCGCCGAGCGGCGCGCGGTCGCGGTTCTCACGGAACATGGACGTGGGCACCTTGCGGCCGTGGCCGACCATCTTGCCGAGCACGATGTCGGAGCCGTTGCGCTCGGCCATGGCGAGCATGCGCTGGAGCGCCTCGGGGCCGAGATGGTCGTCAGCGTCACAGAAGAAGACGTAGCGGCCCGTGGAGTGCGCGATGGCGCGGTTGCGCGGCCCCGCGGCGCCGCCGGACGCCGGCTGGTGCCACACCCGTATCTCGGGGAACTTGTCGGCATAGTCGGCCAGGAGGTCGCGGCTGCCGTCGGTGGAGCCGTCGTCCACGATGACGATCTCTTTGCTCACCCGCTGCGTGAGCAGCGAGGTGAGGCATCGATCGAGGTAGGGGCGGCAGTTGTGGACGGGCACCACGATGCTGACGTCGACATGCCGACTACTTTCCGTCTTCATTGCGATTCATTATGTAACCGCTGACCCTCGCCACGCGGCGCAATCACCGCGTTGACGTCAGCCGACCTTCCCGCCTATTTGCCAACGGGCGCTTATTACCTATTTGTCGGGGTAGCCAGCCGTGAACGGAGGTGAGGGAGATGGCCTACCCGGCGCGAGAAACGGCATTGCACATCTGCGAGCGACAGGACGGTCGTTGTGTGATCGTGGAGATCCAGGGGGAGCTCGACATGAACGCGGTCCCGCGCTTGCGCGCGGAACTCGACCACGCCATCGAGGAGTCGCAACCCCCCTGTCTGGTGCTCGACCTCACAGGCACCAGCTTCTGCGACTCACTCGGACTGGGACTGCTGGTCAGCACCTACAACCGGGTGCGCGAGATGGGCGGCAGGCTCGCGCTGGCGGTGACGCCCGGCATGATGATCTCAAGGTTGCTCACGATCACCAACCTCGACCACCATTTCGAGACCCACCCGACCACCGCGGACGCGGTGGCGATGGTGCAGGCGGCCTGAGCGATCAGAAGCCTGGGAAGACGCGGCGCAGGTCGTCCAGCGTGACCGTGCCGGACTCCAGGCTCACCTCGGCGGGCGTGTGCTCAGGGGCGTGACGGCCGGCGATCAGGCGCAGCCACCACTCGGCGGGCGCGGTCAGAACCCCGTCCGGCGTGCCGGGGGCGTCGGTGAGGGACACCGAGTCACGGACGTCGAGCCCGAAGGACCGCTCAGGGGAGGTGACCCGCACGGCGAGGGTCGCCTGGCCGTCCAGCCCGCCGGCCCTGCCGGTGAAGCCGATGAGCCCGCCCGCCTGGTCGAGCAGCAGCGCGACGGCCTGCGGGGTCAGCGTCGCCGCCGGGTCGGAGACGACCTCGATGTCCCAGGTGTGGTAGGCGAACTCGCTGAGCCGCATGCCGGCCAGGCCGGCCACGTCCACCGGCGGAGCGGGGAACCAGAGCTCGATGCGCAGGTCGTCCTTGGCCGACCGGTCGAGCTCCTCGAAACGGCGCACCAGCGCCTCGTTCGCGGTGACGAAGTGCTCGGCGCGCTCGGACCGCGACATCGCGTCCCAGCGGGCCCAGATGCCCTTGATGACGTCCATCTCGGGCGTCCCGGTGCCCTCCACGGCGCCGTCGATGGCGGCGAGGAAGATCTCGGCGCCGCTGCCGAGGTGGCTGAGCACCTGCGAGACGTCCCACTCGCTCGCTCCGGACCGGCGGGCGAGGTCGTCGGCGGTGAAGCCGCGCACCAGCGCCGTCAGATCGTCGAGCCCGGATCGCAGTGCCTTGATGATCTCATCCGCCCGGTCGGTCATCGTCTCTCCTGTCACGTTTCGCGATGGTCCGAACGAGCGAACACCACCGCCCGGGAAAATCTTCCTCCGCCCCCGCGCCGGCGCTGTCAGTCGTCGTCGGGGAACAGGTCGTATCCCGGGTGGAGCTCACCGCTGCCGCCGGGCTGTGCGGCCGCATGGGCGAACCGCGGGCTTGCCATCTTCCTCAGGGCCATGTCCCGCAGGGAGCCGTCCACGACGTCCACGACGTCCGCTTCGCCGACGGGGTCGTACGGTCCGGCGGCCCGACGAGTTTCCCGCGGGGGCCGGGGCGTGCCTTGAGCCGGGGCTCGCCCGCTCGAGACGGGGCGCGGCGTCTGCTCGGCGCTACGGGACCAGATGCTGTACAGCGGCGAAGTCCCTGCACCCGCCTCCGCGCTCAGCAAGGGGACGCGGGTGACATCCGATCGCTCGTTCCGGCTCGCCTGCGCGAGGACCTTCTCGTAGTCGCCCGGCCGCCGCGTCAGCCGCGCGGCGACCGGCAGGGACTCGATCGACATGACGAGTATGAACAGCAGCACGAGGATGACGTTCGGGGAGAGGCCGGTGGCCGGCAGGTCCATCAGGACGCGCAGCCGCAACAGCGTTCCGCCGCCCGCGCCGGCCTCCAACGCCGTCTGCTGATCGGCCTGGCGGCGCAGGACCACATGCAGTCGCGGCTCGTCGGCCGCCAGCTGCTCGGTCGCGGACGCGAGGCGGGCCCTCTGCGCGGCTTCGCCGGACCTGGCCAGCGTCCAGGCACGTTCCTCCAGTCGCCGCTCAAGCTCGCCGGCCCGGTCACGGGCCGTGTCGTACGCCGCCTTGCTCTGCCGGGCCAGGGGACCCTGCCCGGCCTTCCTGCAGCCAGGGCCGCCGTGCAGCCGGCACTGCCACTCGACGTAGTACTTCAGGACGAGCGATCGCTGCCGGTCGCGTTCCGCCGCCAGTCTCCGGAACGTGGCGTCGTTGTCACGGTCGAGCGGCGCGGCGCCCCGCGAGGCGACGACCACCTCGAGCTCGGCGACGCTCGCGCGAAGGTAGAGGGCCTCCTGGTCGGTGCGCGCCTTCGAGACGCGGACGGCGGTGAGGTCGCGCTCGATCTCGGCGGCCCGCGCGCCGATCTCGGCCCCGAACACCTGCAGCGTCAGCGCCAGGGCGACGAGCGCGCTGAGCGGAACCGCGAACGCCAGCCGGAGGAAGGCGTACCACCAGCGACTTTTCCCCTCCGTCTTCATGACCGAGACCAACCGGCGATCGAGGCCGAGCACCAACAGGCCGCACGGGACGGCGATCAGGACAGCGGGCACTATATTCGCGCCAAAGAGGCCGACGGCCGTGATAAACGCGCAGAGACCGGCGATCATGCCGGAGACGAGGACCGCTCCCCCGAGCCTGAGGAACTTTCCGCGCTCGGTCGGGCAGCGTTCGAGGATATCGGGCCGGGCCCCGGACAGGGCGATCAAAGCCTGCTTCATCCCGCCCCTTTCCGGCGCGCCGTCCGAGCATTCCATGCCGGTTTTCCCGATGCCCGCCCGCCCGAACAGGGGGTGACCCGGCCTATCTGCGTATATGACGAGTCGATTGATATTACGCCGCTCGGGTCAGGGGTGGATAATCATCGCGGTACACGCGAACGGCGGCCCTCCTTGTCCGCCGGGCGCGAGGCGCGGGCGGCGACGTCCCCCCGGAACGCGGGACGTTCTCCGGGCCGAACGGCGGTGGCGTCCATGCGGAAGGAGGCGGCGAGCGGGTGGGCAAGGCGTTACACCGCATGCGCGGACGGTTCCCGATGACGGGCGGGCGCCGATGATCGAACCGCCGGCGCCCTCCTCCCTGCCGGCGCCCTCCTCGCCGGTGCTCTCCGACTCGCCGGTGGGCGGCTCACTCGACCGGCTCGAATTCGACAGGTACGTGGATCCCCTCGTCGAGGTGCTGACGAACGACGCGACCGAGACCCCCTTCACCATCGGCGTTTTCGGCGCCTGGGGCAGCGGCAAGTCCAGCCTCATCAAAATGATCGACCAGAGGCTGGCGGCGGACCACGGAGAGGCCTTCGTCCGGGTCCATTTCAATCCTTGGATCCACCGCAAGGAGCCCACGATGCTCCTGCCGCTGCTGCACACCGTCCAGGACACCCTGGCCGAGGACGGGCGGGGGCGGTTCGCGGCCGCCGTCAAGCGCATCGGGTCGCTGATCACCACGCTGAGCATGGACGTGCTGCTGCGCAAGGCCACCGAAGGCGCGGTCACCATCGACCGCGTCGAGCAGCTCTCCGAGCGCTACGCCGAGCGGCGCGGGCAGGTGGAGAGCGAGATCCGCAAACTCCGCTCGACGCTCCAGCGGCAGGCCGACGCGATCGCCGCCAAGGGCGCACGCCTGGTCATCTTCGTCGACGACCTCGACCGGTGCGAACCCGCCGAGATCGTCGACGTGCTGGAATCCCTCAAGCTCTTCCTCGATCTGCGCAACGTCTTCATCGTCGTCGCGATCGCCAAAGAGATCGTCGACCGCGGCGTCGCGGCCAGATATCGCGAGTTCGGATTCTCCGCCGAGCAGGTCGTCGAGATCGGCGACGAATACCTCGACAAGATCATCCAGCTTCCGGTGTATCTGCTGCCCCTCGACGCGGTCGCGGTCGGCCGTTTTCTCGACGCTCTCGACCTGCCTGCGCCGATCGCCGCGCAGACCGAACTCCTGCGGCGCGTCGTCACGCCCAATCCGCGGCGCATAAAGCGCGTGCTGAACATCTGCGCGGTCACGCACGCCATTTCGCGGCGCCACGACCGGCTCGAAGACCTGCGTTTCGACGTGCTCGTCCGGCTGGTCGTCCTGCGCGTGCAGAGCCCCGCCCTGCACGCCGCCGCGACCAAGCGGCCCGATCTGCTGGTGGCGCTGGAAGCGGCCTACGAAGGGAGCCTGAACATCGAGCGGACCGAGGGGTTCGTCAACCGCTTCGGCGCGCAGGACGCGCAGTCCATGCAGGCCGCCGTGAGACGCTTCCACGACTCGCAAGATCACCTGCGGAACCTGTTCGAGGGCGCCGGCTTCGCCGAGGTGGCGGGAGACCTACGGCTCTATCTCACGATGCTGGGCGGCTGAGCGTGACATTGAACGGTCACTCCCAGCGCTACGAGCTCTACGGACTCCCCGGGCGCAATCCCTACGCCCCCCGCGTCCTCGACCCGATCGTCCGGGCGCAGGACCGCGACCTGCGCCTGTCACTCGGCGGCTACTGCCAGGTCGAGCCCATCTACACCTATCTGCGGGAGGCGATCGCGGCCGAGCGGCCGGCGTTCGTCGTCATCAGCGGCCGCGACTTCACCGGCCGCACCTCCATGGCCAACTGCGTGCTCGACCTGTACCGGGAACTGCGCGATGTCGGCGACCGCTTCCTGGTCAGCCGGGTCGAGGTCACCCACCACCGCGACTTCGAGTGGTTCCAGCAGATGATGGCCCAGTTGCAGAACGAGTTCGAGATGGCCGAGCTGTCGCTCAGCGACCCGCTGGTCGGCGCGTTCGACCGCATCGGGAACATCCCCGAGTCCATCTATCCGCAGAAGTTCCAGGCGGCCGCGCGGATGCTCGGCTCCGAACTGAGCAGGCAGAAATCCCCGTACGCGTTCGGCGCGCTGTTCGAGGGCCTGCACACGGCGAGCCTGATCAACAGAGCGCAGACGATCTTCCGGCACACCTCGTCGCTGGTCGTCTTCACCCATCGTGACTACGAGCACGCCCAGACGCCTTCGGCCGACCTGCTGCGAGCGGACATGTTCTCCGAGGAGATCCACCTGGTCCGGCTGCTGCCGCTCGTCGAGTCGCAGATCCAGCTGCTCGCCCACCACCGCTGGGAGCAGGCGTCCAAGCCCGAATCCCCGTGCCCCTTCGACCTCGACGGCATCGCCGAGATCTTCCGCAACGCGCCCGTGCCGATCAAGGCCGCCCTGACCAGGCTCGCCAAGCTGCTGGACTACAAGCTGAGCCTGGCGTCCGGCGAGACGCCCTGGCCGGACAACCAGGAGCTCGCCATGTCCCGGCAGTGGCTGGTCGAGACCGTGTCCGCGATGGACGGCTGGCCCCGATGAGCGAGGAGCGCAGCCTCGTCTTTCCCGCGCGCAACCCGTTCCCCCCGCGCGGCACGACGAGCATGGAGGAACGCGTCCTGGACTCGGCGCTGAGCACCTGGGAGCTGGACGCCCCCACGGCCGAGCTGCCCGCCGTCGAGCTGCTGTGGTCGATCGCCCAGCGCTACATGAGCGGCTTCGCGACCGGCCTGAGAGGGCAGGGGCAGGTCGCGTTCCTCCACGGCGATCACGGGACCGGCAAGACCCACGCGGTCCGGCACATGCTCAGCCGCCTCTCCGCACGGCCGCGGTCGCCGGGCCCGGCGCCTTACCGGCTCTACGTCAAGGCGCAGGACGACGACTTCCTGTCCTGTTACCGGCGGTTGATGAGCCAGATCGACCCTCCCGTGCTCCGCGACCTCAGCCTCCGCTTCCTCGGCGCCATCGCGGGCGTCGAGGCCGGCCGCGCGTACGGCGCCGAGACCGAGGCGTCCGCGACCGAGGCGCTGCGCGAGGAGCCCGACCACCTCTACGCCATGATCCGCGACATGATGGTGGAACCGGGCGCCGTGCTGCAGTCCCAGGCGCGCGAGCTGAGCGAGATCACCGGCGACCAGGAGGACTTCCAGCGCGCCCTCACCTCCCTGCTCGACCCCCTCCTGGAGGCGGCCGCCTACGACTGGCTCGTCGGCCGTGAGATCGACCCGGTGGACGCGAGCCGCCTCGGCGTCTCCGGATCGATCACCGACCATGAGCTGTGCCGTTACGGCATCCAGCTCATGGTGGCCATGTGCTCGCGGAGCGGGCGGCCGGTCGTCGTGGTCATCGACCAGTGTGAGCGCCTGATGCTCGGCGAGGTGGAGGAGACCGGGCGGCGGAACGAGGGCCTGCTGCACTCGCTGGCCGAACGCGTCCCCCAGGAGAACGGGATGCTCGTCCTGATCGGCAACGAGCAGGCCTGGGACAGGATGCGCCGCGACCTCAAACAGCGGTTCGGGCACAACGTCGTCGCCTCCTCCGCGATGAACCTCGATCAGGCGGTGCGGCTGCTCCAGGTCTACCTGCGCGAGGTCTCCGGCGCCGAAGACGAGATCCGCCCGTTCCGGCTCAGCGGCGTCCGCGCCCTGCTCGCCCAGAGCGAGGGGAACGCCCGGCGGCTGCTCCAGCTCGCCTGGCTCGCCTACGAACGCGCGGCGCCGGACCGCGCGCCGATCACCCGCGCCATGGTCGAACGCGCCTTGGACGGGGAGCAGCCGTCGTCGCGGGCCGCGCCGCCCGGCCCGACGACCCTCGGCGAGGTCGTGGCCCGCCTCGAAGAGTCCGAGCGCCTGACCGTCGTCGAACTCGGCGGCGAAGGGCTGATCGCCTTCGACCTGCACCGCGACGCGGCCGGCACCCCCCACGGCCGGAGCCGGCCGATGATGCCGTGGCCCGGGCCGCCGGACGGACGGGCCGACCACCGGGCCGCCGCCCGCGAACACCTCCCGGAGGACGCCCGTGCGGCCGTTCTGCGCGCGGCCGGCGTGCCCGTCACGGCCGACGTGGTGCTCGTGTGCACCTCGCCGGAGAGCCCGCAGGCGAGCCAGGCGATGGACTGGCTGAGCGCCGCGCACCCCGAAGCGGCCTGCTTCACCGAACCGGGCGCCGACGTCGTGGAACTCCTGCGCCGCACCATCGCCGCCGATCCCCTGCGCCTGCCCTACGAACTGGTGGCGTTGAGAGCCGATCCGGACAGCGGCCGGCTGCTGCTGGACACGCTGCCGCTGTTCCCCGCCGGCGCCCGCGGCGGCGAGTCGGCGGAGGTGACCGTCCACTGTCCCCCCGCCGACGAGCGGGGCACCGCGTTCGCGATCGTGGCATGGCGGGGTGACGCGCCGACGCTGGTGTCGGTGCACTCCGCCACGCTCGTGCCGGGACGCCGTACCTTCACCGCCGAGCTGCTGCGCCCGGGCCGCGTCCGGTTCGCCGGGCTCCGCGGGCTCGGCGGCCCGGTGAAGGAGGACCGCGGCTGGGAGGAACTGGTCGCCGCGGTGCCGGACAAGCTCGACGGGTCGTGGGAGTCGGTGCACGTCATCTGCGCGGTCGAGATCAGTGGCCCGCTCGGCACCGTCCGAGAACGGCTGCTGCGCGTCCGCCAGGTGATCACGGTCGCCGCCGAGGCGCTGCTGGGCATGCTGGAGGTCTCCCTGGTCGTCTACGGGGAGCACTCCTACGATCGGGACGCCGCCGACCAGCCGGTCGTGGTCGCCGCCTGGCGCACGACTCTGGAAGAGGCCCTGAGGGCGCTCGGCGACCTGCGGCTCGAACGGCGTCCGGGCGGCTATCCCTATGCCGCCCAGGTGGAGGACATGCTGGACACGGTGGTCAGCCGCCTCTCCCTCGACGCCGAGGGCCGCAGCGTGCTGCTGACGGTGGGCGATCGGCCACCGCACCCGCCGCGCGTGCACCGCTCGGAGATCCTGCCCTGCCCGCGACGGTACGACTGGGAGGCGCTGCTGAGCCGGCTCGACCCGCACCCGGGCATCGCGCTGGCCGCGATCTGCGACCGCCCGCCGGACCAGGCCGACGCCGTCTGGACCCGCCTCAACGGCGGGCGCCCGGCCGCGTCCCTGGACACCGTCGACGTCCGGCGTCTGGTGGCCGATGTCGGCCTTCCCCTCTCCTCGGCGCGGCGCATCCCCTTCCCGATGATCGACGGCGTGCCCCCGAGTCACCCGCCCACCCTGAGCGAGGCAAGTCGTGTCACCTAGCCCGAAGCCGGCCGCACCCGCGCGGATCGTCTTGTGGGGACCGCCCGGAAGCGGGAAGACCACGTTCATGGCCGCGCTCAACGTCGCCTTCATCCGGCACGCCGGCCCGTGGCGGCTCGTGGGAGACGACGGCCCGTCGAGCGACCTCCTGATCGCACACACGGCCGACCTGCTCGAAGGCCGCAGGTTCCCCGAAGCGACCCAGAGCCTCGCCTACTACCGGTGGTCGCTGGTCGGCCATGAGACCCCGCCCGGCAAGGGCTTGCGCCTGTGGCGCCGGCGGCGCGCGGTTCCGGTGACGATCCAGCTGGAAATGGCCGACGCCCCGGGAGGCTTCTACCACCGCGGACACCCCTCGGGGCGGAACGAGGCGGTGGACGCCCTGGCCGGCAGCCAGGGGATCATCATCTTCTACGACCCGCTCCGGGAGTACAGAACCGGCGACACCTTCGCCTACCTGCATGGAGCGCTGACCGAGCTGGCCGAGCGGATGCTCGCCTCGGCGGGCCTCCAGGACGGCATGCTCCCCCACCACGTCGCCATCTGCGTCACCAAGTTCGACGAGTTCAAGGTCGTGACCATGGCCGACCGACTGGGGCTGCTCACCGCGGACTCCGACGAGTCGCCCGGTTTTCCCCAGGTTGCCCCCGAGGACGCCGAGGAGCTGTTCGCGCAGTTGTGCCAGGTGTCGGCCAGCGGTGACGCGAAGTTGATGCTGCCCGCGCTGAAGCAGTTCTTCAGGCCAGAGCGCATCAAGTTCTTCGTCTCGTCCTCGATCGGCTTCTATGTCGACCCCAGGACGGGGACGTTCGACCGGGACGACTTCCAGAACCTCGTCCCCGACACGTCGGAACCCTGGGGGGACCAGGCCGGCCGCGCGCCGCGGATCCGGGGCAGTCTCTACCCCGTCAACGTCATGGAACCGGTGACCTGGCTCGCCCGGCACATGTCGCCGGGAACCCGTGACCACGGAAAATGAGATTCGAGCCGGGGACCCGCCGCGCTACCCTCCGGAAATGGACCCGATCTTCCCTCCCCGGCTGAGCGAAGGCGACGTCGTACGGGTGGTGGCGCCCGCAGCGTCCCGCGCCATGGTGACGGAGCACGACCACACCGCCCTCATCGAGGCCCGCTTCGCCGAACTCGGCCTGACGCTGACCTACGGCCGCCACGTCGACGAGCGCGACCCGTTCGACTCCTCCAGCGTCGCCTCACGGGTCGCCGACCTCCACGACGCCTTCGCCGACCCCTCGGTGTCCGCGATCCTGACGGTCATCGGCGGGTACAACTGCAACGAACTGCTGCCTTTCCTCGACTGGGCGCTGATCCGCGACAATCCGAAGATCCTCTGCGGCTTCTCCGACATCACGGCCCTGCAGAACGCCATCCTGGCCCGTACCGGCCTGGTGACCTACTCGGGCCCCCACTGGGCGACGTTCGGGATGCGCGACCACTTCGAACCGATCATGCGCTGGTTCACCGCGGCGACGTTCGGCGCCGGCCCCATCAGCCTCACCCCCTCGCGACACTGGAGCGACGACCTCTGGTTCCAGGACCAGGACGGGCGCGAGCCGATCCCCAACGAGGGGTGGTGGACGCTCCGGCCTGGCACCGCCGAGGGACGCATCGTGGGCGGCAACCTCTGCACCCTGAACCTGCTGCAGGGCACCCCGTACATGCCATCGCTCGACGGCGCGCTGTTGATCCTCGAGGACGACTTCGAATCGCACCCGGCGACCTTCGCGCGCGACCTGACCTCGCTCCTCCAGCTTCCCGGCGCCGCGGGCGTGCGAGGACTGGCGATCGGGCGCTTCCAGAAGGACAGCCGCATGACGCGGCCGCTGCTGGAGCAGATCATCGACACTCAGCCGTCCCTGAGGGGCGTGCCGGTGCTCGCCAACGTCGACGTCGGCCACACCGCTCCCCTCGCCACCTTCCCGATCGGCGGCCGAGCCGAACTCGACGTCATCGCCGGCAAGGCGACCTTGACCCTGCACAACGGCTAGACCCCGACGGCGGGCGCCGCGGAGTTATCCACAGTATCCACAGACTCGTACACAGGTTCGAATATGATCACTGGATGTCGCGGGGCAGCCGTCCGGCCGGGGCGTTACCGGCCTGCGGCATGCCGCAGGCCGCCCCGGCCGGAACTCGAAGAGCGGGCTAGCTCGACGATGTTCGGGTGCAGGTGACCGTGGCCGAGTAGCCGGTGCCGTTCGAGGTCGCCAGGAAGCCGAACGTGGTGGAGGCACCGGGGCTCAGCACTCCGTTGTAGCTCTCGTTCCTGATCCTGTACGGGCTGGCGGTGTCGTCGGTGCGGCCGCCCCAGATCTGCGTGATCCGATGGCCGGCGGCGAAGGTGAGCGTCACCATCCATCCGGTGGTCGCGGTGTTTCCGGTGTTGGTCACGGTCACCTGCCCCTGGAACCCGCCGGACCAGCTGACCATCGAGCTGTACACGGCCGCGCACGGGTCAAGATTCGGGCACGCGGGGACGGTGACGAGGATGGGAGCGGTGAAGGAGGACGTGTTCCCGGCCGCGTCACGCGCCCGGACCTGGAAGCGGAAGATGCCCGGACCGGACTGCGTGAACGACGTGGTCGTCGAGGTACCGGCGGAGACGAACGTGCCACCGTCGCTGCCGGACGCACGCCAGATCTCATACCCCGTGACACCCCTGTTGTCCGTCGAGGCGGTCCAGGTCAGCGTCACGGAGCCACAGGTGACGCTCGCGGCCGGCGTCCCCGGCGTGGTGGGCGGCTGCGTGTCCGGCGGCGGCGGGCTGGTCGGGCACGGCGGCGGCACGGCGAGGACCGGCGCGGTGAAGGCCGAGGTGTTGCCCGCGGCGTCACGCGCCCGGACCTCGTACCGGGACGCCCCGTTCATGGGTTCGGTGAACGAGGTGGTCGTGGTCGTGCCGACCGAGGTGAACGAGCCATTGTTGGGCGCGCGGTAGACGTCGTAGCCGGTGACCCCGACGTCGTCGGTGGAGGCGGTCCAGTTCAGCGTCACCGTCAGGGTGCAGCTGACCAAGACCCTCAGCCCGGTCGGGACCGTCGGCGGGGTGGTGTCGGTGAGCGTGCCGCCCACGAGGGCGGAGGTCGGCGCGGCCGCGGCGGGGACCGCGGGCGTGGTCACCACGAGTCCGGCCAACGCGGTGAGTGCGACAACGATGGCGTACACAAGTCGCCGTTGCATGATGACTCCCTGACGGGCGGGGACGAGAGCGCCGGCACGTTCGGTCCACGCTGTCTTCAACGCGGTGTGCGGACGGTAGACGCCTACAGCGCCCCATGTCGAGACCGCGACCGGGCGGCCCGTGAAAACGCCAGGTCGCGCCTGGAAGTTTCAGCGCAGCGGCCTACGGAGGCGATCCCCGGTCAGGGAGCGCCTACTGTACGCCCTCCGGCCTTGATCCGATGCAGGGTCGCGCTCCGGTCCGCCCCCGGTGACCTGCATCGACAGGTCCAAGTCGGTCACGCCGACTCGCTCAGCCGCACCGCTCCCCGCTGCCGGCGCCGCAGGCGGCACCTCGTCGTCCGGTCACGACGCCAATCGTCGTCCCATGCGCCTGCGTCGCCACGATTCCATGCGACTCCAGCCGAACAGGCGGGGACCTAGGCGCCACGTCGCGATCGCCAGAGGAACGAGCAGGAGGACTACAGCGGCGCTCAGCCAATGCGTCGCGTGGACGAACTTCGCCCTCCTGTCCAGCACTCCACCCACCGGGTCCAGTGGATCGTAGAGCACCTGCCGAGAATCATCTATCTCGGGAGGGCCGTCCCAACGATGGACACCAACTCTCGCTTCAATCGCGACGCCGTCCCGCGTGGTGAATCTGACTTCCGGCTCATTGGGAAAATTCTTTCGATAATGGACGTCGACGACCGTGGCCGTAGCCGGGATACCGTGTTCCTGCAGTCGCCGCAGTCCCCGGTAGTCGTCCACTGTCGCGATCGCGACGACGACGGCCGCCACCATGAGCAGGATCGCGATATCTCCATGCATCGAGGACAGCCGATCGCGCGTCGACAGTTGAGAATAAGAAGAAGAGTCGCTCGACGCAGAACCATCCAGCGTGCCGGGCTGATGAAGTTGTCGACGGCTACGCTTCCTGCGGGCGGTCTTACCGCGGCCCATCGCACTCCTATTCCGCTTATACCGCAGATCAACGATGTGTCACCGCGCACGGTTCCCACCGGCAGAAAAAAGCCGAGCCGCGCCTCGGACGAAGACAGGCGCACCCTGCGATGATCGCAAGGAGCCTTCGAGCTGGAGCAGACGAGGGAAGCGAACACAACGAGTGGGCGGTCACCGCGGACGGGACAGTCCTCAGCTTCAGTCTCGGAGATCTCCGAGCCAGCGCAGCGCGCGAAGTCCGGGCATGAAGCAGTATTCGCCGCCACGCGTGACGACGAACCGGGGCAGCGCGTGCAGGCGCCGGCGTACGGGCCGCCGGGGGATCGTGAAGTCACGGCGGCCGTGATCGGAGCCGATGATGGGATCCCGCTCGTCGCCGCCGCCGAAGAAGACGCCGCTGTTCATCCACTCGGACTGGACGAATTCGAACTGCCTGCCGAGGTGTGCTCCGATGAAGGCGAACATGAGTCCGCGGTCGACCCCGTCGTCTTCCATGACGCCTTCGGGCAGCGGCGGGCCGTACGCGGTGCCACGTCTGATCATGCGGTGCAGCCTGGGCGATCCGGCCACCGACGCGTCGCGGGGATTGCCCCGGCGGATGTGGCAACCGCCGGGGGTCGTGTAGCCCGACGGATCGTCGCGCTCGTACAGGAAAGTGTTGTTGCGGCTCGGGTCGGCGCCAAGGTCGGGGGCATCGCGCAATGGGGTCAGGGCCAGTGGTGCGCCGCTGCGCCAGCGTCCCATGATCTTGGCTGCCAGCAGTTCTTCGTCTTGGGGGCTGGTGGAGTTGTCCCTCAGGTAGCGCCGGAAGGCGCCGACGCGTTGGTGGAGCTTGCGGAAGGCCAGGTAGGTGCCGTTACGGCCGAGCACCTCGGGGCGGAGTGTTTGGGTGCCGCCCATCTCGTCGGGGTATCCGAGCACGAATTCGCCGGCCTTGAGCGGTGGCTCCAGCCGGTTCGATCCGGGTACGCCGCTGCCCTCGACGGCCGGGTTGCCGATGCCGTCGCGGTAGCCGAACGGTTCGGTCTGGGTGGGCAGCGCGTGGCAGTTCTGCCGCCAGATGGCTGTGACGCCCGGAAGGGCGTCCAAGGCCGGACGGGCGCGCGCGAGGGCGGTCTCGAGTCGTGCGCTGTCGGGAGCGAGCGCCACCAGCACCACGTGGACGTCGGGTGTGCCGAGTGGTGGTTCCCAGTTGCCGGGACCGTTCTCGCCGATGTCGCCGAGCGCCTTGGCCCGTGCCGCCATCCCTTGGCGGAACTCCCAGGCGAAGGTGTCCAGCGAGTCCTGCGGCACGCCGAGTGCTCTGAGGCCGTGGTAGGTGACGGCCACGCTCACCCAGGTCTCGCCCAAGGGGGTCGCCGAGTCGGCGGCCGAGGTCACCACCGCGCTCGCGCGCCGCATGAGTTCCCTGCCATGCGCGGGGTCGTCGATCCGCAACAGGACGTACGTCGCCGCGTACGGCGTCGGCCGAGGGCTGAGCACGCCGCGCTGGATGTCGTGGAGTTCCAGCGCGCCCCGCGTTCGGTCGCCGACCACGGCTCGCCTCCCTATGGCGCTACTTCGCCGAGGCGAGATTTCCCCAGAAGGCGCGCAGGCTCTCGTCGGCGCCGAACAACGTGCTGAAGATCGTCGAATCCGCCATGATCACATCACCGGCCCGATCGCCGCCGGGCGGCATCCACAGGAACATGTTGAACTCGGTGTTGCCCGCCTCGGTGAAGGGGTGCGGCCGGGCGGTGTCGATGGGCTGCCTGCCCAGCACGTGGATGACGTCCGGGTCGTCGGTGACCACGGCATAGTGCGGCAGGTGCTGGTGGAAGTTGAAGCTGGACACTCCCTCCAGCCATCCCCTGGTGTCGAGATCCCTCGCGATGGACAACGGGGCGATCTTGTTGCCGTCCCTCACCGCGGGCCGCAGCCCATATCGGTTCTCCACGGGCACTCCAAGACCCGCCATCAACGATCTGGTGTATCTGCCGAAGCGTTGCCGGCGGGGCACCAAGGGGTCACCGTGATGGCGGTACTCGATGTCCCGCACGGCCATGTCGTCCGATGCCCCGACGTCGTGATGCGGCCCCAGGGCCAGACAGGTTCCCTCCCGGGTGAGGAAGTCCCGTACGGCCTCGATCTCCTCGGGCGCGGCCTCCTGCCCGGTGATCATGTGATCCAGCCCCCACACGAACAGGGTGTCGGAGTCCGCCAGGACGCGCCCATCCAGTGGGGTGTGGAAGCCCGCCTGATCGACGCGCTGGTACACCGGAACGGCGTGGCCGGTGGTCTCCTCGATGAACTGCTGGAACGGAAGCCAGCCCCGGAAGAACAGCTCCAGCCCGCCCGAGATGCCCTGCTGGAACCGCAGCGGATCCGACCATCGCGGGTCCTCGTAGGCCGGCCACGCCACCCGGCGCACCTCGGTCATCGTGGAGAACCGGTCGTCCAGCTCGGACGTGTTCCGGCCCGCCTCCGCCGGGTAGCTCCACGCGACGTAGATGCTCAGCCGCCGCCGACCTGCCGTGTACCGGCGCGGCACATGGTGCTGGTTGTAGGTGCGCGCGGTCCTGAACTCGCTCATCTCGCCCCCCGTGACCCGTGCGGATGTCACTGCAGCTGGTCGAGCATCTCCGACAGAGCGCTCTTGATCCGCAGAGCTTTCTTGATCTCGTCGGCAGTGACGTACGGATACTCCCCGTACTCGATGAAACTCGGGCAGTGGTGCGCACGAACGAACCGGACGAACGCCTCCGGGTCGGTCTTCCAGTCCTCAGGAAACCCCTCAAGGTTCTCGAAAGCCGTACTCACCCCTGACCTGCTGAAAAGGTCGACGGCGTCTTCGGTGTACTTGTCGAAGTCGGTGTCGAAGATCCCCTGGTACATGAACCGCGTGTCGTCGTCGAACAGCACCCAGCGCAGATAGTGCAGCTTGAGCGGCGCGAGCAGATGCGGGTTCGCCTCCAGCGCCTTGGCCAGCATGTGGCCGTGGTCGCGGATCGCCTCCGCACGGCCGGGCTTGACCTTCGCGATGATGGTGAACCCGTAACACGCCGGGGTCTTGGGGAAGACGGGGCCGTACTTCCCCTGTTCCAGATGGCCGGTCTCCTTGGGAATGACGACCGCCTGGGGCGTGATCTCCATGCCTGTCCCTCCCTCACATGATCAGGGGGAACGGACCATCGCTACCTACCTGCCATGAAATCACGCCGTCCCTGCCCCCTCAGCGAGCCGGGGCCGACAAAGAAGCTCCCGGCCGTCGACCGCCCCCACACCGTCCAGCCACCAGCCCCAGCACGACCGCACCGCCCACGCGCACGCGCACGCGCACGCGCACGCGAAGGCAAAGGCCCCCGGCGGTTGTCGCGAGGGGCCTTTCTGAGGGGAGCCGACGAGGGGAATCGAACCCCTGACCTAAACGCCCCTCATAGGGATGGCGGCGGTGATTGAACCAACACGACGGCCGTAGCGCCCATCACCATGGACCGTCGAACGCTGCGGCCCCCCCGAGCTGTGCGAACAAGCCATGGGGATCTCCCCATGGTTGTAGGAGCCGGCCGACGGTTGCGGAACCTCCCCCAGCGTGGGGGTCCTTTGAGCCGTCATTGATCGAACCCCCATGGGGGTTCGATCAATGACGAGCGCCTACCGCTCGCGAGCGAGGCGGTTCGACGCGTTCACCGCGGTGGTCTGCCGGCCCGTACCGATGGGAGCGGAGACAAGGTGCTCGGTGGTGGTCGCCTGCCGACGTTCGGAGTCGACATCTCGCCGTTACCCCTGGCCGCAGGGCCGAGCGGCCAGGGGTAACGGTCAACGCCGCGGCAGCAGGCGCGAACCAGGTCGTCCGGTCAACTCTGGGTCAGTTGCCACTGCTGGTTGTTCCCGCCGTTGGCGGCCCACTGCACGACCTGCGCTCCGTCGCTCGTCGAAGCACCGGAGACGTCCGCCACCAGTCCGCTGTTGCGGCTGACGATGGTGTAGTAGCCGCTGCCGGTGGATCGCAGATACCACATCTGGTTGGTGCCGCCGTTGGCCGTCCACTGCTGCAGTTGCAGCCCGGCCGTGCTGCTGCCGGCGTTGACGTCGAGCATCTTTCCAGTCGGGACGTACTTGAGGGTGTAGGAGCCGTCGGAGGTCGTGGCGATGGTCCAGGTGGCGCTGCCGCTCTGCTGGACCACCTTGGCACCGTCGGCGGTGGAGTTGCCCGCGACAGCGAGCGGCTTACCGCTGTTGCGGTTGACGATGCGGTAGGTGCCCGGTGCGGGTCCGCTTCCGCCGCCTCCGCTGAGGTTGAAGTACTCCACCGCGTCGGTGAAGACGGGGCTACCGGACTTCGTGGTCGACAGCTGCAGGTACACGCGGCTGCCGCTGGCCGGGGTGGTGAAGGACACCGGCTGGGTGACCCGCGAGCCGAGCGGGACGGTCAGGGTCGTGCTTCCGGACGCCACGACCGCGCCGTTCGGCGCGTCGAGCCGCGCCGTCCAGGTGAAGCCCACCGAAGTGTCGGCGAAGTCGTCGTTGAAGACGGTGATGTTACGGGTGACCGTGGCGTTGCGGGCGTAGGTGGGCACGGCCTGCGGCAGAGGGAAGGTGCCGTTGGAGTCCGAGGCGCCGGAGGCGGACCAGTACGGGAGGTCGACCGCTGCCACCGGGTTGAACGCCGCCTGCACGCGCTGGATCTGCGGGTTGCTCCAGGGGTCCGGGAGGTTGTCCGCGCCGTAGATGGGGTGACCGCCCTCCTCGGGGGTGAAGTCGGTGGAACGCACGCCGGGCACGACGCTGGCCCAGGCGGACAGCAGCGTGTACGGACGCAGGTCGGCGGCGCCCTTGCCGCGCTTGGCCAGGGTCGCCGTGGCGAACCACTCGAAGCCCTGCTTGTTGTTGCATGCCGGCCAGATGTACTCGCCCTCGCCCTCGGGCCGCCCGTTCACGGTGATCAGGCCCTCCCCGTACCTGCCGAAGCCGTCGACGTAGTGCGAGATCACCGCGAAGTTGGCGTACGTCATCCCGGGATACATGTTGAGATTCGCGCCGACGCCCAGCTCGACAATGATCGGCCGGGTGCCGTCGGCGCCGTTCATCGCCGCGTACAGGTCCTTCTCGAACTGTTCGGAATCCTGGCCGCTCTGGTTCGGCTCGTTGTTCTGACTCCAGCGGATGACCGCGGGGTGGTTGCGGTCGCGCAGGACCAGCGCACGGGCGTGGTTGACCATGTTGTCGTGCCCGGTGATCCAATCCTGCCCGGACTGGGAGCCGCGGATCGCGACCTCGTCGATCACCATCAGGCCCATCTCGTCGGCGACATCCAACATGTACGGGCTGGCGGGCTCCTGGTGGATGCGCACCACGTTGTAGTTGAGCCGCTGGTAGTTGTCCACGGCCTGCGGCCAGCCGCCGTTGCCGGACGACGGGGGCAGGAATCCGGGCAGCGTGTCGAAGGCGTCGCCCTTGCCGCCGTTGTTGATCCGGTCGTAGTCGGCACCCTGGAGGTTGTCGCCGCGGAAGTTCGCGCGCACGCCGTTGATGTAGTAGTACTCCCCGTTCTGGGTGGCCTCCCGGAACCCGAACCGGTACGTCGCGTCACTCGTGCGGCCGTCGTCGGTCGCGGCGTGAACCTTGAGACGGTGAAGCTGGGCTCGGTAGCCCGACCGGTAGGGGACGTTCGGCCACCAGTACGAGGCGCTGCCGAGGTTCCACGCGACGGAATCGACCGTCACCTTGGCCGTCGACCGCGCCCCCACGGTCACGGTGCGCGACGGCAGCGCCGGGTAGGAGAACGTCCCGCCGCCGTCCGAGGAGAGCTCGCCGGTCACCGTCACCGATCGAGCGCTGGTCGAGGTGTTGGTCACCCACATGTCGTAGCCGAGGGTCTGATTCGCCACCGACGTGCGGACGAACGTGTCACTGACGTACACCGCCGGATACACCCGCAGGAACGCGGAGCGGTAGATCCCCTGGGGGACCGCCTCGGACCACTCGGCGGCGTCGGGCACCAGGTACCGGCCATTGGACGCCTTCAACGCGCCGCGGCCCTTCACGTCGACGCTGATCGTATGAGTGGTGCCCGGGGCGGCGTAGGCGCTGATGTCGAACTTCGACGGAGTGAAGGCCGTGGTCTGCGTCGCGACCACCCGGCCGTCCACCGACAACGTCGCCTGGTGGTTCACGGCGCCGAACTCGATCCACGCCGACTGCGGCTGCCCCGAGTCCGGCACCGTCACCGTACGCGAGTACACCGCCTGGGACACATCGGTGAACCCCTGCTTGTACCAGCCGCCTCCGGGCACCTTGATCGACGTCGTCGCCCGGCCCGCCGGGGTGAAACTCCACGTCCCGGCGAGATCGACCGAAGCGACCGCGGCATTGCCCGCGGTGAAGCCGTCGATGTCCCCAGCGGCGGCGGCAGCCGTCGCGGTGGACTCCGACGCGGTGGACTCCGACGGCGCGGACCGCTGTGCCGCGACAGCCGGCTGAGCCCCGATCGTCGCGACCAGCAAGGCCGCCACCACAGCCGGCCACCTGCTCGCCGTGCGTCGAGGACGGGAGGAGGGGTCGCTCCGCTTCATCGGCAATCCTTTCGGGTGAATCCCGTGTGTGAGGCACTTCCCGGGTCCGGCCGCCGCTCCGCGGGCACCACCGCCCGGCCGTTCAGGCCGTCGCCGTTCGTCGGCGAAAGCCGACGGCTTGAGGGGGCATCCGGTCTCCTCGTAATGGGAGCGTCGTATCGGTTCGACGGCATGGCCGGACATCACATTTAAGGCCCAGGCCCCCACCTGTCAATGCTCAGGGCTCCACATAGATCGGATCACTTCGGCCGTCTGGCTCCCATCACGCCCGATGAGATCACGCGGTCCTGGACGTCGTGTAATTTTCAGGCTGCGTTGGACGCCTCGAACACGGCTCCAAGATCGAATCGGCATGCTCAGGACCATCCAGACCTGTGTCGAACCTTCACAGTTGCACGAATCGATTCGATGCCGTCGGGCGCCTGGTAGAGGAATGGGCCACCTACGGCCCTACGCCGGCAATGACGAACGCGCCGATGCCCTCGGAGACTTCCTGCACCGCTACAACAGCGGCGACAGCGGTTGCGTCTTCACCGCCGAACTCGGGCGACCGTTGCCTCCACGAGACGTCGGCGACCAGTT
Organism: Sphaerisporangium dianthi; assembly: GCF_042654065.1. Taxonomy (NCBI): domain Bacteria; kingdom Bacillati; phylum Actinomycetota; class Actinomycetes; order Streptosporangiales; family Streptosporangiaceae; genus Sphaerisporangium; species Sphaerisporangium dianthi. The sequence continues at coordinate 609,579 of NZ_JBHSFP010000002.1, read as the reverse complement.
CTCCTGCTCGCCTGCCAGGCAGGGCTCCTGCCTACGGCATGCGGATTTCGACCGCGCGCCGGGCTATGCCGGTGAGGGACCGCCGAAGACGAGTTCGCCACCAAGCCGGCTGTACAGCTCAGCCGGTCGCAGTAGATCCGATGATTGGTGATCTTGTCGTTGCCGACGGAGCAGGCGCTGGGGGCGCGGGTGACCATTGCCTGGTCGTCACGAGCTCCCGCGTAGCTCGTGTTGGCGAAGGTGTTGGCAAAAGGCCCCTCGCGATCTTCGCGGGGGGCCTTTGAGCTGGGAGCCGACGAGGGGAATCGAACCCCTGACCTACGGTTTACAAGCCAGGACACGGTCATCCAGGGACGTCTTTCGCTATCTCATGCACGCTGCCCAGGGGCCTAGCGCCGAGATCGTTTTTTATCGTCGTCCATCTGTGTCTCGGGGTGCTGTTAGCACCTGCGTTAGCAAGCTGCTGCGTCGAGGGCTTGCGGTTGGGTAACGAGGCGGACGCAGGCCGTGAGGGTGTTCTACATATGAAATATGGCGATGTGGTGGCGTGTGTCGTTGGTGGTAGCGGTGGCCGGCGTGGTGGGGCTGGTGGCCGCGTTGGTCGACGGCAAACCTGTTTCGGTGGCGGTTTGGGCCGCGGTCGCGGCCGTGGTGGGTGGCTTCGCACCCTCGGTGGTGGAACTGGTGGCGACACGTCGCAAGGGTCGGGAGCTGGCGCGTTCGGTACCAGAGTTACGTCCGGGTACCTGGGGGCCAGCCAGTGTGCTTACGGCGGAGCGAGCGGTGGTGGACTTCGTGGGGCGCACCAAGGAATTGGACGGTCTGCTGGACTGGTGTTCCGATGCAGGAGCGTGCCCGCTGCGGGTGATAACCGGGGGTGGTGGTGTCGGTAAGACGCGCCTGCTGGTGGAGTTGGAGCGTCGTTTGTATGAGCGACGGTGGGGTGTCTTGTGGGTACGTGAGGGCCAAGAGGCTACGGCAGTGGAGAACTACCGGCAGGAACCCCGGGGCAAGGGGTGGGTGCTGCTGGTGGTGGATTACGCCGAGACGCGAACCGGCCTGCGGGAGCTGGTGCGTGCGACGGTGGCTGATGAACAGGTGCGAGTGGTGCTGGCTGGGCGTAGTGCGGGTGAGTGGTGGCGACGCTTGGAGGGTGATGAACGGGTAGTGCGTGAGCTGTTCATACAGGCCGATGCCGAACGGATGGAGCTGACGGCGCGGGTTAGCGAGCGGGCGAGTAACGCTCAGGTGGTGGCAGAGGCGGCTAAGGCGTTCGCGTACCTGTTCAAGCTGGACCAGACACCGAAGGTGGAAGTGGCGGGCATGACTGAGGACGAGCCCGTACCGATCTTGGATCTACACGCGGCGGCACTGGTGGGCGTGCTGCGGTCGGCTGAGCAGTCCAGCGCTACGGTTCGGGTGGAGTTGACGGACGTGCTTGTCGATTTGCTGTCCCATGAGGTGCGGTACTGGCAGGGCAGCGCGGACGCGGCAGGCTTACGTGAGGGGCCGGCGGGATTGCCGTTAGAAGTTTTGCGACAGATCGTGGCGGCTGGGGCGTTGCTCGGGTCTGCGAGTCAAGAACAAGCAGTGGCGCTGGCGGAACGGGTGCCAGGTGTGGTGGGCAGCAGGAAGTTGGCGGAGTGGTTACGGGGGTTGTATCCGCCGGACGCTGGCGGATCGGCATGGTTGGGCTCGCTACGACCGGACAGGTTGGCTGAACTGCACGTGACACGGGAGCTGGCAGCCTCGCCGGAGCTGGCGCAGAGGTGTTTAAGTGATCTGGATCTCGCACAGTCACATCAAGCGTTGATCGTCCTGGGACGAGCGTCGGTGGACTACGAACCGGCGCAGGAGTTGCTGCAACAGATCCTGCCGTTGGTGGCGCAGGTGGCGGCGGATTTGGAGGCGCCACGAGAGACCTTGGCGGCGATTTCTGGGGCGATTCCCTACCCGTCGTTGTCCTTAGCCGAAGCGGACGCGATCCTTGCCCGCAAGGTGCTGGACAGCTTTCCCGCTAGGGAGCGTAGTAACGAACGGGCCTACTGGTTGTCGAAGGTGGGAAGGTCGACCGCCCAGCTTGGCCGCCCAGCGGATGCTCTGGCTGCCGCCGAAGAAGCCGTCACCATCTACCGGGAACTAGCCGAACACCACCCCGACCGCTACCGCTCCGATCTCGCCGACTCTCTAACCGCCCTCGGCATCTGGCTATCTGAGCTGGGCCGCTCGAGGGAGGCCCTCTCTCCTGCCGAGGAAGCCGTCACCATCCGCAGGGCACTGGCCGAACACCACCCCGACCGCTACCTCCCCGATCTCGCCGCCTCCCTGATTAACCTCGGGATCTGGCTCTCAGAGCTGGGCCGCCAAGCCGAGGCCCTCCCTCTCGCCGAGGAAGCCGTCACCATCTACCGAGGACTGGCCGAACACCACCCCGACCGCTACCGCCCCAACCTCGCCGCCTCCTTGACCAACCTCAACGTCATCCACTCAGCGCTGAACCGTCCAGCGGAAGCTTTCCATTTCGCCGAGGAAGCCGTCACCATCTACCGGGAACTAGCCGAACACCACCCCGACCGCTACCTCCCCGGCCTCGCCGCCTCCCTGGCCAACCTCAGCGACCGATACCCAAAGCTGGGCCGCTTAGCGGAGGCCCTCCCTCTCGCCGAGGAAGCCGTCACCATCTACCGGGAACTAACCGAACACCACCCCGACCGCTACCGCCCCGGCCTCGCCGCCTCCCTGGCCAAGCTCAGCACCCGATACTCGGAGTTAGACCGCTTAGCGGAAACCCTCTCTCCTGCCGAGGAAGCCGTCACCATCCGCAGGGAACTGGCCGAACACCACCCCGACCGCTACCTCCCCGATCTCGCCGCCTCCTTGACCAACCTCGGCACCCGGTACTCGGAGTTAGACCACTTAGCGGAGGCCCTCCCTCCTGCCGAGGAAGCCGTCACCATCTACCGGGAACTGGCCGAACACCACCCCGACCGCTACCTCCCCGATCTCGCCGCCTCCTTGACCAACCTCGGCGCCCACTACTTACAGCTCGACCGTCCAGCGGAAGCTTTCCATTTCGCCGAGGAAGCCGTCACCATCTACCGGGAACTAACCGAACACCACCCCGACCGCTACCTCTCCGGCCTCCCCAGCGTTCTGACCAACCTCAGCGCCATCTACTCAGTGCTAGACCGCCTAGCGGAGGCTCTCCCTCTTGCCGAGGAAGCCGTCACCATCCGCAGGGAACTGGCCGAACACCACCCCGACCGCTACCTCCCCGATCTCGCCGCCTCCTTGACCAACCTCGGCACCCGGTACTCGGAGTTAGACCACTTAGCGGAGGCCCTCCCTCCTGCCGAGGAAGCCGTCACCATCTACCGGGAACTAACCGAACACCACCCCGACCGCTACCGCCCCGATCTCGCCTCCTCCCTGACCAACCTCGGCACCTACTACTTACAGCTCGACCGTCCAGCGGAAGCTTTCCATTTCGCCGAGGAAGCCGTCACCATCTACCGGGAACTAACCGAACACCACCCCGACCGCTACCTCCCCGGCCTCGCCAGCGTCCTGACCAAGCTCAGCGCCATCTACTCAGTGCTAGACCGCCTAGCGGAGGCTCTCCCTCTTGCCGAGGAAGCCGTCACCATCCGCAGGGAACTGGCCGAACACCACCCCCACCGCTACCTCCCCGATCTCGCCGCCTCCCTGACCGTCCTCGGCGTCACCGTCGCCCTACTGGAGCGCTCGGACGAAGGCTTATCCCTTGTCCGAGAAAGCGTGGACCTGTGGCGGAGTCTGGCTGACCTTGACGCACAACGATTCGGGCCGGAGCATGAAGAGTCGATTGATCTACTGAGAATGCTCACAGAGGAGAAAGCGGGCGGCTCCTGAGCAGGTCACGTCCTCAAGGCGTCGCTCAAGATCCACCATCGGGATGGGAAAGATAGCCGGTGGCAAGCCGGCCTGGAGCGCAGGCCCGCCAGGGCCGAGCACCGGGGCGGCGCGGCAGCGATCGGCCCCGACCCCTCACGGCCAGAGCCGAAGTCTGCCGATCGTCCCACCTCACCGACTACGGGCCGGAGACGCCCCTTGTGATCGACCCTCCACGAGGGTGAGACGGAGGCCGTGACGCTGCAAGCGCGGCTGAGTTGAGCGATTTGAACGGACTTTCGTGGTGAAGGCGCTCGCCTCGTGGTCGATTGCGCGCTGGGCGGTGCCGGCCGCGACCGGCCGAAGAGCCGCAGCGCGGTCGGCGACCGCCAGGCGCGCGGCGGGCCGCGTAGCGGTCCGCCTTTAAAGACGTAGAGAAAGTCCTCATCCGGAAGAACGCAGGCTTTTGTCCTACTTCGGTTGATGCTTGACGGTGTGCCTCCGGCTGATGCTTTACACCTCTTCGGCTGACCTGCGTTTCTGGGTGATCGATGTCGGTCGTCTGGGAGGTCTGGTCAGGCGTTGGCGTACTTGGTGGCGGACGATGCGTTCGGCGAGTTCTTGTGGGGTGTCGGCGGTGAGGGTGGTGGTGCGGCCGTGGAGGGCGTACCAGCGGTAGGCGAAGGGGTTGTAGAGGAAAGCCCAGTGGGGGAAGCGTTCGCGGAGGGCGCTTAAGGCCGATGGCGTGTCGTTCATGGGGTGGGCGGGGGTAGCTCGGCCCAGACGATGCGGCCGCCGGCGTCGCCTTTGACTCCCCAGGTTGTGGTGAGGGCGGTGACGAGGTGGAGTCCTCGTCCGCCTTCGCGGGTGGGGGTGCGGGCGCCGAAGGCGATGGGGCCGCCTTGGTCGGCGATCTCGATGTAGGCGGTGCCGTCGGGGTGGTGCTTGACGGTGGCGGTGAGGGTTCCGCCGGGTTGTCCGGTGTGGGTGTGCTCGACGGCGTTGGTGGCGAGTTCGCTGGCGATGAGATCGGCGTCGGCGTGGTCGGGGAGGTGGGTCTTGACGAAGCGGCGGACCGCGCGCACCTGCTCCACTCGTCCGAGGAAGGTTTGTTGCCATTCTCCGGTGCCTTTGCGGCTGTTTGTGGGTGCGGTCACGTGGGCTCACCTCGCGATCAAGCAGGTCAGGGGCACTCCATCTATGCCTGATACTTAAAGTACGAGTACAGTACTTAGAGTGCAAGCCACTTGCAGTACTTGCCACGCACAATAAGTACTGCTCTGGTAGAGGCTGCGACGAAGGAGGAGTTCATGTTCGGTCTGGTGGTCCGATTCACCTGTAAGGACGAGGCGAGCGCGGCGGCGTTCGATCAACTGGTCGCCGAGACCATCGAGAAGATCCGCGCGGAAGAGCCCGGGACGCTGGTGTACGCGTCCCACCTGGTGGAGGGCCAGCCGCTCCAGCGGATCTTCTATGAGCTGTACCGGGACCGGGCGGCCTTCGACACCCACGAGGAGCAGGAGCACACTCGACGGTTCCTCGGGGCGCGGGATGAGCTGCTGGCCTCGGTCGAGGTCGACTGGCTGTCGCTCCAGACGGGTAAGGGAACGGCAGGGTGAGCACCGAATACCAACGAGCACTAGGCCGGCGGATCGCCCAGGAACGCAAACGGCGGGGTCTGTCGCAACCTGAGCTGGCGCGGCTGGTCGACCGGTCGGTGGCGTGGATCTCCCAGGTGGAGCGTGGTGTTCGCAAGGTCGACCGCATGTCGGTCCTGGAGAAGGTCGCCGAAGCTCTGGACATCCCGTTGTCGGAGCTGGCGGCGGAGGCGCCGGTGGTCGCGGCCTCCGCCGAAGAGATCCCGGGAACGGCGAGTCTGCGTCTGGTGCTCTCGGGGGCCCATTCGCTACGGGCCATGCTGCACTCGGTGCCCGTCCCGCCCACATCGGAGATCAAGCCGCGAGTCGACCGTGCTTGGGAGCTGACGCACGAGAGCCGATATGTCGAGCTGGCCGACCTGCTCCGGGGCCTGGTGCCCGCGCTGGAGACGGCCGCCCGCTCGGCTCCCGAGGAGCGGCGGGCGGAGCTGTTCCAACTGCTGGCGGTGACCTATCAGGCGTGCTCGGCGGCGCTGGCCAAGCTCGGTGAACCCGAGGCGGCGTGGATCGCCGCCGACCGGGCGATCGTGGCGGCGGAACGAGCGGGTGACCCGCTGATGATGGCGGCCGGCGCGTTCCGGCTCGGTTTCGTCTTCTTGGGCGCGCGTCACTTCGACCAGGTGGAGGAGACCGCGCGAACGGCTTCCGAGGCGTTGTGGTTCCTGGTCGACGAGGGCAAGCCCGAGGCCATGTCGTTGTGGGGTGGTCTTACTCTGCAACGGGCCGTGGCCGCGTCCCGGTTGAACGAGGCCGATACCGCTTATCAGCATCTGGCGCGGGCTCGTGAGGTCGCGGAGCGGCTGGGAGAGGGGCGCAACGACTACAACACCGAGTTCGGGCCGGCCAATGTCACGCTGCATGAGGTGGCCGTGGGGGTCGAGCTGGGCGATGCCGGTCACGCGCTTCGGGTCGGGACGGCGGTGGACACTTCGGTGTTGTCTCCTGAGCGGCGTGCCCGGCTTCATGTCGACCTGGCTCGCGCTCATGCGCAGCGCCGTCAGGTCGAGGAGGCCGTGTCCGCGCTGCTGGAGGCCGAGACGATCACTCCGGAGCAGATTCGGAACCACCGGATTACCTATCAGTTGGTGTCCGATTTGCTGACCATGCAAGACCCGCCCTCTCCTGAGCTGCGGGAACTCGCGGACCGGATCGGCGTGTAGAAAAAGTACGTGCACTAATACTAAAAGTACTAGCAGATACTCGCGGTGCGAGGTAGCGTTTGTGTTGTCGCTGAAGCTCTCCTGGACAGGAGGTGACAGCCCAACACAAACGCTCTTCTGCGTTTCAGGGCCGAAACAGAACGACCGCTCACCCCGGAGCGGTACAGGCCACACATGGAAGTGGCCTGAGCGGGAGACCCGCCCAGGCCGGATGCGGTCAGCACCCTAGTTGGCGCTTCGATGCTATCGCCTCCGGATTCTGACGGCGCGTGATCTCCCTCGTCCCCCACGCCTGCTCAGCAGGCAGACGAGAGGTGTGTTCAGCATGCGCAACATCCCCATCCCGGTCGACGTCTCCCGGCTCCAGTTCATCTGCGTGAAGGCTCCGTGCCCGCGCATCATGAACAAGGAGACCGGCGAACTCAAGACCGACAAGACCACCGGCCAGACCGTCTACGAGGTGCTGTTCTCCGTGGAGGACGCCTTCGGCAAGATCGAGCTGGTCAAGATCGGCGTCGTCGGAGAGCCCTCGGTCGTCCCCGGCAACGAGGTCAAGCCTGTCGGCCTGGTCGGCTACGTATGGGAACTGTCGGGACGCTGGGGCATCGCCTACCGCGCCACCTCACTCCTGGCCACCGTCACCGCGGAGGCTCGCGGTGTCTGACCATCTGCTGCTCGCCCTCGGAGTCCTGGCCGCCTCGGCGGCCGGGCTCTGGGCCTGGAGCCGCTGGCACTACCGGTCCTTCTGGCTGTGCCTGCGCTACCCGCTGACCGCCATCACGGTCCGCCTCACCTGGCGCAAGGTCGCCCTCGGCTGCGGCCTGACCAAGAAGCGGCAGCGCTTCTGGTTCACCACCGTCCCGGGCTGATCTCCTCGACCGGCCTGGTCCGCGTCAAACGGCGGTTGCAACGGGTCGCGGTCGACACCAAGCCGTGGATGTGGCTGCCCATGCCGACCCGTCACGGCTGGCGCGTCACCATCCGCCTCCTGGAAGGTCAGATCCCGGAGGACTACGCCCAGGTCGCCGAACGGCTCGCGCACTCCTGGCGCGTCCACGCCGTACGCGTCTCCTCCACCAAACGCGGTCGCGTCACCCTGGCCGCGACCATCCGCGATCCGCTGGTCAGAATCGACCAGCTCCCCGTCTCCACCGAACTGCTCAAGGTCACCGTCGGCCGGTTGGAGACCGGCTCCCCCTGGGTCATCGACTTCCGCACCGTCCCGCACTGGCTCAACGCCGGCGCCACCCAATCCGGCAAGTCCAACCTCGCCAACGCCCTGATCATCGGACTGTCCCCGCAACCGGTGGCAATGGTCGGCTTCGACCTCAAAGGCGGCGTGGAGTTCACGCCATACGAACCCCGCCTGTCGGCCCTGGCCACCTCCCGCGCCGAATGCGTGCAGCTCCTCGATGACCTGGTCTCGCTGATGGTGGACCGGATGGCCGCCTGCCGCACGGCCGGAGCACGCAACATCTGGCAACTGTCCGGCCCTCGGCGGCCGGTCCCCGTGGTGGTCCTGGTCGATGAGCTGGCAGAGCTGTACCTGATGGCCGACAAGTCCGAGAAAGACGAGATCGCCAAGACCTCGACAGCGCTGCTGCGGGTCGCCCAGCTCGGACGGGCGTTCGGGATCTACCTGTTCTGCTGCGGCCAGCGCATCGGCTCCGACCTCGGCCCCGGAGTGACCGCGCTGCGTGCCCAGTGCTCCGGGCGGATCTGCCATCGCGTCAACGACCCCGAAACCGCGACCATGACCCTCGGCGACCTCGACCCCGCGGCCCTGGTCTCCGCACGGGCCATCGCCTCCGAAACCCCCGGCGTCGCGATCGTCGCCGGCCAAGACGGCCAGTGGTACCGGGCGCGCTCCTTCTACGTCTCCGAGCAAGCCGCCGAAGCCGCCACCCGCACCTACGCCAGTCTCACCCCCTCCTGGGCCGAGGTCATGGCCGGTACCCATTGCGCCGAGTTGAGCGATGCCGACCTCGCCGAGTTCCTCGCCCCTGAAACCGCCGTCCTGGAGGGCTGACCGGCATGCGACGCCTCGCCTCCTGGCTGCTGGACTCCGGCCCCGTCATAGTCCTGGCACTTATCGCCGGTGCTGGCTCCTTCTCCCACGTACGACAGACAGCGGTGGAGCACGGGCAGACGGGCCCGATGGCCTGGGCGGTGGCCGTGTGCGTCGACCTGACCTGCGTCATGGCCGCCCGCGAACGGCAACGCGACAAGAAGACCGGCCGCCACCGGACCGGCCCGCTCTCCTGGCCCACCTGCGTCCTGGTCGCCGGAATCATCCTGTCCCTCGCCGCCAACCTCCACCAGGCCGAACCCTCGGTGTGGGGCTGGCTGACCGCAGCAACACCCGCGGCAGCATTCCTCGTCGCCGTCTCGATGCTGGAACGACGCGCGACCGGCCCCCGCCCCGAACCCTCCCCGACCTCGGCCGTCGCCACGCCGGCCACCGTGCTCCCCACCCTCCTACCCGCCGCCGACCGCGCCCAGGGCGACGCCACCGAACCCTCTCCCGCACTCCTCGACTACGCCCGGCGCGTGGTCGAAGAGCACAGCGCCAAACACGGCAAGCCCATCACCCCCGACCTGCTGCGCGCCCGGCTAGGCGTATCGAGCCAACTCGCCACCGACCTACTCCACCACCTGCGCACCGCACCGGAAACACCGTGAAGGGAGCACCATCCATGTCTGTCGACCCCGACCACCGGACGGCCTTCATCACCGGACTACGACGGCTGGCCACCTTCCTGGAGGCCAATCCCGAAGTCCCCGTGCCCAGGTACTCCACCACCATCGGCTACTGCGCGGAGCGCACGGCCGATGCGGAGATGTGCGCTGAGATCGACCGGATCGCCGCGTTGTGCGGCACGAAGATCAACCTCGCCGCCCTGACTCACGACCACTACATGACCGCTCTGCACTTCGGGCCGGTCCGCTACGAGGCCTTCGCGATCCTCGCCGACGCCCGCGCCAGGCACGAAGCATTCAGCAGCTACCACGGCTGCGTCATCCCCGACCACACGGCCGTCTCCACCGCCTGATCAAGGGACCACCACCATGGGCGCCCATCTCGACGACCACCCACAGCACGCCCCGGCTCAGCAGACCCAAGAACGGACGACGACCGAACCGCTTCCGGTGGTCCGCTACCGCTGCGCGACCTGCGGCGGGACCGGCGTCGACAGCATGGCCGACACCTGCCGCGACTGCGACGGCACCGGAGCAGACAACCACGGGGCTTAACGCCTCGGCGCCCCCGGCGTGGCCACACAACCGCCAAGTTCCGCGCCACGTCGGGGGCCATCCCCACCCGAACCCGCAAAGACCCGGAAGGGACACGCCCCATCATCCCCAACCCCCGCGCTCAGCACGCGGTAACCGGCATCATCGCCCGACTCCACGACCCCCAATACGACCGCTGGGCCGCGCAGATCCGCGCGACCGGCGGATGCCGCCAGCCGATCCACCTACGCGGGCGCGTGCGGCACATCGATGCCGCGACCGGTCACGTCCTGCACGCCTACAACACCAACCGGGAACCCGGCGGCGTGCTGCGCGTCCAGTGCAAGACCCGGCGCGCCTCGCGCTGCCCGGCCTGCGCCGAGATCTACCGGGCTGATACTTACCAGCTCATCCGCGCGGGCCTGGCCGGCGGCAAGGGCGTCCCCGACACGGTCACCGCTCACCCGGCGCTGTTCGTGACCCTCACCGCCCCCTCGTTCGGCGCGGTTCACACCCGGCGCGAGCACGACGGCAAGGTCCTGCCCTGCCACCCCCGGCGCGATGCCGGAATCTGCCCGCACGGGCGTCCGCTGTCCTGCACTGCCCGACACGGCACCGACGAGGAACGCCTTGGCGAACCGCTGTGCCCGGACTGCTACGACTACGGCTCAAGCGTGCTGTTCAACGCCCTGGCCCCCGAACTGTGGCGCCGCTTCACCCTCGCCCTACGCCGCAACCTCGCCAAACTGCACGGACTGACGGTCAAGGAACTGGGCGAACACCTGGTCATCTCCTTCGCCAAAGTCGCCGAGTACCAACGCCGCGGCGTCGTCCACTTCCACGCGGTCATCCGCCTCGACGGACCCGGCGGGCCTGACGCTTCTCCTCCGGCCTGGGCCGAACGTGACACCCTGGCGCAAGCCGTCCACCATGCGGCCGGCGCGGTCAGCGTCCCCGCTCCCACGCTGACCGGTGAGCCTGCCCGCGTCCTGCGCTGGGGCGCACAGCTCGACGTCCGGCCCATCACCATCGACGGAGAACTGACAGAGCAGGCGGTCGCCGGCTACATCGCCAAGTACGCCACCAAAGCCGCCGAATGCGTCGGCACCATCGACCGGCGCATCAACACCCCCGACGAGGTCACCGGCCTGGGCCTGCGTGAGCACCCCCGGCGGCTCATCGCCGAGTGCTTCCGCCTGGCTCAACTCGACCGGCTCAACGAACTACGCCTTGCCCAATGGGCTCACATGCTCGGCTTCCGCGGCCACTTCTCCACCAAGTCACGGCACTACTCCACCACCCTGGGCGCCCTCCGCGCCGCTCGCGTCGACCACATGCGCGACGAGGAGATCAGCACCGGACGCCTGCCCCTGTTCGACGAGGACACCGTCCTTGTCGTCGCGCACTGGGAGTACGCCGGTAAGGGCCTGTCCGCCGGTGAACAGATCATCGCCTCAGCCATCACCGGCAGACCCTTCGTCCTGGCGGAGGAGGTGAGCACGTGGCCAAGCTCCTGCTGACCGTGCCGGAAGCGGTGAACGCGCTGTCGATCTCCCGCGCGCAGCTGTACCGCCTCATGGACTCCGGCGCGATCCCCTACCTCCACATCGGCCGGTCCCGACGCATCCCGCTCTCGGCTCTTGAGACCTACATCGCCGAACTACTGGCGAAGGAGATCGCAGCGTGACGAACACTCTCGTGGCGACTCCGGAGCCGGACGACTCGAACCGCAAGCATGCATCCAAGAGGAACAGTCCGAAGCTGCGTGACGGCGTGATGAAGCGCGGCACAACCTGGTCGTACGTTATCCGGGTCACCGACCCGGAAACCGGGGTCAGCAAGCCCAAATGGGTCGGTGGCTTCACGACCGAAGACGACGCCAAGGCCGCCCGGGACGAGGCGCGTGTGGCCGCCCGGCGGGGCGAGTACGTCAACCGCAACGCGATCACCGTGGGTGACTACCTGGAAGAGTGGATCGAAGCTCACTCGGTGGAGATCAAGCCCAAGACGCTCCACGGCTACCGAATGCTGATCAGGCTTTATATCGTGCCCCGGATCGGGAATCTCCGGCTCCAAGCGGTTCGGCCCGCGACGATCACGAAGCTGTACCGGGACTTGCTGAATGGCGGCGGGAGGAACGGCAAGCCGCTGTCGCCTACGACGATCGCGCACGTCCACACCGTGGTCCGCAAAGCGCTGCGGGATGCGGTGGCCATTGACGAGATCTTGCCGAACAACCCCGCCGAACGCGCCAAGCTGCCGCGCAACCAACGTGCCGAACCCGGAACCGTCTGGACTCCGACGCAGCTCCGGGAGTTCCTCAAGGTCGCCGAAGAGCATCGGCTGTTCGCGTTCTACCGGCTCGCCGCGTACACCGGTGCCCGGCGCGGAGAGCTGCTCAACCTGCGATGGCGAGACATCGACCTCGACACACCGGAGGTCCGGATCAAGGGAAGCTCGTCCGTGATCGACGGCAAGCGGGTGGAAGGCACCACCAAGAGCGGCCGGTCGCGCGTGGTGAGCCTGGACGAGGAGACGGCGCAGATCCTCCGGGAGCACCGCGCCCGGCAAGCCGGCGAGAAGCTGGTGGCCGGCGAGGAATGGAAGGGCACGGACGACTACGTGTTCACGACCGGTTGGGGTGAGCCGATCTACCCGGACACCGTTACCTCGTTGGTCCCGAAGCTCATCGCCGCCTACAACGCGCCCAAGGACCGCCCTCGACCGAAGAAGCCGCTCCCCCACGCGAGGCTCCATGACCTCCGGCACATCCACGCGACGACGCTCCTGCTGGCCGGCGTGCCGGTCCATGTGGTTGCCGCTCGGCTCGGCCACGCCGACCCCGCGATCACTCTGCGGGTGTACGCACATGTGATCAATGAGCAGATGGCGATGGCGGCCGACGTCTTCGCGAGCGCCGTCAAGGACGCCGCCGCATAGCTGCTGTTAGCAAAGGTGTTAGCAAAAGGCCCCTTGTGGTGATCGCAAGGGGCCTTTGACGTGGGAGCCGACGAGGGGAATCGAACCCCTGACCTACGGTTTACAAGACCGTTGCTCTGCCGATTGAGCTACGTCGGCGCGTGCTGCGCCCTACGAGTTTAGTCGTATGGCGCGGGCACCGTCACCGATGTTGGAACGCGTGGGACGTCGTCCGCACGCGGGAGGCGGGGGTCTCTCGGCGGCCCGACCGCCGGCCGGTGACCGGGGACGCGGAGAGGGTGGCCGTGGGTGTGGGGAGGGCGGCCGGGGGAGGTGGAAGAGGTCAGCGGCGGTGGCGGGAGATCTCGTAGAGGGCTATGCCCGCGGCCACGCCGGCGTTGAGGGACTCGGCGGCGGCGTTCATGGGGATGCGGGCCACCACGTCGCACGACTCGCGGACCAGCCGTGACAGGCCCTTGCCCTCTGAGCCGACCACGACGACCAGGGGCTCGGTGGACAGCTCGACGTCGCCGATGTCGGTGGAGGACTCGCCGTCCAGGCCGATCACGAACAGGCCCTGCTCGCGGTATTCGCGCAGGGTGCTGGTGAGGTTGGCCGCGCGGGCGACGCGCAGGTGGGCCAGGGTGCCCGCCGAGGTCTTCCACGCGCCGGCCGTCACGCCCGCGGAACGGCGCGAGGGCACCAGGATGCCGTGGGCGCCGAAGGCCGTGGCGGAGCGCGCGATGGCGCCAAGGTTGCGCGGGTCGGTCACCCCGTCGAGAGCGACGATCAGCGGGATCTCGGCCGCGTCGTTGGCCCGCTCGACCAGGTCTTCGGGGTGGGCGTACTCGTAGGGCGGGAGCTGGAGGACGAGGCCCTGGTGGACCGCGCCCTCGGTCAGCCTGTCGAGCTTGTCGCGGCCGGCCTCGAGCAGGGCGATGCCGCGGTTGGAGGCGATCTTGATGGCCTCGCGGACGCGGTCGTCGTTCTCGATGCGCTGAGCCACGTAGAGCGCGTTGGCGGGCACCTCGGCGCGCAGCGCCTCGACCACCGGGTTGCGCCCGCCGATGTACTCAGGCCCGTCCTCGCGCCTGCCGCCGCGAGCCGGCCTGGCCGGCTGCTCCGCGGACCTCGGCGTGGCGCCCGCCGGGGCGGAGGCGGCGGAGGCCCGCTGCTTGTCCTTGTACCAGTGCCGCTCGTGGGCGGGCGGAGTCGCGCCCTTGCCCTGAAGGGTCTTGCGGCCCTGGCCACCGGTGCCACGCGTGGCGCCCTTACGCTTCGCGGGCCTGCCCGACCCTTTACCCCCACCTGCCATGCTGCCAGCCTACCGGCGCGATCAGCGGGCCAGTTCCCATCGAGGGCCCTTTGGGGTGTCCTCGACCACTACGCCGGCCGCGGCGAGCTGGTCGCGGATGGCGTCGGCGGCGGCGTAGTCCTTGCGGGCGCGGGCGGCCTGGCGCTGCTCGAGGGCGACCTTGACCAGAGCGTCCACCGTGTCGTGCAGGCCGCTCTCGGCGCCGGACTCGCGCCACTGCGGCGAGCGGGGGTCGAGGCCGAGCACGTCGAGCATGTTCTGCGTCTCGGCGAGAAGGCGTGCGACCTGCTCTTTGTTGCCGTTGGCGAGCGCGACGTTGCCCTCGCGGACGACCTCGTGGACCACGGCGAGAGCCTGGGGGACGCCGAGGTCGTCGTCCATGGCTTCCACGAAGGCCTGCGGCAGCGGCGCCGCCGCGTCGACGTCGTGGATGACCTCGGCCGCGCGGGTGACGAAGCCCTCGATGCGCTGGTAACCGACGGCGGCCTCGGCGAGGGCCTCCTCGGAGTAGTCGATCGCCGAACGGTAATGCGCCGCGACCAGGTAGTAGCGCAGTTCGACGGCGCGCACCTTGGTCAGCATGGACGGGACCAGAAGGGAGTTGCCGAGCGACTTGCTCATCTTCTCGGCGCCGATCTTGAGCATGCCGTTGTGCAGCCAGTAGCGGGCGAACCCGTCGCCGGCCGCCTGCGACTGCGCCACCTCGTTCTCGTGGTGCGGGAAGATCAGGTCGACGCCGCCGCCGTGGATGTCGAACGTCTCGCCGAGGTATTTGGTGGCCATCGCGGAGCATTCGAGATGCCAGCCGGGACGGCCGGGCCCCCACGGGGTCTGCCAGGTCGGCTCGCCGGGCTTCGCGCCCTTCCACAGGGCGAAGTCGCGCCCGTCGTGCTTGGCGGAGTCGGTGTCGGTGTCACCGGCCGCCCGCATGTTCTCGGGACGCTGGTTGGAGAGCCTGCCGTAACGCTCGGCGTAGGACATGACGTCGAAATAGACGTCGCCGCCCGCGGCGTAGGCGTGGCCCTTGTCGATCAGCCGCTGGATCAGCTCGATCATCTCGGGGATGTGGCCCATCGCCCTCGGCTCGACGGTGGGCGGAATGCAGCCGAGGGCGTCATAGGCCCACGTGAACGCGCGCTGGTTGCGCTCGGCGATCACGAACCAGGGCACGCCCTCTTCGGCGGCGACACGGATGATCTTGTCGTCGAGATCGGTGACGTTGCGGCAGAACGACACCTCGTACCCCGACCGGGTCAGCCAGCGGCGCATGACGTCGAAGTTGACGCCCGACCGGATGTGCCCGATATGCGGCGGAGCCTGCACAGTGGCCCCGCACAGGTAAATCGAGACCCGGCCCGGCTGGACGGGGACGAAGTCGCGGACCGCACGGGTGCTGGTGTCATATAGGCGCAGACTCACGAACGCAAGGCTAATGCCTCGCAGGCCGTGGCAGGACTGGATGCCCGACCTCACACGTCGGCAAAAGCAATGTGAATCCGATGGCCTTTCCTCTCTCGACACACGCTTGACCGGCTCCTTCCAATTTGTAGCTACTTGTCCCTGGCGGTTTGTCCGGTAGGACCTGACTTGTGGTCGAATCTCCTGTCTTGGAAGACGGCCCGCGTATCCCGATGCTGAGGATCGGCGATGAGACCGATGGCGGGTGACCGGTCACCGCGGCCTGACCGGACGGCCTCGGCTCCGGCCGGGCAGGCGGACGGGTCCGCGTGGCGTCGTGCTCCATCCCCGTCACGGCAACGCCGATTCTGTAGGCTCGAGGCGCCATGGACGTCACACCCCCCTTGGCGGCAGGTCAGTCCTCCCGCCGGCCCGGTTCCCCGCCCGCTCGCCCTCGCCCGTCCCGCGCGGCACTGGTGCTCCGCCGCCTCGCGACCGCCGTCGCAGGTCTGGCCGTGGTGGCGCTGGTCGGCGTCGCCTGCGTGCTGTCCTTCGACGCGATCCGCGCCATCGCCCTCGCCGGCGGTGCGCGCGCCGACCTCGCCTATCTCTACCCGGCGGGCTTCGACGCGCTGCTGCTCATCGCCCTGATCGCCGTACTGCTGCTGCGGTCCGCCCGGCTGCTCGTGCTGCTCCAGGCCTGGGTGATCCTGGCCGTTCTCATCGTCGCCGCGGGCGCCGCGAACGTCATGGCCACGACGCACGCCACTGTTGGAGGCCCGCAGCTCGCGGTGGGCATCGCCGTGGCGCCCTGGGTGATGCTCCTGATCGGCCTGTGGCTGTTCCTGCTGCCGGCCGGGCGCCCGCAGGGCGAGGCCTCCGATGACGAGCTCGCCGAGAGCCCCGTCGGAGGGGGGACAGGGTCCGACCTCGTCCCGTTCGGACGGGAAGAGCGCGACCCCGGCCTTGCTCCCCCGCTGGAGACCGCCGTCCACGCGACCGTCCACGACCACGAGATCGTCCCCCACCTCGGCTCACCGGACGACCTGGAGCCCGACGTGGTCCGGGTGGTGCCGCCCACTCCGGCGCCCGAGACGCCCACCGTGGACGAACTGCCGCCGCTGCGGAGCGAGACGCCCCCTCCGCTGCGCACCGAGACGATCTCCCGGCCTGCCCACAAGGGTGAGGCCATCCCGGCCGCCGCTTCCCGGGACGGCGCGCCTGACACGACCGCGCACGCGGTGACCGGCGAGGCCGAGGCGGCCGCCGCCGCGCCGCCCCGGGCGGAGCACGCCGTACCGGAGGCCGAGCACACGACGCCCGAGCACCACGTGCCCGCGCCAGAGGTCGAGCAGCGGCTGGTGCCCAAGCCGCGCGAGCAGGCTTCCGCGGCAGCGCGGGCGGAAACGGCTCCCGACCGGCCGCAGAGAGATGCGGACCGGCCGCTCCGCTGGGGCGACCTTGTGCGCCCCAGCGCCGGTGACGTGCTGGTCCACCCGCTGCCCAAGCCCGGGCGGCAACGCGAGCAGGGCGACACCCAGCCGTACCCGAGCGTCAGCGACCGCGCGCCCGAGCAGGCATCCGCCGGCGCCGCCGACGAAGCGGCCGAGCCTGACACCCAGCCCTACCCCCATCTGCGCGAGGAGGCCAGCCCGCTGCCCTCCGCCGCGCCGCCGGCGCCCAGGGAGTCCTCGGCCGCGCATGCAGCCTCCGCCGCCGATGGGGGGCCGGGGGTCTACGAGGCGCCGCAGGACGCGCCTCTGGGGAAGCACGCGGTCCACGACGCAGTTGATCCGGGGCCGGACCCGGCGCACGACGCCGGCAGCGCCGACGAGGAGGAGGCAGCCTCCCACGGCCGGCGGCAGCCGCCTGTCTCCGAGGCCCCGGCGCCGCCGTCCGGGCGGATGCGCAGCACGCCCTTGCCCCCCGAGGAGTAATCCGGCGAACAGCCACACGGTCACAAGGGTGTGCGGTCACAGGGACGCGGCCGGCTGAGTGGGCGGGCGAGCGGCGGTGCGGGCTACGGGGTGGGCGGGTGCGGGGGAATGTGCTGTTGAACGGCAAAGATCCGCCTGGTCCGTGGTGGACCAGGCGGATCTCGAAGGTGCCGGCGGAGTCGCGACACCGTTGTCCGGAACCGCGGCGCCCCTATGGCCCGAAGGCCGAGAGTCCGCCGCCGACGATCGGAGCGTCGGCGTAGATCAGGCGAAGGTCACCGGAGGTGGCGAACTCCGCCTCAGATCAAACCCTTTCCCGGCCGCGGATCGCGGCGACGGCGGCGACACCGATCACCGCGACGACCACCTGGAGGACCAGTTCGATCCAGTCGATGCCGTCAGTGGTCGCGACACCGACGTACTGGGCGATGGCCGTACCGATCAGCGCGGCGACGATGCCGACGATGATGGTCAGGATCCACCCGATGGGCTGCCGGCCCGGAAGCACGAGCCGACCGAGCGCGCCGATGATCGCACCGATGACGATCGCGCCGAGGATGGTCTGAATGGACATATTGAGCCTCCCATTGAGGGTCGCACCTTCACGCTGACAAGGTGGCTACCCCCACATGGGCCGCTAATCCTAGAAAGTAAGAAAAGCCTGGTCGGAGCGCCACATAGAGGCAATGAGACTCTTCCCGTACCGCTGGGAGGCCCCGTGCGGGGGGCCGGTGGACGGTCAGGAGGTGGCGGACGGTCAGGAAGTGATGGGGGTGGTGGAGGTGATGGAGGCGAAGACCAGGGCGGTGGCGATGGCGGCTATGCCTTCACCGCGGCCGGTGAGGCCGAGGCCGTCGGTCGTGGTGGCGCTGACGCTGACCGGCGCCGACACGACGTCTCCGAGGACCTTCTCGGCTTCGGCGCGGCGCGGCGCCAGCTTGGGACGGTTGCCGATGACCTGCACCGCGATGTTGCCGATCTCGAACCCGGACGCCCGCAGGTGGCGTGCGGCCTCCTGGAGGAGGGTCACGCCGGACGCGCCCGCCCAGCGCGGGTCTGAGGTGCCGAACAGGCCGCCGAGATCGCCCAGGCCCGCGGCGGACAGCAACGCGTCGCAGCAGGCGTGCGCGGCGGCGTCACCGTCGGAATGACCCGCGAGCCCGGTCTCGCCGGGCCAGTGGAGGCCCGCCAGATGCAACTCGCGGCCGGATGCGAAAGGGTGGACGTCGACTCCGACGCCCACCCTTGGCTGTGTCGTGTTCAGGAGTTGAGAACCTCGTCGAGAAGCGCCTCGGCCTTGTCCTCGTTGGTCTTCTCGGCGAGTGCGAGTTCGCTGACCAGTATCTGCCTGGCCTTGGCGAGCATGCGCTTCTCACCCGCGGACAGACCGCGCTCCTTGTCGCGCCGCCAAAGGTCTCGTACCACCTCGGCAACCTTGTTGACGTCGCCGGATGCCAGCTTCTCAAGGTTCGCCTTGTAACGACGGGACCAGTTGGTGGGCTCTTCGGTGTGTGGCATGCGCAGGACGTCGAAAACGCGCTCTAGGCCCTCTTGGCCCACGACGTCACGCACACCGACGAGCTCGGCGTTGTCCGCCGGCACCTGTACGGTAAGGTCGCCCTTGTCGACCTTCAGCACCAGATAGGTTCTGTCCTCGCCCTTAATCGTGCGGGTCGTGATGGCTTCGATCCGAGCAGCCCCGTGGTGGGGGTAGACGACAGTGTCGCCGACCTGGAAAGTCATGTGACAAGTACCCCTTCCGCTGTACTCCAGGATACCACGCGTCAGTCCCCTCCCGGAACAGTGAAATCAACATAACTGCAGGTCAAAGCCTCGATTTGGGACTTGACAACCTTTCCACGGTGTGAATTTGTCGTCCTGACATGCCCGGTGACCTGCGATGCTGGCCGCCTCCGCGCCGTCACCGGCCCCCCTGAGCGAGGGCCGCTGAGCACGGATAAGGTTGCGACTGGCCCTGTCCATGTGTACCAAGGAGACCTCGAACTGTGACCAGCACCAGCCGTCGCAGGGTGATGATGATCACCGCGCTGCTCGCAGCCGCTCCGGCGCTGGCCGCGTGTGGCGCGGGCGTCGATGCCAACACCAGCGATGCCTACGCGCCCACCGAGGCGAACGTGCTCATCGACGGCGGCGGCTCCGCCAAGATCTACGGCCGTAACGGCATCAAGGTCGCCCAGGCGTTCCTGCTCGGCCCCGCGTCCGGCGCCCAGATCGCGGCGGGCGGCTCGGTCCCGCTCTACCTGTCGATGGTGAACTACGGCACGGCGGCCGACCAGCTCGAAGGCGTCGCCGTGTCCCCCGAGGTGGCCACGTCGGTCAAGGCGTCCGGAGCCATCTCCGTGCCCCCCGGCCAGCTGGTCAACACCGGCCGGCCCTCGCAGGTCATCCTGGAAGGCACCAAGAAGCCCCTGTACGGCGGCGAGAGCCTCCGGCTGACCCTCAAGTTCGCCAAGGCGGGCGACATCCAGATGAACGTCCCTGTGGTCACGCACAGCCGCGAGTACAGCACCCTGCCGGCCGCGCCGGCGGCCTCCGCCACGCCGGCCCCCACGACGTCCGAGAGCGCCACCCCGGCGCCGGACCCGTCGGCCGACAGCTGACGGCTGACGGCTGACGGCTGACGGCTGACGGCTGACGGCCACGGAAGCCCCGCGGAACGCACGCGGTAGGACACGCCGAAGGCCCGGTCGCAGGAACGCCTGCGACCGGGCCTTCTCGCGTCTCACCCCTCGGCGGGGTCGAACTTGTAGCCCAGGCCGCGGACGGTGAGGATGCAGCGCGGGTCGGAGGGGTCGGCCTCGACCTTCGCCCGCAGGCGCTTGACGTGCACGTCGAGGGTCTTGGTGTCGCCCACGTAGTCGGCGCCCCACACCCGGTCGATCAGCTGCCCGCGGGTCAGCACCCGGCCGGCGTTGCGCAGCAGCACCTCCAGCAGCTCGAACTCCTTCAGCGGGAGCTGGACCTGCCGGCCTCGTACCGCGACGATGTGGCGGTCGACGTCCATGCGCACCGGCCCGGCGGCCAGGACGGCCTGCTCGATCTCTTCGGTGTCGCCCTGCCTGCGCAGCACGGCGCGGATGCGCGCGACCAGCTCGCGCGAGGAGAACGGCTTGGTGACGTAGTCGTCGGCCCCGAGTTCCAGGCCCACCACCTTGTCGATCTCGCTGTCCTTGGCCGTGAGCATGATCACCGGCACCTTGGAGCGCTGGCGCAGCGAGCGGCACACCTCGGTGCCCGGCAGGCCTGGGAGCATGAGGTCGAGCAGCACCAGGTCGGCGCCGTTCCGGTCGAAAGCGTCGAGCGCCTCCGGGCCGGTGGCCGCCACCGCGACCTCGAACCCTTCCTTGCGCAGCATGTAGGACAGGGCGTCGGAGAACGACTCCTCGTCCTCGACGACGAGCACGCGGGTCACTTCGCGGCCTCCAGAGAGTTCGATGTGCTTGGTACGGCTATCGCCGTGCCGCCGAAGGCCGGCAGACGAAGCGTGAACGTGGAGCCCGAGCCTTCTTTGCTCCATACCGTCACCTCGCCGCCGTGCGCGACGGCGACGTGTTTGACGATGGCCAGGCCGAGTCCGGTGCCGCCGGTCGCCCGCGACCGGGCGGGGTCGACGCGGAAGAACCTCTCGAAGATGCGCTCTTGGGAGCTTTCGGGGATGCCGATGCCCTGGTCGCTGACGCTGACCTCGACCGTGTCGCCGGCCGGCCGGGCGCTGACGACGACACGGGTGTTCTCAGGGCTGTAGGCGACGGCGTTGTCGATCAGGTTGCGCAGGGCGGTGACGAGAAGCTCGTCGTCGCCCCAGACGCGCAGGCCCTCGGTGCCCCCCATGACCAGGGCGATGTCCTTGGCCGAGGCCTTGGTGTTGCAGCGGTCCATGGCCTCGTGGAGGACCTCGTCGACCGGGACGCAGCCGGGGGTGGGGATCGGCTCCCCGCCCTGGATGCGCGAGAGGGTGATGAGATCTTGGACGAGGTAGGTGAGCCGGGCCGCCTCGTGCTGCATGCGCCCGGCGAAGCGGTCGACCGCGACGGGGTCGTCCGAGGCGTCCTGGATGGTCTCGGCCAGCAGGCTGAGCGCGCCCACGGGGGTCTTGAGCTCGTGGCTGACGTTGGCGACGAAGTCGCGGCGCACGGCCTCGACGCGCCGCCGCTCGGTCTGGTCCTCGGCGAGCACCAGCACCTGGCCGTGGGTGCCGAGCGGAGCGACCCGCACGGCGAAGGTGGTGACCTCCATGCCGAACTTGTGCCGGGCCACCTCGAACTCGCTCTCACGGATCTCGCCGTCCCTGCGCACCTGCCGTGCGAGGGCGAGCAGTTCGGCGGCCATGAGGTGATCGCCCTTGACCAGTCCGAAGGCCCGTGCGGCCGAGCTGGCGCGCAGGACCCGATCGTCCCGGCCGAGCACGACGGCGGAGGACGGCAGCACGGCCAGCACTGACGCCACCCCCTGCGGCAGGACGGTGTCGGGGTTCTCAACAGGATCAGGGCGTTTCTTGTCCCGGGGACGCACCGCCACCATCGCGATCGCCCCGACGACAAAACCCGCCAGAGCGGCCAGGCTTGCCACGATCTCACTCACGCCTCCGATGGTAGGCGGCTCCCATCGCTGGCCAGGCACCCTATTGGCCCTGTTTCCTGGAGAGTTCATCTTTTGGACGAGGTTCGTTCACGGTCGCGCGCGTAGCGTGAGCCGCATGCGCGACGCCTTCCATCAAGAACTCAACGCTCTCACCGACCGTCTGGTGCAGATGACCCATCTGGTCCGCTCGGCCATCTCGCGGGCCACCACGGCGTTGCTGGACGCCGACCTGCAGCTGGCCGAGAGCGTCATCTCCCAGGATGCCGAGGTCAACCGCCTTCACAAAGAGATCGAGACCTCCATCTTCGAGCTGATGGCCACCCAGCAGCCGGTGGCCGTGGACCTGCGCATGGCCATCACGGCCCTGCGCATGGGCGGCGACCTGGAGCGCATGGGCGACCTGGCCGAGCACGTGGCGAAGATCGCGCGCATGCGCCACCCCGAGTCGGCGATCCCCGTGGAGGTGCGCGACACCATCCTCGAGATGGGTCAGATCGCCGAGCGCCTGATCACCAAGACCGGCAGCTGCATCGCCAACCAGGACGTCGAGATGGCCAAGGAGCTGGACGACGACGATGACGCGATGGACCGGCTGCACCGCCGCCTGTTCCGCGTGCTGCTGTCCAAGGATTGGGCGCACGGCATCGAGCCGGCGATCGACATCACGCTCACCGGCCGCTATTACGAGCGGTACGCCGACCACGCCGTGCGCGTGGCCCGGGACGTGGTGTACCTGGTGACCGGTTCACGGCCGGAGAGCTCCTCGGCCTCCTGAGCGCGCGACGCACGGGCGCCGCGTCCTTTTGAGCACGATGAGAAAGCCCCGGGCCCTTGAAGGGTCCGGGGCTTGACCATGGATGGGGACCGGACGGCCGCGCGGGCGCGCCCCGGCGGGGACTACTTGGACTTGCCCTGGTTGGCGACGGCCTCGATGGCGGCCTTGGCGGCCTCGGGGTCGAGGTACTCGCCGCCGGGCTTGATCGGCCGGAAGTCGTCGTCCAGCTCGTAGCGCAGCGGGATGCCGGTCGGGATGTTGAGGCCGGCGATCTCGTCGTCGCCGACGCCGTCGAGGTGCTTGACCAGGGCGCGCAGCGAGTTGCCGTGGGCGACCACGAGGGTGGTGCGCCCGGCCGCCAGGTCGGGCACGATGTTGTCGTACCAGTAGGGCAGCATGCGGTGGACGACGTCCTTCAGGCACTCGGTGCGCGGCAGCAGCTCAGAGGGCAGCGTGCCGTACCGCGCGTCGCCGGCCTGAGAGTACTCGTCGTCGTCGGCGATGGG
The DNA here is from genome assembly GCF_042654065.1 of Sphaerisporangium dianthi. Taxonomy (NCBI): domain Bacteria; kingdom Bacillati; phylum Actinomycetota; class Actinomycetes; order Streptosporangiales; family Streptosporangiaceae; genus Sphaerisporangium; species Sphaerisporangium dianthi. The sequence goes on along the minus strand of NZ_JBHSFP010000002.1, from coordinate 586,205 downwards.
CGGCGGCGGCACATCGTAGGAGCGGCGCCAGAGCATGAACTGCTCGTCGCCGAACTCCTCGCGGGTCTGCGCCTTGTTCTTGCCCTGCAGCGCGCCGTAGTGCCGCTCGTTGAGCCTCCACGAGCGCGTGACCGGCAGCCAGAGCAGGTCGGCCGCGCCGAGCGCGAGGTTGGCGGTGTGGATGGCCCGGGTCAGCACCGAGGTGTGCACCACGTCGGGACGCACCTGCGCCTCGACCAGCAGCCTGCCGCCGCGCCGCGCCTCTTCCTCGCCCACGGGCGAGAGCGTGACGTCGACCCAGCCCGTGAACAGGCCCTTCGCGTTCCACTCGCTCTCGCCATGCCGCAATAGCACCAAAGTAGCCATGGGCCCAAGCTTAGGCCGTGACCGCTTTACCCAGAGCCGCGCCACCCCAGGTGACCTCCCCCGGGCGACCTCCTCCGGCTGCCCGTGATCAGCGGCCCTCACCGGCCTCCGGCGGACGGCCCTCACCGGCCTCCTGTGGGCGGCTCCCCCCGGTCTCCGGCGGGCGGCTCTCCCCGGCCGGGCCCGGCCCGTCCTGGCGGCGGCCGCGCTCGACGATGCCCTCGAAGGCCCGCAGGTTGGCGAGCGACTCGCCGCGCCTGACCCGCCAGTCCCACTCACGGCGGATGGAGGAGGCGAACCCCAGCTCAAGGGCGCGGTCGAACCACTCGTCGGCGTAGGTGAGCACGCAGCCGAGCAGGCGGTCGATCTCCTGGTCCGACACCGCGTCGAGCGGCACCCGCCCGACGAGGTGGACGTCCCCGATCTGGTCCAGGGCGAAGTGCACCCCGTACATGGAGCCGTTCTTGGTGAGCAGCCAGCGGTAGAACTCCAGGTGGTTCTCGTCGGGGCGGCGGCAGAAGAAGGCCTCGACGTGCAGGGCCTGGTCGGAGATGGTGAGCCAGGTCATCGTCGCCAGTTTGTGCTGCCCTGGCAGGCGCACCAGGAAGGCCCCGGGCTGCGGCCGCTCGTAGGAGATCTCCGCCGCCTTGAGCGCGGACTCGACGACCGCCTCGTGATCCATCACAGTGCACACTCCCGCGTTCGTCGTGCCGGGCGCCGGCCTCACCGGCCGGTCACGGCCGGCGTCGACAGTACTGCCCCGTCACCGCGCGGACATGACACCGCGGCCCCGGGGCGCGACGACATCGGCCCATCTGGCAGGGGATGATCTAAAGGTGAACGCCCACGGGCGTGCGGCGCAGCCGGGCCATCGCGCCCGAGTACACGTCCAGCAGGTGCGAGGCCGTGGCCGACCAGCCGAAGGCGGCCGCGTGATCTCTGGCGCCGGCGCCCAGCGTGTCGCGCCACAGCGGGCGTTCGACGAAACTGCGCAGCGCCTTGGCCCAGGCGTGCGCGTCGTGCCCGTCGATCAGCAGCCCGGACACCCCGTCACGCACGGCCGTGCGCAGGCCGCCCACCGACGCGGCGGCGACCGGCGTGCCGCATGCCTGCGACTCCAGCGCGACCAGGCCGAACGACTCGTTGTGGGAGGGGACGACGGTGACGTCGGCGGCGCGGTACCAGTCGGCCAATTCCTGCTGCGGCGCGGGCGGCGCGAGCCGCACGACGTCGGAGATGCCGAGCTCCGCCGCCAGTTCGGTGAGGTAGGAGGGGCGGGCGAGCCCGTTGCCGCTCGGACCGCCGACGCAGGCGACGACCAGCCGCGAGCGCAGGGAGGGATCATCGGCGAGCATCCGGGCGGCGGCCCTGAGCAGGACGTCGGGGGCCTTGAGCGGCTGGATGCGGCCGACGAAGAGCATGATGTGGGCGTCTCGCGGCAGGCCGAGCCGGCCTCGCGCCGCTTCCTTGGAGGCGGGCCTGAACACCTGGAGGTTGACGCCGGGGTTCACCACCGCCACACGGTCCCTGGGCGCCTGGTACAGGTCCATCAGCTCCCGCGCCTCGGCGTCGGTGTTGGCGATCAGGCGGTCGGCGATCTCCACGACCTGCTCCTCGCCGAGCACGCGCGCCACGGGCTCGGGCTTGTCGCCGTCGGCGAGCAGGAGGTTCTTGACCTTGGCCATGGTGTGCATGGTGTGCACCAGGGGCACGCCCCAGCGTTCCTTGGCCAGCCAGCCGACCTGGCCGGACAGCCAGTAGTGGGAGTGGATGACGTCGTAGTGCCCCGGCTCGAACGTCGCCTCGGTGCGCAGGACACCGGACAGGAAGGAGCAGAGCTGACCGGGGAGGTCGGACTTGTCCAGTTCCTGGTAGGGCCCGGCGGTCACGTGACGCACCGTCACGCCCGGCACGAGCTCGACGGCGGGGGGCAGGTCCCGGGCCGTCTGGCGCGTGAAGATCTCGACCTCGACTCCCCGGGCCGCGAGCCGCTTGGCGACTTCGACGATGTAGACGTTCATCCCTCCCGCGTCGCCGGTGCCCGGCTGGTCGAGCGGGGACGTGTGCATGCTGATCGTCGCGATCCGGTTGATCCGGCGTGCGACCGGCACTCGCGGCACCGATACCACCTCCAGAGGGTTAATAACTGTCGGAAACTTCCTGAGATTCCCGGCAGCTGCCGGTCCCGCGCGCGTCCGGACCGATGTGCGCTGGCAAAATGACGGTCGGGGGGCGCGCGAGAACCAGCAGGCGGCGCGCGGGCCCGCCGGGAGCGCTGGGAGCGCCGGGCGAGGAAATACCGAATCCGACCTTGAGGACTGCACATGAGGCGAACTGCTGTGGTGACGGGGGCGAGCAGCGGCATCGGTGAGGCGACCGCGCGCCGGCTCGCGGCCGAGGGCTACGACGTCGTGGCGGCCGCCCGGCGCCGTGAGCGGCTGGACAAGCTGGCGGCGGAGATCCCCGCCATCCGGCCGGCGACGCTGGACGTGACCTCCGACGAGTCGGTGGCCGAGCTCGCCGCCTCGCTTGACCGCTGCGACGTGCTGGTCAACAACGCCGGCGGGGCCGTCGGCCTCGAGCCGGTCTCCGGAGGGCTGGTCGACGACTGGCGCCAGATGTACGAGGTGAACGTGCTCGGTTCGCTGCGCGTGACCAAGGCGCTGCTTCCCAAGCTGATCGAGTCGGGCGACGGAGTCCTGCTGATGCTGACCTCGACGGCCGGCTTCACCTCCTACGAGGGCGGCGGCGGCTACACCGCGGCCAAGCACGGCCAGACCTCCATGACCGAGACGCTCCGCCTGGAGCTGTGCGGCGAGCCGGTGCGCGTCGTCGAGGTCGCCCCCGGCATGGTCCAGACCGAGGAGTTCGCGCTCACCCGCTTCCGCGGCGACGCCGAGCGTGCCCAGAAGGTCTACCAGGGGGTGCCCGACCCTCTGACGGCGGACGACGTGGCCGACGCGATCGCGTGGTGCGTCACCAGGCCCGCGCACGTCAACGTCGACCGGCTGGTCATCCGTCCGCGCGCGCAGGCCGCGCAGCACAAGGTGCACCGGGTCTCCTGAACGTGACGATCCGCTGAGCATGGCGGCATCCGGTCGCGCGCGGCCTGCCGTGTATGGACATGTCCAGATGCGGGGGCGTTCCTTCTCAGGGACGCCCGCCGGCGTCCCCGCGCTCCCTATTGTGCCTGTGTCGTGCACAACGTCTAGCTCGCCCGTCTTGTCCATGATGTCGTTAAGATCCGCACTGCTCGGGCTCATCACGATTTCCATGGTGGGCGGGGCGCCCATCGTGCCGATATCGTCCCTCTTCTCGGCGTCGCCGCGTCCGGCTCACCCGCTGCTCAGCGCCTTCCCGCGCTCGGAGGGCGCCCGGTGAACGCCGGCCGTCCGCGCGGCGGCGGGCCGGTGCCGGACGGGTCCACGCCGGGCAGGTCCACGCCGGGCAGACCGATGCCGGGCAGGTCGACGCAGGGCAGGCCGGTGCCGGGCAGGCCGGTCGGCGAGATCACCCGGGGCACGACGGGGCACAACCGCCTGCGCCGGGCCGACCGCTGGACCGCCGCCGTCTACGGCCGGCTGCTGGTGTCCGCCGATCGCCCTCTCGTGGTCGACCTCGGGTACGGGGCGTCGCACGTCACCACCTCCGAGCTGTTCGACCGCCTGCGCCGCGTCCGCCCCGACGTGGAGGTCGTGGGCGTCGAGATCGACCCGGCGCGCGTCGCCGCCGCCAAGCCGTACGAGCGGCCGGGGCTGAGCTTCGTCCGGGGCGGGTTCGAACTGCCCGTGGGCCGCCGGCCGCTGATCGTCCGCGCGTTCAACGTGCTCAGGCAGTACGGGGAGGCCCAGGCGTGGGAGGCGTGGGACCTGCTGCGCTCCCGCCTGGCCGCCGGCGGGGTGATCGTCGAGGGCACCTGCTCGGAGATCGGCCACCGGGCCGCCTGGGTGGCGCTCGACGCGCAGGGGCCCCGGACGGTCACGCTCTCGGCCCGACTCGCGGGCTTCGAACACCCGTCAGATCTGGCCGAACGGCTGCCCAAGGCGCTCATCCACCGCAACGTGCCCGGCGAGCGCGTCCACGCCTTCCTGCGCGACTTCGACCATGCCTGGGCGCTCTCAGCGCCGTACGGCGCCTACGGCGCGCGCCCGCGGTGGACGGCCGCCGTCGAGCGGCTGGCCGCCACGTGGCCGGTCGCCACCACACCGCCGCTCGGCGGCCGGCGCCGCTGGCGCCTCGGCGAGGTGACCCTCCCCTGGTCGGCCCTGGCCCCCGGCGCCCCTCCGCCCGGCTGAAACCGGGGCCGCCTACGCCCGAAGGCGCGCGAGAGCCGCCTCGAACGCCGTGTGCGCCTCGGCCCCGAACAGCACGAACCGGGCCTCCACCACCTCGGTGGAGGCCTTCAGCACCGTGGACAGGGCGATGTGGGCGGCGTCGTCCATCGGCCAGCCGTAGATGCCCGCCGACACGGCGGGAAAGGCGACGACCTTCGCCTCCAGCTCGTCGGCGACCCGCAGGGACTCGACGTAGCAGGAGGCGAGCAGGTGAGAGCGGTCCTGCGACTTGGCGTACACGGGCCCGACCGTGTGGATCACCCATCGGGCCGGCAGCCGGCCGGCCGTGGTGGCGACGGCCTGGCCCGTGGGCAGCCCCTTCCCGTAACGGGACGCCCGCAGGGCGCGGCACTCGCGAAGGATGTCGGGGCCGCCGCGCCGGTGGATGGCTCCGTCCACTCCTCCCCCGCCGAGCAGCGAGGAGTTCGCGGCGTTCACGACCGCGTCCACGCGCTGCTCGGTGATGTCGCCCTGGACAAGGGTCACCTCCATGGATCTCCCACCTTTCATGATCGGGGGCCGCCGGTGGACTCCGGCGCCGCCTGCCACGCCCGCACGACGCGGGCCACCACCGCCTCGACCAGCCAGGCGAAACTCTCGTCGGCGGAGACGTCCAGCGCGAACACCCCGGAGGCCTCCAGGGCGCAGAAGCCCTGGACGGCGCTGCGGAGGCCGCGCACGGCGTGCACCAGCGCCTCGCCGCCGTCCGGGCCGGCGGCCAGAACGTCGGCGACGACGGCCGCGGCCTCGTCGGCGGCGCGGCGGACCTCGTCGTCCCGGTAACCGTCCACGACGAGGCTCGTGGCGGCGTAGAGGCCTGGATGCTCGTGGGCGTACCGGCGCTGGGCGTGGGCGAGGGCGTGCAGGGCCTCGGCCCCTGAGCGGCCGGTGGCGGCGCGGCGGCAGCGCTCGGCGATGTCCCGATGGCCCCTGACGCACAGCGAGGCGCGCAGTTCGCGCAGGCCGCCGGGCAGGTGGACGTACAGGCTCGGGGCGGCCACGTCGAGGTGGCGGGCCAGCGCGCTCAGGGTCAGAGCGTCAAGGCCGTGCTGGTCGGCGTAGGCGGTGGCGGCCTCGATGATCGCCTGCCGGGTGAGCCTCTTGCGCATCGTCGTTCCCTCGCCTACCGGCTCCACGGGCATTCTCGCCGCCTCTGAGACTGTCGTTTCCCCCCATGCGGCCCGGTGAACGTCGCCGCTCACCGTCGCAGGGCCGCGCCGAACGCCGGCGATGATCTTCGAATGGACGGCCGGGACCGTGAGCACTCATTCTTTCCTATAAGGTTTAGGTTAAACCCTAATGTCAATAGGGGAGGGTTTGATGTTCAGCCTCGGGGAGCAGGGCCCGGACCACGAGCTCGGCGAGCGTTACGACGGCCCGCCCGCGCGGCGCGCCCTGTCGAACATCGCGCGCCTGGCCACCGCCGCGGTGGCCGCGGGCGTGCTGGTGGCGGGCCTGGCGCTGCCCGTCGTGGGCGGCGGGGGCGCCGCCGTGATGGAGGCGTCGGACGAGCTGAACCTCAAGCCGGCCGACCTGGTGGAGCCGCCGCTGGCGGAGAAGACAACCGTACTGGACGCCAACGGCCGCCAGATCGCCCAGTTCTGGGACGTCTACCGCGAGGTCGTGCCGCTCACCCAGGTCTCCGACGTGATGAAGACCGCGATCATCTCCATCGAGGACTTCCGCTTCTACGAGCACGGCGCGATCGACCTCGAGGGCACGGCCCGGGCGCTGGCCCGCAACCTGCAGTCCGGCGGGGTGAGCCAGGGCGGCTCCAGCATCACCCAGCAGTACGTCAAGCAGGTCCTGCTCAACGCGGCCGTCACAGAGAAGGAGAAGAAGCGGGCGCTGGAGGCGAGCTACGCGCGCAAGCTGAACGAGCTGCGTTTCGCGATGGCCGTCGAGCAGAAGTACACCAAGGACCAGATCCTCGAGAAGTACCTGAACATCGCCTATTTCGGGGCAGGCGCCAACGGCGTCGAGGCCGCGGCCAAACGGTTCTTCGGCGTACACGCCTCCCAGCTCAACCTGTGGCAGGCGGCGACCCTGGCCGGCGCCGTCCAGCTGCCCACCGCCACCGACCCCGAGGGCGGCAAGAAGAACCGCCGGCGCCTGCTCGATCGGCGCGACACCGTCCTCGACCGCATGGCCCAGCTCGGCAAGATCACAAAAGAGCAGGCCGCGGAGGCCAAGGCCAGGAAACTGGGGTACAAGGGCACCCCGCTGCCCGGCAACTGCACGGCCAGCCCTTACCCGTACTTCTGCGTGTACCTGCGCGAGGAGTTCCTGCGCAACCCCGCCTTCGGCAAGACCGAGGAGGAGCGCGCCCGGCTCCTCTACCGCGGCGGCCTGACGATCAGGTCGACCCTGGATCCCCGCACGCAGAAGGCCGCCGAGAAGGCCATCGAGAACCACGTGCACGCCACGGACGCACCGGTCGCCTCGGAGGCGCTGATCCAGCCGGGCACCGGAGCGATCAAGGCGATGGCGGCCAGCCGGCCGTACGGCACCTCCGCGCGGCAGGGCGAGATGTCGTACAACATCGTGGCCGACAAGGCGCACGGCGGCATCGGCGGCTTCCAGGCGGGCTCCACCTTCAAGACCTTCACGCTGATCACGGCGCTGAAGCAGGGCATGAAGATCAATGACGGCTTCACCGTCGGCAACGGCTACCGCGCCGCGGGATACGGCGACTTCAAGAACTGCGCGGGCGGGCGCATCGGCGACCCGACCCACACCATCACCAACGACGAGGGCGAGGGCGGGTTCCAGACGCTGCAGACGGGCACCTGGCACTCGGTCAACACCTTCTTCCTCGAACTGGAGCGCCGCGTCGGCCTGTGCCCCACCGTCCAGACCGCCAGGTCGCTCGGCGTCAAGCGCGCCGACGGCGCACCGCTGCAGGAGTACGAGACCTTCACCCTCGGCATCAACGAGATGGACCCGGTCACCGTCGCCAACGCCTACGCCGCCATCGCCGCGAGCGGGAAGTACTGCGCGCCCATGGTGATCACGCGGATCACCGGCCAGAACGGCAAGGTGACCGACTACTCGCCGCGGTGCCGCCAGGCGCTGGACCCCGGCGTCGCCGACGCCACCGCGCACATCCTGTCGGGCGTGCTGACCAAGGGGACGATGCGGGCCGTGGGCGGCATCGGCCGCGACGCCGCAGGCAAGACCGGCACCACCGACGACCAGGCGACCGCGTGGTTCGCCGGCTTCACCCCCGACCTCGCCGGCGCGGTCAGCCTCGGCGACCCCCGCGGCGCGGTGGCGCACAAGCTCAACGGCGTGACGATCGGCGGCAGGTACTACGGCCAGGTCTTCGGGGCCACCATCCCCGGCCCGATCTGGAAGGACACCTTCCTGGCCGCGCTGAAGAACGTGGAGCCGACGCCCTTCCCGCCGCTCGACACCGCGCGCTTCGGCGGCTGCGGCGCCGCGTGCGTCCCCGACCGTCCCGCCGGGGACCAGGAGGACGAGCCCGGAGGCGACGCCGTGGTCGTCACGCCCGGCGTCACCGAGCGCCGCTGAGCCATGGACGCGCCCGGCCTCACGGGATCCGAGCCGATGGCACGCCGCGACCGCGGGGCTCGCCCCGTCTGGCCTCTACACGACGTAGTACTACCCGAGGTAGGCTTGCTCACGTGAAGGGTCTGGGCGAGCTTGAACGCAGCATCATGGACATCCTGTGGGCTCACGACGCCCCGTTGACCGCCAGGGAGGTCGGCCGTCTGATCGCCGACCGCGACCTCGCCCCCACGACGGTGATGACCGTCCTCGACCGGCTCACCCGCAAAGGCTTCCTCAACCGCACCCGCGACGGGCGCGCCTGGCGCTACGCACCGGCGGCCGGCCGCGACGCCTACATCGCTGAGCTTATGCTGGAAGCACTCGAGATGACCGGTGACCGCTCGGCGGCGCTCACGCGCTTCGCCCAGACGGTCTCGGGGTCCGAGGCCGACATCCTCCGCAGAGCACTAACGGAGCTGGAAGAGGAAGAGTGATCGCCGCCGCCGTCCTTGCCGCGCTCGCCACGGCGTGCGCGCTCGGGGCATGGCGGCTGGCGTTCGCCCGGTGGCCGTGGCGGGCCCCCCGGTCGGCCATCCTGCTCTGGCAGTCGCTCGGCGTCACGTGGGGGCTGGCGAGCGTCGGCGCTCTGCTGGCGTACGCGCTCGCGCCGTACGGCGGCGGCGTGGTGTACGGGCTGCACACCTTCCTCGACTCCGTGATCTCCTTAGGCCTTGGCCACGGCCTGCTCGGCCCGTACGACCTGCCGCGCGTGGCCGCCCTCACCGCCGGGCTGACCCTGCTGGCCGTGCTCGTCGTGGTGCTGCTCGCGGCCGGCACACAGACGCTGCGGGCCCGCCGGCGCCACCGCGCGCTGCTGTGCCTGATCGCCCACGACGACCCCGGGGTGCCCGGGGTCCGCATCCTCGACCATCCGGGCGCCGCCGCGTACTGCCTGCCGGGCCTGCGGTCGGAGGTCGTGGTCAGCGCGGGCACGCTGTCGCTGCTCAGCCACGACGAGCTCACCGCGGTGCTGGCCCACGAGGCCGCCCACGTCCGCGAACGGCACGATCTGGTGCTGCTGCCGTTCACCGCGCTCAGCTGGGCGCTGCCGTGGCTGGGCGTGGTGCGCAACGCGCACTCGTCGGTCGCCCTGCTGGTCGAGATGGCCGCCGACGACCGCGCCCGCCGCTACTGCTCGCCGCGCCGCCTGGCCACGGCGCTGCTGCGTTTCGGCACGGCCGGAGCGGTGCCGGCGCCCGACGGCGCGCTCGGCGCGGGCAGCAGCGACCACGTGATGGCCCGGGTGAACCGCCTGGTCAAGCCGGGCGCCGCGCTGCCGCGCCGGTTCCGCTACAGCCTGGTGACCTTCTCGGTGCTGCTGACGATCTCCGCGCCGCTGCTGTGGCTGTATCCGGGGTGACCCCGCCAAGCGCTAGCTGACGTTAGCCTTTGTGTTTGCATTTGCAAGCACCGCGGCGCATACTGGAGTCATGGAACTACCGAAGGTCGGCTCGATCGGCGAGTACATCCGCGATCAGCGGAAGCAGGCGAAGATCTCTCTGCGCCAGCTCGCCACTCAGGCCGGGGTGTCCAACCCCTACCTGAGCCAGATCGAGCGCGGGCTGCGCAAGCCGAGCGCGGAGATCCTGAACCAGATCGCCAAGGGCCTGCGCATCTCTTCGCAGGCGCTTTATGTGCAGGCGGGTCTCATCGAAGACCGCGAACCGGACAGCGACGTGCTCGCCGCCATCGTGGCCGACCGCACCCTCACCGAGCGGCAACGCCAGGTGCTGATCGACATATACGAGTCGTTCCGCAAGGAGAACCGAGTCGAGGCTCCGCTCGGCGCCGAGCAGACCGCCGAGAACGCCCGGTACGAGCCGGAGCCCCAAGGGGTCGACGCGGTTCCCGCCGAGGAGGCTGCCACCTCCTCGCCGAACGGCCGCATTCAACCGGAACCCAAGGAAGGTTAACCCATGCCTCTCAACGACGAGGTCAAGAAGCTCGCCGAGTCCAAGCCGTTCTACGCCGTCGCCGGAGCCGGCGATTTCGCGGTCGAGAAGCTCCGCGAGCTGCCCGAGCAGCTCCACCGCCTGCAGTCGCGCCGGGACGAGGTCGGCGCCGCCGCGCGCGACCTGCCCACGCTGGCCAAGAAGTACGCCGCCAACGTGCAGGTCAAGGCCGAGTCCGTGGCCAAGGACCTGCCCGAGAAGGCCAAGGAGTACGCCGACACCATCGGCGCCAGGGCCGCGCTGCTGTACGACGAGTTCGCCAACCGCGGCCGCAAGGTCGTCAGCCGGGTGACCGGCGAGGCCGCCCTCGAGCTGGAGGACGTCTCGACCTCCGCCGAGCCGGCGATCGCCTCCCGCACGACGACCGCTCCGCGCAAGAGCACCCGCACCACCGGCAGCAAGGCCTGAGCCACCCGCCGCCGCTCCGCGCGGCGCGGGCGATGGGCCGCACACCCGGCCCCGCAACGCCCGAACGCCGTTGGCCCGTCCCGGAACTCCGGGACGGGCCTCGCGCGTTGGAGGTGCGGGCCGGCGTCTCGGCCGACCCGCCGGCCGTTCCTCCGCTGCCCGCCGTCCGCCGATCATCTCCGCCGTTCGCGGCGCCGTCCGGTCGACCGGCGGCAGGGTGGCCGGCGGCGCCCGCCGCGGGGCCCGCCAGGCCCCCGATCGGGCTAGGCTGAAGCCGGCCGTCAATATGACCCCTGGGAGAGGCGATGTTCGAGATTCACAGCTTCTTGGATCTCATTTTCTTTGTACTCGCCGTCGCGGCCTTCGGCATGTGCGCGTGGGCCCTCTTCCACGCGATCAGGACCCCGGCCCGCGCGTTCGCCATGGCCCAGAAGCTCAGCAAGAAGCTCTGGCTGCTGTTCCTGAGCCTCGCGACCCTGTTCACCTTCGCCGCCGTGGTCGGGTACGCCGGGCTGACGGCCATCAGCTTCTTCACGATCATCTCGGTCGTCGCGTCGGGCGTCTATCTGGCGGACGTCAAGCCGGCCGTCGGCGAGATCGGCCGCGGCGGTCGCGGCGGGAACAACGGCCCGTACGGCCCCTGGTAGACCACCCTCCCGCCCACCAGGCTTGTCCCGGTTTGTTGGGGCTTGATGAGGCATGGGTGTTCCCGCTACGGCTGTCGGCGCCGACCGCTAGGCTGACGCCCCATGGTGGATCTCGTTCGTCGACGCGCGCTCGCGGTCGCGGTCGCGCTGGCGGCGCTGGCCGCGCTCGCCGCCGCGCCGGTCGCGCTCCTCGCCACACCGGCCGCCCACGCCGAGGCGGCGGACGGGGTGAGCAAGGCCGACATCACCGTCGAGCTGCGGCCCGGCGGCGTCCTGCACGTCAAGGAGCAGATCACCTACACCGGTCAGGTCCGGCGCACGCTGCTCACCCGCACCCGGTACGACGACGCGAGCGACCGCGTCTACCGCGTCTCGGGCTTCAAGGGCGACGCCACCCTGGCCGATGACACCATCACGTTCGGCGGCAAGGGCACGGCCACCATCGAGTACGACGTGGCAGGCGCCGTCACCCCCGTCGGCGGCGGCGAGGAACTGCGCTGGTACGCCGTCAACGGCTGGTCGGCGCCCGTCCAGCAGGCCCTGGTCAGGCTGAGCGGCCCCACCCCCCTGCAGAATCTCTCGTGCTTCGCCGGCGACCTCACCTCGGCGACCGGCTGCACCGCGGCCTCCATGGACGAGAGCGGCACGCGCGCCGAGTTCGAGCAGCAAGGGCTCGGCCCCGGGCAGGCGCTCACCGTGGTGGCCGGCTTCCCGCCGGGCACCAGCGGCGGCAGGCCGATCCTCGAGCGGCGGTTCGAGCTCTCCAACGCCTTCACCCTCAGCCCCGTCACCGGCGGAGCGCTCGCCGGGCTGCTGGTGCTGCTGCTCGGCGGCGTCGCGCTCCTCTACTGGACCCGCGGCAGGGACGCCCGCGTCATCGACCACGAGGCCGGCGCCCCGGTCACCACGCTGCGCGACGGCCACTTCTCCCCGCCCGACGGGGTGCGTCCCGGCCAGATCGGCACGCTGATCGACGAGCAGGCCGACGTGATCGACGTCACGGCCACCATCGTCGACCTCGCCGTCCGCGGTTACGTCCACATCGAAGAGCAGCCCCGCGGCGCCTACGACGCCCCCGACTGGCGGCTGGTCAAGGTGCCCGGCGCCCCCATGGACGACCTGCTCGACTACGAGCGGGCGCTGCACATGGCGATCTTCGACGGGCGCGAGTCGGTGCTGCTGTCAGAGCTGCACGGCTCCTTCGCCGCCAGGCTCGGCAAGGTGCGCGACGCGCTCTACCGCGACGTCGTCGCCCAGGGCTGGTTCGCCCGGCGCCCCGACTCTGTGCGCACCCGCTGGACCACCATAGGGGTGATCACCACCGGGCTGGGCGTGCTGGCCACGGTGCTGCTCGCCTGGTTCACCCCCTACGGCCTGCTCGGCCTGGCGTTGATCATCGCCGGAGCCGCCCTGTCGGTGGGCGGGCAGTACATGCCGGCCAAGACCTCGCGCGGCTCCTCCGCCCTCGCCCACACCCTGGGCTTTCGCGACTACCTCGCCTCAGGCGAGATCGGCGAGGTTCCCCCCGCCCAGCGCATCGAGCTGTTCTCCCGCTACCTTCCCTACGCCGTGGTCTTCGACAACGTCGACCGCTGGGCGCGCGTGGTCGCCTCGATGAACGGCAACGGCGCGCAGGCCGACCACCTGTACTGGTACCACGGCCCGGCCGAGTGGGACCTGTCCAAGTTCGCCGACTCCATGCGCACGTTCACGCTGACCACCTCGGGCGCGATCTCGACCTCCCGCCAGTTCCGCCGCGCCTTCTGAGGCCCCCGCCGGTTCCGCCGCGCCTTGTGAGCCCCGCCGGGGACGGTGGCACACCCGCCGCCGGGACGGGCACACCGTTCCGTCCGCCGGGACGGTCGCGCCGCGCCCGCCGCGCCCGCCGGTCGTACGGTCACACCGGGCCGCGGACGCGGAGCTCTCCCACCGGGCGCCCGCCGCCGAACTGCGGCGGGGTGGCCAGCGTGGTCAGCTCGGCGGCCTCCAGGCCGAGGCCGAGCGCGCGCAGCGTGGCGATCGTCACCGGCACGCGGGCACGCGGATTGCCGTCCTCGATCTTGATGGTGCCGGCGTGGCCGTCCTCGAAGGCGAACGCGTCGAACCCCTCGGCGCCCGACTTGACCATGAGCCCGGGGACGGCCCGCATCAGCGTGGCCTCCGGCCGGGTGGTGCCCGAGGTCCACTCGGGGTGGGCGCGCATCGCGTCGGCGACGCGCCGTTCGTGGCTGCCCGGCTCGGCCAGCGCCAAGGTGCGGAAGGCCCGCGCGATGCCGGCCATGGAGGAGAAGAACAGGGGCGCGCCGCAGCCGTCCACACCGGTGGCCGCGACGCGCTCACCGGTCAGCTCCTCGGCCGTGGCGCGGATGGCGCGCTGCAACGGGTGCGCGGGCTGGAGGTAGCCGGAGGTCTGCCACCCGTTGACGACGCAGGTGGACAACATCGCGGCGTGCTTGCCCGAGCAGTTCATGGTGACGCGTGCGGGGCCGCCGCCGGAACGCAGCACGCGGTGGGCCGTGGCGACGTCGAGCGGGAGGTCCTCGGGACACTGGAGGGCGGTCTCGTCCAGCCCGGCGACCGCCAGGATCTTCGCGACCCCTTCCAGGTGGAACTGCTCGCCCGAATGGCTGGCGCAGGCGAGTGCGAGCAGCTCGCCGTCCAGCGCGAGGCCGGCGCGCAGCATGCCGAGCGCCTGGATGGGCTTCATGGACGAACGCGGCGACGCCGCCGCGGCGACGTCGCCGTGGACCACGGCGGGCTTGCCCTCGGCATCCATGGCGAAGACCCAGGCGCGATGGACCGACTCGACGAACCCGGAACGAACTACTTCCACGATCAGTGGCGCAACGGACACTTCATCTCCCTTCGCACCTGAGTTTACGGACAGACGATCAGCGCCGTTCATGCCCCGGGCCGATGACGCGGAGCCGTACGACGACCACCGGTCGACGGCGGCGCACGGCGGCAGGTCCGCGCCATCACTCCCCCGCCTGTGCGCCGCGAAACGGCGCTCGTGCGGGCGCCGTTTCTCGCGGGCCTTCGCGCGCGCCGTTCGCGGGCGTCCACAGGCGGTGGAAGAATCGGCGCCATGCGCGCGGTCGTCCAGAGGGTGAGTTCCGCGTCCGTGGTCGTCGACGGACGCGTCGTGGGGGCCATCGACGAGCCGGGCCTGCTGGTGCTGGCCGGCGTGACCCACGACGACGGCCCGGCGCAGGCGGCCAAGCTGGCCGCCAAGCTGTGGGGCCTGCGCATCCTGTCCGGCGAGAAGTCCTGCTCGGACATCGGCGCGCCGTTGCTGGTGGTCAGCCAGTTCACCCTCTACGGAGACGCGCGCAAGGGCCGCCGTCCGACCTGGCAGGCGGCGGCGCCGGGGCCGGTGGCCGAACCGCTCGTCGACGCCGTGGTGGCCGAGCTGCGCGCGCTGGGCGCCCGCGTCGAGACCGGCGTGTTCGGGGCCGACATGAAGGTCGCGCTCGTCAACGACGGCCCCATCACCCTCGTCATCGACATCTGACGCCTCCGCCGCGGGTGTCAGCGGATGCGGCGGCGCAGCGCGGGGTCGATGGTCACGTTGCGTCCGGCGTCCGGCGGCACGATGACCTCCTGGGTGGCGGCGACTCCCCCGGCCAGCAGCTCGATGTCCACCGGCACGGTGCGCTTGACCACGGCCAGCGCGATCGGGCCGAGCTCGTGGTGGCGGGCGGAGGTGCCGACGAAGCCCACCTGGCCCGGCTCGGCGGCGCCCTCGGAGGCGGCCTCCGGGTCGGCCTCGCGCGGCGAGCCGACGCCCAGCGTCACCGGCGCGCCGTGCGGCGGGAGGGTGTCGGCGCTGCCGTCGAGGTGGAGGAAGACCAGGCGGCGCGGCGGGTGGCCGAGGTTGTGCACGCGGGCGACGGTCTCCTGACCCCGGTAGCACCCCTTGGACAGGTGGACGGCCGAGCCGATCCATCCGACCTCGTGCGGGATCGTCTTGTGGTCGGTCTCGAAGCCCTCGCGGGGAAGGTAGGCCTCGATGCGCAGCGCCTCGTACGCCCACAGGCCGGCCGGCCGCAGGCCCAGCTCGGCGGGGAGCCCCGCCAGCCGCTCGCGGGGGACCAGCAGGTCGCCGCCGATGGCGATCGCCCCTTCTGGCGCGGAGACGTCGCCGTCGGCCGCGCCCGGAGCCCGCACGGTGACCACGGCGTACGAGGAGGTCATGTCGGTGACCTCGACGCGCAGCATGAAGCGCATCTTCGAAAGGAAGGCGATCAGCGCGGTGGAGGTGCCGGGCTCGACGTGGGCCCAGAGCGACTCGCCGTCGTCGACGAGGGTCAGGTGGTGCTCCAGCCTGCCCTGCGGATCGAGCAACAGCGTCTGGGCCGGCGTGCCGGGGGTGAGCGTGTCGAGTTTCTGCGAGCTGAGGCTGTTGATCCAGCCGAGCCGATCGGGGCCGGAGACGCGGACGACCTCGCGGTTGCTCCGGTCGACGAGGGCCTGCCCCTCGACCAGCGCGCGTTGCTCGGCGTACGGCTCGCCGTAGTGGGCGGCAACGGCGTGGTCGGGCGCCCCGGCGGCCACCGCTCCTGGCATGTCAAGCAGAAGGCTACGCATGGCCCAAGGCTATTGCTCCGCGGGAGGTCGCGATGACGTCATGACCGGCAGTCGCGGCAGCGGCCGAAGACGGTCAGATGGTGGACGTCGGTCTCGAACCCGAGCTGCTCCTCCAGCGTGGTGACCAGGCCGTCGACCATCTCGGGGCGGACCTCGGTGATCTGGCTGCAGCCGCGGCAGACCAGGTGGACGTGGTCGGCCTTGCTCGCCAGGTGGTAGGTGGGGGCGCCGTGCCCCAGATGGGTGTGGGTGACCATGCCGAGCTCTTCGAGAAGCTCCAGCGTGCGGTAGACGGTGGAGATGTTGACTCCCCTGGCCGTCTCTTGCACCTGCCCGCAGATGTCCTCGGGCGTCGCGTGGCCGAGCCGGGTCACCGCCTCCAGCACCAGTTGCCGTTGCGGAGTCACCCGGTAACCGCGAGCGCGCAACTCCTCGTGCCATGTCCCGGTCATGGAACGAGTCTACGAGCAGCGGGGGGACGGAAGGCCGGTCAGGCCGGTCACGGCCCGCCGCGAATATTCTCTTGCCCCGCCGAGAGGGGCTCGCATACCGTACGTAGCACGCAGAAGGGAGGTGGTCCGAACAATGGTTAGTCATTATTGGGCTAGCGAGGTGGCTGTCCGCTAGGACATCGCCCATCGGGACCTTCGTCCAGATGTGTCGTGCCCTCCAGGGCACCGGCGACGTCCGGCGAAATCCAGGCAGACACCGGAACCCCGGGCAGCCGGCGGGAGGAGAAGCTCCTCCCTTGGTCCAGCCGGCCCGTCACCCCAATGGGGACGGAGCGCGCCCGGGGTTCTCTTTTTTCGCCGCCTTCCCCGGTTCGCCGCGCCCGGCGCACGGCCCGCTCGCGAGCGTCCGGCGGGCTCAGCCGACCTTCTTCAGCTCCGCCGACAGGTGCGAGGTCAGCGGCTGTCCTTCGGCGGCCATGTCGTAGGCGTACATCAGGTTGCCGTTGACCAGGCCGTACAGGCGCTGCCCCGCGGTGTACTCCTTGGCGGTGGCCGTGCGCGCGACGACGTCCGTCTGCAGCTCGATCTTGTGGAAGACGACCTCGCCGACGTAGATCTCGACGATGCCCGTCGGGTGGGAGAGCACGACCTCCAGCTGCCGCTCGGGCAGCGAGCGCCAGTAGCCCGACTCGGTGGCGAGGGGCCGGACGATGGTGCCCTCGTCGTCCAGCAGCCAGGTCTTGCTCTGGTAGCTCAGGAACGGCTTGCCGTTGTGCTCGAAGACGATTTCCTGGCCGAACCGGAAGCTCTCGATCGTCGGATAGCCGCCCACCCCGGCGCCCTCCCACCTGCCCAGCAGGAAGGCGATCGGCTCGAGGGCGGGATGAATTGACTGGGAGTCCATGGCACATGAGCCTAAATGCCCGCCCGCCGGAGCGGCGCCATGACACCGGAAGCGGGAATCGCCTGGTGGTGCGCCGTCGTCCGCGAATAGGCTCAGCATCATGGCACGATCAATGGTGATAAAGGTGACGGCTGGCCCAGATGCCCCCGAGAGGTGCAATCAGGCGTTCACCGTCGCGGCCGCGGCCGTGGCGAGCGGAGTGCCCGTGTCCCTCTGGCTGACCGGGGAGTCCGCCTGGTACGGACTGCCGGGCCGGGCCAAGGAGTTCGTCCTGCCGCACGCGACGCCCCTGGCCGACCTGCTCGACGTCGTGCTGGCCGGCGGCACGGTCACCGTCTGCACGCAGTGCGCGGCACGCCGGGACATCGGCGCCGAGGACCTGATCGCCGGCGTCCGCATCGCGGGCGCGTCGACCTTCGTGGAGGAGGTCCTCGGCGAGGGCGTCCAGGCGCTCGTCTACTGAGCGAGGCGCCTGCCGGTACTGAGCGAGGCGCCTACCGGGGCAGCACGGTCGAGAGGCGCTCCTGCCGCAGGCGGTCGTACCAGGTGTCGTCGATCGGCGCCAGAGGACCGGCCATCCAGCTCAGGAACACGTCGGCGAGCCAGGGGTTGCGCGCCAGCGCGGGACCGTGGAGGTAGGTGCCCACGATCTTGCCGGCGTGGCAGCCCTCGGTGCCGTCCCCGTTGCCGACGCCGACGACCGTGCGCGACAGCGGCCGCACCCCCGGGCCGAGCCGGGTGACGCCCATGTGGTTCTCGAAGCCGGTCAGCATGTGACCGCCGAGCCCGGTGTCCACCTCGGCGGCCAGCTCGCCCACGGCGCGGGCCGGGCCGCGGGAGCTCTCGATGTCGAGCAGCCCGATGCCCGCCACCGGCTGGCCTTCCTCGCCGCCGAACACCGACCCCATGATCTGATACCCGGCGCAGACCGCCAGCAGGGACGCGCCCCGGTCGACGGCCCGCTTGAGGCCGTCGTCCTTGCGCAGCCGCTCGGCCGCCAGGATCTGCGGCCGGTCCTCCCCGCCGCCGATCAGGTAGATGTCCCCGGAGTCGGGCACGGGATCGGCGGAGCGGACGTACACGGTCTCGACGGGGATGCCCCGCTTGCGGGCCCGCTGCTCGAGGATCAGGACGTTGCCCTGGTCTCCGTAGGTGCTCAGCAGGTCGGGGTAGATCCACACGATGCGCAGGGCGCTGTCAGACGGCACGGCCGAACTCCGCTCGAATCTGCTGGAAGGCTGTGTAGTTGGCGATCACGTCGACGCGGCCGGGCGCCTGCCCGGCCACGGCGTCGCCGAAGGTCTCGCAGAGCTGGAACGGCACCCCCGCCACGTCCAGGCGGAGCGCCAGGTCGAGCCGCCGCTCACCGGTCACGTACACCGGCCGGCCGACCAGGATGCGGTAGTCCACGTCCCACAGCCACGAGGTGTCGCGGCCGTCGGGGCCCTGGGCGTTCACCGACAGGATGATCGGCAGAGCCGGGTCGGAGACCTCGAAGGCCTCCAGCCAGCCGGCGGGGTTCTTGGCCAGCAGCAGCCGCAGCGAGCGCCCGTCCTTCTCGACCATGGTGTAGCGCCCGGCGACCGAGGTGACCTCGCGCAGTCTCGGCAGGGCGCGCTCGACCGGCAGGCCGAACAGCCCGGCGACCGCCAGGGCGACGGCGGCGTTCGCGCGGTTGGCCCGGCCCGGCAGCCGCAGGTCGAGCACCCAGCGCTGACGGCGCGGGTCGATCACCGCGTCGTCGTCGAGCACCCACGTCGGCTCGGGGCGGCGGAAGGTGCACTCGCGGCAGGCCCAGTCGTCGCCCTTGCGGTCGAGCGGGCCGCCGCATTCGGGGCAGCACCAGGAGTCTTCCTTCCATGGCTGCCCGCACGACACCCAGGTGACCCGGGTCGCCGTCGAGGCGCCCCAGGTGACCAGCGGGTCGTCGCAGTTCGCGACCACGTGGACGTCCTTGCCCGCCAGGGCGCGCCGCCACTTCTGGGCCAGCAGCCAGATCTCGGCCGCGCGGTCCATCTGGTCGCGGCTGAGGTTCATCAGGCAGATGACGGTCGCGCCGGTCGTGTCGAGCACCTCGGGGAGGTACTTCTCGTCGACCTCCAGCACGGCGAACGGCGCCTGCTTGGCCTGCGACAACGCCGAGACATGGCCGGCCGGCATGTTCGCGCCGAAGGCGTTGGTGGCCACCTCGCCGAGCTCCTGGAGCTCGGAGGTGATCAGCCGGGTGGTGGTCGTCTTGCCGTTCGTGGCGCTGACGAGCACGAGCTTGCGGTCGGCGGCCAGCTTGCGCAGCAGATCAGGCTCGAGGATCAGCCCGACGCGGCCGCCGATCACCGATCCGTCGCCGCGTCCGGTGACCCGTGAGAGGGTCGCGGCCGTACGCCCGAGTGCACTCGCGAGCTGAGCCCGCAGCGGTAGCTGGGTCATGCCCGAGATCCTAGTGCGACGCGCGCGAAGAGTCCCTCACGAGCGGCCAAAGCGCCCCTCCCGAGCGCCTCGTCAGTCCATGAAGGACAGCTCCGCATGGTTCTCGGCGCCGCCCTCGAACGGCAGGACGAAGCGCCGCGGCCAGGACAGGACGGTCTCCAGCCACGCGGCGCCCATGGTCTGGGCGATGTGCCGCACGCGGTCGCGGGGATCGAGGCCGATGGCGACGGTCGCGAAGTCCCGCTCGATGCCCTCGTGCTCGTCGTCGCCGAGCAGCACCCGCCAGGCCAGGGCGCGGTTGCGGTCCATCTCCATGGACAGCGGGTGGTGGCGCAGCGCCTTGGCGCGGTGGCCGAGCAGCTCGGTGCGGGCGGTGGCGTCGCCTCCCTCCGCCCCGTTCACGCCGAGGTGCGGGTACGGACGCCCGGCCGGGTCGGTGCCGAACAGGGCGTACTCCATCGCGGGCGCGGGACTGCGCAGGTTGGGCGCCGGACGGCCGTACGGGAAGAGCCTGTCGACCTCGTGCACCCACCGGACCTGCGGGATCACCCACGCGGCCCCCGGCCGCTCGCCGGCCCCGGAGGCGCCGTCCTGCGACGGGTCGAGCAGCCGGGCCGCCACCTCGGCGGCCTTCACCGTGAGCAGGGAGGGGTCGTAAAAGGTGCGCAGCGACCACGCCCGCCGGGCGACCGCCCGCTCGACGAGCGTCGCGAGCAGGCATTCGCGGCGCCGGGGCGGGAGCTCGGCCCAGATCTCGGCCAGAACACGCGGCACGCCCGGCAGGGGCCGGTCGGTCGCGAAGGCGAGCACCACGGTGTCGGTCCAGATGCGCAGCCACGCCCACTCGGGCGCGTCGGCGAGCAGGTCGGCCTCGCGCAGCTCGAACAGCGTGCACGCCGTGCCGCTGGTGCATTCGTGCCCGCACGCGGCGGACCTGCGGCCGTGGATCGGCGGGATGGGGCCGAGCACGGTGTGCTCGCGGTCCTCGCCGAGCGGCACCTGGATGCGCAGCGGGCGGTCCATGCCGTCGGCGAAGACGGCGGCGATGCCCGGCTGCAGCGACACGACCTGGCGCGACTGCTCCTCGCTGAGGTTGATCGCGGCGCCGACCAGCCTGCGGTCGTCCTCGGCGGGCAGCCGGTGCACGACCTTCAGAGCGGTGTTCTTGACCACGTCGGCGATGAGCTTGGTGGGGATCTGCTCGGCCACGACGATGCCCTCGCCGTACGCGCGGATCTCGGCCAGCATCCCGGCGAGCAGCTCGACCGCGTGGGTGCTCGCCCGCTGGGAGCCGCGGTCGCGCAGCAGCCGGTGGGCCTCCTCGATGACGATGACGTGCTGGAGGCCCTTGGACTTCTCCTTCCGGGCGCGCATGCGCAGATGCTCGACGATGCGGATGATCAGCGTGCCCATGAGGAACGCCTTGTCCTCGTCGTTGGCGACGTCCTCGATCGCGAACACGACGTTGCGCCGCAGCAGCCCGCCGATGTCGGCCGGGTGGCCGCCCTCGAAGAACCGGCCGGCCGAGCCGACGCGCAGGCTGCGCAGGCGCAGGCTGATGAAGCCCTCGACGTCGGCCTGCACCTCGTTGCCGTAGCCGATCTCCTGGATGACCTCCAGTGCCTGCGTCTGTAACTGAGCGAGCGTCGGCACGGCCGGCTGGACGGCGGCGCCGGGGATGCCGCCGCCGGTGACGACGTCCCAGCCGTTGGCCTCGTACACCCGCTGCAGGGCCAGCGACATGATCTGCGGGAACGGCTCCTCGGCGTCGAAGGCCGCCATGAACAGCGCGCGGACCATGTCGATGTGGGCCTGCACCGGGTAGCCAGGCTCGGGGGCGAGGGGGTTGACGCTGAACGGCACGGTGTCGGGCGCCGAGGGGTTGATCACGGTCAGCGGCGACAGGTGCTCGACGCGGCCGGCCATCGCCGCGTACTCGGACTTGGCCGGCTCGATGGCCAGCCACGGGATGCCGGCCTCGGTGAGCTGCTCGAGCAGGTGGCGGACGGTCTGCGACTTGCCCGAACCGGTGGCTCCGGTGACGAACGCGTGCCGGTTGAGCGTCGCCAGCGGCACCCGGAACGAGCCGACGGCGCGGTCCTGGCCGTCGATGATGGCGCCGAGGTCGACCACCGGCTCGCCGGTGTTGCGCACGTCGGCCTCGCTGGTCACGTCGAAGAACCCGGCGTCCAGGACGCGCACGCCGGGCACCTCGCGGCGGGGCAGCCCGGCCAGGGCGGCCAGGGCCCCGGCGGTGGCGGCGAACGGGGCCGCCGCCCCGTCGGCGGAGTCCTGCAGGGTGACGCCGAGCGCCTCGGCGAACCCGTACAGAGGCTCGCCGCTGGTGGAGCGGCCGAACCCGGCCAGGATGGGCAGTGACAGGGCGCTGCGCAGCCGGTAGGGGTGATGGCTCATCTCGACCGACCCGACGAGCACGGGGGCGATCTGCCGCAGCTCGTCGGGGCTCGCCGCGCCGGCCAGCACGCGGACGTTCCACAGCCCGGCCTCGCGGAAGGCGTCGAGCTCCTGCATGCGCCGCTCGGCCCGCTCGGCGTCGAACCTGCTGCGCTCGGAGGCGTCGCCGTACTGGCGCAGCACGTTGAGCTGGGTGCGCAGGTGGGCCACCTCGGCGTCGAGCAGATCGGTGGGCTCGGCCACCACCAGCCAGGCGAACGGGCGCGACATCAGGGTGACCAGCGTGGACTCGAACAGAGTCGGGCGCAGCAGG
This sequence comes from Sphaerisporangium dianthi, assembly GCF_042654065.1. Classification (NCBI taxonomy): domain Bacteria; kingdom Bacillati; phylum Actinomycetota; class Actinomycetes; order Streptosporangiales; family Streptosporangiaceae; genus Sphaerisporangium; species Sphaerisporangium dianthi. Next base: position 563,824 of record NZ_JBHSFP010000002.1, on the reverse strand, counting down.
TCGTCGGGGCCGGGCTCCCTGCGGCCGTTGAGCGGCGGCGCCTGGCGGCCGGGGCAGGGCGTCCAGGCGAGGTCGGCCAGGTCGGCGAGCCAGTCGTCGCCGATCTCGACGCCTCGCGCGCCGCCGGGGAACAGCAGTGGCTGCGGGCCCTGGGGCGGTTCCTCGACGGTGGCGCTGGACGCGCGGCGTGGCGGGCGCGGCGGGGTCAGCGGGCCGGCGTTGGTGATCAGCTCGAGGGGCGCGCCCGACCCGCGCGACAGCCAGCCGATGACGAACGGCCGGTTGCGCTGGGCGGCGGAGAGCACGGCGGGCAGGACGGTGACGAAATCCCACTCTGCCGACGAGCTACGCGAGGGGGCGGTGATCGCCTGGATGCGATACCACGGACCACTCAGCGGGAACGGCGCGCTAGGCGCTGCGGAGGACACGCTTGCCTGCATATCAAGCTCGAATCCTTATCGCCACCGGCGTTTGCCAGGGGATTACCTCTTCCATGCATTCTTCCCCCGCGCGGCCGCCGCCCGTCGCCGCTCGCGGGACGAGCGGGGGTCACAGGCTACGCGCCCGGGCGGCAGCCCCGGCGGAGATCACCCGCTCCTTCCCGCGCGGCTCACGGGGTCCTTCTCCAGTCGAGCCGCTCGGGCGGCGGGCCGAGGTTGGGCGGGAAGGGATCGGCCTCGGGTGGAAGGTCGGGCTCCGCCGGGGTCAGCATGACCCGCCGGACCTCTTCGAACTCCCCCAGCGTGGTCTTGGGGAAGGTGAGGATGGCCGGGTTGGCGTCGGCCAGCCGCACCTGCCGTCCCTCGGCCGTCGCGTGCGTGACGATCACCGAGGTGGTCGGGAGCTGCTGGAGCTGGTGCGGCTCCACGAGGAACTCCCTGCTGCGGTGCAGGACGCGCTCCTCCCCCATCGCCTTGCTGGCCCGGCGGCCCCACTCGGTCGACTCGGTGATGCCCTCTTTGAGGTCCCCTTCGTCCTTGTCCTTCTCGGGCGCGGCGCGGCCGGCGCCCTCGCCGACCGTCGAGGTGTAGGAGCCGTTCAGTCCGTCCACGGTGGTGCCGATGGTCTCGGTGAGCTGTGCCAGCTCGAGGCGGTGCTCGGTGCCCATGTGCTCGCTGGCCACCCGGGCGTCCTCGGCGTTGCCCAGCCGCATGAACGCGACGGCGGCGTGGCCGCGGCCGAGACGCTCTCTGACCGTCGGGGTGAGCGAGCGGTAGGTGAGCACCAGGCCGGTCTGGGAGGTCTCGCAGGCGTCCATCAGCCGGTCGAGGACGTCGCCGCGCAGCTTGTCCGCGCCCGCGACGATGATCGTGTGGTACCAGGGGCGCTCGGAGGCCGGGGACTGCCGCAGGATGTGCGTCAGCGCGGTGGCGACGTAGGTGCCGAGCACGCGGTTGCCGAACACGCCGGCCTGGCGGTCCATGGAGACCACGCGCAGCCGCGCCGGCGGCAGCCGCACCGCCTCGGAGCCGAGCGTCTCGAGCTTGCGCAGCTGGGACTCAAGGGCCCAGGCGCGCTCGATGACCACGCGGTCGGTCACGCCGCGGCCGAACAGGGTGCCGATGCGTTCGAGCTGGGTGGCGGTGAGCAGCCCGAACCGCAGGTCGTCGCGCGGGTCGCCCACCTGGGCCAGGGCGCGGAGCGCGGCGGTGACCTGGTTGATCGTGGCGTTCTCGCCGAGCACCTCCAGCACCCGTTCGAGGATCGCGTTGTCGAAGCTCAGGTCGCGGGTGGTGCGGTGCTCCTCGCTGACGCTCACGACGTGCGCGAGCACGTCGGCGAACGCCTCGGGCGGCAGCGTCGCGCCGAGGTCGAGCCTCGGCAGGTCGGTCGGCAGCACCCACACCAGCGGGTCGTCGCCGCCGCGCCTGGCCAGCTCGATGAGGTCCTTGGCGATGGCGCCCTCGGACAGGTCGAGCACGGTGAGGTGGCCGCCGCTGTAGAGGCGCGTGGCGCCGAGCAGGGTGATCAGCGCCGACCAGCCGGGCAGGGTGCCGCCGGCCACGTCGATGCGGTCGATCTCGTCGGGCACGGCCACGGCGTACCAGGTGAGCTGCTTGTCGTACTGCTCCCTCTTCGCGGCCCACTCGCGGTAGCGGGCGGCGTGCTCCTCCTGGGCCAGGAACAGCTCGCGCTCGCGCTGTTCGCGCTGCTTGCCGGCCCGCGCCTCCTGCTCGCGGACGCGTGAGCGGAGGGCGCGCTCGCCCTGGTGGACGGCGTACGCGCAGATGGCGGCGATGCCCCCGGTGGCGACCAGGCCGATGACGACGAACGGCCAGCCCATGATCTCGCCGACGCCGAGGCCGAGGATGAGCACCGCCAGCAGCGCCATGAAGACGCCGACGATCTTCACGGGGCGGTTGAGCAGATCTTCCTGCAGGCGTTCCCTGCGGACCCAGGCCGGGTCGACGGTGACGGGCTCCGCGAGGGTCTCCGCCGGTGACGGGCGCTTGGGAGCCGGCCCGGGGTCGGGATACAGCATCGCGTACTGCCAGCCGAGGTAGATCCGGTCAGCCTGCAGCTGCGCATGCTCGGGGTGCACGTCCGCCACCGGACCTCCACCTGATCAAGGGTCGTGCCTGCCGGGAAGCTCGCCGGTGTGCTCGCGTGGCCCGCTCTCCGACTGTGACAGCGTATGAGCTGGGCACCGCATTCGGGCACGGTTCTCGCCATTCGGACCAGATTCCTCGCCCCTGCCCATGCACATTGGGACAAACGAGGCGGACGGGACAGAGCGAGCGATTACGATCGTGTGACATGACGTCGTCCCCCGTTCGTCGCGGCCGCCGTCGTCGACGCCCGGTCCTGGTGCCGGCCGCGGTGCTGCTCGCCGCCGCCGGCCTCGGAGCCACCGCCGCCCTCGGCGGCCTGCGACAGGCCCCCGCCCAGCCGCCCCCGCGGCGCGAGGCGGGCCAGGAGGTCGACCAGGACCTGTTCCGCACGAAGATCGAGAACGCGGTCGTACGGTCCGTGTCCGTCGACCCCGGCGATCCCTCCGCACCGAAGGAGCAGGTCCTGGAGCTGAGCCTGCGGGTCTACAACGCCGCCCTGACCAGCGTGCCGCTGGACTACCTCGAGCGGTCCCTCCTGCGGGTCGCGCCGCCTGAGGGCGACCCGCTGAAGGGTCCCCCGGGCGGCCGCGAATCCGGCACGTGGCGGTTCGGCGCCTCGGTGCCCGGCGAGGGCCTGCCCGGCAGGCTGCTCGCCCCCGAGCGGGCCTCCACGGTCGTGATGCGGTTCCACTCGAACGCCGGCGCCGGCGAACCGGCCCCCGCCTTCCCCGCGTCCCTGACCGTCGACCTCGGCCTCTACGAGAAGCACGAGGACGCCTTCACCGGACGCCACCGGACCGAACTGGTGGCGGGAGACGACCTCAAGCCCGTGGTCGCCGCGCGGGTCACCCTGCCCGTGCGCGAGGAGGCGTGATGGTCCAGCGGACCGTGGCGCCCCCGGAAGGCACGGCGCACGGGACGGCACGCCACGCCGCCGAGGAGCCCCTGCCGGCGTCGCGCGCGCGGCGAGCGGGCCGGCGCCTGGCCGGCGGGACGACCGCGCTGGTCATCGCGGCCGGCGCGGTGTACGCGCACATGTACGCCATGGACAAGGACGCCCTCGACGCCCCGCTGACCGTCCACGCGGGCGCCGGCGCGGCGGCCGACGCCGGGCGGTTCGGCGTGCGGCTCGAACGCGTCGTGGCCACCCGGACGATCCGGCTGGCGACGCCGTCGGGCGACCCGGGCACCGGCACCGAGACGATCAAGGAGACCGGGCACGTGGGCACCCAGGACGTCTTCGTGGTCGCCACGGTCAAGGCCACCTCGGCCGGCGACCCGCTCTGGCTGAAGGACGCCCGGCTGCACACCCGCGACGGGCTGGACTATTCGGTCAGCGACCGGGTCTACGGCATCTACCGGCGTGCCGACCACCCCGTCCAGCACGGCTGGTGGTCCGAGCTCGACTACGTCTTCGAGGTGCCGAAGGACGCGCTGCCCGGCGCGACCATCGTGGTGACCGCGCCCTCGACCAACGGCGTCTACGACGGCATCTATCCCGGCCGCTACGACCAACTTCTCCCGGAGGCCTCCCTGTCCCTCACCGCCGACGACGCCGCCACCCGGCGGTTGCTCGACGACATGCCCGCCTCCGTGCGGCTGACGGCGCGGCCGTGAGCCGCGACCACGGGCGCGACCAGGCGCCCGAGCCGGAGGAGGAGCACTTCGACGCCTTCGCGCCGAACCCTCGCAACAGCCCGTCCCCGGACGGCGGATCGGTCACCTCGACCGGGTCATGGGAGGCGTTCCCCACCACCTTCCCGATCCCGGTCGTCACACCGGACGACCCGCCCTCGGCGCCACTGCCGCGCCGCACGCCCGGGAAAGCGCCGCATCCGGGCAGGAGCGCCACGAATCCGGCAGGGGCCGTACCAGGGGCGGGACCGGAGGCGGCGGACGCGACGTCCGGCGCCTCGATGTTCGTGCCCGGCTCGGCGCCCCACCCCGCGCGGACCGCGCCCGGCTCGACGTCCGGCACCTCGATGTTCGTGCCCGGCTCGGCGCTCGGCCCCGAGGGGGGCGCGCCCGGGACGGGGCCCGGATCCGCGCCGGTCGTCTCCGCGGCCGGCGGGCAGGAGGCCGCCGAGGCCGCGCCCGGCTCCCGCGAGAGCACCCGGCGATCCTCGGCGCCCCCGCAGCGCCGGGAGCGCCCGCGGCGCGGCGGGCTCGTCCGGGCGCTGCGCGGGGCCGGACTGCTGGTCGCGGCGGCCGGCGTGGTCGCCGCCACGATCGGCGTGCAGTGGTGGGACAAGTCGGCCTGGGTGGCCGACCGGTACCCGGCCACGGTGGTCACGGACGTCACGAGCGGCCAGGAGGCGACGATGCGCGGCGTGCGCTGGAAGGCCGCCGTGACCGGCGGCCCCGCGGTGCCCGGGCAGGACCCCGGGACCGCGTCCCTGGTCGTGGACGTGCAGGTGACGCCCACCTCCACCGCGGAGATCCAGCGCTCCTTCCCGCCCCGCTTCACCATGCGCGACCGGGCGGGGCACGTGTGGCTGGCCGACGCCGAGGAGACGCCGATCCGCTCGGACCTGAAGGTCGGGCAGCCGGTGCGCATGAAGGTCGTCGCCGTCGTGCCCGAGCGGCTCAGGGACACCGCAGAGTTCGTGCTGAGCTACTCCGAACGCGAGACGCTGCGCTTCGCCCGCTGACGGGTCGCCGCGATGTCGAAGGCGGCGGCGAACAGGCACAGGGTCAGCGTGGTGAAGACCAGGTCGCGGCCGAAGCGCACCGGGATCTGGTACACCAGCCAGTCGAGCTGCCGGTGCGCCGTGCCGATCAGGTAGTAGGCGCCGCGCTCGGCGTAGTCCATGGCCACGCCGAGCAGCACGTAGCACAGGCACACGAGGGTGAACAGCGGAGCGCCGCCCCGCAGGGTCGCCCGCAGCGCGCCCAGCACGGGCGGCCACCGGTCCAGGCCGGACCGCGCGGCGAACAGGCTCGCGCCCCGCCGGGTGAGCCGGTGGGCGCGCCGCCCCGCCTTCGTGACGGTCTCCTCCAGCCCGGTGCCCTTGACCACGTCCCGCCCGCTCTCCGTGTACGCCCCGTAGACCAGGATGACGAGCGTCAGCAAGGTGAGCGGCACGAGAATCGCGCCGCCGATGTGCGGGCGCAGCCCGGCGAGCCGTTCCATCGCCGCGGGGAAGCCGGGCACCGCCTGTTCCAGCGCGGCCCAGCGTTCGTTCCACCAGGTCACCGCCGCGCGCCGGCTCAGCCACTCCGACCGCTCGCCGACCAGGGCCACGACGAGCACGGCGCCGTAGAAGGTGTACGCCAGCTCGGAGAAGGCGACGCCGAAGGCGAGCCGCGGCCCGCCTCGCCGGTCGTGGAGGGCCGACAGGACGTACCGCAGCACGATCGCCAGGCCGGTGAAGACCAGAGCCACCCTGACGTCGAGCAGAAGGTCGGTGCCGGCGTCGGGCGGCACCGGCGGCGCCGGCGGCTTCCCGGTCGCCGCGCCGAGGGCGTTCTCGATGCCCGCGGCCACGTAGCGGTCGTACTGCTCGGCGTAGCGTTCCATGTCGGCGTCCGCGAACCGCCGCCAGTCCGTGACGTGCCATCCCCAGGCGAGGTAGATGGCGACGTAGGCGATGATGGCGCGGCCGAGCGCGGTGAACAGCGGCTCGGGCTCCTCGCCCTCCGCGCGCCTGGCGGCGGTCTCGGTCAGCGCCCCGCGCACGGCGTGCAGCATGCCGACGGTCACGACCATGCCGAGCATGACCATGACGATGAAGAGGAACATGGTGCCGGCCAGCCGCCACTCGCGGAACGAGCCGTGCGAGAATTCCGAGCCCGCCACCAGCAGGCCGAACCGTCCCAGCTCGCCGGCGCCGAACCACAGCACCAGCGGCGCCAGGCAGCGGACCCACAGCGCGAGCGCGTGCAGAGGCAGCCCGTACGGAGAGCGCCGCCACCATCGGATGGCGCCGGACACGGGCCGTGACCCAGCCCCCAAGGTCAACGAATCGGACATCCTGGGCATGCTATCCACGGCATCACCCCTCGCGCAGGGCATCACCACAATGCGGCGCCAGAGCGACGGGCCCTGTCGCCCGCCGAGATCACCGTGCGAGGAGGGCAGGCCGGGAGGGTGCCCCAGCCCGCATCCGCGTTCCGGCCGCGGCGAACGCGAGCCGTGGCGGAACGATCACCCTCCGGCGATTTGCCGCTTATGTGACCATCTACAGGTGTCTGGTGTGTATCTATGGGGTGAAGGAGACGGCAGAGGATCACGTACCGGCTACCATCCTTTGCCATGACGTCCACCCCTCCTCGCGGCGCCAGGCGCAGACGGCCGGTCCTCATCCCGGTCGTCGTCGTCCTGGCCGCCGCGACCGTGGGAGTGAGCGCCGCCCTCGGCGGCCTGGAGCAAGCCCCCAAGAGGCCACCGGAGCAGCTCGGCAAGGGCGCCGAGGTCGACCAGGGCCAGATGCGCACGGTCTTCGAGGACGCCGTTGTCCGCTCCGGCGCCAAGTACGAGATGGGCGCTCCCAGCAAGCGCTACCTCCAGATCGTCCTGAAGGTCACCAACCAGTCGGACCGCACCATCGAGGCCCAGACGATGGACACGGCGCTTCCGACCGTGCGCGCCGACGCCACGACGATCAAGCCGTCGTCGGAGCCCGGCGACTCGGGGCCCTACATCAGGTCGATCTCCAAGGACCACCCGTACTCGCAACTGCAGCCGGGCGTGCCGACGACCGTGATCCTGTCCTTCGAGATGAAACCGGGCGACCCGGTTCCCAAGAAGGTGCGCATCGACGCGGCGACCTACGAATGGCACCGGGACTTCTTCACCCAGAAGCACTACTGGCAGAGGGTCCTTGAGGACCCTCCGGCCACCCCGGCGCCCAAGAAGACCCCCACGCCGACTCCGTCGTCCACCGGCACCGAGCCCCCGCGGCTCGGCCTGGCGCAGCCGCAGACCCAGCAGCTCGCCGTGGTGTCCGCGCAGGTCGACCTCCCGGTCCGAGTGGAGACCTCGTGATGGCCCTCTCGTCCGACCTCGTGCCTCACCCGGCTTCGGCGCCGTCGCCCCGGCCCGGGCCGCGAGGCCCCCGCCCGCCCGCATGGCGCCGCGTCATGGCCGCCGTGATCGGCATCGCGCTGGCGATCGGCGCCGTCTGCCTGCAGACCTTCGTGATGACCGCGGACGAGAAGGCGGCGCCGCTGACCGTGTCGGGCGGCAAGGGCGAGATTCTGGCGAGCGACCACTTCTCCGCCCGGCTGGAGCAGATCGAGTTCGCCCGCTCGGTGCGGGTGAAGCGCACCTACACCACCGACGAGGTGGCGACCGACCAGATCTTCCTCGTCGTCAAGGTGGGCGCCACCACCCCCCGGCGGCCGATCAAGCTCGTTCCCTACCTGGTCACCGCGGACGGCCTGCGCTTCAATGCGACCGACAAGATCAACGAGACGGCGACGCTCACCGACAAGTGGATCCAGACGGGGTGGTGGCGCTCAGGGCTCTGCTTCTTCGAGATCCCGCCCGGCAAGGTCGCCGGCGCGCGGGTGGTGGTGACCGAGCAACAGGTCAACTCCCTCTACGATGATCAGTACCTGCCCGAAGTGTCCCTCGACCTCGGCCTGGACCAGGCACGGGCCCGCGAGGCGATGAACGCCGCCAAGGACGTCTACGAAGCGAGCGGCAGATGAGCCCTCAGAACCCCAACGACACCGGCGTCTGGACGCCTCCCGCCGCCGAGCCGTCCTGGTTCAAGCCCGCTCCCCGTCTCCCCCGCCCCGACACTCGGGTCTGGCCGCCCCCGGAACCGGAACCGGAGGAACCCAAAGGTTCCTCGACGGTGCCGATGCCCGCCGTGGGCGGCGGGCCGGCCCCCGTCCGCCGGGCGTGGCCGCCACCCGGCACCCCGGCTCCGGCCACACCACCGGCTACGCCGCCGTCCGCCATTCCTGCCGGTCTCCCGGCCGAGCCACCGGCCGGCCCCGCTGCCGCCGCGCATCCGCCGGCGGCTTCCGCCCAGGGCCCCCGCCGGCGGATGCCCAGGCCGGTGAAGATCGGCCTACAACTCCTCGGCGCGCTCGCGCTCTCCGCCGCGCTTCTCGGCGTGCAGGGCTACGACGCGATGGCCCGGTTCGAGCGGGACACCCCTCGGGCCGAGGTGCGCCAGGTCCCGAAGGGACAGGCCGCGGAGCTGGGAGACGCCCGATGGCGGCTGCTGAAGATCGAGCGCATGGCGAAGCAGCCGGAGAACCTCGCCCCCGGCACCGTCATGGTGCAGATCGACCTCGAAGGCACCCCTCTGAACGAGAAAGGCGTCTTCTACACCACCACGCCGCCGTACTACTACATGGGTGACTCCTCGGGCCGCACCTGGATGGCGCTCACGTGGAAGGCGCCGGAGAAGCTCACCCCGGGCACGCCGGCCCGCTTCACCCTGATCAGCTCGGTGCCGAAGGACGTGGCCGGCCAGGTCGAGCTGCTGCTGTGGCCTAACGAGTACTTTGGAGTGCGGGAGCAGGGGCCTGCTCTGCGCTTCGACCGCTGAGGGCCGCGGCGGCCCGGCGCCGCCGCTCGGCGCCGGCGGCGATGTCGAACGTCGCCGCCAGCAGGCAGGTCGTCAGCACGGTGAGCGCCAGGCCGATGACGAAGTTCGCCGGCACGAACAGCACGTTCAGGTACAGCATCGGGTGGTCGCCGCTGAGAAGGTAGGCGGCTCCGCGCCACGCGTAGTCGGCGCCCACCTGGAGGCCGACGAAGCACAACGCGAAGTACCCGAACAGCGGCGCCCCGCCCCGGGCCGTCAGGCGCACGGTGTGCACCAGCGGCACCCAGGCGGCCCACCGGCCGAGGAAGCGGGCGAAGGTGCGGCGCGTCAGCGAATGCGTGCGCTCGTTGAGCGCCGTCCCCACCTGGGTCGCCACGCCCTCCAGCCGGGTGCCCTTGATCACCGTGTTGGCGTCCTCGGCGTAGGCGCCGTACATGAGGATGGCGACCGTCAGCCAGACGGCGGGCAGCACCAGCGCGCTCCACGCGTACGGCTTGACGGCGTTCGCCAGCTCTCCGAGAGCCGCCAGGGCCGGAATGCTCACCTGCAGCCGGTCGAGCAGGTCGCCCAGCCAGGACCAGGCGACCCGGCTCCCCAGCCAGCCGCCCACCCACTCGCCCCGCGAAGCGACGACCTGCACGCCGTAGTAGAAGAAGGACAGCTCGCAGAACGCCACGGCGAGCGCCGCCGCGCGGCCCTGGTTCCGCTCGTACCAGATGGTGAAGAGGTAACGGCCCAGGAAGGCCGCGCCCATGATGCAGAGCGTCACGGTGAAGTTCAGCCCGGTGAGGATCAGCCCGGTGTTCAGGCGCGCCCCGGTCGTCGCGTCATAGAAGGCGCCCAACGCCCCGTTGTCGTCCGTCTGGCGCTGCAGGTCCATGTTGAGGAAGGCGCGGACGTCGTCGATCTGCCATCCCCAGGCCAGGTACAGCGCGACGAAGGGGACGATGACCCTGCTCAGGCTCGCGACGAACCCGTCGTCCTCATCACCGTCGGCCCGCCTGGCCCGCATCTCCCACAACGACCCGCGCAGCGCGTAGAACATGCCCACGCTGACGACCAGGCCGGCCATGACCATGAGGATGAACACCAGCATGGTCAGCGCCAGGCGCAGATCCTGCATCGAGCCGTGGGCCAGCTCGGTGCCGCCGACCATCAGGCCGAACCGCACCAGCTCTCCGGCCGAGTACCACATGACCAGCGGCAGGATGCACCGCCCGGCCAGCCGCAGGGTGTGCAGGGGAAGCGCGTACAGCGACGGCGTCGACGGGCGCGCCTTCGACGCCGCCCGGCCGGGCGCAGGGCGAGAAGGGGCTGCCACAGCCGAGGAATCAGACATCCGGCACATGTTATCGATCAGACGGCGCCGCTCGCAGCCTGTACCCAACAACGGCAACCCCGCGCGATCATGCGCGGCCTGGAGCGCCGGGGGCATCGGCGGACGAGCGGAAAGCGGGCCGGAAAGCGGGCCGGGACGCGGAGCCCCGGGCCGCCTCATCCGCGCGGGCGCCCACGCCAGAGGGCCGGCGTCCCCGTGTCGGGGATGCCGGCCCTGTGGTCGGGTGAGATCGGTCAGATGGTGACCTGGAGCTGGGAGACCTCGCCGAGGTGGGCCTCCACTGCGACGTCCTTGGTGACGCCGCCGCCCGCGATGATGCGGACGGTCCAGGTGCCGGGCGCGGCGAAGAAGCGGAAGATGCCCTCGTCGGACACGACCACCTCGCCGGTGAACTCGCCGGAGTGGTCCAGCAGGCGGGCGTAGGCCGGCCCGCTGCTGGTGACGACACCCTGGATGACGGCCTGCGTCGACAGGTCGATGCCCGCCGGCAGGGCGATGGTCTGTTCGGGTGCGGCGCACCCCTGGATGGTGGTCATCGGGCCTCCCCAAGCTCGATCGGCACGCCCACGAGCGAGCCGTATTCGGTCCATGAACCGTCGTAGTTCTTCACGTTCGGCTGGCCGAGGATCTCGTGCAGCACGAACCAGGTGTGCGCGGAACGCTCACCGATGCGGCAGTAGGCGATCGTGTCCTTGTCGAGGTCGACGCCGGCCTCGGAGTAGAGCGTGCGCAGCTCGTCGTCGGAACGGAAGGTGCCGTCGTCGTTGGCGGCCTTGGACCACGGGATGTTGCGCGCGGTCGGGATGTGGCCGGCGCGCTGCGCCTGCTCCTGCGGCAGGTGGGCGGGCGCGAGCAGCTTGCCGGTGAACTCGTCGGGCGAACGGACGTCGACCAGGTTCAGCTTGCCGATCGCGGCGACGACGTCGTCGCGGAAGGCGCGCAGCGTGAGGTCCTGGTCCTTGGCGGTGTACTGCGTGTGCGGACGCGCGGGCACGTCCTTGACCAGCTCGCGGGAGTCGAGCTCCCACTTCTTGCGGCCGCCGTCGAGCAGGCGGACGTTGTCGTGGCCGTAGAGCTTGAAGTACCAGTACGCGTAGGAGGCGAACCAGTTGTTGTTGCCACCGTAGAGGACCACGGTGTCGTCGTTGCCGATGCCCCGAGCCGACAGAAGGGCCTGGAAGCCCTCACGGTCCACGAAGTCGCGGCGGACCGGGTCCTGCAGGTCGTTCTTCCAGTCGATCTTCACGGCGCCACGGATGTGGCCCTTGTCATAGGCGCTGGCGTCCTCGTCGACTTCGACGAGAACGACACCAGGAGTGTCGAGGTTGGCCTCGACCCAGTCGGCGTCCACCAGTACGGCGGAACGGCTCATTGGAAACCTCCCGTTTATCGGGTTGCGGCGGGCATTAGACGGCGGATGATCAGGTACATCTCGCAGCCCAGGCAGAAGCCGAAGGCCGCGTTGAGGAAGGCGGCGAGCAGGGCCGCGGCGGTGGCGCCGAGCCCGAGCGCCGGGATCTGCGCGGCGAACCCCGCCACCCCGACGAGCGCGAACACCAGCCCGACCCCCTGTGCGAAGCGGGGCGGGGCGGGGTCTTCCAGCTCCGCCGGCGGACCGAGCCTCGGCCGCACCAACCGTCTGAAGAACAGCCCGTACGGCGACGCTCCGGCGAGGCCGAGGGCGAAGACCACACCCTGGGCGAGCAGCAGCCAGACGTTGCCGGTGGTCAGGACCAGCGCCAATACGACCGTCGTGACGGCCGCGGTGAACCGCGTGCTTCTGGGATCGACCTGCATGGCGAGATGCTCCTGAAGGATCGTGCCGGAGACGCTAAGATCGGGCACTGTTCAGATCGGCGCGGCCGGGGCCGCGGGGATCGCCTCTCAGGCCATGCGACAGAGCGCGGTGGCGACGCGGCAGAAGTCAACCGCGCGCCGCTTCGTCAGCAGCTCTGTCGAGGGATTCATGTCCACGACAGTACCCGCCGTCTCGACATCTGTCACGTCGCGTCCGGTTCATGAGACGCGGCGAAACCGAGGGCCGCGATCACGTCGGCCTTCCTGGGCTGGCCCGACGCCTTCTTGACCACCCTGCCCTCGTGGTCCAGGACGAGCACCGTCGGGGTGCGCAGGACGTCGAAGCGGCGCACCAGGTCCAGGCGGGACTCGGCGTCGATCTCGACGTGCCGCACCCCGGGCACCATGCCGGAGACCTCGGACAGCACGCGCCGGGTCGCACGGCAGGGCTGGCAGAAGGCACTGGAGAACTGCACGAGCGTGGCGCGTTCGCCCAGCTCGGAGCCGAGATCGCCGGCCGCCACCACGTCCATGTCGCTCCTTGAGGCGCGCACGGCGCCGCCGCGCCGCCGCATCGTCACCCCGATGATGACCCCGGCGGCGAGCGTCGCGCAAAGCACCAGCAGACCTGTCATCGACTCCGACAACATCGGCCCTCCGCGGGCCATTCCCCGCCGGAGGCGCCGTCCGCGTCGCGGACTTCCCGCCCGGGCGAGCGGCGGCCGGCGCGCGGACGATCAGGGGTGGCGCCGTGGACCGCGGCAGGGGGCGGAGGCGGTCCCGGCCGGGGTGCCCCGGCCTCCGGCAGGGGGCGCCACCCCGGCTCGGAGACGGGCGCTAAGGAACCGACAGCAGCCGTTTCCCGCTGGACTCGCGGATCTCGAAGCCCCGGATGCGGTCCATCGTCAGCTCGGTGTGCCCGGTGAACGTGGCCGGCCCGCCCTGGTAGTCGGCCTGGCCGATCGTCCAGCTGCCCGCCGGGGACACGGTGCCGTCGGACCCGAGAGCGCTGACCCGGCACGAGGTGCCGTCGGGCACGCCGGTGATGGACACCTCGACCGTCGTCCCCTCGCTGCCCGGGATCATGAGGATCTTCGCGTGCACCGTGCCCGTGCCGCCTTCCATGGGAACGCCGGCGCGCGCGTTCGGCGTCCCGGGGGCGTCCTTGATCATGGGCTGCTGCGACCCGGAGGGAACGGGCGTGGCGGCGAACATCCGGGCGTCGCCGGAGTCCTGGGACCCGCGCTTCGCGGCCTCCCCGCTCTGGGCGGCCACGACCGGGGCGCCGGCGGCGGTGGAGGACTCGCCGCGCGGCTCGGTGACGACGAACCAGGCCGTGCCTCCCACGACGAGCGCGACCAGCGACGCCGCCAGGCCGAGCAGCAGCCTGTGCGCGCGGCGCCGGCGGGCGGAGGCGGCGATCAGGCGGTCCAGGACGGCCTGCGGCGGGCTCGCCGCCTGCTCGATGTCCTCCTCCGAGACGCCGGCGAGCATCGCCGTGATGCCGCTGAGCTCCTCGAACTCGGCACGGCACTCGGGGCAGGTGGCCAGGTGGGCCTCGACCAGCACGGCCTCGTCCGGGTCCAGCGCGCCCAGCATGTGCGCGCCGAGCGACATCCTCACGTCCTCACAGGCGCTCATGGCGCGAGCCCCCGTTCTTCCAGCGCGAGCTTCAGCGCGCGCAGCGCGTAATACGTGCGGGACTTCACCGTGCCCGGCGGGATGCCCAGCGCTTCGGCGGCCTCCTTGACCGACCGTCCCCGGTAGTAGGTCTCGAGCAGCACCTCCCGGTGCTCGGCCCGCAGGGTCGCGATCGCGTCGGCGACGCCCCAGGACTCCACCGCCCGCTCGAGCTCGTCGTCGGCGGGCAGGACCGCGAGGGCCTCGTCGCCGGTCTCCTGGGGGCGGGACCTGCGGGCGCGGGCGTGGTCGACGACCAGGTTGCGGGCGACCGTGAACAGCCACGCCCGGACAGGGCGGTCGGTCAGCACGTCAGGGTGCTTCCATGCCCGCAACAACGTCTCCTGTACCACGTCCTCCGCCTTGCCCGGATCGCCCGTCAGCCGCAACACGTAACCGTAGAGTGACCCGGCGTGCTCGTCGAAAAGTGTTCGAATAAGCTGCTCGTCGGCGGTTCCGGCGGGACTCACATCCTCTTGACGTACGGCGGCCCGCTCCGGTTCAGCCACGCAGCGGCACGTCCGTCGCCGTGCCCTCGACCGCCAGACCCTCGGGCGTGGAACGCACCTTCTCGATCTTGAGGTTGAGCGGCAGGTTCTTGATGGGCACGGTGAAGCTCAGCAAGCGGGTGGCGTTCGGCACCTGGATGCCGTTGACGTTCTCGGGAGTGAGCCGCACACCACCCTGGACGACCTCGATCTTCATCTTGGCCGTGACGGGGATGACGATGCCGGCGACGGTGATCTTGCCGGTGACCTGGAGGCTGTCGTCGCCGTTGCCCGACACGCGCAGCCCGCGCGGCGCCCGGGCGTCCAGGGTCTGCCGGGCGATCACCACGGTGCCGGTGACCTTGTCGGCGGTCACGCTCGCCGCGGCCGTGTTCTGGATCAGGTCCATCAGGGGCGCGCGGACGCCGTGCAGGACGGCGTCGATGCGCGAGATCTGGGCGCCGTCGGGCAGGGTCATCTTCCCGATCGAGACGGTGACCTCCTCGTACCGGCCGGCGACCGCCTGGGTGAGGAAGGGGATGCCCTTCACCTTGACCGCGGGAGGCCGGGCGAGGTCGTACTGGGCCGCCACCTGGCGGGCCACCTCGCTCTCGACCCCGGCCACGGCGACCCGGTCGAGCACGGCCAGCAGGACGCCCAGCAGGATGAGGAAGACGATCAGTTTGCGCATCCGGCTCCTTCGGGGGTCAGCCTGCACCAGGGTATCCGCGCGCCGCCCTCTTTCCCCCGCCGTTCCCGGCGAAACGGACGCCGGGCCGCGGAACGGCTCACCGCCCGCCGGAGGCGATGGTGACGCTTGGTCACCACGGCGGCGGCCATCCGCGCGCGAACCTCGGAAACGGGCCGGACGCTCACCCGCCCGCGAACGGCGGCAGGACCTCCACGGTGGCGTCGTCGGGAAGCTCGACCGTGTGCGGGTCGCGGGTGCCGGCGGGAGCGCCGTCGACGAGGAACGACGAGCGGCTCAACACCCGCGCCAGGTGTGGATTTTCATATTTTGATGTGATTTGCACCACTAGGTCGCCAAGCGTCACCGCGTCGAACGGTTCCTCCGCCACCCCCGCGGCCTCCTTCGCCGCGGCCCAGTAGCGCACGATTCCTTTTGCCATCGGGCCCTCTCCCCTGCTCACAGCTCAACACCGCTCACGCTTCGCTCACTCACCGCAAGGGAATGGTTACGGTTATTTCCCGCGTGATGGTTCGTTCACCAGATGGGCCGCCCTATGGACGCCCCTTTCCCGTGGGCTATCCTCACGTACTGACGGGACCTGGGCGACGTAGCCCCCGGGTCCTTTACGTGTTTGTACGGCTGCCGCCGTTACAACGCGGGGAGGAGGCCGATGCGGTGAGTGAGCGCAACCGTGCCGCCTCGCCCCGATCAGCCTCTGGACTAGGAGGTGCTGTGAGTAACCTGCTCCTGCTCACGAATGCTCTGGAGCCCTCAGCGGAGGTTCTGCCCGCACTAGGGCTGTTGCTCCACTCGGTGCGGGTCGCCCCCGCGGAGGCGTCGGCGCTGATCGACGCCCCTCCAGCGGACGCCGTGCTGGTCGACGCGCGAAGGGAGCTGGTGCACGCCAAGAGCCTCTGCCGCCTCCTCCGCACGACCGGAATCGACTGCCCGCTGATGGTGATCGTCACCGAGGGCGGCCTGGCCGCGATGACCGCCGAATGGGGAGCCGACGACGTCCTCCTCGACACGGCCGGTCCCGCGGAGGTCGAGGCCCGCCTCAGGCTGGCCGTCGGCCGGCTGTCCATCGCCGCCACCGACGAGGTGCCCGACGAGATCCGCAGCGGTGACCTGTCGATCGACGAGGCCACCTACACCGCCCGGCTGCGCAGCCGCGCCCTGGACCTGACGTTCAAGGAGTTCGAGCTGCTCAAATACCTCGCCCAGCACCCCGGCCGGGTGTTCACCCGCGCCCAGCTGCTGCAGGAGGTCTGGGGGTACGACTACTTCGGCGGCACACGCACGGTCGACGTCCACGTGCGGCGCCTGCGCGCCAAGCTCGGCGCCGAGTACGAGTCGCTGATCGGCACCGTCCGCAACGTCGGCTACCGCTTCGTGCCCGACCGCGGCGGCGAGCCGGCCGAAGAGCGCGAGCCCGCGCCCGCCCACCACTGACGCGAGCCGAGACGGGCCGCCGATGACGTCGGCCCTGCGTCGGCACCCGCGCACGCCTCCGCGCCGTACGCGCGCCGTCCATGGGGACCGAGGGGGGAGCACGCCCCCGCGGGCGGTGCCGCGGGAGCGTGCCATGTCAACCGTCGGTCCAGGTCACCGGTCAGCCGGCCACCGTGATGCGGTTGAGCGCCGGCGGAGCGACCGGCGAGTGCGCGCCCAGGTAGGCGACGAACGCGTCGATGTCCAGCGGCCCGCTCCACAGGTCGGTGCCCTCCTTGAAGACGGAGAAGCCGTCGCCGCCGCCGACGAGGAAGTTGTTGGCCGCGACCCTGATCGACTGCGTGTCCGTGACCGGCGTACCGTTGATCTTGATGTCCGACACCCGCGAGCCGATCGGCTGCGAGAGGTTCATCGTGTAGGTCAGGGACGCCGACGGCTGCAGGATGCGCACCGTCGCGCCGCCGCTCTGCCACTGCTGCTCCAGCAGCGCGTCCAGCTTGGCGCCGGTCAGCGTCACGACCTGCATCAGGTTGTTGAACGGCTGCACCGTGAAGGCCTCGCCGTAGGTCACCACGCCGTTGCCCTCCGAGCCGCTCTGCGCGTAGGTGAGGTCCGCGCGCACGCCGCCCGGGTTCATCAGCGCGATCTCGGCGTTGCCGCCGGTCTTGGTGGCCTCGAGCTGGCCGTCGGCGATCACGTCGCCGAGCGTCGTCTCGCCGGACGGGCCGGCCGCGCGGGTGAGGTCGGCGCCGATGCTGCCCACCGCCTTGTTCGCGACCGTGGCGACCCGGTCCTTCCAGGTCTGCACGAACTGCGTGATCTCGGGGTCGGCGGCGACGTCGCGGGTGACGACGTGGTTGTCGGCCGCGACCGAGGAGCGCACGACCTCGCCGGTCTTCTTGTCCACGTTGAAGTCGATCGTGGTCAGCACGCGGCCGAACGACGACCCCTGGGTGTAGACGCGGTCCGTTCCGGCCGGGTCCACGGTCTTGCAGATGTACGCCTGGTGCGAGTGGCCCATGACCACCAGGTCGACGTCCGCGCTGAGGCCCTGGGCGATGCGGGTGCCCGCGCCCGGGGTGACCGGGCAGGCGTCGGGGCTCTGGTTCGGGGCGACGCTGTCACCCTCGTGGACCAGCGCCACGATGGCCCTGACGCCCGCGCGCTTGAGCAGGGCGGCCGCGCGGTTGCCCGAGGCGACCTCCTCGTCGAACGCGAGGCCCGCGATGCCCGAGGCGGTGACGATCGTCGGCGTGGTCCGGGTGACCAGGCCGATGAAGCCGACCTTGACGCCGTTGATCTTCTTGACGGCGACCGGCGGCAGGGCGTACCGGCCGCTGTTCTCCGAAAGGACGTTGGCGCCGAGGTACTCGTACTTGGCGCCCCTCCACTTCCCGGCCGGCGAGCAGCCGTCGACCGGGTGGCAGCCGCCGTTCTGGATGCGCTTGAGCTCGGTGATGCCCTCGTCGAACTCGTGGTTGCCGACGGAGGAGACCTTGAGGCCCAGCTTGCCGAGCAGCTCGACGGTGGGCTCGTCGTGGTAGGCGGCGGAGATCAGCGGCGAGGCGCCGATCAGGTCGCCGGCGGCCACGACCGTGGAGTGGTCGTTGACGAGTGACTTGAGATGGGTCGCCACGTAGGCGGCCCCGCCCGCCGGGACCGAGACCCCGCTCTCGTTGACGATGGCGCCGCCGGAGCCGGTCGGCGGCTCCAGGTTGCCGTGGAAGTCGTTGATCGAGATCAGCCGGACGGGGACGGTGACCGGAGGTTTCGGAGGCTTGGGGTGCGCCGCGGCGGGGCCGGCGGCGAACGCGAGACCGGCGGCCGCGATGATGCCGGCGACCGCGATCCGCGTGAACGATCGTGAGGTCATAACTCACGAGGTTAGAGACGGAACCTCAGCACAAAACGAAGCAGAGGTAACGATTTACCCCACTAGTTAATGGCGTCTTCTGCCAGATTAGAGTCTGAACATGAACGCGCGCGTGGACATCCGCGAGCGGCTCGACGACGAGGAAGTGGCCGCCGTGGTCGCCCTCGTCGACGCCGCCACCGAGGCCGACTCCGTCCGTCCCCTCAACGAACATGTCATGCTCCACCTGCGCTATGGCGGTGACACGGGCGCCAGAGTGGTGCTTCTCTACGAGGGCGACGCGCTGGCCGGATTCGCCCACATCGATCCCACCGACCCGGTCGAAGGGCCGAGCGGTGAGCTCGTCGTCCACCCCGCGCACCGGCGGCGGGGCCTCGGACGCCGGCTCACCGAGGTCGCGCTCGCCCAGAGCGACGGCCGGCTGCGCCTGTGGGCGCACGGCGACCAGCGGGAGGCCGAGCGGCTCGCCACCTCCCTCGGCTTCACCAGGGTGCGCTCCCTGTGGCAGATGCGCCGCTCGCTGTTCGCCCCCCTGCCCGGCTCCGAGCTGCCGCCCGGCGTGCGGATGCGCACGTTCGAACCGGGCTCGGACGAGCAGGCGTGGCTCGCGGTCAACGCCCGCGCGTTCGCCCGCCATCCCGAGCAGGGGTCGTGGACCATCGAAGACCTCAGGCGCCGCGAGCAGGAGCCCTGGTTCGACCCGGCCGGCTTCTTCCTCGCCGTACGCGACGCCCCGGCCCCGTCCGCCCGGCGGGAACCCGGCTCCGGGACGGCGGAGGGCTCCCCGTCCACGGGCGTGGGCTCGGGGACGGGCGACGCCACGGCGACGGGCGGCGGCTCCGGGGCGGGTGACGCCCCGGTGACGGCGAACGGCTCGCGGCTCGTCGGGTTCCACTGGACCAAGGTGCACGGCGACGACGACCCCGACGAGCCGCACGGCCACAACGCGATCGGCGAGGTGTACGTCGTCGGGGTCGACCCCTCCGAGCAGGGCGGCGGCCTCGGCCGCACGCTCACCCTGGCCGGCCTGGCCCACCTGCGGGCGCGCGGGCTCCCCCAGGTGATGCTCTACGTCGACGAGGACAACGCCTCGGCCATCCGCCTGTACGAGTCCCTCGGTTTCACCCGGTGGGACGTCGACGTCATGTACCGCCACGTCTGACCGCGCGGATCCCGGTGGAGCGCTCCGCTCCACCGGGCCGGGCGACAGCGCGAGATGTGTCATTTGACACATCTCGCGACCGGGCCGACCGTCACGCTTGAGGCGCGCGCACACCCCGGCGCGTGACCGCCCCGCCGCCGACAAGCACAGCGAGGCACAACGTGAACAGCTTCACTTCCGGAGGCCCCGGCACGTTCTGGTCCCTCCTTGGCCGCATCGAACGCGAATCCCTGCACGCCATCGGCTGGGTAAGGGAACTGTCCCCCCGCGAGACGCTCGGCGACCGCGACTCCCTGCCCGACAGCGTCACGGTCCTGCTCGACGGCTACGCCAAGGAGTTGTACGGCTCCGCCGACGGCGACGAGGCCATCATCGAGATCTTCGGCCCCGGCCACCTGGAGGGCGAGCTGGCCCTGTGGGACTGGCCCCACCGCGGGCGCATCGAGACCCTGACCGCCGTCCGGGCCCTGCACGTCCCGAAGGACAGGTTCGTCAACTTCCTCGCCGAAGAGCTGCCCGCCGGGGCCGCGCTCATGAAGAGCCTCGGCCACCGCCGCGTCCTGGTCGCCCGGCGGCGCGCCCCCGGCGCCGGCGTCCGCGCCCCCGCCAAGATCGCCCTGCACCTCATCGAGCTGGCGCTGCGCTTCGGGCGCCCCTGCGGGTCGGGCGTCGTCATCGGCCCGCCGCTCACCCAGGCCGATCTCGCCAGTTTCGCCGGAGTCGACCGCATCGCCGTCGCCCGCGCCTTCCACGTATGGCGGCCCAAGGCCGCCCGCGTGTCCTGCGCCCACCCGCACGCCGACATCATCGAGCAGCGCGGCTCCACGATCACCGTCAAGGACATGGACGCCCTGCGCGCCGCGGCCGGCCCCTGGGCGGCCGAATGGGAGTCCTCGCCGCTCGCCGCCGGCGGCCCACCCGGCAGGACGACCGCCAAACGGCAGCTGCCCGCGCTGAGGATCCCGGCGACCGGCATCGGCCCGGCGCAGCTCCCGCCGGTCGTGCCGTGCTTCACCGGCAGAGAGACCGAGCTGAAGTTCCTGGACGCGCTGGTCACCGAGGCCAACCGTCCACGGGCGGTCATCGTGGAGGGCATGGCCGGCGTCGGCAAGTCGGCCCTGGCCACCTTCTGGGGCCGCTCCGTCAAGGACGAGCACTTCAGCGGCGGGCAGCTGTACCTGGACCTGCACGGCACCGCCAACCGGCCGCTCACCGCCGCCGAGGCCGTCGGGCAACTCCTGCGCGGCCTCGGCGTCGGCGGCCACCAGATGCCCCTGGACGAGGCGGAGCTCGTGGCCGCCTACCACCGGCGCCTCGCCGACCGCCGGCTGCTGATCGTCGTGGAGAACGCCGGCGAGGATCCCGAGCTGATCCGGGCGCTCATCCCGCCGTCCAACCGCTGCCTCATGCTCGTCACCACCCAGGCGGGACTGGCCGGCCGGCCCGGCCTCACCCCCGCCGACGGCGTCGAGCCCCTCCCCCTGGACGTCCTGCCGGAGGACGAGGCGATCAAGCTCGTCGCCGCCGTCCTCGGCCCGGGCGACTCGCGTGTCCGGGAGAACCCCTCCGACGCCACCCGGCTCGTCCGGCAGTGCGCCATGCTCCCCCTCGCCCTGCGCATCACCGCCGCCAAACTGGTGCAGAACCCGACCGAGCAGATCGCCGACACCGTCCGCGACCTGGACGGGCAGGACCGGCTGTCCAAACTGGCCCGCGAGGACGAGCCGCGCGCCGCCGTGCGACCGGCCTTCGAGGTGTCCTACCGGGCGCTCCCGCCGGAGCTGCGGCGCACCTTCCGGTACCTCGGGCTCATGACCGGCCCGGACGTCGGCGTCGAGGCGTGCGCCTCGCTGCTGGACGACGCGGCGCCGGGCACCCTCCACCGGCTGAGGTCCCTCGCCCGCCTCCACCTGGTGGCCGTCACGGGCGCCGAGAACACCGGCGCGGGCGGCGGCGAGCGGTTCGTGGTCCACGAGCTGCTGCGGGCCTTCGCCAGGGAACGCGTCCTGCTGGAGGACGGCGAGGCGGAACGCACCGGAGCCGTCCGCCGCCTGCTCACCCACTATCTGGCCACCGCCATGCGCGCCGGGGACGCGCTCGGCCGCCCACGGCGCGTCCTGCACGCCCGCGCCGTCACGCCCCCCGCCGCCTCCGGCGCCGAACGCGACCGCCACCTGCGCTGGTTCGAGAGCGAGCGCCGCAACCTCGTCGCCGCCGCCCACCAGGCCGTCAAGCACGGCCTGCACTCCTACGCGTTCAACCTCGCCGACGCGGTCTTCGACTTCATGACCTCCCGCGGCTACGTACGGGACGTGATCGACGTGCACAAGGCCGGCCTCGCCTCGGCGCAGGCGGTGGACGAGTGGCCCGCGACCGCCCAGATGCTGCACCACCTGGCCATCGCCCACCGCACCACCGGCCAGAACGTCAAGGCGCTCAGCTACGGCGAGGACGCCCGGTGGGGGTTCAAGCGGCTCGGCGACAGCCTCGGCGAGGCCGGCGCCCTGGACAACCTGGCCGACGTGCGCGGCGTGCTCGGCCGCTACCGCCTCGCCATCGAGCACTCCGAAGAGGCCCTGCGCCTACACCGCCTGGCCGACAACCAGGCCGGGGAGGCCGAGGCGCTGGACACCATCTCGCAGAACCTGCGCCGGCTCGGCGAGTACGCCGGAGCGGAGCAGCACGCGCGGCAGGCCCTGACCATCAGAAGGGCGATCGACGACCAGGCCGGCGAGGCCGAGACGCTGCTCAACCTGGCCCGGCTGTACTACTACTGGGGCGCGCCACGCCAGGCCGCCGTCCACGGCCTCTCGGCCCTGGCCCTGCGCGTCGACCTCGGCGACGAGCCGCAGTCCGCCGACGCCTACCGCGAGCTGGCCCGCATCCACCGCCAGCTCGGGCTGCGCGACCTCGCCCGCCACGACGCCGCCCAGGCCCTGCGCATCTGCCGCGTCAGCGGCGACCGGCACGGCGAGGGCGAGACGCTCATCGTCCTCGGCAAGCTCCTGCGCGACGAAGGCGCGCACGCCGAGGCGCTCTCGCGCCTCTGGTACGCCGTGCGGCTCGCGCAGGAGATCGGCCACAAGCGGGGCGAGGCCGAGGCGCGCGCCGCCATCGGGCTGGTGTACTTCAAGCTCGGCCGGTACGCCGAGTCGCGCGAGCACCTCAACCTCGCCCTGGAGATCCGCAGGGAGATCGCCGACCGGGCCGGCGAGGCGCAGGACCTGGAGAACCTCAACCGCACCCTGCGGCGGCTGGCCCGCTACGAGGACGCCCTGCAACACGGGCTGCACGCGCTGCGGCTGTGGCGCGAGCTCGACGTCCGCACAGGAGAGGCGCGCGCGCTCGGCGGCCTCGCCCGCACCTACGTCCGGCTCGGCCGCTCGCAGGAGGCGCTGCGGACGGCCGAGGCGTCCCTGTCCATCCGCCAGCGCGACGGGAACGGCATGGGCCTCGGCCTGGACACCATGGCCCGCGTCCTGCTGCGCACCGGCCAGCCCGAGCAGGCGCTGGACAAGGCCGTGCGGGCGATCAGGGCGATCCGCGAGACCGGCGACCGCCAGTACGAGGGGGCCGCCGTCAACAACCTCGCGCGCGTCTTCCTCGCCCTCGGCCGGCCCGCCGAGGCCGAGACCTACGCGAGGAAGGCGCTCGACATCGTCAAGGACGTGGGCGACCTGCGGGAGCAGGCGGCGTGCCGGCACACGCTCGGGCTCGTCGCGCAGCACCGCGGCGACCACGCGGAGGCGCTGCGCGACCTGGACGAGAACCTGCGCCTCCACCGCGAGACCGGCAACCACACCGGCCAGGTGGAGGCGCTGCGCGCGCTGCGCCTGTCGCACCAGGCCATCGGCAACGTCCGCGAGGTGCAGGAGTGCGAGCAGCGCATCCAGAACATCCAGCGCTGGCTCGGCGGCTCGTGACCCCTCACCGGCTCGGCCGCTCGTGACCCCTCAGCGGCCCGGCGGCTCGTGACGCTTCTCCGGCTCGTGACGCCTCTCCGGTCCGGCGGCCCCTCGGCCGCTCTGGGCTGCTACTCGACGATCCAATGGATGACGTAGTACGACAGCGCGGCCACGAGCCCCGCGGCGGGAATCGTCAGGACCCACGCGGTGATGATGTTGCCGGCGACGCCCCACCGGACCGCCGACAGGCGCTTGGTCGCACCGACGCCCATGATGGCGCTGGTGATGGTGTGGGTGGTGGAGATCGGGGCCTTTGCCGCGATGGCCATCGTGTACAGGACGGCGGACGCCGCCGCCTCGGCCGCGAAGCCCTGCGCGGGTGTGAGGTGGATGATGCGGCGGCCCAGCGTCCGCATGATGCGCCAGCCACCGGAGTAGGTGCCCAGCGAGATCGCGGCGGCCGCGGCGAGGATCACCCATTGCGGGATGGGGTCGTCCAGCGCGAGGAAGCCTCCGGTGTACAGCGCCAGGAAGATGACGCCCATCGTCTTCTGCGCGTCCTGCAGGCCGTGGCCGAGCGCCATGGCGGCCGCCGACACCGTCTGGGCGTACCGGAACCCCTTGCTCGTCCGGTGCGGGTTGGCCCGGCGGAAGATCCACAGGATGGCGATCATGATGATGGCGCCGAGCAGGAATCCGACGAACGGAGAAAGGATCATCGGGATGACGACCTTCTCCACCACGCCGTCCCAGTGGACGACGCTCGACGCCGCGAGAGCCGAGCCCACCAGCCCGCCGATCAACCCATGGCTGCTCGACGAGGGCAGGCCGAAGTACCAGGTGATGAGGTTCCACGTGATCGCGCCGATCAGGCCGGCGCCCACGATGACCAGGCCGTGCGTACCGGTCGGCGGCTCGATGATGCCGGTGCCGACGGTCCTGGCCACTTCCGTGCTGATATGGGCGCCGACGAAGTTCATGGCAGCGGCCATGAACAAGGCGGCCCGTGGGGTCAGAGCGCGGGTCGAGACCGAGGTCGCGATCGCGTTCGCGGCGTCGTGGAAGCCGTTGGTGTAGTCGAACACCAGGGCGATGACGATGACGCCGATGACAAGTGCTAGCTCCACTTAGCTTTCCTTGACCGCGATCGACTCGATCGTGTTCGCCACGTGCTCGAAGGCGTCTGCGGCCATTTCCAGCTGATCGATGACCTCCTTCATCTTCATGACGGTGAGCGCGTCGTACTCTCCGCCGAAGAGCTTGGCGAGCAGGCGTCGGTAGACCTGGTCCGCCTGGTTCTCCAGCCGGTTGATCTCGATCCAGTACTCGTTGAGGTTGTTCATGCCGCGCAGGCGGGGCATGGCCTCGGCGGTCAGCTCGGCCGCGCGCTCGAGCACCTCGACCTGTCGGACGACCTCCTTGGGCAGGTGGTCGATCTGGTAGAGGCCGATCAGATCAGCGGCGGCCTCCATGTAGTCCATCACGTCGTCGAGATTCGAGGCGAGACGATAAATGTCCTCGCGATCGAACGGCGTGATGAAACTCTCGTTGAGACGATTCATGATCGCGTGAGTACGCTCGTCGCCGGCGTGCTCGCAGGCACGCATCTTCTCGGCCAGGGCTTCCCTGTCCGAGCCATCGCTGATGATCTCCACCAGCAGACGGGATGCGGTGACGAGATTGTTCGCCGAGTCGGCGAACAAGTCGTAGTAGCTGTCCTCACGAGGCGTGAGACGCAGGCGCACGTCGTTCTCCAGATGTGCGGGGACGGTCCGCAGAGAAGAGTAAGGGGTACCGGCTGAAATGCGAAGTTCGTGACACGCACTCCCTGTTGTAACCCTCCCTTCTCTCAGGCGTTGCCCTCCGTTCGCCCGTTCACACCGAGGGATCGGAACTCCACCCTCAGATGTTCCCGGTCCACTCGACTATGTCCCACACCGGCCCCCGATCCCCGCCGCCCCACCGAGCACCGTCCCCCCTCAAGATCTTTCCCTCGGACCACCACACCCCTCAAACCCCCGAGCCCCAGCAACCCCAACCGCCCAACGCCCACCTGAAGGCCAGCCACCCCACGAGACCCCTCCGCCCAGAGCCCTCCACAAGACGACGCTCACCCCTCTACCGAAGGCCTCACACCCACGACCGAACGAACCCGCCCCCCCGAGGCAGGGAACCGCTCACACCCGAGGCCGCCTGAACCCGCTCACACCCGAGACCGGACGAAACCACTCACACCCGAGACCGGGACGAACCCACTCACACCCGAGGCCGGACGAACCCGGCCGCCCCCGAGACCGGACGACTCCACTCACACCGAGGCAGGACGGACCGCTCACCCCAAGGCTGGACGAACCCGCTCACACCCGGGTGCGATGGAAGTTCAGGAACGACCGGCTCGGCGTCGGCCCCCGCTGCCCCTGATAACGCGACCCGTACTTCTCGCTGCCGTAAGGATGCTCCGCCGGCGAGCTGAGCCGGAACAGGCACAGCTGACCGATCTTCATCCCCGGCCACAACTTGATCGGCAACGTGGCGACGTTCGACAGCTCCAGAGTGACGTGCCCCTCGAACCCGGGGTCGATGAAACCCGCCGTCGAATGCGTCAACAGCCCGAGCCGCCCGAGACTCGACTTCCCCTCCAGCCTGCTGGCGATGTCGTCCGGCAGGCCGATCACCTCATAGCTCGACGCCAGGACGAACTCCCCGGGATGCAGGATGAACGGCTCATCGCCATCGGGCTCCACCAGCCGCGTCAGCTCCGGCTGCTCGACCGCGGGATCGATGTGGGGATAACGATGGTTCTCGAACACCCTGAAGTACCGATCCAGGCGCACGTCGATGCTCGACGGCTGGATCATCTCCTTGTCGAGCGGGTCGATCTTGACCCTGCCCGACTCGATCTCGCCCCTGATGTCACGATCCGATAGCAGCACCTCAGCAACCTACCAACCCGACCCCCACCACCACGGCCCGTCGACACCGCTCCCCACCGAACTCGCCCCGCACCAAGGGAGGTGGCACGCCCCAAGTTCCGCTAGAGTAGGTGCGTCGTCAGCCACTGATCGACGCGGGTGTAGTTCAATGGCAGAACATCAGCTTCCCAAGCTGACAGCGCGGGTTCGATTCCCGTCACCCGCTCCACGCCTAAGGCCCAGGTCAGGGAACGATTCCCGACCCGGGCCTTGATTGTTTCTGGGCCTAATCGATCTTCCGTGCAATTAACGTGCAATTAGCCCACGGGCACGAGCACACCCGCCGGCCCGTCGTCGTCCTCCTCACCTTCTCCCGTGATGTGCTTGTCGATCGCGTCGGTGATCGACTTGTCGGCCCCGCGTACGGCGTGCTGGTAGATCATCGCGGCCCTCACGTTGTCGTGGCCCATCCGCGCCATCAGATCCTTGAGGCCCGCGCCGGACTCTGCCGCGATCATGTTGCCGGTGTGCCGGAGATCATGAACGTGGAGGCCCTCCGCACCGATGACCCGAACGGCTTCCCGCCACGACGCGAGCCGGTTGAAGCCGCTACGTCTAATCGGACCGCCCTTGATCCCCGAGAAGACCAGCGCATCAGGTTCCGCCTTGACGAAGACCGCGAGGTGTTCGCGAAGCGCCGGAATGATCGCTTGCGGGACGCCGACGATGCGTCGGCCGGCTTTGGACTTGGGAGGCCCGAGCACCAGCGGCCCGGTCGAGCGCTCGACGTAGGCCGCCCGGACGCGCACCGTTCCTGCTTTGAGGTCGATGTCACTACTGAACCGCGCCGGGTTTCGTGGAGTGATGTTCCCCGGCTTTCGTGGAGTCACTTTGGTTGACTTGCATGCCTGGACTCCCAGAAGAGGTCAGCATGCCGAGGAGCTATCCCCCCGAGTTCCGTCGTAAGGTCCTGGACCTGCTCAAGGCCGGACGAACTGGTGCAGCAGGTAGCCGCCGACTTGCAGATCAGCGACCAGGCGATCTACAACTGGCGCAGACAAGACCGTATCGATGCAGGCCTGGAGCCGGGCATCACGTCCACCGACCAGGTCGAGTTGGTCGCCGCTCGGCGACGGATCGCCGACTTGGAGACCAAGCTGGCGGTGATCCGGCGGGCCAGTGAGCTTCTGCGAGAGGCGGTGTCCCCAAAAGGCGGTTCGAGGCCATCGCGATGATGGCCGTCGAAGGCTTCCCTGTCCAGGTCAGCTGCCGGGTGATGGGTGTCTCAGAGTCGGGCTACCATGCCTGGCGCAGCCGCCCACTATCGGCTCGCGCTGTGCGCCATGCATGGCTGACCGAGGTGATCCACGAGATTCACGCCGCCTCCCGAGGCGTCTACGGCGGTCGTCGGGTGCACGCCGAACCGACCCTCGGCCGCGGCATCGCAGTCGGGCACGGCGCGGTCGCCGTGCTGATGCACCGTGCCGGCATCAAGGGGCTATCCGGCCATCGCCGCCGTCGTCCCACCCCGCAGGTGCCCACCGCCACCGACATGGTCGACCGGCTGTTCACCCGATCCAGTCCGAACCAGCCGTGGGTCACCGACATCACCGAGCACCCGACGAGGGAAGGCAAGGTCTACTGCTGCGTCGTGCTCGATGTCTACTCCCGCCGCGTGGTCGGCTGGTCCATCGACTCCGCCCAGACCGCGGCCCTGGTCACCAACGCTCTAGGCATGGCCATTCACAACCGCAGCCCGCAGGCCAACACGGTGATCCATTCCGACCACGGCGTGCGGTACAGCTCTTGGGCCTTCACCGAACGAGCCAAGACCTCCGGACTGGTGCCGTCCATGGGCTCGATCGGCGACTGCTACGACAACGCCGTCATCGAGTCGTTCTGGGGCCGGATGCAAACCGAGCTACTCAACCGCCAAAGGTGGAGAACCCGCGTCGAACTGGCGAATGCCATCTTCGAGTACCTGGAGATCTTCCACAACCGGCAACGACGCCACAGCGCCCTGGGGATGCGGACCCCGATCGAGTACGAGATGCTCCACTCAAACACCCAGCTGGCATGACAACCAACCAAGCCGACTCCACGGAACTCGGGGCACATCAGAGTCTCCATCAATCCCGGCGCGGTTCATTTTCGGGACCGGTCAGGTACGCCTGTCCGGGGCGGGGCTGTTCCATCGAGGTCATCGCCGAACGACCGCGCACGAAGCGCCCCTTGCCCTGCTGGGAGTCGATCCAGCCCTGTTCGCGCAGCACGCGCAGTGCGGCGACGACGGTGGGCCGGGAGACGCCGAACTCGTTGATGAGCTGGTTCTCGCTGGGCAGGAGTGAGCCCGGAGGGTAGTCCCCCGACTCGATGCGCCGTTGAAACAAGCTGGGCGTACTTCGGAGGCACGGACTCTAGTGACATCACGACCGTCCATCACCCGACAGGTTGTTTGACCAAGTCAGAGCGTAACCTGGCTTTCCCCGCCTGTCACGTCACCGGAAGGCAAGGGAAACGAGAGCAGAAAGGTCCCGACAGGCAGAGAGAGGGAAGAGAAGATGGGCGCCGCGGTTACACGGATTGCAATTCAGGGATAGATCTTGGGACTTATCCAAACTGCTCTAACGCTTTTACAGTCCTTACTTTCGACGCCAAGGGTAAGCCGTAGCGCTTTTCCTTTATTTCCAGTAAGGGGAACCGCGATGTGCATCGGCTCTTGACCGAAGCGAACATTGAAATTCCTAACAGCTTTATCAACGTCAATGCTAAACTCTACCTGCGTCTCCATTTCTGAACCATCATCTCCTATAGCGACGAGCGCTTCAAATTTACTGTATTTTCCGTCAAGGGCATAAGTTTGTTTTATCGCCCCCTGACACCATTGATGCTGTTGTGCGCTTAAGGAATCTAGCCAAGCTTTTCCATTGACACTTTGTTGGGCCCATTCAAATTTTTCCCATTGTCCAACGCGCCGAACTTGAGAAAGCAGTTTTCCTCCTCCTGTAATGTTGCCGTTTGTCGCACTGCTGCTCCCAGGAGAAGGCGCTGGTAGAGCAGGTGTATCTATGGTTATTGTTTCGGTGACAGTTGTGGCGGGCGTGGGCGAGGTTCCCGGTCCTACATATTGTAAATAGCCAGTTCCTAAGGCTCCTATGAGGCCTATGAGAGCGACTGCAATGCTGGCTACAGCAGTGATCACTGCGACTTTAACTGTAGAGTCGCCGGGCGCTTGGCCTTGAGGTGCACCTTGAGGTTCATCATTGGATGCAGTCTCGGATGATCGAGAAGTCACCTATAGAACTGTACACCGAACGCGCTTTTAGGTCAGGAAGATGTGCTTCTTAGCCCCGTTTTGAGTAGAAATGTCAAGATAAGGTGCTTTAGCTGGCGATCAAGCATTGAGCGAGGGCTGGCTTCAGCCTCATGAGTCACTTAGAGATAAAATGTCTGTTTAAGGTCCCATGTGAGGGGTTTGATGCTTCTTGTCCATACTGGTTTTTGATGCAGCTTCTTAGGTTCGTAGGTTCGATTGGTTAACAAAAGCCTGTGCTGGCCGGGGCGATCGCCGCTTACGCCAACCGTAAGAGCGGGCCAGGCATGCTGAGGTCGATATATGGCCGATACGAGATATGCTCGGGATGATCTTAGATGGTGCAAGTCGAGGAAAGATGCTCCTGCCCTGATGGAGCCATGTTTCCGCTATGATCGTAGTCCTCTTGAGAACCTGTCGATGTGAGGGCTCGGGACATGCTTACCGTTCGTTCTCAAGACAGGCTTGACCGATCGCGGCATGCTGTTTACCCAGGGTGACTGTGGTGGCGGTATGTCTCGGGTGGCGATCGTGGATCAGCAGGCGCTGGTGGAGTACCGGTATCGAGCGGTGCGTGAGGTGCTGGGAGGTTCCCCGATCGGGGAGGTCGCGGCCCGGTACGGAACCTCGCGGCAGTCGCTGCACACCTGGCGTAAGCGATTCGAGGACGAGGGCATGCCAGGGCTGGCCGACCGGTCGCGGCGCCCCAGGACCAGCCCGAACCGGGTGCCCGCCGAGGTCGAGGCGTTGGTGTGCGAGTTGCGGCGCCGGCATCCTCGATGGGGCGCTCGTCGCATCGTTTATGAGCTGGAGCTGCGGGGTGTGGATCCGGTTCCCGGTAAGGCGACGGTGCATCGGATGCTGGTCCGTAACGGGTTGGTGCGGTCTCAGCAGCAAGAGCACAAGCGCAAGTACCGCAGATGGCAGCGTGAGGCCCCCATGCAGCTGTGGCAGCTCGACCTGGTCGGCGGGGTCCCGCTGGCTGATGGCCGCGAGTGCAAGATGGTGACCGGGATCGACGATCATTCACGGTTCGTGGTGATCGCCGCCGTGGTCGCTGTGCCGTCGGGGCGGGCGGGGTGCTCGGCGTTCACTGCGGCGATGCGCCGTTACGGGGTGCCGTTCGAGGTGCTCACCGACAATGGTAAACAGTTCACCGGCCGGCACACGCGGCCGCAGCCGGTGGAGGTGCTGTTCGAGCGCATCTGCCGCCTGAACGGTATCAATCAGCGCCTGACCAAGCCCCGTTCGCCCACCACGACCGGAAAGATCGAGCGGTTCCACAAGACCCTCCGCCGCGAACTGCTGGACCATGTGGCACCGTTCGAGTCGCTGACCGCCGCTCAGGACGCCATCCAGGCGTGGGTGCACGCCTACAACCACCAACGGCCCCACCAGGCGCTGAACATGGCCACCCCGGCCGGCGTGTTCCGCCCGCACACCCCCGCCAACCAGGACGAGCGAGCGACCGCGACCGACGATGAGACCCTCGACGAGGTGGCGGAATCGCTGCGAATCGAGGTGATCGAACCGCCGATGGACCGGCCGCAGGAGTCGGCGGTGACGTTCAAGGTCCGCGTCCCGCCCAGCGCAGAGGTCACCTTGGCGCCGGGACGGCAGCGGTTCTCGGTCCCCCGGGGACTGGCCGGGCGGACGTTGACAGTGTGGGCTGATCTGCGCAGCCTGCACATCCTGCTCGACGGGCACCTGGTCCGCACGATCGTCTCCCGCTTGTTGCCCGAGGACCTGGCCTACCTGGTGATGCGCTACGGAGCTCGCCCCGCCGGGCCGGCGCCCGGTGCGGCGGCGTTGCCGTATCAACGGCAACACCCAACTGGCCGCGGGCGAAGCTTTAGAAGTCGATCGGAAGGTCCAGCGCGACGGACACGTCACCATCGCCGGGATCAAACGCCAGATCGCCTTCGCCCTGGCCGGGCAGAGCGTCACCATCCGGCTGGATGGCCATCTGATGCACGCCATCGCCGAGGGCGCCCTGGTGGGAACCTGGCCCTGCCCCATCACCGCCGAGCGGGCCGCCCGCTTGCCCGGCGCCCGCACGGCCTCGACTCCGCTGCCACCACTGCCACTCCCCGCCGGATCCATCCGGGTCCAGCGGCGAGTGCACGCCAGCGGCCGGTTCATGGTGAACAAGCAGTTCATCAAGCTCGGCCCCCGGCACGCCGGCAAGCTCGTCACCATCATCGTTGAGGACACCTGCTACCGGGTCTTACACGGTGAGGAAGAACTCGCGATCAGACCCCGCCGTGACACCAGTCCCGTCACCCGCCTCTACGTCCGAGGCAAAGGCACCCACCCCGGCTGAGGTCAAGCATCTCCTGAGACCACACATCGAGAGAACCGCTATGCCTCCGGCGGGGCACTCCGGCTCCGGGATGATCGACCTTGCACCACGAAGACCGTAGGTGGTTGAGGTGGAAGCCGGATCTTCCCGTCTGCCACGTCCCAGGCAAGCCCAACATCTCGACTCCTCCGGATCAAGGCCGTCTGTGATCGTTGGCGTCCCATGGTCGAAGAACGTCTACCGGCCGATGCACACGCGAAGCCGGCCTTGCCCCTCCGTCCCCGAGCTGTTGCCCCTGCGGGGTGGGACGAGGCACACGGGAAGATCCGGCGGGGGAAGCGTGCGCGTCCGCGCATGATCCGAAGCTTGATCGCGTGCCAGATGCGTGCCAGAACAGACGGGGAACCACGGTCACACAGGGGGACTCACGGGGACTCGCGCCGCTCTGACCTGCACCCCCGTTTTCCCAGCTCAGGGCAGCAAGGTCAGTAGATGATTCCCAAGCTGACAGCGCGGGTTCGATTCCCGTCACCCGCTCCACCCTCTTGCTCCACAAGGTCAGCGGAGCACCCCCGGCAACAACGTGAACGCTGACACGTGTCGAGGTCGGATCAACGTGAAATCGCGTCGATCCAGTGTCGCGATCTGAGCAACGTTCAGGCGCTCGGCGATGGCAACTACAGACACGTCAGCTGGGTCGAGCCGAGCATCTTGGTAGGTACGAACAAGTTCTGCCATTCGTCGCACGTCGGTCGGCACGAGATCGACCAATTCGAACTCCTCAGCCGCCAGATCAAGGAACCGCGCATGCACACGAGATCCCATGTGCCTGTTAACGGTCCACCCGGCCTCGATCAAGATGGTCGAAGGCAGGAGGAGCGGTCCCTCCAACTCTTCAAGGAGACGCACGCATGAGGCGTGGTGCCTGTCATCTCGATCGACAACAGCGATCAAGGGGCCTGTGTCCAGGAGCGTTGCGGTCACGTTGACTGATTGAACCGCTCCGCCAGCAGATCTTCGACCCGTTCCGACAGATCTCCCTCACCGGAGGCACCGATCCCCGCGATCGACAACCTCCTGCGACGAGCCGGCTCAGAAGGTTCCTCCGCCACCTCAGCCAAGTCTGGATCTGTCTTCACCAAACGCAGGAGACGACGCGCCTGATCCAGCGACAGCCGGTCCACCAGGTGGTGAAGCTCCTCATGCGCATGCTCGGCGCTCATAGCGACGAGTCTACGCAAGCGACTTCGCTTGCGTCAGTGACACGCCTCGTGATCGGCCTTGAGTGGCGGCCCCATCCGAGGCTTCGAGATTCGTCGGCGTGAACGTGGGCAGCTCATGAGCTGATCACCGGGCCATCCGCGGGCCATTAGCCAGGGTGACGAGGGGTCAACCACGGTCACTCACGACCGGCCCGACACCATGGCCTGCCGCCCGACGAGGCGTGATCGATGTACTCCCCAAGCTGACAGCGCGGTTCGATTCCCATCGCCCGCTCCACGTACCGAGGCCCAAGTCAGGGATACGTTCCCGACCCGGGCCTTGATTCTTTCTAAGCCGCCCGATGGCCAGGCGTGCGGCGTGGGCACCGGTCCACGTCGGCGGCGCCCCGGGCCGTAGTCGCACCGCCAACCCGCCGTACCCAAACAACTCGCCGACCACCGGCACGCCGCCCATAATTCGACCGTGAGACTGCGAATCGACCCGGACCGCGACATCCAAACGGGCACCTGCGACTGCTGCCAGACGCCGTTTGAACGCATCACTGGCTTCATCAACAACGACGACGGCGCCTACGCGATCTACTACGCGTCGTGCTACCACCACGACGGTATCCATGAAGCATGGATCGATGTGATCATCGACGACGCTTGGCACCCCGATGAACCTGTCAGCCGTCCCAGCCCCAATCGCGTCACCTTCGGATGCCGCGTCGGCCCAGTGGAAGGCCGGCTCGCCCCCGCCTGCTCCCTGGTAGCCGGCGCCGAGGTCGCACCGGATACGCCCTTCTACGGACGGAAACTGACCCGCGATGAAGCCCTGACACACCCCTGGATTTCCGACTACTGGGAAACCATCGACCACATCCTGGAGAACGACACCACGGTCAAACAGCATCTCTACGGCACCGCCGCCAAGGGCGAGGCATAGAAACAAGCCTCCGGCGGGGTGCTCCGGCTCCGGGATGGGGACAGCGCATCGCCGCCTGCTCGTAGGTAGCCGAGGTGGAATCCTGATCATCCCGCCCGCCATCGACCCCGGACAAGCAGCCGAGCGGATCAGGGCCAGGGGTTCAGGGTCGTTCGTCCGGTGGGGCGCTCCACCTTGCCCCCCTGGCCCTGTCCCGCTTCCCCTTCGGGCGGGTCGGAGGATGAATCCGGACCCGGGCCTTGATCATTTATATCGCCTTCTCGTTCTTCCGTGCTCGTTACGTGCCCAGATCCGTTTGATCCTCGTCCTTGCGCATGATTTCCTCGGCGAGCCAATCGCGGATTATCACCTGGTGAGCGCCTTGCGGAGTTGTGCAGCCTGCTGCGCTCGTACTTCGAAGGGGATCTCAAGCTTGGCAGGGTCCGCGAGGATAAATCCGTCATCGGGAGAACGGGGAATCGCATGGACGTGCAGATGAGACAGCGTCTGGCCTGGGATGTTGTCATTCTGCAGGACCATGCTCCCCGGTGCTCCGAACGCCTCCCGAACGGCGGCGGTCACTTGAGCAACCACATCGAACAGCTCCGCTAGAAGAGCGCGCGGGGCGCTATGAAGACTCGTCACATGCGAAGTCGGAAGCACGAGACAGTGACCAAGGTTTTTGGCTCGCTGCCAAGGGACGGGCAGAACGAACACGTTGGTGGTGCGGTAGGCGACGAGCGCGCCGTCCACGTCACCAGCGCCGATGAGACAGAAGGGGCATGAGTTCATCCGCTGAATTCTCTGCCACTTCCGACTAACGCGTCTACGTGGACTTTTGGCGGGTTGGCTTCACGGCCATAACCGGCGGGTCAAACCGTGCCCCTCGCGTGCCCGTTAGCAGAGGGAACGAGGAGGACTCACGGGGAATCGCCACGGAGCAGACATCTACGCGTAGAACTCCCTCCCGGGTGCTACACCGTTCGCGCCGCCTGCAAGGCAAGAAGTGATAGGACGCCAGGTCAGAAGCTGCTTCGCGCGTTCCTTGATCTTACTTGGCTTCGTTCGGCCTCGGCCCCCAGTCATCAAGAGAGTCCATCTCGTCCGAGAGGCCTTTTCGCGTTGTCGTCAGCAAGGGAGGGATTGCTCGGTCCAGATGCATTTGCCGTCATGGAGGTAGCGGGCGCCCCAGCGCCGGGAGAGGGCGGCTACCAACTGCAGGCCCCGGCCGCCTTCGTCGGTGTAGGAGGCGTGGCGGATGCGCGGGGTGCTGAGGCTGCCGTCGTAGACCTCGCAGATCAGTGAGCGGCTGCGCAGCAGGCGCAGGCGTATGGGGCCCCTGGCGTGCCGGACCACGTTGCTGACGAGCTCGCTGACCAGAAGTTCGGTGGTGATCGTCAGATCGTCCAGTCCCCAGATGGCCAATTGTCTACGGGCATATTTGCGGGCCTGTCCGGCTGCTCTGGGATTGTCGGGGAGGCTGCAGGTGGCGACATCGTCGGCGGCGGTACCGCGGATGTGGGCGATGAACAGGGCGGCGTCATCGTCGGTCTGTTCACGGGCGGGCAGCAGCGCCGAGACGACCACGTCGCAGAGATCCTCCAGGCGCCCGACGTCGTCTCCCTGGCCTCCTGACCAGAGGTGGGGAATGCGAGGCACGGCCTGGGCCAGGGTCCGGCGGAGCTGGGCCAGTCCCTTGTCGACGTCGCGGGTGGCGGATTCGACCAGGCCGTCGGTGCAGAGCACCAGCAGGCTCTGCTCAGGCAGATGCACTTCGTGGATCTCGAAGGGCGGTTCCGCGGCGCCCAGCGGCGGGTCGGCGGCCAGGTGGGGGCACAGCACGGTGCCGTCGGGGTGGACGATGACCGGTGGGGGGTGGCCGGCCAGGCAGAACGTACAGGTCCGGGTGGTGGGATCGAAGACGGCGTACAGGCAGGTGGCGTAGAAGTCGTCACCGAGGTCGCTGACCAGGTCGTTGAGGTGGCCGATCAGTTCGTCGGGCGGCAGGTCGAGGTCGGCGAGGGTGCGTACAGCGGTGCGCAGGCGACCCATGGTGGCCGCTTCGGTGATGCCGTGTCCCATGACGTCGCCGATCACCATGGCGACCCGGTCGCCGGACAGCGGGATCAGGTCGTACCAGTCGCCGCCCACCTCCTCGCCCCGGCCCGCGGGCAGGTATCGCGCGGCGGCGCAGGCGACGGGGAGACAGGGAAGCTCCCGGGGAAGCAAGCCGCGCTGCAGTTCCTGTGCACGCGCGTGTTCCACGTCGTACAACCGGGCCCGTTCCAGCGCCTGGCCGACCAGACCGCTCAACGCCGTCAGCAGGGTGCGCTCCTCGTCGCTGAAGACACGCTCCTGGGTGAACGACACCACACACGAGCCGACGGACCGCCCGGAGGCGATCATGGGCAGGAAAGCCCAGGCGTTCCTCGGTGACGCCTCCGCCACGTGCCTCATCGTTGGATAGCGCCGGCCATACTCCGCGAGCGATCCGATGAACCGGGGAGTACCGGTCCCCAGCACATCGGTCACCGGGGCGGTTTCGGTGACCGGGAGCCGGTCGACAAGATTGAGGAATTCCTGGGGATACCCGGTGGCGCCGACCACATCCAGTCGGCCGCCTTCGATCAGCCAGACCACGAGCCCGTCGGCACGGAACGGAGGCAGGACATGGTCCGCGACGGCCTGCACGACGTCCCGGGTGGTGACGGCCTCGGCGAGCGCCACGGTCAGCTCGCCCATCCGGACCGTCCGCTCGGACCCGGCCGCCGAAGTAAGGCCCGGCAACGTGCCGGGCAAGTCTTCCAGGCGCGCCGCGGCCCATGCCGCTACCGCACCGAGAAAGGACCGCTGCTCGTCATCCGGCTCGGCGGACCCTGCCGTGAGCACGGACAACACTCCGACCGGCCCATCGGCACCCGGGAGGGGCAATGCCGCCGTGCCGGCTGCCCCAATCCCCAAGCTGTCCCCGCTCACCCAGACGTAGCCACCGTGCCGCACGGCGCCTGTGGGCGCCACGTCCTGCACGGTGCGAAGAACCGCCCACGCCTCGGTGGTCTCCGGGAGAAGCCCGCTGGCCGCCGCCAGGCGCAGGCAACCGGTGGCGGAGTCGCACCTGTGCACGAGTGCGCCCAAGCCGCCCAGACCCGTCGTCGCCTGCTGGAGAGCCAGCATCAGCGTCTGCGCGCTCCACTGCCCTTCGTCCGAGGTCCCCACAACGCCGAGCTGCTCCGCCTGCGACTGCTCGGGGTGGCCCTCGGACCTAACTTTCCGGGCCACCACCTCACCTCCCGGCATAAGCGCGACAATGGGGCAAGTCACCACTTATGTACGTCCACACTAGCTTTCACCGCCATACGTGGCACTTCTGGGGTCCGCGACACTCTGCCGCTTCGTGTGCACCCCCCTGGCAACACGATCCGGTGAACCAGGCCGCGTTCATCGCCACCCAGAGGACCGAGCATGCCCACCGCGAGGACGCGGGCGCACGAGCAAGATCCTAAAAGTGCAGATGATCAATCACGGCACCTCACGGTGAGAACCGGGTGATCCGTCACCGTGTCCCCCGACGAGCGTCGATTCCACCGACGTCGGCACGATCGCCGTCCTCGCGCGGGCCTGGCGCCGAGCCGGTGCCCTGAGGGCCGGCCATCCCAGGAATCACTATCGGCCGAAGAGTGTGAGGGTTCGGCGGTGTCGCGGGACAATCAGCGGCATGATCGCTCTCCGGGTTGGCAGTGCTCCAGGTCGGCTGAGTGCGGCCGGCGGGGGTCGAGGCGCTCAGGCACAGCCCCGAGGCTTTCTGGATCTTGTGACAAGATCGCGGGATGCTGCGACTCACTGATTTCATCATCGACTGCCCGGACACGATGAAGCTGGCGGCCTTCTACTCCGAGGTGACGGGCCGCCCGATCAAGGAAGGCAGCGACGAGGACTGGGCCGGCATCAAGTTCGGCGAGATCGAGCTGGCCTTCATCCGGGTGGACGACTACCGCGCTCCGCAGTGGCCCGACAGCGAGCACCCCAAGCAGTTCCACCTCGACTTCGAAGTGGACGAGATCGAGTCCGAGCAGCGCCGCGTCCTCGATCTCGGCGCGACACTGAAACAGGACTTCATCGGCCCCGAGGGCTACGGCTGGCGGGTCTACACCGACCCGATCGGCCACCCCTTCTGCCTGTGCCGCAACAAGGGCGTCATCTGGACCGACCAGGGCCCGATCTGGCCCAAGCACGACTAGAGCCATGGGTCAGCCACCACACCCATACAGGTCACGATCGCGCTGTGGCTGATCACCGAACCGGTTGACGGCGATCCGAAGGGCCGGGCTCATTCGTCGGCCCGGCCCAGAGGAGTGTCCCGGTTGAGGCCACCGAGTCAAGGGATTGGCAGCAACAAGGAGAGCGTGCGCTTCCCACGGGCTTCACACGAGTCAGGAACCGGGCGCGTCAACGATGAGATCCTCAGGCGGTGGGAGCGGGGCCGGCTCATCGTCGACGGAGTAGACCTCAAGACACGAGAGATGGCCAAGGCCAGCCGGTCCGACCGGTTGACCTACGGCGTGACGGTGACCCGTCGGACTCGACTGGCGTGAAGGGCAGCCCCGCCATCGGCGCCCGGGGAACCGGATGCACCGGAGCAATGATCTTCACCGTCACCGTCTTCCGAACCGGCTTGAGCGTCGGATCCGCGTTCGGGCTGTCTAGGGGACGAACGTGCTGAGTCCGATGTGTCAGTGGACGGTGTGCCCGGTGCCTCGCGATGAGACGCCGGCTTCGGAGCCTGCGCGATGAG
This sequence comes from Sphaerisporangium dianthi, assembly GCF_042654065.1. NCBI lineage: Bacteria > Bacillati > Actinomycetota > Actinomycetes > Streptosporangiales > Streptosporangiaceae > Sphaerisporangium > Sphaerisporangium dianthi. The sequence continues at coordinate 524,927 of NZ_JBHSFP010000002.1, read as the reverse complement.
AACCGCCGTAGCGAAGGCCGCTTTCCTGACGACGGGATCCTGATCGTCGAGGCAGGCGGCGACGCCGGAGAACATTTGAGCATGGTCGGCGTACCGGGGTGCGCCGACCCGCTCCTGATTTCGAGGCCGGCCCAGTCGGTTTCCTCCAGGATCTTGCGTGGTCAGGACGTTCGGTGATCATGCCGTCTCGCGGCGCTCACTGGCCGACGCGGCCGTCGATGCGCTCGCGCAGGAGGTCGGCGTGGCCGCAGTGCCGCGCGTACTCGACGATCTGCGCCACCAGCATGTCGCGAAGCTGCAAGTCCGCCCCGTCGGGACCGAGGTCGGAGACGCCGGCGTTCCGGGTGCCGAGGTCGGCGACTCCGGCCACGAACCGGTCGGTGAGCTCTACCTCGGCCCGCCACTGCCGCCAGGCGTCCTCCGCGACCGCCGGGTCGGCGGTCGCGCCGTTCCAGTCTCCGTCACGGTCCTCGTCGGTGCAGTACAGCTTCGGCGCGTCCTCGCCGGCCATGACCCGGCGAAGATGTCTCTCCCCCTCGGTCAGGTGCCGCACCAGGCCGAGCAGGGACATCGTGGACGGCGGTACGGATCGTCGGGCAAGCTGCTCGGCATCCAGGCCCGCGCATTTCATTTCCATCGTCAGGCGGTAGTGGCGCAGATAGTCGAGCAGTACGCCGCGTTCGTCGACGGCCTCGACGCCGGTTTCCCGCGGATCGTCGTCCGGATCGACCCACATATCGCGGAACACCGTTGCCGTCGTCCACCGCGTCAAAACGGGTTCACTCGCATCCGAGGTAGTCATCATCGCATCGTCGGCCATGAGGCCTCCGGGACGCCACCGAATATTCAGCGGCGGTCACTCGGCCCCGCATCCCGTAATCGCCGAAGTCCGGGTACCAGCGGTTGATCATCGGTCGCACGGCACGAGCCATCATCCGACAAGGCCCTGCGCGTGCCCCTGACCCCATGCCTGCGCATCAGCGCCCATACATCAATGCGGCCGATACGAGGCCGAGCCCACAGTGCACGGTAAAGGCGTAGTCGACGGGCATACCAGCCTCTGGCTACTCTGGGGAAGGAGGACGACATGACCGACGCAAGCGACCAGGCGAACCCCGGCACGGACGACCCCGACGGGCAGCGCTGGAGCCGGCGGACCTTCAGTCCCGAGGTGGTCGAGCGAGCCCGCGAGAAGACCCGCCGCGGGGAGGCGGAGCGCCGTCGGCGATTGTTCGGCGACCGGCAGCCGTTCGCGGTTCACGAGGACATCATCGACTTCGACTTCGACCCGAACGTCGACCCCGGGGCCTGACACAGGCTGCGGTCGGCGTGATGCGCCAGGTGGCGGAGTTGGCAGAACGCGGCGGGGTGCGGCTTGATGAGAAAGCACCTCGAGCCGGGTGATGTGATCACAATGCACGAGATGCGCCCCCTGCCGAATCCGCGCGGATCATCGGGATCATGTCGTCTTTGGGTCGTTTCTCCTTAGTCGCAGGAAGGCACGACAAGCTCTGGACAAGCCGGCGTGGCTAGCGTGTACCGCAGCCAAGCCGGGGAGTCGCCATGCCTTCTTCAGTGTCAGCCGGTCCGCGAATTCGTTTGGGCAGAAGAGGTGGCGGCTCTTTCCAAATAGCATGCGGCGTGCTGATCGCGTTGACTTGCGCGCTGACGGCCTTCGCCTTCAACGCGATCTACGCGAAGGGCTGGATTGATCTGGAGGTTTACCGGGAAGGCGGGGCGGCGGTACTTCGGCACACCTCTGTCTACGACTTGACCGTAGGTGAAAGATGGCTGAAGTTCACCTATTCACCGTTCGCGGCGATACTGTTCACGCCTCTCGCCCTGGTTGGGATGGAGATCGCCGCCGGCCTCTGGGTGCTGGTCTCCATTCTCGCCCTTGAGGTGGTGATATGGATTCTCATCGGCCGTACCACGACGAAGCACCGTGGTCGCCGGGCGACTCACACGTTGCTGGTCGTCATCGCGACGCTTCCCCTGTACCCGGTGATGCTCACGCTATGGAACGGGCAAATAGGTATTATTCTGCTGCTGGTGATAGTCGTAGACCTGACGCACGGCAAGGAGAAGTGGCGTGGCATAGGAACGGGCATTGCGGCCGGCATCAAGCTCACCCCTCTGATATTCATCCTCTATCTTCTCATCACGCGTCGCTTCCGGGCCGCCCTGACGGCCGGCCTCGGTTTTCTCGGCACAGCGATCGTCGGATTTGTGCTACTGCCGGCCGATTCACATGATTACTGGGGCGGCGCATTTCTCGACACGCACCGGGTGGTCGCCGGGCAGGGCGCCGATTTTTTCAATCAATCGCTACGCGGCATGCTCATGATCATGCCTGGCTCTTGGCCCACCGTGCCTCTCTGGCTCGCCCTGTGCGCGATAGTCGGTGCGGGTGGGCTTCTGGTCGCCGCATGGACCGCGAAGAAGGCGGGCGAGCTCGCCGGAATCACCGCCTGCGCCATCGTGGGGCTGCTCGTCTCACCCGTTTCCTGGCCGCACCACTGGGTCTGGTGCATACCGCTCTTGGTGCTCTGGGCACAGCGCGCTCAGCGCGTAGACGCTACGCTTGAGAAGGTGGGCGTGGGACTGTTGTGGCTCATCTTTCTCCTGCCTGGATACATCACCCTGGCGACACTTCTGATGTATCCGGCCCACGCCGGAACGTGGCTGATGTCACTGACCGGCAGTTATGTGCTCAGCGGACTGTCGACGTTGCTGGTTCTTGCGGTCTGTTCCGGCCGGAGCGATCGGTGGCAAAGAAGGCGCAGGTCAGGCGGCGACCATCGCTTGTCCGTCGTTCCGGGATGGCTACCGGAATGGCGATCCTATGCGGCAGAAGCGAGCGGCCGCCCCGTGGCAGCACCTGATCGTCACCGCGCACCACCCGGACCCGGAAAGCGCGGATTCGGCGCGTGGCCGGATGGTCCATAAGGGGCGGGCCGCATGGCCGGAATGATCACTCTTGGGAGTGAGGTCCAGCGGACGGGCGACTCTGGATAATGGGCGGATGTTCGCAGCGGGCCGGACCGACAGAGCGGTCGATGGCGCGCTTGCGGTGGGCGTCGTCCTGGCCACGGTGACGCCGCTTCTCCTGCCCGATCCCAATCCCTGGTGGATCATCGGACTGGGGCTGCTGGCGTCGGCGCCGGTGGGGTGGCGCAGGCGGGCGCCGATGGTGGTGGCGGTGGTGGTCGGGGCGGCGATGTCGGTGCTGGTGACGTGGGAGAAGCCGTTGCTGCCCTTCGGGCCGCTGCTGGCCGTCTACACGATCGCCGACCTGAGTCCCACGTGGAAGCGGCTGGCGGCGATTCCGGCGATCGTGGCGGCCGTGGGCACCTCGCTGGTGCTGCCGGGCGAGAACGGCGAGACCTTCCGGCTGGTGGGGACCGCCTTCGTGGCCGCCTACGCGCTGGGCACCAGTGTCAGGGCGAGCCGCTCGCGAGCCGCCGAGTTGACCGAGCGGGCACGACGGCAGGAGCAGGAGCACATCGCGGCGGCGGCCGAGGAACGCACCCGGATCGCGCGCGACATGCATGACATCATCACCCATTCCGTCGGGCTGATGGTGGTCCAGGCCGAGGCCGGGCCGGTGGTGGTGCGCAGCGACCCGGACAAGGCCGAGGTGGTCTTCGATGCGATCGCCGACACAGGAAGGGGTGCGCTGGCCGAGCTCCGGGGGGTGCTCACCGCGCTGCGGACCCCGGGCGAAGCCGGCGGACCGGTGTGCGGCCATGCCGGCGAGCGCCCGGGCCGGTCACTGTGTCAGCCACGCCTTGCCAACCTCCCCGCGCTGCTCGATCGCAGCGGTCTCGACGTGGTGAGCACGACCGCCGGTACCCCGCGCCCGGTCGCCGAGAGCGTCGAGGCCGCCGTCTACCGCATCGTTCAGGAGGCGCTCACCAACGTGCGCAAGCACGCCGGTACGCGTGCCGTCCGCCTCGCTCTGACCTGGGGGGAGCGCCTGACGGTGGAGATCGCCGACGATGGGCGAGGTCCGGGTGAGGGCGGCGGGTACGGGCTGGCCGGGATGCGAGAACGGGCGGCGGCATGCGGAGGGACGCTCAGGGCCGAGGCGAGGCGAAGCGGGGGATTCATGGTGACAGCTGAATTTCCGCTTGAATAGCCCGCATGTTGCGGGTGCTCATCGCCGATGACCAAGACCTCTTCCGCGCGGGGTTCGGGCTGATCCTCGGGGCGCAGCCGGACATGGAGGTGGTCGGTGAGGCCGCCGACGGCGATGAGGCGATCGCCGCGGCCAGGCGGCTTCAGCCGGACGTGGTCCTGATGGACGTGCGCATGCCGGGGAAGAACGGCATCGAGGCGACCAGGGAGATCTGCGCCACCACCGCCGCCAAGGTGCTCGTGCTGACCATGTTCGACCTCGACGAGTACGTCTACGACGCGGTCCGGGCGGGAGCGAGCGGCTTCCTGCTGAAGGACATCCGGCGCGACGAACTGGCTCACGCCGTGCGTACCGTCGCCGCAGGTGAGGCCCTGCTGGCCCCGGCGGCGACCAGGAGGCTGCTCGAGGACCTGGTGCGCAGACCCGCCCACGGCGTCGCCCCCCGGCTGACGGCCAGGCTGGACGCGCTGACCGGACGCGAGCGCGAGACGCTGAGGCTGGTCGCGCACGGCCTGTCGAACGCGGAGATCGCCGCCGCGCTCGTGGTCACCGAGCACACGGTCAAGACGCACGTCAGCCGCATGCTCACCAAACTGGACCTGCGGGACCGGGTCCAGGCCGTGGTGCTCGCCTACGAGTCCGGGCTGGTGGTCGCCGGCGGGAGTGACAACGGAGATCACCCTCGCGAGTGACGCGCCCGCGAGGTGGTGAAAAGCACGATCATCGGCATGGAACGCATCCTCCTCATCCTCGCCTCCGCCGTCCTGACGCACTTCGGCACCGGCCTCCACCCCGTCTGGTGGCTCACCTGGCTCGCGCCGCTACCTGTCCTGCTCCTGGCTCGCCAGGCGGGCAGGGGCACGGCTTTCGTCGGCGGGACGCTCGTCTGGCTCGCCGGCCAGGCGCAGATGTGGCCGTACTTCACCGGACCCCTGGAAATGCCACCCGCGCCGGCCGCCGCCCTCATCGCCGGCCCCGCGCTCTGCTACGGCTTGGGCGTGCTGCTCTTCCGCACCCTGCTCGTGCGCGGCAGACCGCTCCTGGCGGCGGTCAGCGTACCGGCCGTCTGGGTCACCGCCGAGTACGTCATGAACGTCGCTGGACCGCACGGGGCCTGGTGGAGCCTGGCGTACACGCAGGCCGACTTCCTGCCCGTGCTGCAGACCGCCTCGGTCACCGGGGTATGGGGCATCACCTTTCTCCTGCTGTTCGTGCCCGCCTCCGTCGCGGTCCTGCGGCCACGCGCGGCGGCGGTCTCGGGTGTGCTGGTCGCGCTCACGCTCGGCCATGGTCTCGTACGGCTCGCGGCGCCCGCCGACTCCGGAGGGCGGAAGGTCGCACTGGTCGCGACGGACAACTCCGCGGATCTCGTCCGCCGGTACGGCGAGGCCGTGGACACCGCGGTGGCCCACGGCGCGGAGATCGTGGTGCTGCCCGAGAAGGTCTTCAAGACCGCCGACCTGCCGTTCGCCCGCCCGGGCGCGGAGGTGGTCGCGGGGATCGCCATGGAGACCAACAGCGCGGTGAGCCTCCCCTCCGGCGTGCGCTACGACAAGCACCACATGATCCCCGGAGTGGAGCGCGGATTCCGGCCCGGCACCGGCTTGGCCTTCCTCGACGGCGGCCGGCTCGGCCTCATCATCTGCAAGGACCTGGACTTCCCCGGTCTGGTCAGGGAGTACGGCAAGGCCGGCGCCGCCGCCCTGCTCGCGCCGGCCTGGGACTTCGACGAGGACGCGTGGCTGCACAGCCGCATGGCGGTGGTGCGCGGCGTGGAGAACGGCCTGGCGGTGGCCCGTGCCGCACGCGAGGGATGGCTGACGGTCAGCGACGACCGCGGCCGGATCCTGACCGAGCGCTACAGCGACCTGACGGGCATGACCACGGTCACGGCCACCCTGCCCCGGGAGGGCTCGTCCACCCTCTACACCACCCTCGGAGACTGGGCGGCATGGGCCTCGGCAGGGTTGCTGCTGCTCGCGCTCGGTGCGGCGGCCCGTACGAGATCCTCCGGCTCGGTGAGCGAGCCTGCGTGACCCGCACCCGTTCCCGGGCCGCCGAGGTGCGCACCGGCTGCTGGAGGCCGGCGGCTAACTCGGCGAGATGCCGCCGGCCTCGCGTTCGGCCGCCTGGCCGGCCTCGCGTTCGGCCGCCTGGAGTCGCCGCCACTTCTCCATCGACAGCTTGATCTCCTCCCGGAGGAACTCGAAGAACCGGCGAGTCTCGTCCAGCCGCCGTCCGGCAGGGGAGTCGAGCCCCAACAGCGCGACGCCCTCGCCGACGCCGACCTGCACCCGGACCAACGTCGGGTCGGACTGGCCGACGAAGTGACTCCAGGTGTGCTCGTGGATCCGGCAGAAGTCGTGCCGCGTGCCGGGCTCGCGGCCGCGTTCGACCAGCCGGACCTGCACGAGGTACTTGACCGCCCCCGAGATCGCCGACGCGCCGACCTCCAGTCGCTCGGCGAGCTCGGCGGCCGACAGCTTGCCGGAGTCGGTGACCAGCAGCGCGGCGTACACGCGCGCGGCCATCCGGGGCATGCCGGATTCGACCATGATCTGCGCGAACCGTTCCCGGAAGACAGCGATGGCGCCCTCGTCCGCTCGCGTCACGAAGCTCCCTTCCTTGGCGTGGCCTCAACAGTTTAGACCATTCATGGACTTCACAAAATTCGTGAAGTACGGCTAACGTCACTGCCATGAAGGACACCGAACTCGTCGGCGTGCAGAAGACCCTCAGCCCCGTGCTCAGGGCCAAGGCGCTGGACAACCGACTGCCGCACCCGATCCTCGGCGACGAGTACGCCGAGCGGGCGATGCGCCGCCTCGACCCCGACTACGACAAGCGCAGGTTCGGCACCAGCCAGATGGGCCTCGTCGCGGTGGTGCGCGCCAAGGCCCACGATGACTGGGCCCGAAGCTTCCTCGCCGGCCACCCCGACGCGGTGGTGCTGCACCTGGGCTGCGGCCTCGACACCCGGGTGTACCGGATCGACCCGCCCGCCACCGTCGACTGGTACGACCTCGACTACCCGTCCGTCATCGAACTGCGGCGACGTTTCCTGCCGCCGCGCGAGCACTACACCCTGATCGACTCCAGCGTCACCGACCTGACCTGGCTGGAACGCGTCCCCCGCGGCCGCCCGGTGCTGATGATCGCCGAGGGACTGGTGCCCTACCTGACCGAGACCGACGCCCGGCGGCTGCTGACCGGCGTCGTCGACGCCTTCCCCACCGGCCAACTACAGTTCGACACAGTGGCGGTCTGGGCGTGGCGCACCTCGAAATGGGACCCTACGCTGCGCAGATACGGCACCCAGTTCCACTGCGGCTTCAACGACCCGGCCGCGCTGGCCGAGTGGCACCCGCGGCTCGAATACGTCGACGAGGCGCCGCTGTCCGACTCACCGGTGCTGATGGCCAAGGCGCCCGCGAACATACGCCGCGTCTACCGCCTGCTGAACCTGCTGCCGGGCATGAGACGGGCCACCCGCATCGTCCGGTTCCGGTTCTGACGCGCCGACGTCAGCGCCGCGACCGCTCGCCGCGTTGCCCGGCACCGTCGTTCCCCCTGACTCGATAGTGGATCGCTCAAGGGCGAGGCGTTCCCGGTGCTCGAAGTCCTCGAACCGGCGGACCACCGCCACCGGCCAGGTCCTCACCCCCGCCATGTGTTGGTCGCGCGCAGGTGCACCCAGGACTCGGCCGGGGGATCGTAGCGGACGAGCAGATCATCGAGATGGTCGACCACTTTGGCGACGGCCTTGGGGTACTTGGCGCCGTAGGCGGTCTCGAAGTCACTGACCGCGAGCAGGGTGTGGTTCCTGTCCTCGGCGTTCCAGATCGCGGCCAGGGCCTTCCTCGCGCCGGGCCGGGCCCGCTTCGGCAGCGCCCCGAGCACGTTCGCGAACCTGGGGAACCAGCAACCCGTCGAGCAGTAACCGGCCTCCAGGAAACCTCGTTCCGAGGGCTCCCCAAGGTCCAGTTCGATGTCGATGTGGCTCGGGAGCGCGTCGAAGTTCGCGTTCGGCACGATGAACTCCCTGCCCGTGTACTTCTGCAGCACCGACTGCTTGACGGCGGGCTTGCAGACGAACGGATTGGCGTAGGTGTTGTAGCCGAGCCCGACGCCGGTGTTGAGGAACCCCACGTCCTGACACTGGTACAGCACAGCGCGCATCGCGGCGGCGTCGCGGGGCCCCTTGTAGCCCGAGGCGAAGTTCTGAAAACACGACTTCGACTCGCCGGTGTCGTAAGGAGAGGGTCCGGCGGCGGCCAGCGCATCGAGGAAGGAGGCGTCGCAGCCGATGTCCGCCGACGGTTCCTTCCCCCTGAGCAGGGCGGTCCTGCTGCAGCCGGTCACGGTCTGGAATGCTCCGACGACGTCCTCGTGCGGGCCGAGCCGGGAGTAGGCGACGACAAGGTCGGTCTGGGCCGAGAGCGGATACGCCGCGGACGTGCCGAACTCCTCGTCGAGCAGGCGGAACCAGGTCTCAAAGCCGGGCACCCGGGCCTGCACGCCGGCCGGGAGGGTGTAGACGGCGAGATTCATCGGGATGGACCAGTCATTGAGGCCCGGAAACCCGATGTACGACAGGATTCCGATGCCGACTTTCGGCGGAGTGGCACCGTAGATCTTGTGCAGCGCCAGGTAACGCTCAAGGTTGGTGCTGGAGCCCGCCCACGCGTACCAGAAGCCGCTGGGATACAGCGAAGTGCTGCCGCGGGTGTGCGCGGTCCCGAACAGATTGGGCGAGACGCACCGGACCTCCCGCTGTTCCCAAGCGGTTCTGTACGCGAGCGGTGTGGAGATGCACTCGGCCTCGGCCCGCGCCGCCGCGTGGGAGCCTGACAGCGCCACGCCGGGCACGGCGAGCGCGAGGACGCCGGCCAGGATGACGGAAATCAGCCTTCGGCCGGCTCGCGAATGTCGGGGGCCCATGCGGTGCTCCTTGAGGCCGGCAGCGGTGCCGAGGCGGATCGAACCGGTTGGCTCGCCGGGATCAATCTCCAGGACAGGAGCGACGACCGGGTCGAGACGTGGCTGCTGATTGCCCCACCCGGACGGAGCCGAGATCGAGACCATGCACGGCAGGGAAGATCCACAAAGCGCGTTTGACACTTTCTGGGACGCTGCTGGCCGACTCCGCGACGCCCTCGTCGGGGTGCGCGACGCGACAGCGCGCGCCCCGGGGGCGGGGCGCGCGCTGTGGTGCACGGAGGCAGATGTCAGGAGATGGTGAGGGTGCCGTTCGCGTTGCGGGCGCACGTGACGACCGTGCGGGGCGCGGCGGTGAGGGCCCCCGACAGGCACTGGCCGAGGACGGCGTGGCCCGCGGCGTTGGGGTGCCACGACTCCTGGCAGGTCTGGAAGTAGGTGACGCAGGTGTTCGCCAGCCGCTGGATGCCGATCTTGTCCCAGCCGGACAGGCTGGTGATGAACGTGCCGGACGGCCCGTCCTGCACCCGGAGCGGCGTGGCGAGCGTTCCGGCCGGGCTGCCGGGGTTCTCGCAGAGCCGGGCCCCGTCGAAGGCCCTCTGGACGTCCAGCACGCGCAGGTCGGCGCTCGGACGCTCGGCCGCCAGGGTGGTGTAGGCGTTCTTGACCAGGGAGCCGAGGTTCTGGGAGAACACGTGCCCGGGGGCGAGGCTCGCGCGGTGGATCGGGCAGCCGGCGGCGTACCGCTCGGCGCCGAGGGCGCGGAACTTGTCGCGGGTGTCGGTGCGGTCGTCCTCGTCGCGGTACTGCGGGGCGACGTCGAGCGGCAGCGGGTTGGTGTAGGTCTGCAGGACCACCTGGTGGACGCCGTCGGCGTCGACCTGGGCGAGGGTGTCGAGCACCTGGCGCAGGGCGGCGGTGGTCTCGCTGGTGGCGGCGGCGACCTCGGCGTCGGTGGCCAGGTCGGAGACGGCGCAGGGCTCCTGCGGCACCTCGCCGTTCAGGTACGCCCAGAACTCCCACCAGCCCGTCCAGGCGTCGGCGATGAAGCGGTTGGCGCAGAGCGTGGCCACGTCGCCGAAGGTGAACTGGGCGTTGTTGGAGCCGAGGCCGATGAGGACGACGTCGATGTCGTGGGTCTGGGCGACGGCGCGCAGCTGGTCGAGTTGCGAGGCGACGTCGCGGCCGTGGGGGCGGGCGCCGGAGGGGTTGGCGATGTCGGCGGGCTGGCCGCCGGAGCACGCGAGGTTGAAGCGGTCCTGGATGCCCGGGAGCGACCCCTTGAACAACGAGGCGTTCGCCGAACGGTGGCAGAAGTAGGCGTTGCCGTTGGCGGCCGACCAGCCGGGGAAGGCCTGTGCCGTCCCGGAGGCGTCGACGACGGGCTGGTAGTCGCCCGCGCCCTCCCCACTGATGAAGCTGTCGCCGAGCGCGACGGCGGCGGTGGGCAGGGCCGCATGCGCCGCTCCGCCCTGGATGACCTGGATGCCGACCACGCCCATCAGAAGCGCGGCCATGGCGGCAGCGTGCCGGAGAACCCTCACAACTCCCCATTTTCCACTAAACACGTAGGAAATACCGGTTATTCTGATCACAGCATGCCTCGCCCACGGCGTCAAGATCTCCGTAAGGCTCGGCCGCTTCACCTAAGAGATCGCGAATCGCCCTGATCGTCAAGCATGTGTTCGCCCGCCCAGGACGGGCGCCCGGCGGCGCCTCACCCTTCCACCGGATCGAGCCCGGTGAGGGGCCGTGTCAGGAGTTCCACTCCCGCTGGAGCATCCCGTAGACCAGTTCGTCGCTCCACTCGCCCTTGAACATCTCGTTCTCCACGAGGTGGGCCTCGCGCCGCATGCCGAGCCGCTCCATGAGCCTGGCCGAGGGGGTGTTGCGAGCGTCGCAGCGGCCGTAGAGGCGGTGCAGGCCGAGACCGTCGAAGCCGAGGCGCAGGATCTCCCGGGACGCCTCGGTGGCGAGACCGCGCCCGTGGCAGGCCGGATGGAACACGAAGCCGATCTCGCCCTGGCGGTGCTCGGCGCTCCGCCAGAACAGGGAAAGGTCGCCGATCAGCGCACCGGTCTCGCGGAGCTCGACGGCGACGGCGAGGACGTCACCACCCTCGCGCAGCTCCGCCTGTCCGATCTTCGTCGCCAGCGCCTCGCCGGTCTCGTCGCGCGTGCGCGCGTCCCAGTAGAGGTAGCGGGCGACGTCGGGGAGCGAGTGGAAGGAGTACAGGTCGTCCAGGTCGTCCATGGTGAAGGGACGGAGCAGCAGCCGGGGAGTCGCGATGGGATACGAGGGCTTCAGCACCCGGTCACCCTATTCGCGCCCTGACCTGCGCGCCTCTGGTTATTTCCGCCGCGACCGCGAGGGAAGGCCACTTCCGTCAGGCGGAAGACAATTTGGGTGACTTCATTCTGCCATTGCAGGATTGACCGTTTGGATAGCCTGGGTTAATGTCCTTGAAACTTAAATCACGATGTGGACAGGCAGGTGCGTAGGTGACTGTCCTGGCAGACAAGTCTGCGGAATCCCGTCGCCTGACGTCGGCCCAGCGCGTGCTCTCGATTCTCGGCGTTTTCGACGCCGAGAACCTGACGCTGTCCCTCAGCCAGATCAGCCGCAGAACCGGCCTCACGCTCAGCACCACCCATCGGCTCGTCAACGAGCTCCGCTGCTGGGGCGCGCTGTCCCGGCACAGCGACAGCAAGTACAGCATCGGCCTGCGCATCCTGGAGCTCGGCACCCTGGCTCCCGACGGCGGTCAGCTTCGCGAGATCGCGCTTCCGCTGCTGCACGATCTGCAGCACGCCACCCGGGCCAACATCCATCTCGGAGTGCCCGACGGGCACGACGTCGTCTACGTCGAGTCGCTCCGCGCCAGGGACACCGTGCCGGTGCGGAGCAGGCTCGGCGGACGCTGGCCCATGCACGCGACCGGCACCGGCCTGGTGCTGCTCGCCCACTCCTCCCAGGAGTTCCAGGAGGAGGTGCTCGCCTCCGACCTGTGCCGGTACACCGCGAACACGCTGACCGAGCCGGACGCGCTCAGGCCCTTCCTGGCCGAGGTGCGCAGGTCGGGCGTCGCCGTCGCGGAGAGCCAGCTCACCCCCGGCGTGATGGCCGTCGCGGTGCCGATCCGCGGTCCTCAGGAGCACGTCGTGGCCGCGGTCGGCATCACTGTGCCGAGCAGATCGCGCTCCCCCCACTCCTTGGTGCCCGCTCTGGCCTCGACCGCCCGAAGCATCTCTCGCGCCCTCGGAGCGCCGTCGGCCGCCGCCGGGGCGCCTCGCACGCCCGCGCACTGGCAGGCGCGCGAGGTCGGGCACTCCACCCCGGCGAGACGTCAGGGGCCGAGGCCGGCCGGCGGAGCCCGCTGAGAAGTGGGTCAGCCGGAGACGCGGGTCAGGCGGGACTTCATCTCGGTGCGCTCCAGCGAGCCCGCAGGGACGAGGATCACCTCGGCCCGCACCGTCAGCCGGGCCCGGATCAGCTCCTCGATCTCGCGGCGCAACCGCTCGCGGTCGCCGGGCTCGTCTCCGAGCTCGACCTCGACCCGCAGCGGCGGCTCCACCCGCGGGCCGGGGCCCGGCAGGACGATCTGCACCATGCCGTTGGCGCGGGGACGGACGGTCTGCACCAGATCGCGGATCGCCGTGGGGAACACGTTCACCCCCAGCACGATCAGCATGTCGTCCGTGCGGCCCACGCAGCGGATGAGCGGCGCCCCGTCGGCGGCCAGCCCGGTGACCAGCACCCGGTCCCCGGTGCGGAAGCGGACCAGGGGGCAGCACTCGCGGTCCACCGAGGTGTAGACGAGTTCACCGGAAGCGCCCGGCTCGGGGGTGATCGACTCGCCGCTGCCGGCGTCGACCAGCTCCACCACCACGTGCCGGCCGCCGGTGAACCGCATGCCGCCGGCGCCCGGAGGCTCGCCGAACAGCACCGGCGCCATGTCCGCGTTGCCCAGGCCCTCGGTGACCCGCGCGCCCCACTCTTCCTCGATGTACCGCTGGAAGGCCGGCTCGCCGCCGCCGGGCTCACCGCCCACGAAGACCTTGCGGATGCCGAACTCCCGGGGGTCGCGCCCCAGATTGCGCACATACTCGGCCAGGTAGCGCACGTAGGAGGGAGTGGCGTGCAGCGCGGTGACGCCGAAGGTGTCCAGCGCCTGCACCGCCTTCTCCGACGCCCCGGTGCCGACCGGGATCATCGTGCAGCCGATGCGCTCCAGCGCGTCCCGAATCGGCAGCCCGCCCACGAACAGGGTCAGCCCCGCGCCGTGCAGGACGACGTCCTCGCGCCTCGCGCCCATGGTGACGAACGCTCGGGCCGCCATCGCGGTCCACGCCTCGGCGTCGCGCCTGGTCACCCCCACCCAGCTCGGGGTGCCCGTGGTGCCGGTCGAGGCGTGGACGCGGATCACCTCGACCATGTCCACGCCCGCGTGCCGCCCGAGCGGAGGTGAGGCCGCCTGGGAGTCGCGCAGCATCCGCTTGTCGGTGAAGGGCAGCTTGCGCATGTCGTCCAAGGACACCGGCGCCGCCGGATCGACCCCGTGCTCGGCGAACAGGCCGGCGTAGAACGGAGAGCGCGCGGGCAGCCCGGCGAGCTGCGCGCGGAGCCTCGCGGTGACGGCGTCTCGGTCCTCGGCCATGACGAAGCCGGGTTCGGTCACGAATCGTTCTTCCGTGTCGCGGTCATCCTCATGTGATCCTCGTTTCGTGATTCGAGCGGACACGACGGCGTCCGTGGCGATAGAGGAGAATCCGCGGCGACGCCTCGTGGCGGTCATCAACGGTGGTCTCACTATGCCCAGATGCCGGACCGGCGAGCGACATCGCTTTCGCGCCACGGAAACAAAGCCGTCCCCGGTCGCCTGTCCGATACGGCCACTTCACCGGAAATGGGAGACCACCGGCCGCGGGATCCCGGTCGCCCGCGAAGGGCTTCAGCAGGCGGACGGGAAAGTTTCACCGATCGCGGCCGGCCTGTCCGGGGCCGTCCCAGGTCATATCGCCGGGATCGGCGACGGAGGACACCATGATCTGGATTCACGCCGTTCGCGCTGTAATGCTCCGCATTGAAAGTCCCACGATCGTCCACTCGACGGAGGATTGATGCGCAAGATCCGAGCCTTGGCCGTCGCCGGCGCCTTGATCAGCGGGCTGGTGGTCGCCGGGAGCGCCACGCCCGCGCACGCTGACACCCTCCGCAACGTCTACTACTCCTCTTCCGACTGCTACCGGTACGGGGACTACGGCGTCCAGAACCACCTGTGGACCTGGTACCGCTGCGAGTACCAGTACAACCTGTGGTTCCTGTGGAGCGTCCCGTAAGACGGGACATTCGCCGCCTTACCGCGGCCTTCCCCACGGTCCGCACCACGACGTCGGTACGAGATGAACGCCCCGCGCCGGCACGGCGCGGGGCGGCGCTGCTTTCTGGTAACCGGTGAACGGATCGCCCTGTGCGACATATCCGTATATGACGTAATCGGAGTGGATGTGGCGTAGGTCTTTGTGCCTTTCCCGGGACGCGGGAAGACTGGCGGCAGACAGGTTCGACGGATCTCGTTTCCAGAGGTCACGGACGATCGCTCCACTGCACGACGCACTGTGGCATGGCTATGAGCACGTCGCCGGGATCCCGCCGGATGCCGGCGCCTCGCCCCGCCCTCCGGCCATGACGGCCGTCGCCGAACCGCTCGCGGCCGGAATGCCGGCGCGGGCATCCCGTCGCACGGCGGGCCTGTTCCGGCGCCGTGACCACCGTCATGCTCCGAGCATTAGGAGACCCATGCTCTTCTACGTCCAGATGAAGTGGAATCACGAGGGCCGGATCCACCTCGACGAACTGTGGGACATCGAGGTCGACGAGGCGGAACACGTCCTGAAGTCGATCGAATCGGGGTTCTGCGTGGGCATATGGAAGGTCGCCGCGCAGAAGCGGCTGATCGCGATCGTCGACTCGCCCGACGCCGAGGAACTGGACCGGACCGCGCTCGGACGGCTCCCGATGCGGGAGTACCTCGAGTACGAGCAGGTCTGGCCGCTGCGGGACTACCTCGGCTTCGTCGAGGACGTGAAGAAGGGCTATCGGGTGTGACCCTCAGCCGGGGTCGCGGGTGATCTGGGCGTCCCGTGCCTCGGCCGCGTAGTGGCAGGCGGCCTGCGGTCCGGGACGGGCCGGCAGCACGGCAGGCGGCTCAGACCGGCACCTGCCGTCCACTCCCGCCTCGGCGGCGCGGCCGGAGGCGAGCACCTGGCAGCGGGGGTGGAAGCGGCACCCCGCGGGGATGCGGGTGGGGTCCGGCGGCTCGCCGGCCAGCACCACCCGCTCGGGCGACTCCGGCAGCACCGACAACAGCGCCTGCGTGTACGGGTGCCGGGGCGCGGTCAGCACCTGCTCCACCGGGCCCGACTCGACGATCCGCCCCAGGTACATGACCGCCAGCCGGTCGGCGATGTTCCAGGCCAGCCCCAGGTCGTGCGTGACGACCAGCGCCGACAGCCCCAGCTCGTCGCGCAGCTTGAGCAGGAGCGCGAGGATCTCGCCTCGTACCGAGGCGTCGAGCGAGGCCACCGGCTCGTCCGCGACCAGGACCTTCGGGTCCAGCGCGAGCGCCCCGGCGATCACCACGCGCTGGCGCTGGCCGCCGGACAGCTCGTGCGGGTAGCGGCGGAAGAACGTCTCCGGCGGGCGCAGCCCGGCACGGGCCAGCGCTGAGGCCACGATCTCCCGCTCGCCGGCCAGGCCGTGGATGCGCGGCCCCTCGGCCACCGCCTCGTAGACGGTCTGCCGCGGATTGAGCGACCCCATCGGGTCCTGCAGGACGAGCTGCACCTGCCTGCGGTAGGCCTTGAGCGCCCTTGGACGGTGGCTCAGCGGCGTCCCGCCGTACACGACGGAGCCGGAGGTGGGGCGTTCGAGGCCGAGCAGCGTACGGGCGAGCGTCGTCTTGCCGCAGCCGGACTCGCCGACCAGTGCCACGATCTCGCCCTGCCCGATGGCCAGGTCGACGCCGTCGACGGCGCGGGCGCGCCGCCCCCGGGAGGCGAACTCCACGTGCAGTCCGCGCGACTCCAGCAGGGGTGCGCGTCCGGTGGTCACCGGCCCGGCCGACGTCTGCGCCCCGGTCATGAGGCCTCCTGTTCCTTCTCGCGGACGTGCACGCAGGCGGCCTCGCGGCCCTCGCCCGCGGGACGCGGCTCGACGTCCAGGGTCGAGCACTCCTCCAGCGCCACCGGGCAGCGCGGGTGGAACGCGCAGCCGCCCGGCAGCCGCATCGGGTCGGGCGGGTCGCCGCCGAGCCCTTTCGGGGCGAGCCGGGAGGCCGGGTCGCCCACCGTGGGGAACGCCGCCGCCAGCGCCCGGCTGTAGGGGTGCGCGGCCGCGTGGTACACCTCGCGCGACGGCCCGTGTTCGACGACCCGCCCCGCGTACATGACCGCGAGCCGGTCGCACACGTCGGCCAGCACCGACAGGTCGTGCGAGATCATGACGAGCGAGATGCCCCGCTCGGCGACGAGTCGCTTGATCAGCGTCAGCACCTGCGCCTGGACCATCACGTCGAGCGCGGTGGTCGGCTCGTCGGCGACGATCAGCCGGGGCGAGCAGGCCAGGGCCATCGCGATCATGACGCGTTGCCGCTGGCCGCCGGACAGTTCGTGCGGGTAGCTGCGCGCCCGCCAGTCGGGCAGGCCGACCTGCCGGAGCAGTTCGGCCACCCGCCCCCTGGCCGCCTCGGGCCCGGCCAGCCCGTGCGTCAGAAGCGGCTCGGCGATCTGATCGCCGATGCGGTGCACGGGGTTGAGCCCGTGCTGCGCGCCCTGGAACACGATGGAGGCCTGCGCCCAGCGGACGGCCCGCAGTCTCCCCCACTTCATGGTGAGGACGTCCTCACCGTCGAGCAGGATCCGGCCGCCGACGCGGGCGCCGCGCGGCAGCAGCCGCAACAGCGCCATGGCCAGCGTCGACTTGCCGGATCCCGACTCGCCGGCGATTCCGAGCGCCGCTCCCGCCTCCAGCGTGAGCGACACCCCGCGTACGGCGGGAACCTCGCCCGCCTCGATCGTGTAGGTCACCGAGAGGTCGTCCAGTTCGAGGAGGCTCATGCCGCCCTCCTCAGCCGCGGGTTGAGCACGGTCTCCAGCGCCCTGCCGCACAGCGTGAACGCCATCACCACCGCCAGGATGCACAGGCCGGGGATGAGGATGTACCACCAGGCGCCGTGCGTCGCCGCGCCGTAGTCGTAGGAGCCGCGCAGCATGGTCCCCCAGGAGGTCTTGTTCGCGCTGACGCCGAGGAACGCCAGCGTGGACTCGGTGACGATCGCGCTGGCCACCTCCAGCGTGGTGCTGGCCAGCAGCAGCGGCGCCACGTTCGGCAGCACGTGCCGGGTGGTGATGTGCCAGTGCCCGCCGCCGAGCGCCCTTGCGCGCTCGATGTAGGGCCGGGCCTCCACCGACAGGGTCTGCGCCCTGATCAGGCGGGCCGTCACCGGCCAGGTGGTGACGCCGATCGCCATGATGATGGTGAAGGTGCTGCCGCCGAGGACGGCCGCCAGCACCATGGCCGTGATCAGCGAAGGCAGCACGAGGAACCAGTCGGTGATCCGCATCAGCACCACGCCGGTCCAGCCGCGCAGGTGACCGGCGGCGATGCCGACCACCATGCCGATGACGATGCTGACCAGCGCGGCGAGGAACCCGATGAGCAGCGAGGTGCGCGAACCCCACCAGACCATCAGCAGGATCGACCTGCCGGACTCGTCGGTGCCGAACGGGTGCTCGGCACCGGGAGGGGCCCATCGCGCGCCCGTGCCGGAGATCACGCTCGTCACGGTCTCGTCGATGAACAGCGGCGCCACCAGGGCGAGCGCCACGGCCGCGAGGAGCGTGGCCAGTCCGGCGACGCCGGCGCGCTCGCGGCGGAAGCCGTCCCAGAAGCCGCCGAGCGCCTGGCGCCGGCGCGTCCAGGCGACGCTCGTCATGCCGACCTCACCCTCGGGTCGAGCAGATGGTAGACGACGTCGGCCAGCGTGTTCATGATGATCACAGACACCGTGATGAGCAGGAACGTGCCCTGCATGAGCGTGAAGTCGGGCACCTTTATGGCCTCGTAGAACAGCTGACCCAGTCCTGGCCAGGTGTAGATGTACTCGACGGTGACCGCGCCGCCGACGATGAAGCCGACGCGCATGAAGACCAGCGTCACCGTGGGCAGCAGCGCGTTGGGCACCGCGTGGCGCCGCCGCACCTCGTCGTCGCGCAGGCCCTTGGCCCGCGCCACGTTCACATAGTCCTGGCCGACCTCCTCCAGCAGCGAGGAGCGCATGACCAGCAGATATTGGGCGTAGACGACCGCCACCAGGGTCAGGCAGGGCAGCACCATGTGCGAGGCCACGTCGAAGACGTAGCCGAATCCATCGGGCGCGTCCACGCTCTCGATGCCGCGGAACGGCAGGATGCCGGGGATCGGCCCGATGCCGACGCCGAACGCCATCATCAGCAGCAGCCCCAGCCAGAACGTCGGCACCGACCACAGCACCAGCGAGACGCCGGTGGAGACGCGGTCGAACCGGGAGCCGTGCCGCCAGCCCGCCCGGGCGCCCTGCCAGATGCCCAGGCTGACCGCGATGACCAGGCCCGTGCCGGTGAGCAGGAGCGTCGCGCCGAACCGCTCCCCGATCAGGTCGAGGACCGGCCGCTTGTACTCGTAGGAGGTGCCCAGGTCGAAACGGAGGATCTGGCCGGCGAAGTCGAAGAACTGGTCGACGGTCGGCTTGTCCAGGCCGAGCCGGTGCCGCTCCAGGTCGAGCTGTTCCGGCGTCATCCTGCGGCCCTGGGCCAGGTTGCGCACCGGGTCGCCGGGCAGCAGCCGGAACACGAAGAACGTGCCGACGATCACCATGGCGATGCTGAGCAGCGCCCCGCCCGCCTTGGACGCCGCGTAACGCAGCGTGCCGCCGCGGGCGGGACGGCCGTCGCCGCCCGAGCCCGCCGCCTGGGCGGCGACAGGCTCGGCCGCTTCGAGCGGAGCCGTCATTCCCGGTCGTCCGCTGTGCTCTTACGTCGCCGGGTCAACAGGAACGCCGCCAGGCCCAGCACCAGCACGCCGCCGGCCACGCCGGCGATCAGGCCGACACCTCCGCCCCCGCCCGCTCCGCCTGTGGCGGCGCGGGTCGCGGCGACGTCGACGGTGTAGAAGGGCCAGTAGCCGCTGCCGCCGTAGAGCACCCCGTCGTCCTCGGGTATCGGGGTGATGCTCGTGACGCGGTCCTTGCGGTAGGCCTCAAGGTCGTTGTTGTAGTAGAGGGCGATGACGGGGGCGTCGGTGTAGAGGCGCCCCAGCATCCGCTTGATGATCTCGGCGCGCTTGCCGCGGTCGAGCTCCTTGAGCTGCTCCTGGTAGAGCTTCTCGAACGTCTCGTCGCAGTAGAACGACTCGGTGCCGCCGCCCTCGCCGGTCGGGGTGGGCCGGCGGCTGCACAGGTGCGTGGCGAGCACCTCTTCGGGGTCGGGGTTGACCGACCAGCCGCTGATCGCGATGTCGAACAGGCCGGTGACGCCGGTCTCCTCGGTGAACTTGCTGCTGTCCAGCTTCTTGGTGGTCAGCGTGACGCCGATCTCCTTGAAGAATCCGGTCAGGTACTCGGCGAGCTTGTCCTCGATCGGCGTCTCGGTGTGGATGCTGAACCGGAACTCGAGCTTCCTGCCGCCGCCGGGCATGGTGCGGACGCCGTCGGCGCCCTTCTTGTACCCGGCGTCGTCGAGGATCTGGTTGGCCTTGGCGACGTCGTGGCCCACCTTGTCCTCGCCGGTCGCCTCCCAGAAGAAGTCCTTGTACATGGGCGGCACGATGGACCCGTCGGCGACCTTGGCCAGGCCGTTCTGCACCTGGTCGACCAGCTTCTGCTTGTCGATGGCGTAGTGCAGCGCCTGGCGCACCTTCGGGTCCTTCAGCGCGGGGTGCCCGTCGCCGACGGGCTTGTCGTCGGTGGTCGTGGCGCCGTGGTTGATCTGCAGGTACGCCGAGCGGCGGCCCTGGTTGTCCCACTGCTGGATGTTCGGGTCGCCCTTGACGGCCTCGAACTCCGGCGGGCTGAGACGGCCGATCAGGTCGATGTCGCCCTTCTTCAGGCCGGCGATGGCGGCCTGCGGGTTGTCGTAGAAGATGACCTGCAGCTCGTCGATCTTCGGCGCGCCGCGCCAGTAGCCGGGATTCGCCTTGAGCTTGACGTACTGGTCCTTCTTGTGTTCCGTGGCGACGAACGGCCCGCTGCTCACCGACGGGTAGGCGTCACCGTCGTAGTCGGCGAGGCCGGTGATCCCCTCCCAGACGTGCTTGGGCATGATCGGGATCGGGTTCTCCAGCATCGACGCCTGCGGGGCCTTGAGCTTGATGACCAGGTCCTGTCCGCTGGCCGTGACGCTCTCGAAGTTCTCGACGGCCGGGCCGTTGGCGGTCTTGGCCGCGTCGTCGGTCATGATCTTGTTGAACGTCCAGGCGGCGTCCTCGGCCGTGACCGGCTTGCCGTCCGACCACTTCGCCTGGCGGATCTTGAACGTCCAGGTCAGCCCGTCGTCCGAGGTGGTCCACGACTCGGCCAGGTCGGGGCTGGGCTGCAGGGTCTTCGAGTCGGGCACCGTCAGGTACCCGTACATCCACCGGTGGATCGAGGTCGAGACGAGCCGGACGGCCAGGAACGGGTTCATCGAATCCACCGCCTGCGTGGCGCCCACCCGGAGGACCTTCTTCCCCGCCTCGGGGGCCTGGGCCAGCGCGGCGTGGCCCTGACCGGCGACTAACAGGGTCACACATAGCACAGCCAGGCGTGTGAACCATTTCCTCATCGTGCGCCTCACCTTCCGGCGGGGGGGTTGCTCCGTGTAGACGAAGGCACACCATACGAAGATCGCGTGTCAACGATGGGCGGAGGATTGTTTCATCATCGTTTCCTTCCGGGAGCGAAATTTCAGCGTTCTTCGCCCACCCCCGGCCCCCCGCCGCGCCCCGTGAGCGGGTCAGACGAGGCCGCGGCGGCCGGCCTGGGCGCCCGCCTGGAAACGGGTCTCGGCGTTCAGCTCGTCGAAGAGGTGGCGCAGGCGGCGGCGGAGGCTGCGCGGGCTGGTGCCGAGCTGGCGGGCGATGGCGTCGTCCTTGAGCCCGGCCGAGAGCAGCGCCAGCAGCCGGCGGTCCTCCAGTCCGGGCTCCGTCACCTCACGGTCCTCGTCGCCCTCGCCGTCCCGGCCGGCCTCGCCCCCCGCCGGCTCGGGCGCGCCGTCACGGGCCGCGGGACGCGGGTAGACCGGGACCGCCTCCCGCCACATGCGGCCGAACAACTCGGCCAGGGCCACCACCATGGTCGACCCCTTGATCAGCACGCTGCCGGCCAGCGGCTGGTCCATGCTCAGCGGCATGATCGCCAGCCGCCGGTCCACGAGCACCATCTTGAACGGCAGTTCGGCCAGAACCCGCGCGTCCTCGCCCGCCCTGAGCTGGTTGTCCAGCTCGTCGAGCGCTCCCGTGTGCAGGAACGCCTCCCGCGCGTAGATCGCCCGGTAGCGGACACCCTCGCGGAGGCGTTCGGCCTCCAGAGTGTTGCGGTAGTCCAGCACGTACGGCGGCCGGTCGAAGGTCAGCACTTCCTCCCTGGCCTCCTGCTGCAGCCGGACGTACCACCGGGCGGTCTCCTCGGGCCCGGCCAGGATCTCGAACTGGCCGCCCTCCGCCGGATCCTGGCCGACGGCGCGGAACGCCGCCTCCAGCGCGTCGGCCGTGTCGGTGAGCCGGTCCAGCTCGGTCTGCATGCCGCGGACCAGCGAGCGGATCGCGGTCCCCGGGTTCGTCGCCGTCCAGCGGGGCGACCGCCCCCACAGGCGGCTGACCATGCCCTTGGCACGGAGCCTGCTCAGCGAGGACTGGACGCGGCCCGGGCTCTCCTCGCTTCTCGCGACGAGCTCCTGCGCCGTGATGCCGGGAGAGGCCAGCACCGCGCGGTAGATGCCCTCGTCGAAAGCGCTGATGCCCACGGCTTCCAGCGTCGGCACGTCGTCTAGCATGCCCGAGATCTTGGCCACTTCCGGCGGCTGCCGCAATAGGCCACCTGACCTCTCTTGTCAGCAAAATTCGCATACCGTTAGAAATCGGGTCGTGCTAGAGAGAACCGCCCTTGTCGGCGCTGTGATAGCGGCCCTGGTAGCCGCCGCCACGCCGGCCCAGGCGACCCCCACCCCCTCCCCCTCCCCGCAAACGCCGCAGGCCGCCGCGAAGGCCGGCGCTCCCAAGACGGTCACCCTCATCACCGGCGACCAGGTCACCCTTCGCCCGCTGCCCGACAAGCGGTCCCAGCTCAGCGTCAAGCCGGGCCCGGGCCGCGAGAAGATGAACTTCATTCATCGCCGGACCGAGGACGGGCTCAGCATCGTCCCCGTGGACGCGATGCCCCTGCTGGCCGCGGGCCGGCTGGACCCCCGGCTGTTCGACGTCACCCGGCTCGCCGCGCTCGGCTACGACGACGCCGCCAGCTCGGCGCTCCCGCTGATCGTGACGTACTCCGCCGGCGCCGCCGCCACCCTGCGCGTCGCGGGCGGGCGCCCGCTGCCCGCGATCAACGGGATCGCGCAGAGCGAGCCGCACGCCGGCGCGGGCACGCTCTGGAAGTCCCTGACCGCGCAGGCCAAGGTGGCGTCCGCGCCCGAGAAGGTCTGGCTGGACGGCAAGGCCAAGGTCTCCCTGGACGTCAGCGTCCCGCACATCGGCGCGCCCCAGGCATGGGCGGCCGGCTACAACGGCAAGGACGTGCCCGTCGCGGTGCTGGACACCGGCTACGACGCCGGCCACCCCGACCTGCAGGGCCTGGTGACCAAGACCCAGAACTTCACCGACGAGCCCGACGTCACCGACCTCCACGGCCACGGCACGCACGTCGCCAGCACGGTCGCCGGATCCGGCGCCGCCTCGGGCGGCGCGTACAAGGGCGTCGCTCCCGGCGCGAAGCTCCTGATCGGCAAGATCTGCGACCAGACCGGCAACTGCCTCGACTCGGACATCATCGAGGGCATGACCTGGGCGGCGGAGAACGGCGCCCGCGTCGCCAACCTCAGCCTCGGCGAACCCGACACCCCCGGCGTCGACCCGGTGGAGCAGGCCGTCAACACGCTGTCGGAGCAGTACGGCACGCTGTTCGTCATCGCGGCCGGCAACGACGGCCCCCAGACCCTCGGCACGCCGAGCAGCGCCGACCGCGCGCTGTCGGTCGGCGCCTCCTTCAAGGACGACGACACGCTCGTCGGCTTCAGCAGCACCGGCCCCCGCCCCGGCGACGGCGCGGTCAAGCCCGACCTCATCGCGCCCGGCGCCGGCATCATCGCGGCCAGGGCCGCCGGCACCGGCGCCCCGGAGGAGAACGACGCCTACACGTCGATGAGCGGGACGTCCATGGCCACCCCGCACGTGACGGGAGCGGCGGCGATCATCGCCGGCGAGCATCCCGACTGGAAGGCCGACCAGATCAAGTCGGCGCTGATGGCCTCCACCGCGCCCGGCGACGAGCTCGGCGCCTACTACCAGGGCTCCGGCCGCGTGGACGTCGCCCGCGCCGTCGCCCAGCACGTCACGGCCGAGCCCGCCTCGCTGAGCATGGGCTACCTCGAACTGCCCAGCCCCTCGCCCGTCAAGCGCACGCTCACCTACCGCAACGACGGCGACGCCGCCGTCCGGCTCGACCTGAGCGTGACGGCCAAGGACGGCCACGGCGCGACCGTGACGCCGTTCAAGCTCGGCGCCACCACGGTGGAGGTGCCCGCGCGCGGCGCCGCGCAGGTCGAGGTGACCGCCGAGCCGTCCGCGACCGGCATCTTCAGCGGCACGGTCATCGCCACCGGCGGCGAGGTCTCCGTGCGCACCGGCATCGGCATGCAGGTCGAGCCGGAGAGGCGCGGCCTCAAGCTGACCTTCACCGGCTCGGACGGCAAGCCCGCCCAGGCCGCGTTCGCCGGGGTGATCGACCTCGACGCCAAGAGCCAGGACAACTACGACATCGCCGATGGCGCGCTGGACCTGCGGCTGGAGAAGGGCCACCGCTACACGGTCGTCGCGCTCATGCTCGACCAGGACGGCGCCACGGTGATGGCGTCGGACCCGGAGTTCACGCTCGACGCCGACCGCGTCTTCGCCGCCGACGCCCGCAAGGCCCGGCCGGTGGACGTGCGCACCGAGGAGCCGACCGCGCGGCTGGCGATCGGCATGCTGGGCATGCTCCAGCTCGTCGAGGGGCAGCAGCCGCTCGGCGTGGACGTCGAGCTGTTCGACAGGTGGGGAGCCGACCGCGTCGAGGGCGTCAAGGCCATCCCCACGACCCGCACGGCGAGCAAGAAGTTCGCCTTCTACCGGTGGACGCAGTGGGCCAAGCCGAAGGGCGACGGCGGCTATGACGACAGCCCGTACTTCTACCACCTGATGAAGGCCGAGCCGCGCATCCCCGCCGACCCCGGCTACCGTCCGCGCCGCCGCGACCTCGCCGAGGTCACCTCCACCTACGCCACCCAGCAGGACGCGAAGTTCGGCGAGCACTTCGCCCTGCCCGTGCTGTACGGCAAGGAGATGGCCTGGATGCCGTACGGCGAGGTGTCGAAGTTCTCGCTCCCGTTCCGGCGGACCGAGTACTACACGCCCGGCGACACCGGCTGGTACCCCTCCTTCATCCAGTACAAGGCGATCGACGCCTGGGACAACATCGACCAGTTCTTCTTCGGCCAGACCACCGTCTACCGCGCCGGCCAGAAGACCACCGACCGCTGGAACACCGGCGTCTTCGCGCCCGCGCTCAACCCCGGCGGCGACTACAACTGGCGCGAGGACAACCTGCTGCAGTTCGCCACCGGGATGTTCGAGGACGGCGTGCCCGGACGCCACTCCTACGGCGACTACCGCTCCCCGCGGTCCAAGCTCTACCGCGACGGCAAGGAGATCTGGGCGGCCGACTACCTGGGCGGCAACGTCGACGCGCCCGCCGACCGCAGGCCCGCCGACTACCGGCTCACCATGACCGCCGACCGCGACCCGGCCATGACCAGGGTGTCCACCCGCGTCAGCGCCGAGTGGCGGTTCCGGTCCACGACGCCCGAGCCGGGCAGGCGGCAGGTGCTGCCGCTGATGACCGTCGCGCTCAAGCCGGAGCTGGACGACCGCAACCGGGCCGCCACGGGCCGCATGAGCATCCCGCTGCGGGTCGAGCGGCAGAACGGCTCACCTGACCTGAAGGTGTGCAAGCTCACCGTGGAGATCTCCTACGACGACGGCCGCACCTGGCTGCCCACGCTCGTGCACCCCTCGGGCAAGGGCGCCTGGACCGCCGAGACCTCGCACCCGTCCGGCACGCGCGGCAGGTTCGCCTCGCTGCGCGTCAAGGCCGCCGACACCGGTGGCAACGCCTTCGACGAGACCGTCATCAGGGCCTACGGAATCAAGTGAGCGGCGTGCCCATCGCCGGCCGAGGCCGGTGCTCGATGGGCGAAGGGACCTCCGGTCGTGGGGGAGACGGCGTCTCCCCCACGACCGGAGGCGCTCAGCGGTTCCCCTGGATCCCCCCGCCCCGCCGCGGGTTCCGCCTTGTCTAGTCCCAATGTGCTACCGGTCCCGGCGTGATGTCGCACATGCCGGGCGGAGCGTCGCTCACGAGGGGCTGCCGGGACCCGGATCATGGTGGCGATTTGATCAATTTGGGTAGTTTGCCGACCTTCTGTCGCGAGCGTTCCCGCAGGCGGCACATACTGGAGGGGATGAACCGAGCTAGCGGCGCGTCCCGTCGTCACCTGCCCACAAGTCCCTTCAAGCCCCCGCCTCCCACCCCGCCCGCTGAGCGATTCAGCGTGGACGACCGGGTGACCCATGATCGTTATGGGCTCGGCGTCGTCATCACCGTGGAAGACGAGGTCGCCGTCATCGTCGACTTCGGATCCCGGCAGGAACGGATCACCACACCGTTCAACAAGCTGTACAAGCTCTGAGACCGCCGCACCGCGGGGAAGCACACAGCGCGAGCGCATCCACGCCGGCGGCCGGTCCACCGCCCCGGCGTGGACCTTCACGGGCCTTTCTCCGTGCCGAGGTCGAACACCCATCCGATTCCCGCGCCGAGGTCGAACACCCCTCCGGGTCCTCCGCCGGGCGACCGGAAACCGACCCCGACTCGGGGCGGCCTCGCTTGCCTAAGTGACATGCTCCTGGCCCATACTGGGGTGGATGAACCAACCCAGCGGCGCGTCCCGTCGTCACCTGCCCACAAGTCCATTCAAGCCCCCGCCTCCCACCCCGCCCGCTGAGCGATTCAGCGTGGACGACCGGGTGACCCATGATCGTTATGGGCTTGGCGTCGTCATCGCCGTGGAGGACGAGGTCGCCGTGATCGTCGACTTCGGATCCCGGCAGGAACGGATCACCACACCGTTCAACAAGCTGTACAAACTCTGAGACCGCCTCGCGCCCTCTCCCGGGGCCGCACTCGACTCGGGAGCAGACGCACTTCGGCGCCCGGCATGCGCTTCGCCCACCAGCGGGCGTAGCGCCGATGGGCCATGGTCCCGCGCCGCGCCGTGAACGCCGTCAGCGCACCGGCCGCCGCCTGGAGCCCCCTCCCGCGCCTCGCCGTCCGCGCGGTGCGAAGCCGTGGCCTTCGACGCCCCCCTCGACCGCGCCGCCACACGCCGGCGATGCAGCCGTCGACGAGCGGAGCGCTCCCCCGGCCCGGCCTTGAGGAAGTCATCGATCTCGGCACCGGTGCGCGAACGGGTCACGAACCCCAATCAAAAAGAAACCTTCCTATTGACAAGGCCCCTGACGCCGGTGTTGGATCCGCTTAATTCGGACAGTGAACGGACTTCCGGCAGCACTGGACACGCCTGCGTGCGCCCCCGCACGCCATGAGGGCGCAGGCCGGAAGCCGTGCCTGGCGACGAACACCGACCGGAGGCCTCCATGCGCGAACCCCGGCTCCTCCTCACGGCCGCGGCCGTGATCCTCACCCTGACAGGCGGCCTGGTCACCGCCACGAGCAACGACAGGGCCGAGGCCGCCATCGGCCCTGTCACCTGGTCCGACGAGTTCAACGGCGCCTCAGGAGCGCCCATCGACGGCTCCAAGTGGAAGTTCGACACCGGTGGCGGCGGCTGGGGCAACAACGAGCTGCAGTACTACACCAACTCGACGCGCAACGTGTACCAGGACGGGCAGGGCCACCTCGCCATCACCGCCCGCAAGGAGAACCCGTCCAACCTGCAGTGCCACTACGGCACCTGCCAGTACACCTCCGGCCGCATCCTGACGGCGGACAAGTTCAGTCAGGCGTACGGCCGCTTCGAGGCCGGCATCAAGATCCCCAAGGGGCAGGGCATCTGGCCCGCGTTCTGGATGCTCGGCGGCGGCAACTGGCCGAACACCGGCGAGATCGACATCATGGAGAACGTCGGCAGCACGCCGAACACCGTCTACGGCACCGTGCACGGCCCCGGCTACTCCGGCGGCGCGGGAGTCGGCGGCAGCCGCACGATCGGCGCGGCGCTCGGCGACGCCTTCCACGACTACCGGGTCGACTGGTCGCCCAACCTGATCGTCTGGTACCTCGACGGCTCCGAGTTCTTCCGCGTCACGCCGGCCGGCATCCGCGGCAACCAGTGGGTGTTCGACCACCCGTTCTTCATGATCCTCAATGTGGCGGTCGGCGGCAACTGGCCGGGCAGCCCGAACTCCAGCACCGCGTTCCCGCAGACGATGCTGATCGACTACGTCCGCGTCTCCGCGTGGACCAGCGACAACCCCGGGACCGGCAACGCGCTGAGGTCCAACCTGAACGGCCGCTGCGTCGACATCCCCAGCGCCAACCCGGTCGACGGCGCCGCCCTGCAGATGTACGACTGCAACGGCACCGCCGCCCAGCAATGGTCCGTCAACGGCGACGGCACGGTCCGCGCGATGGGCAAGTGCATGGACGCCGCGGCGGCCGGGACCGCCAACGGCACGCCGATCCAGCTCTACACGTGCAACGGCACCGGGGCCCAGCGCTTCACGCTCACCTCGGCCGGCGACCTGGTCAACCCGGCCTCCAACCGCTGCGTGGACATCGTGGAGCGCAACACCGCCAACGGCGCACGACTCCAGCTCTGGGACTGCACCGGCGGGTCCAACCAGAAGTGGACCCGCGCCTGACCCTCCCTCGGCACCGGAAGGCCGGCGGCGACCGCCGCCGGCCTTCTCCGCCGCCCCCGCGGCCCGCGCGTCCCGCGCGTCCTATGCGGCTGATCCCATTCGTCGCCCAGGCGGTGAGGAATGCCCGGCGGGAGGCGGGGGTTACAGAGGGTCATGACGACTATCGGATTCATCGGCAGCGGGAACATCGGCGGCACCCTCGCCCGGCTGGCGGTCGCGGCCGGCTACGACGTGGTGCTGAGCAACTCGCGCGGGCCGCAGACGTTGCAGGAGCTGGTGGAGGAGCTCGGGCCGAAGGCCCGGGCCGCGACCTCCGCCGAGGCCGCGGCCGCGGGCGACCTGGTCGTCGTCAGTATCCCGCTGCGTGCCTACCGTGAGGTTCCGGCCGAGCCGCTCGCCGGCAAGGCCGTCATCGACACCAACAACTACTACACGCAGCGGGACGGGGTCTTCGCCGAGCTCGACGACGAGTCCACCACCTCCAGCGAACTGCTGCAGGAGCACCTTCCGGCGTCCAAGGTCGTCAAGGCGTTCAACAACATCTACTTCCAGCACCTGCGGGCGCTGCCCCGGCCCGCCGGCGCGGCCGACCGCAGCGCCATGGCGATCGCGGGCGACGACGCCGGCGCGAAGAGCGAGGTGACGGCCTTCCTCGACCGCATCGGCTACGACGCCGTCGACGCGGGCGCGCTGGCCGACGGGTGGCGCTTCCAGCCCGGCACCCCCGCGTACGGCTTGATCTACTCAGGGGAAGGCGAGAACTTCTGGGAGTCCCCCGGGGTTCCGTGCGACGTCGCGACGCTCCGCACGACACTGGCCGAGGCCAAGCGCTGACGCCCGCGCCGCGCGCCGGAGCTCAGACGGCGCGCGTGACGGCCTCCTGGATCTCGGTGATCCAGGTGGCCGGGTCGCCCTCGCCGTACTGCAGGTAGACCTCGCGGGCGACGCCGGAGCCGCGGTGGCCGCTGTCCTCGATCCAGCGGGCGAGATGCTGGTAGGAGACGTCCACGTGGTCCATGTTCCCCTGGTGGATGACGGTGGCGGCCTGCTCCACCGCGGGCAGGTCGACGACCTCGAAGTCGTAGGTCCTGCCCTTCTCCAGGTTGACCTGCACTCCGGCGTGCACGCGCACGCCCTCGGCGACCGGCTCGTAGTAGGCGATCGCGGGGCCGGTGAAGACGAGCCCGGCCGCCTCGACCCGCTCGCACAGGTCCTTGTACAGCGGCTGGATCACTGAGCCGATCTTGTCGGACTCGAAGCCGTCGGCCGTGGCGCTCAGCTCGGCGAGACGGACCGCGGGCACACTCTTGATCACTACGTCAGCGGGCATGGCGCCCTCCGTTTCGATCAGTCGGAGTCTCGCCTCGACTCGGGCGAGCCGCGCCATGTCGTCGGCGACCTGCGCCTCCAACTGCGCGCGGCGCAGCCGCAACATGCCGTGCAGGTGCTCGGGGCCGACCTTCTCCTCGAGGACCTCCCCCACCTGCCGGAGGCTGAGGCCGAGATCTTTTAGCGCGATCAGCCGGTTGAGCCGCGGCAACTGCTCCGCCTCGTAGTAGCGGTAACCGGTGAACCGGTCGACCCGCGCGGGGCGCAGCAGTCCGAGCACGTCGTAGTGCCGCAGCATCCGTACCGACACCCGGCCGAGACGGGCGAATTCTCCGATGGTGAACATGATGCCTCTGGTCTACGGCCTCACACGGTGTCAGGGTCAACGAGCGCCACGCACGGCGTCTCCCCCGGCCACGCCCCTTCCGGGGTTCGCGGGCCAAGCGTACGCGCCGTCCTGTACGGGGTGCGCGCGGCCGGACCATGCCGCCTGTCAGGCGGGCGCGGCCGGACCATGGCGCCTGTTGGTCGCGCGTGGGCGGGGCGCGCCGCCTGTCAGGCGTGCGCGTCGAGCACGACGCGGAAGCGGGCCTTGCCCGACATCATGCGCTCGAACGCCTTGGGGGCCTCCGAAAGCGGCAGGACCTCGTTCATCGAATGAATGCCCTGGTCCCTGGTGAAGGCCAGGTTGTCCTCGTTCTCGACGGGGGTGCCGACGAGGCTTCCGACGATCGCCCGCTGGGCGAAGAGCAGGTCGCCCGGCAGCACGGGCATCGGGTCGAGCCCGGCGCCCAGGACCACCAGCCGTCCGTGCGGCGCCAGCCCCGTGACCAGTGACGCCATCGCCCGGCTGTCGGTCGCGGTGGCGATGACCGCGGCCGCGCCGCCGAGCGCGCGCAGCGCCTCGGCGGGGTCTTCGGCGAGGCTGTCGATGTAGTGCCGGGCGCCCAGCCGCTTCGCCAGTTCGGCCTTCTCCGTGCCCCGCGCGACGGCGACGGTGCGGAAGCCGAGCTTGTTCGCGTACTGGACGCCGAGGTGGCCGAGGCCGCCGATGCCGAGGACGGCGACCAGCGCGCCGGGTCGGGCGCCGGCCCGCTGGAGGCCCTGGTAGACGGTGAGGCCCGCGCAGAGCAGCGGCGCCGCGTCTGTCGCGGCCATTCCGTCGGGGATGCGCACGAGCCCGCTCGCCCTGGCGTAGGCGACCTCGGCGTAGCCTCCGTCGACGGTGGTCCCGGTCAGGGGCTGGCTCGCGCAGCTGACGAAGTCACCGCGCCGGCAGAAGTCGCACTCGCCGCAGTGGCCGTTCAGGAAGCCGACGCCGACCCGGTCGCCGACGTTCCAGGTGTTCACGCCGGCGCCGACGGCGTCGATGACGCCGACGACCTCGTGGCCCGGCACGATGGGCGCGGACGCGTCCGGGCGGATGATCCCCATGAACGCGAGCGCGTCGGAGTGGCAGATGCCGCAGGCCTCGACCCGCAGCCGCACCTGGCCGGGGAGGGGGGCGGTCAGCTCGCGCTCGACCAGGGCCCAGTCCCCCGTGCCCTGCCCGGACACCTGGAACGCGCGGTAGGTGGACATTGTCGTTTCCTTTCGCATGGTGAAGGCGCCGTTCGTGCGCGCCACCCGTCTTCAAAATGACCGGTCGTCTTAATATGGTCGGTCGTCTTGACCGCGTCAAGCGGACCCATGACCCCGCGGTCGTGATCACGCCCGGGCCGCCCGCCCCAGAGGGCGGGCCTCCCACCTGGGTTGACACGCGGAAGACGACCGACCATATTGATGGCGAAGGCGGTGATGACCGTGGCCAGGCAGAGCATGCGCGAAGAGATCGTCGAGGCCGCACTCGACCAGTTCCACTCCCGCGGCTACAACGCGGCAGGGGTGAAGGACATCACCGCCACGGCCGGCGCGCCGAAGGGGTCGTTCTACAACCACTTCGACAGCAAAGAGGCGCTGGCCCTCACGGCCCTCGAACGCTACGGCGAGACCCTCCGCATGCGCGACCTCGCCGACGCCTCCGTCGCGCCCGTGGCCCGCCTCAGGGCGCACTTCGAGTTCCTGCGGGACGAGACCGTCGGCCACGGCTACAAGCGCGGCTGCATGTTCGGCAACTTCGGCACCGAGATCGGCGACCACAGCGAGGTCCTCCGCGTCGGCGTCGAGCAGAACCTCGTGGTCTGGACCACCCTGGTCGCGGACGTGATCGGCGAGGCCCAGCGGGGCGGCGAGGTGCGCGGCGACCTCGACCCGGCCACGACGGCCCGCTTCGTCGTCAACGCCTGGGAGGGCACGCTCATCGACGCCCGCGCCACCCGCTCGGCGGACGCCTTCGGCTCGTTCTTCGCACTCGTCTTCGGCACCCTGCTGACCGCCCCGGCAAAGGCCCCCGGGGAAGGGGGCGCGGACGCGGACGGGCGACGGTCACAACGGGGTGCCTGACAACAGCATCCAGAAGGCGTGCGCCGCCGACACCAGCGTCACATGGTGGTGCCACCCGCGGAACGACCGGCCCTCGAAGTCGCGCAGGCCGAGGCGGTGGGTCACCCCGGCGCGGTCCCAGGCCACCCGCTCGGCCGTCTCGGCCAGGCGCAGCAACGTCGCCGGCGGCAGCTTGGTGATGTTGGACAGCCACACCGCGACCGTGCGTTGCTCGGGGCCGGCGCACGCGCCGAGCAGGGTGAGCGTCGGCGGCTCGTCCTGGGCCGTCGCCGAGTGGAACGGCGTGTGCACCCGCGCCGCCACGACCACCGACTGCGGCGCCGGGGTCGCCCTGGACGCGGACCTGCGGGACTCCACGATGCGGTTGACGTCGCGCAGCGCGTCGATGAGCCGGCCGGCCTCGATGCGCCGGCCCATGCCCATGGGGATGCGCGGGTCGGACGGGCTGACCGGCACCGAGTCGTGCACCCGCAGCACGAAGGGGATCTCCCTGGCGGACAGCTCGTAGATCAGCCGTCCGAGGTCGATCTCCCTGGCGTCCATCACGACCGGGCGCGGCTTCAGGCCCCACTGGTGGACGATGCTCGTGACCACCTCGGCGGCGCACTCTTCGACCGTGAGGCTCACCTCGTCGTCCGGGATGCCCGCCCGCCGGCGGCGCACCTCGTCGTCGGTCCAGCTCTCCGGCAGGATGAGACGCCAGTCGATGGGGAAGGCCGCCTGCTCGGAGGCCAGCCACACGCCCACGACCTGCTGGCAGTTCGCCAGGCGGCCGAGCTTCTGGACGAACCGGCGCTCGACGCCGACCGAGTGGTCCCCCGACTTGGGGATCACGAGCGGCTCGGCGACGAGCGCGATCGGGCGGACGGCCTGCTCCAGGTAGCCGGCCAGGGCGCGCCGCACGGAGATCCAGCCCCATGGCGACTGGCTGATGAACTGCTGCAGGCTCTGTTCGACGGCGGGCTCGGTCTCCAGGGAGGCGATGCTGCGCATGGTCTTGCGCCCCTCGATGGACAGCAGCCCCCGGATGTACAGCCGTGCCCATCGACGCTGGTCGCGCCGCTTGAGCGATGAGAACACGATGCCACAGAACCTTGCGAAGAACTCCGAGGCGACGTTCTCTTGTTCAGAGGTGAAGGAACTGACACTCACGGGCGACCCCCTCAGTCCGCGTCCGCGCCCAGAGAGTTTTCGAAAGGCGAACACCCGTAAAGAGGTGCCGAGGAAAACAATACCGCCCGTGCGGTTTTTTTGCGCTAGGGAAAGCTGACTTTGTCAGAAACCGGGCGGAGCCACACGGTCGACAACGGCGGCAGGACCACCGACGCGCTCGCCTCGCCGCGGTGCCACGGGACGGCCGCCGCCTCCACGCCGCCGAGGTTGCCGACCCCGCTCCCCCCGTACGGCGCGGCGTCGGTGTTGATCACCTCGGTCCACCGGCCCGGGAACGGAAGCCCGACCTTGAAGCCCTCGCGGGCGACCGGGGAGAAGTTGCACACGCACGCCAGCGGCGTGCCGTCGAGGTCATAGCGCAGGAAGGCGAGAACGCTGTCGCCCGCGGTGTCCGGGGCGATCCAGCGGAACCCCTCGGGAGAGGAGTCCAGCCGCCACAGGGCGGGCAGCCGGCGGTAGGCGGCGTTCAGGTCGCGCACCAGGGCGCGGACGCCTTCGTCGGCGTCCTCCCACGGCAGTCCGACGGCACCGCGCCACTCGCCCTCGTGCGCGAACTCCTGGCCCATGAACAGCAACTGCTTGCCCGGGTGGGCCCACATGTAGGCGAGGAAGCCGCGAAGGCCGGCCCGCCGCCACCGCGCGTCGCCGGGCAGTGCGGACGACAGCGACCCCAGCATGTGCGAGATCGGCAGGATGTAGCGCTCGGAGTAGGCGTACACCAAGGGGAAGGTGATCTCTCCGTGGTGGTACCTGCGCGAACCGGGGTCCCTGGCCAGGTAGCCGAGGCAGTCCTGCGTCCAGCCGGTGTTCCAGCGGAAGTCGAAGCCCGGCCCGGCGACGCCGGTGAGCGACTCGACGCTCTCGGCCGCGCTCGGCCCCTCGGCGATCGTCACCGCCCCGGGACTCTGCCAGTGCAGGACCGAGTTGACCTCGCGGAAGAAGGAGGCGACGGCCTCGGGATCGCGGACACCGGGGTATCCGGCGGTGCGAAGCCCGTCGATGTGGAACTCCGAGCACCAGTGCAGCGCGTTGGCCAGCAGGAAGTTGCGCACCCAAGGACTGCGGTGGTCGAAGGCGTAGGAGGCGGGAGCCTCGCGGAAACCGCCTCCGCGCTCGCGCAGGCTCTCGTCGCCCGCGTCGACGGCCTCGTACAGGGGGGTCCCGTCGAAGCGGCCGAGCGCCTCATCGTCGGCGGCGAAGCACAGCGGCGTCCAGTCGAGGATGACGCCGACGCCCGCCTGGTGGAGCCCGTCCACCAGGCGCCGGAAGTCGTCGGGATCCCCGTACCTGGCGGTCGGCGCGTAGAACGCCGTGGGCAGCCGCTCGTCGGAGGTGTGCTCGGCCACCGGCATGATCTCGACGTGCGTGAAGCCCAGGCCGGCCACGTACCCCGGCAGCACCTCGGCCAGCTCGCGGTAGGTCAGCCCGGGGCGCCATGAGCCGAGATGCAGTTCGTAGAGGCTCATCGGCTCTTCCTGCGCCACCGCCCTGGCCCGGCGTTCCAGCCACGCGGCGTCGCGCCAGCGGTGCCTCGCGGTGAAGACGACCGACGCGGTGGACGGGGAGCGCTCGGACGCCGAGGCGAGCGGGTCGGCCTTGCGCCGCCACTGACCGTCGGCTCCCAGGATGTCGTACATGTAGCGGCAGCCGTCGCCGACGCCGGGGACGTGCAGCTCCCAGACGCCGGACGCGCCGAGCGGGCGCATGCGGTGCGCCTCGCCCCGCCAGCCGTCGAAGTCGCCCGCCACCCGGACCTCGCGGGCGCTCGGCGCCCACACCGCGAAGGTCGTGCCCGAGGCGGCGGTGTGCGCGCCGAGCACCTGCCAGAGCCGCTGGTGCCGGCCCGCGTGGATGCGCCGCAGATCGGACTCACCGAGCCGCCGGAAAGGGAAGGGGATGCCCTCGAGCCGGTGACCGTCACGCCTGACAACGAAGCTCACGGTTTCGTCTCTCCCGCCTTCAACCAGGGAGCGATTAAACGTTCACTGCACGTAACGGTACCCGTGGCGGGCCGGTGATCGACACTCACGCGCGGCTACTGCGTCAGGTCGGCTGTCAGACCACGCGGCTTCGCCCCTCCCCGAAAACGGCCGCCGGCCCCCTCAGGATGGGAGCCGGCAGACGGTGTCGGACATCACCACGGCGTTGATGTCGTGGTAGCCCGCGGCGAGGGCGTGCCCGGGGTCGGCGGTGACGAAGATCTGGTCGCCCGCCGGCCCCGCCATCGCCGGGACGTAGGGCAGGACCGCGGCGACCGGCAGGCCGTAGGCCTGCTCGACCTGCGGCACCAGCTCGCCGTCCTCCGTCCCCGCGGGGACCATGTTGACCACCACGACCCGCTGCCTGCAGCCGAGCCGGTCGGCCAGGGCGACGCTCTCGGCCGCCCCGGCGAGGTCCAGCCGGTGGGCGCGGGTGACGATGACCATCGCGTCCGAGCCGGCCACCGCGGTGACGGTCTCGGTGTTGATGCCCGTGTGCGTGTCCATGATGAGCACGTCCAGGGACAGGGAGGCGACGAGCCGGGTGACGGCCTCGTTCAGCAGCCCGAGGTCGTAACCGCTCGTCATGATCTCGTTGATGGCGGTGAACCCGGCCCGGCTCGGGACGACGAACAGGTCCTTTCCCGCCACGGGCCGGGCGGCGTCCTCGATCTCGCAGCGGCCCACCAGGTAGTCGGCGAAGGTGCACATGGAGGGGTCCGGCGCGATCCCGAAGATCGTGTCCACGGCCGGGGACTGGATGTCGGTGTCCAGCACGCCCACCCGCAGGCCGCCGGCGGCGAACAGCAGCGCCATGTTGGCCGCCGTGCTCGACTTGCCGGTGCCTCCCCGGTAGGAGTGCATGGTGATGACGCGGGCCATCAGACGCCGGTCCGGTGCAGGGCCAGCATCGTGATGTCGTCGGACTGCTCGGCCGCGCCGACGAACCCGGTCAGGGCGCCGTCGACGCGCCGCAGCAGGTCGTCTCCCGAGCCCGCGCCATCGCTCAGCACGTCGAGCATCCTGTCCTCCCCGAAGAAGTCCCGCTCGGGGCCGCGCGCCTCGGTCACCCCGTCGGTGTAGATGAACAGCACGTCGCCCGGGTCCAGGTGGGCGTGGCCGAGGGTGAAGGTCGAGTCGCGCAGCACGCCCACGGCCGGCCCGGTCGGGTCGAGGATCAGCGGGGGCCCGCCCTGGCCGCGGATCAGCACGGGCGGGTTGTGGCCCCCGTTGATGTAGACCAGCCCGCCGGTGACCGGGTCCAGCACCGCGAAGAACATGGTCGCGAAGTAGCCCTGGTGGACGTGGTTGCGGGTGAGGTAGTCGTTGGTGGCCTCGACGGCGTTCAGCAGGGTGGCGGCGCCGGCCACGGGCATGGACCGCGCGTCGCCCGGCAGGTCGACGTTCTTCAGGCCGTGGACGCCGCCGTTCTCGGCGGTGTGGCGCAGCAGGCTGCGGATGAGCGCCATGAACAGCGCGGCGCCCACGCCCTTGTCGCACACGTCGGCGACGACCAGGCCGAGCCGGCGGCGGTTGACCAGCTCGAACACGTCGTAGAAGTCCCCGGCGACGGTCCGCGCCGGGCGGTAGCGCACGTCGATGTCCCAGCCGGCCGGCGTCGGCAGGGAGTCGGGCAGGAAGCCGAGCTGGATCTCCCTGCCGATCTCCAGCTCGCGCTCGTACCGGTGCAGGTCGGCCTCGCCTCCCGCCAGGCGCAGCGCGCGGCCCAGTTCGGCCTGCTCGCGGCAGGTTCCGAGCCGCGCGCGGACGAGCGAGGTCAGGAACGGGGGCATCAGGTAGTCGGCTCCGGCGTGGACGTGGCCCTCCAGCGCGCCGAAGTCATGCTCGGTGTAGGCG
The DNA here is from genome assembly GCF_042654065.1 of Sphaerisporangium dianthi. NCBI lineage: Bacteria > Bacillati > Actinomycetota > Actinomycetes > Streptosporangiales > Streptosporangiaceae > Sphaerisporangium > Sphaerisporangium dianthi. The sequence continues at coordinate 487,859 of NZ_JBHSFP010000002.1, read as the reverse complement.
AGCATCGTGGGCTGCCTGCCCTCCTCGTCCATCCGCCTGGCGACGGCGCGGACGATGTTGGGCGGCACCGCCGCGGAGGCCAGGAGCACGTCCACGTCGGGCATCCGCTCGGTGGTGAGCACGTCGGCCGGTGAGTGGACCCGTACCCGGGCCCCCGCCTCGGCGAGGGCCCGCCGCAGGCCGGGGGGCGGCGAATCGTCATCCAGCACGAGAACGCTGGTCATTGTGATGTGCTCCATCCCGCAGGATCCGCAGCGTGCTGATGTTGCGCCCCGCGACTCGCCGGTAGGTGAAGCCGTCCACGGCGGTCAGGGCCAGATACACCCCGAGGCCGCCGATGCGGCGCTGTGCGAAAGGCAGCCCGTACTCCGGGCGCCGGTATCCGGCCCTGGGGTCGAACGGCCGTGCGTCGTCCTCGAACCTGATCCAGACCGACTCTCCGTCCATCCCGCCCTCGACCGCGAAGGCGCCTCCCGCCTCGCCGTAGCCGTGGACCACGATGTTGGTCGCCAGCTCGTCGGCCGCGAGGCGCAGCCGTTCGGCGAGGCCGGAGGACAGGCCCGCGCGCTCGGCTAGGGCCAGTACGTAGTCCGCCACCTGGTCGAGGGACGAAAGGGACGCCGGTATGCGCGGCACGACGGGCTCACGAGCCGGTGATGGCGAAGCCGTGGTCCAGCCCGGCCATGCGGATGACCTTCAGGACGGGCTCGGTCACGCCGGTGAGGGAGATCACGACGTCCTCGGCGACCTTCTGCCGGGCGAACACCAGGGCGCGCAGCCCGGCGCTGGCGATGTAGGTGAGCTCGGAGGCGTCGATCACCAGGCTGGGGGCTCCGGTGGCCACGGCGTCGTCGATGGCGTCGTGGAACTCCGGCGCCGTCGAGGCGTCGAGCTCGCCGGCCAGGCGGATGGTCGCGGTGCCCGCGCCGGTGCTGAGAGTTGCGATGAATGCCACGTGCGTTCTCCTAGTCGTCGGAGCGGGTCAGGATGACCACCGAGCGAGGTGCGATGTACAGGCGCCCGGAGTCGCCGGCCGGCGGCTCGGCGCCGGGCTCGTGGACGTCGTGCGGCGCCGGGGCGCCGGTGTCGGCGAAGACGCGCCAGACGCCGCCGGCGGGCTCGGGCAGTTCGAGGTCGTGCCCCTCCCAGTGGGAGTTCATCGCCATGTAGACCTGGTCGGTCGCCCCGTCCGCGTCGCGCCCGCAGCGCATCACGGCCAGCAGCCTGCTGCCGGGCGACCAGTCGGGCCGCCAGGCGCTCACCCCGTGCCAGCTCACGTCCGGCTGACCGACCCCGGTGGTGTCGACGCCGAGCGGGTGCCTGCCCTCGCGCAGGATGGGGTGGGCGTGCCTGAAGGCGATCATCCGCTGGGCGAACCGCAGCAGCTCGGCGTTGGCGTCGACCTGCGTCCAGTCGAACCACGACAGCTCGTTGTCCTGGCAGTAGGTGTTGTTGTTGCCGAGCTGGGTGCGGCCCACCTCGTCGCCCGCCAGCAGCATGGGGACGCCCTGGCTGGCCAGCAATATCGCGAGCGCGTTCTTCATCTGCCGCATGCGCAGCGCGTTGATCGCGGGGTCGTCGGTAGGGCCCTCGGCGCCGTGGTTCCAGCTGTTGTTGTCGTTGGCGCCGTCGCCGTTGCCCTCGCCGTTGGCCTCGTTGTGCTTGTCGTTGTAGGAGACCAGGTCGTTGAGGGTGAAGCCGTCGTGCGCGGTGATGAAGTTCACCGAGGCGGCGGGCCCGCGCCCGCCGTACAGGTCGGGCGAGCCGGCGACGCGTGCCGCCAGCTCTCCGACGGTGCCCTCGTCGCCCTTGAGGAACCTGCGCAGGACGTCGCGGTACTTGCCGTTCCACTCCGACCAGCGGCCGTAGTTCGGGAAGTGCCCGACCTGGTAGAGCCCTCCGGCGTCCCACGCCTCGGCGATGAGCTTGGTGTGCCGCAGGATCGGGTCGTAGGCGAGCTGCTCCAGCAGGGGCGGGTTGGGCAGCGGGCTGCCGTCCGGGCCGCGGTCCAGGATCGCCGCCAGGTCGAAGCGGAAGCCGTCGACGTGGTACTCCGACACCCAGTGGCGCAGGCAGGTGAGCACGAAGTCGCGCACCACGGGGTGGTTGCAGTTGACGGTGTTCCCGGTGCCGCTGAAGTTGTAGTAGTACCCCTCGGGGGTGAGCATGTAGTAGGTCGCGTTGTCCAGGCCCTTGAACGAGATCGTCGGGCCCTGCTCGTTGCCCTCGGCGGTGTGGTTGAACACCACGTCGAGCAGCACCTCGATGCCGGCCTTGTGCAGGGCCTTGACCAGCGCCTTGAACTCGTCGGCCTGCATGCCGTACGCGCCGGTCGCGGCGTAGCCGGCCTTCGGGGCGAAGAAGCCGATGGTGTTGTAGCCCCAGTAGTTGTGCAGCCGCTCGCCGCTCGCGGGGTTGACGCGCGCGTTGTCGAACTCGTCGAACTCGAAGATCGGCATCAGCTCGACGCAGTTGACGCCCAGCTCCCGCAGGTAGGGGATCTTCTCGCGCAGGCCGGCGTAGGTGCCCGGCGCCGCCACCCCCGAGGAGGGGTGGCGGGTGAAGCCGCGCACGTGCGTCTCGTAGATGACCAGGTCCTCGCTGGGCGTGCGCAGCGGCACGTCGTCCTCCCAGTCGAAGTCCTCCAGGGCGATCATGGACCGGTACTGGAAGGGCCTGCTCCAGTCGGGCGGGACGCCCCAGACGTCCCGCCCGGACAGCAGCAGCGCGTGCGGGTCGGCGAGGATGGCGCGCGGGTCGAACCGGTCGCCGCGCGCCGGGTCGAACGGGCCCTCCGCGCGGTAGCCGTATTCGAGGTCCTCCAGGTCCAGCCCGAAGACGGTCATGGTGAAGACGCTGCCGATGCGGTACTCGGGCGGGAACGGCAGCTCCTCCATCGGCTCGGCGGCGCCGCGCCGGAACAGCACCAGCGTCATGGCGGTGGCGCCGTCGGAGAAGACCGAGAAGTTCACCCCGCCCGGCACCAGGGTGGCGCCGTGCGGGTAGGGCCGGCCCTGCCGCGCGCGGTAGGCGCCGATGCGCCGGGTCGGGAAGTCGTCGATCCGCGGCAGGTCGACGCGCTCGGCGGTCACGGCCGCACCGGTCCCATCTCGGTGGCCAGGCGCGTCATCTCGCTCTCCAGGTCGTCGGCGACCTCGAAGAAGCCGAGGAAGCCGGTGGCCGACATGACGAACCGCACCTCCTCCGACAGGCCGCCGAGGACGACCCGCGTCTCGGCCTGCTGGGCCCGCCGGTAGAGGATCAGCAGCATGCGCAGGCCCGCGCTGGACACGTACGACACGCCGGAGAAGTCGATGAGCAGCGTGCCGGAGCGTCCGACGAGCGGCAGCAGCCGGTCCTGGACCCCGGGGGCGGTGGCGCTGGTGATCTCTCCCTCGACGCGGGCGACGGTGACGCCGCCCGCCGTGCTGAGGCTGACGCCGGCCGTCATCGGACGGCCTCCACGGTGACCTTGACCTTCACGCGCCCGGGGGTCTCGGGGAGCCGGACGGTGAGCGCGTCGGCGTCGTAGTCGTCGTAGGGCTCGCCCTCGATCTCGACCGCGCCGATCCTGATCGAACCGGCCGGCAGCAGGTCGGGGGCGACGCGCAGGACGCGGTCGTCGAACCCGTCGAGGTCGGGCTTGAAGTGCAGGTCCATGGCCTTGCCGCTGATGAGCAGGTTGTTGTAGACGGCGGCGAGGAAGCACAGCTCGGAGGAGTGGTACATGCTCATCGAGTGGCTGCCCTTGAGCCGCTCGGTGCCGAGCAGGTACGGCAGGCCGTTGGCGAGCACGTTGAAGTAGACCGCGCCCTCGTCGTGGTCGAGGAAGAAGGCGTTGTAGAACGACTCGGCGCCGCGGGCCTCGTCCTGGAAGCGGTCCTGGCCGGTGGCGCCGAACAGGATGAGGTAGGCCAGCACGGCCTGCTCCTGCTGCCACCACGCCTTGCGGTCGTGCCAGACGAAGCGGTAGTGCTCCTCGCCCTCCCTGCGCATCCGCTCGACCACGTCGTACCAGCCGCCGCGCTGCCGGTCGCCGCCGATGGGCGGCATGATGTCGCCGATGTGCGTGGCGAGCTCCGCGTACTCGGCCTTGGGCTTCAGCGAGTTCATCCGCATGAGGTTCCAGGCGATCTTCAGGTTGTGGCCGACGACCGCGCGGTTGAGCTGCCAGCCGTGCGCGGTGTCGTGCGACCAGTCCCGGTGGAAGCGCTCCTGGACGAACGGGCTGTTCTTGTCGTCGGGGAAGTGCTCGACGATGGTGTCGAAGGTGTACTCGAGGAACTTGGCGTACTTGGGGTCGCCGGTGGCCAGGTACAGGTTGATGAGGTAGGCGGGGGCGTGGTCGCCGACCGAGTTCCAGTTCTTCCTGGCGCGGTTCTCGCCGAGCGACTCGTGGTCGGCGCTCAGCAGAATCGGGTCGATGTGCGAGAAGTAGCCGCCGCTCTCGCGGTCCAGGTAGAACCGGTCGAACAGCCGCAGCGTCGCCTCGGCGTCGCTCTTGATGCGCGGGTCGCCGGTGATCCGGTAGGTCTGGACGGGGCCGGCGAGCGCGTAGATCTGCTCGTACATCGGGATGGCGTCGTAGTCGTCGGAGAACTCTGATGTGAACAGCTTGCGCTGCACGTCACCCTCGATCTTCAGCCCGTGGTACCAGTAGACGATGTCCTCGTCGGCGTCGACGAAGCGCAGGTTCGCCCTGAGATACTCGGTGCCCCGCTCGGCGACCTCGAGGTAGGCGTCGTTCCCGGTGAGCATGTACGCCGAGGCCATGCCGTAGACCAGGCGCGAGATCGTGTCGGTCTCCTGCACGTGGCTGTCGGTCTTCTCCCCGCCCAGCCTGATGTTCGTGCGGTAGTCCGCGAAGTCCACCGGCCCGTCGCCGAACTGCGCCTTGCGGTAGAAGGCGGCGATCTCCTCGAGCTGGTGGATCCACCAGTTCTGCTCCTCGAAGCGGTACTCGCCGGGGCGCCGGCCGAGGAAGACGACGCGCTTGGCGTCGAAGATGTGGCCGTCGCCGTGCGGGTAGAAGACGCCGTAGGCGAACAGGAAGCGGCCGGGCACCAGCATCGCGTCCAGCTGGCCCGAGGCGTCGGTGTAGGGCTCGCCGAGGTTGCGCATCAGCTCGGCGCTCGGCCCGCCGTCCATCGAGACCGCGAACTCGCGCCCGTCGGCGGTGACCACCGTGGCGGTGCTGGTGGGCCGGTCGTATGCGGTGACCTGGCCGGCGATCGTGTCGGAGAAGGTGAAGTTCATAGGGTTTCGTCCTTCTGGGTGAGCAGGTCGACGAGGGTCCTCGCGAACAGGTGGCAGTGCTGTCCCGAGCGTCCGGTGACGAGGTCACCGTCGATCACCACGTCCTTGTCGACGTACTCCGCGCCCATGTTCCGCACGTCGCCGACCAGGTTGTTGTGGCAGACGATCTTGCGTCCGCGCACGACGTAGGGGATGGAGGACGCCAGCCACATGCCGTGGCAGATGATCCCCTTGATGACGCGGGTGTCCTCGAAGGCCCGGCGGAGCAGTTCGGTGGCCGGCGCGAGCCGGTCGACGTCCTCGGTGTAGCGCAGCCGGTCGGACACCATGCCCGAGGGCACGATGAGCGCCCCGTAGTCCGACGGGTCGACATCCTCCAGGCTCAGCGAGACCGGGAAGGGCGCGCGGTACTCGTGTCCGGTGAAGGTGATGGACGTCTGTCCCCACAGGCGGGTGATGAAGTCGACCGAGATGCCTTCCTCGGCGAACCTGCGCTGGTAGTAGAAGATCTCGGGTTCGTAGTAGTCGCTCTCCATCAGGATGGCGACGCGGGAATCGGCCACGGTCACTCCGTGATGAGGTCGATGAGGAACGGCCGGTCGTCGAGCAGCATCCGCTCGACGGCCTCCTCCACCTGGTCGAGCTTCTCCACGCGCATCGCCGCGACGCCCATGCCTCGGGCGATGTCGGTGAAGCCGAGGTCGGGGTAGGCCAGGTCGAAGGAGCGCGGGAAGGCGTGCGGGGCGATGTCCCGCTCGCGCCAGTACTGCTCGATGTTGAGGTCGAGCAGCCGGTACCCGCGGTTGTTGCAGATGACGAACTTGGCGCCGACGCCCTCGCGGACCGCGGTGGCCAGCGCCTGGATGGTGTACATGCTCCCGCCGTCGCCGGTGAAGCCGACGACCGTCTTGCCGGGATGGGCGATCTTCATCCCGATCGCGCCGGGGATGCCCACGCCGAGCGAGCCGCCGCGGGTCTGGAACCAGTGCCCGGGCAGCCTCGGCGGCAGATGGGCGCCGAGCACGCCGGAGGCGGTCAGGCTCTCGTCGAAGACCATCAGGTCGGCCGGCGCGCGCTCGGCGAGCTTCTGGGCGAAGGCGCCGAGCAGCGACTCCTCGCCGGGCGGGGCCGGCCGCGCCCGCTCGGTGGCGCGCAGCATGCGCTGGGCGGCGGCCTCGCGCTCGTCCGGCGCCATCGAGGCCGTGAGCTCCGCGGCGAGCGCGGCCAGGGTGGCCTTGGGGTCGGCGACCAGGCCGAGCGTCACCGGGTGGTTCTTGGCGATCTCATAGGCGTCCAGGTCGACGTGCACGATGCGGGCGTCGGGCCGGAAGGGCGAGGAGAGGTCGGGGAAGACCTCGGGGAACAGGTAGGTGCCGACGACGAGCACGGCGTCGGCCTCGCCGACCACGGCCCGGCTGACCTCGCCGAACATGTGACCGACCTGGCCGCGGAACAGCGGGTGGCGGGCGTCGATGGAGACCTCCGACATCTCCACCCCCCACGCGTCCGCGCCGAGCAGCTCGGCCACGCGGGTCAGCTCCGCCTGGGCGCCGGAGGCGGCGACGCCGTCGCCGAACAGCACGAGCGGCGCCGTGGCGCCCGACAGCAGCGCCGCCGCCGTCCGGATCGTCCCTGCGTCGGGGGCCGACACGGTGTGCGGGATCACCGACGGCACGACCGGCTCGTCATTGGGCCGGTCGAGCACGTCGAGGGGCAGCGCCACGAACACCGGGCCCCGGGGCGGGGTCATGGCGATCTTGACGGCGCGCCGGAGCACCCGCAGCACCGACGACGGGTCGGTCACCCGGGTGGCGTGCTTGGTGACGGGCCTCGCCATGGCGACCAGGTCGGCGGCCATCTGCGCGTCCATCGCCTCGTAGCGCACGCCGGACTCGCCGGCGACCACGACGAGCGGGGTGTGCCCGCGCTTGGCCTGGTACATCATGCCGATGCCGTTGCCGAGGCCGACGCCGCTGTGCAGCTGCACCAGGGCGGGGCCGCCGGTCGCGCGGGCGTAGCCGTCGGCGATGCCCACCGCCACGGTCTCCTGCAGCGTGAGGATGTAGTGGAAGTCGTCGTACTTCTCCAGCGCGTCCAGGAAACCCTGCTCGACCGTGCCGGGGTTGCCGAACATGTACCGCATGCCGTCGGCGAGGAACTGCTCGATGATCGCCTCGTTGCCGCTTCTGGCGTCCATCGGGCTCACCAGCCGAACCGGCGCAGACCGTCTTCCAGCGTCTCGACGATCTTCTGCCCGGTGAGGAAGGAGTCGGGCGTCGAGCGGCCGGTGATGAACGGGTAGTCGACGATGACCGAGGTCTCCTTGCCGAAGTTGCCGTGGTAGCGGCCGTCGGGTCCGGTGGCGTCGCGCAGGATGTACTCCAGCGGGTACGGCGGCGGGCCCATGGTGAAGTCGGTGCCGAGGAAGCCGGTGCCGTCCTTGTAGTCGTACTCCTTGCAGTGGCCGGTGACGTGCTTGCCCCAGATGATGCTCTTGCGGTCCTCCCAGTCGCGGGCGAACGCCAGGCAGGCGACGCCGTAGCACTCGGCGGCCACCGGCTTGCCGGCCTTGAGGAAGCCGAGGATCAGCGCGTGGACGCGGCCGTTGTTGGCCAGGTCGACGATGGGGCCGCTGCCGCCGACGATGAGCATGGTGTCGAACGCGTCGATGTGCTCCGCCAGCCGGTCCAGCGCCCTGTTGTACGCCTCAAGGGCGTGCAGGTAGTCGTCGTCGCTGACGTACGGGCGGTCGGGCACCACGGCGGAGATGTCGAGGGGGTTGTCCAGCCGGTCCGACTCGTCCAGTTCGCTCACCAGCTTGGCCACCTCGGGCGTGGTGACCGAGCGGCCGAGCGGCGGGTCGACGTAGTCGGGGTCCATGCTCGGCGGCAGCGCGTGCGCGCGCCCGCCGGTGGGCGTGGCGAAGACGACCTCGTATCCGCGCTGGTCGAAGTGGGTGAGAGGTCCGAGCAGCTCCTCTCCCCAGTAGCCGTGCTCGGACAGGAGCACCAGGACCTTCCTGCTCATCGCTCCTCCTGGGGGCCGATGATCCAGTTCTCCCGGGTGGTGAGGGAGAACACGTGCGCGGGGTCGGCGACGGCGTCGAGCGCCGGCGCGACCTTCTCGGTGTAGTAGGGGGAGGCCAGCGCCTCCTCAGCGGCGGCGACGTCGTCGAACCAGATCTGCTCGACGCTGTCGAAGGACGCCTCTCCGAAGGTGTAGTAGCCGTCCTTGGTGTGCGCGTGCAGGTGGCGGCGGAGCCCGGGCAGGCCGCTGACGAGCGGGGCGTACTCGGAAAGCGTCCGCTCGCGGTGGTCGCCGAGGGTCATGCCGGGCCTGCGCTTGATCAGCGTGGTCACCTTGACCCAGGACGGGGCGGCCTCGGTGAGCGGCGGGCCGGGGACGATCTCGTGGGCGTCGGTGTCCACGACGATGGTCATCCAGAAGGCCGCCCAGTTGGGCTCGTCGAGCCGCGCCCCGTGGAGGAACTCCTCGGTCTGCAGCGAGGCGAGCTGCTCCTGCTCGTTGGCCAGCCAGATCTCCGCGATCCCCTGGTGGGGCAGCGCCGGGGTCCCGCGGTCCGCGGTGGACGGGACGCGCGAGTCGATCAGGTAGCGCCGGATCTGCGGGATCTTGGCGGCGAACTTCACCGCGTGGACGTTGACCCAGTAATCCTGGAACTCCTGTGCGGTCATGCCTGGCTTCGGGGCGGCCAGGATGAACTGGTGGATCATGCGATCTCCTTTTCGCCAGGGATCTTCACTGGGACGATCGCAGCGCCGTTCCGCCACCGTCAAAGCAGAAGCCATTACTTCTCGACATAGCGGATTGAATCGAGCATTTAAGTCAAGTCACATGGCATTCCAGAAATATCGGTTTATCCTCGGTCGGCTTGCGCCGCAGGACGCCAACTGACAAAGTGCCAGGCGAAAAGCCGCCGGTTATGGCCACCGCGGGCGGCCGGGCCTACTGTCCAGCTCAACGGATGCCTTACCGAAAGGTGGCACATGAAAGGCGAGCTGACCGCGGCGGTACGCCGCGGCGCCGTCGGAGAGATCCGCGACCTGCTGAGCGCCGGCGCCGATCCCGACGAGCGCGATTCCGAAACCGGGCTGAACGTCCTCATGATCGCTTCCGGCCGCGCGGACGCCCCCGCCGTGCGGGCGCTGCTCGACGCGGGGGCCGACGTCTTCACCACCGACGCCAAGGCCGGGGCCACCGCCCTGCACAAGGCCTGCCAGGGCGGCAGCACGCAGGTCGTGCGCGACCTGCTCGGCGCCGGCGCCTTCGTCGACGCCGTCGCCGCGACCACCGGCCACACGCCCCTCATGGACGCCCTGTGGTTCAAGTGGCCGGGCATCGTCGAGGTGCTCCTCGACCACGGCGCCGGACTCAACCTGTCCACCCACTACGGCTTCTCGATGAAAGAGCACTTCCAGTACGAGCTGAACGTCAACACCTTCGGCAAGGAACGCCTCATCGAGTCCGACAAGCTCCTGCGCGCCCGGCAGGAGGCCGACGACGAGGCGGCCGCCGGCCACGCCCTCATGAACGCCGTGACCGGCGGCGACCTCGCCAAGGTGCGCGAACTGCTCGCCGCGGGATTCCCCGCCGACGCGCGCTGGCCGATCGTCAACGGCTTCAACGACGCGCACACCGCCCTGCTGGTGGCCTGCCGCGACGGGCACACCGAGATCGCCGCCGAACTGCTGGCCGCCGGAGCCGACGTCAACGCCGTCGAGCCGACGTTCGGGGCCGTCCCGCTGCACAAGGCCGTCTACAACGGTCACGCGGACATCACCCGCCTGCTGGTCGCCCACCCTGAGGTCGATCTCGGCTTCCAGGGCGCGACCAACGGCTACAGCCCTCTGCACGACGCGCTCTGGCACGGCTACGCCGAGTGCGCCCAGGTCATGGTCGAGGCCGGCGCGCCGCTCGGCCTCACCGGTCACGACGGCAAGACCCCGCTCGACCTCGCGCGCGAGGTCCTCGGGGCCGATCACGAGGTCACCGTGCTCATAGCGGGAGGCGGCAATGCGGGACACTGAGGCACTGGTCGTCGGCAGCGGGTTCGGCGGCGCGATCGCCGCGCTGCGCCTGGGCGAGGCGGGCGTCCAGACGCTCGTGCTCGAACGCGGACGCCGCTGGCCGGTCACCGACGCGCACGACACCTTCGCCACCTACGACGCCCCCGACGGCCGCGCCGCCTGGCTCAGCCCGGTCACCGTCGCGCCCGCGCAGGAGGGCCTGCCCATCGACGTGTACACCGGGGTGCTCGAGCGGGTCAAAGGCAACGGCATCGACGTCCTGGTCGGCGCGGGCGTCGGCGGCGGCTCCCTGGTCTACAACACCGTGCTGTACCAGCCGAGACGCGACCTGTTCGGCCGGGTGTTCCCGAACTGGCTGAGCTACGACGAGATGGACGACGTGTGGTACCCGAAGGTCCGCGAGGCCGTCGGCGTGTCCACCATGCCCGCCGACGTGCTCGCCCACGAGCACTACCGCGGCCAGCGGGTGCTGCTGGAGGAGGCCGCCGCGGCCGGGATGACGGCCCGCCTGTTCGAGCTCGGCCTCGACTGGGACGTCATCCGCGCCGAGCTGGCCGGCGCCGTCCCCGCCTCGCAGATCGCCGGCCAGGTCTGGTACGGCGCCAACAGCGGCGCCAAGCGCAGCCTCGACCGCACCTACCTGCCCATGGCCGAGGCCACCGGCAACGTCGAGGTGCTGCCGCTGCACCAGGTCACCGACGTGCGGGAGAACGGCACGGGGTACCTGGTCACGGTCGACGAGCTCGACGACAACGGCCGCGTCATCGCCCGCAGGGACATCCACACCCGGCACCTGTTCCTGGCCGCCGGCTCGGTCGCGACGACGCGGCTGCTCGTCCGCGCCCGCGACACCGGCGCGCTGCCCAAGCTCGACGACGCGGTCGGCACGCGCTGGGGCGCCAACGGCGACCTGGTGATCATCAGGAGCGGCCTGCCGCCCACCGGGCCGAGCGAGGGCGGCCCGGCGGGCGTGGTCCTCGAAGACCTGGACAACCCGGTCGCGCCCATCGCCATGGCCGCCATGCCCATCCCCCAGGCCGGGATGCCCGAGGGCTTCATGGGCCTCATCGGCATGGGCCTCGGCCCGGCGAAGGGCGCGTTCGCCTACGACAAGCGCACCGACACGGTCGGCCTGACCTGGCCCGCGGACGACCCCGAGGCCACCGTCATCGCCGACGGGGCGCGCTCGGCGTTCGAGCGGCTCGGCACCGGGAAGATCGAGGCCATCGACGCCGGCCTCACCGGCCACCCCTGCGGCGGGGTCCCCCTCGGCCTGGCGACCGACGAGTACGGCCGCGTCAACGGCTACACGGGCCTGTACGTGGTCGACGGCGCGCTGCTGCCGGGCGGCAGCGCCGCGTGCACCAACCCCGCCCTGACCATCGGCGCGCTCGCCGAGCGGGCGCTCGCCGCCATCGTCCCCGACATCGTGGAGGAATAGAAACCGATGAGCAGCCCCAGGCACGCGGCACTGGTGACCGGCGGTTCGAGCGGCATCGGCCTGGCCGTGGCCGATGCGCTGGTGACCCGCGGACACGCGGTCACCGTGCTCGGCAGGGACGAGAGCAGGCTCCGCCGCGCCGCCGAACGGCTCGGCGCCGCCGGTCGCGGAGGCTCCGCGACCGGCGGCGGGGCGGTGCACACGGTGGTGGCCGACGTCGCCGAGCCGCAGGCCGCGCACGCCGCGGTGGCCGCGCACATCGAGCGCTGGGGACGGCTCGACGTGCTGGTGAACAGCGCGGGCCTGCTCGCCACCGGCCCCTTCGAGTCCTACAGCACGGCCACCGTGACCGAGGTGCTGGACGTGGACCTGCGCGCCACCATCCTGTTCTGCCAGGCGGCCCTGCCCTACCTGCGCAAGGTGGCGCGGGAGGCGAGCCCGCTGATCGTCAACATCGCCTCCATCTCCGGCAAGCGCGCCGACCCCGGTTTCTCGCTGTACTGCGCGGCCAAGTTCGGCGTGGTCGGTTTCACCGCCGCCCTTCACCAGGAGCTGTCCGGCGAGGGCGTCGGCGCCTGCGCGATCTGCCCCGGACTGGTCGACACGCCGATGGCCGACTGGGCGCGCTCCTGGGCGCCCCCCTCGTCGATGCTCCGCCCCGAGGACATCGCCGGCGCCGTCATACGCCTCCTCGACCTCCCCCCCGGACAGATCCCCCCCGAACTCATCCTCTCCTGAACACCCCCACCACCAGCGTTTCCCGGCGAAGCGCCCCCACCTACCAGCTCCACGACCACAACCGGCGCTCCCCACCGACGAGCACCTCCTCCGCACCTCCCTCCCGAGCACGGCCCCGGCCGTCCCCGCCGGGGCCGTGCTCGTCGGTTGGGCGCCGCGGCGGCGAGGAGTGGTGCGGCGGGACCGGCGCCCCCGTACGGCGGGCAAGCGGCCAGGCTGTTCGTGCGCGTCGCTGGTTGTGTTCGCAGGGCTTCGCGTAGGACGCTCGTCGTACTCGTCTCGTGCCGCTTCGCGCGGGAGGCGCTTCACCTAGGAGGCTCGTGAGCACCACACGTTCTCCCACGTTGCGCTATCTGGCCGGCTCCACCGAGGCGACGCACGCCTCGTGGCTGGAGCTGTTCTTCGACCTGGTCTTCGTGGCCGCCGTGTCAGAGCTGGCGCGCCTGCTGCACGCGGATCTGACGCTCCATGGGCTCGTGGTGTTCTGCGCGCTCTTCGTCCCGGTGTGGTGGGTGTGGATGAGCTTCGCCTACTACGCCGACCTCTTCGAGACGGACGCGACGCACTTCCGCATCGCCCTGCTGGCGGGCATGTTCGGCTCGCTGGTGCTGGCCAGCACGATCGGCGTCGCCATCGCCCCCGCGGGCGGCACGCTGGACGGTGCGCACGGCTTCGCGCTGGCCAACGCCGTCCTCCAGGCCATCCTGGTCGGCCTGTACGGCTACGCGCGCCACGCCACCTCCGCCCGCGCCGCCTCCTCCGCCCGCGCCACCTCGGCCGGCGCCGCCTCCGCCCGGGAGGCGAGGGCCACCCCGGACGCGGCCCGGCACCCGCACTCCCACCCCGGCGCCGCGCAGAACGCCGCGCTGCGCCAGCTGTGCGGCATCTACGTCGTGGGGTTCGGCTGCGGCGGGGTCCTCTGGCTGGCCTCCATCGCCGTGCCGGCGCCCTGGCACCTGTTCCTGTGGGCGCTCGCGCTGCTCGTGGAGATCGCCACCCCGTTCATGGCGTACCTGACGGTGGCCTCGCCGCCGGCGCACGCCTCGCACCTGCCCGAGCGGCTCGGCCTGTTCACCCTGATAGTGCTCGGCGAGTCGGTGGTCGCGGTGGCATGGGGCGCCCGGGGTGCCTCGTCGACCACCGGCGCGCTTCCCGTCGCGTTCTTCGCCTTCGTCATCGCGGCGTGCCTGTGGTGGGTGTACTTCGAACACGTCGACCACCGCGTGATCATCAACGCGCTGACCAGCGGACGCTCGTCGCTGGTGCGCGGGTTCGCCTACGGTTACGGCCACCTGCTGATCTTCGCCGGACTGGCCGCAACGGCCGTCGGGTCCGAAGCCCTCATCGAGCACGCCGGCGAGTCGCACATGCCGGCGAACGCGGGCCTCGCGCTGACCGGCGGAGCCGCGGTGTTCCTGCTGGCCACGACCGGGGCGCACCTGGCGATCCGCCGGCCGCTGGCGCGCAGGCTGGTCGCCGCCCGCGTCGCCACCGCGCTGGGCGCCCTGCTGCTCGGCCTCACGTCCGCGGGTTTCTCGCCGCTCGCGGAGACGGCGGCGCTGGCCGGCCTGCTCGCCCTGCTCACCTGGGCCGAGGTCAGGCACCGCCGGAACGGCCCTGACCCCGTGGCCACCCCCACGTCCCCGGACGCCACGCTCTAAGACCTCGCCGCCGTCCGCCTCGCTCTGGTCGGCCGCGCCCCGGAGGCCTCTCGCCAACGTCCGCCACGCCCTCTCGGAGACCTCCGGCGCCGTTCACACCGCCTGGGGCACGCTGTGGTCGTTCAGGACCGCCTCCGGCACGTCGTGGTCGTCCAGCACGGCCCGGCACGCGGCGTCGCCGTCCAGCGGGGCCCCGGACGCGGCCCGTCCGGGCAGCCGCACCTGGAAACGCGTGTCGCCGGGACGCGACCGCACGGTGATGGACCCCCGGTGCCGCCGGGTGACGATCCGGTGGGACAGGTGGAGGCCGAGGCCGGTGCCCGCGCCGATGTCCTTGGTGGTGAAGAACGGCTCGAACACCCGCGGCAGCACGTCGGGGTCGATGCCGGGGCCGTTGTCGGCCACCTCGACCAGGATGCACCCGCCCTCGCCGCGCACGCTGACGCGCAGTTCCCCGCGCCCTCCCAGCGCGCCCGCCGCGTTGTCGACGAGGTTCGTCCACACCTGGTTCAGCTCGGTCGGGTAGCCGGGGACGCGGGGCAGCGGCCGGGCGTAGTCGCGCACGACCGTGATGCCCGCGAGCTTCGGGCGCAGCATCGCCAGCGTCGACTCGAGACCCTCGCGCACGTCGACGTCGGACTCCGGCGCCCGGTCCAGGTTGGTGTACTCCTTGGTGTTCTTGACGATGGCGGAGACCCGCGTGCCGGCGTCGCGCACGTCCACGACGCACGAGCGGATGCGCAGGCTCTCCGACAGGTAGCGCAGGGCGGCGGGGAGGCGGGCGGCGTCGAAGAGCCCCGCGAAGGTGTCCAGCCAGCTCGTGTCCAGACCGCGCTCGGCCAGCAGGGGCGAAAGGGAGGACCCGTCGTCGAGCCCGTGGTCCTCCAGCCAGTCCTGGAGCTCCTCCTCCAGCAGGCTCATGGCGAGCGCGTCGCCGGGACCGCTGCCGCGCGCGCGGGTCATCCAGTCGCGCCGGGCGACCCCGAGCGCCTCGCGTTCGGCCTTGCTCGCCGTCTCGCCCCAGGTCTCCGCCGCCGCCTCCAGCTCCTCCACGGCGCCGTCCAGCTCGCCGATCGCGCGGATCACGGCGGAGGCGGGGTTGTTCAGCTCGTGGGCGATGCCCGCGGCGAGGGTGCCGAGCGAGGCTAGCGTCGAGCGACGGCCGCCGCTGACGATCATGTCCTGGGCGCGCAGCGCCAGGACGGGCACCACCATCTCCGACACGCGCGGGGCGCGCACCAGCATCTGCAGGAACGTGGTCCTGTCGTAGAGGGCGACGCGGCTGCGGCCGACCGAGGTGGCCGTGGCCAGGTAGGCATCGCCGGCCAGGACGCACAGCTCGCCGGTGAAGGTGTGGGCGAGCATGGCGCGCTCCTCCGCGCCGTCCCTGGTGGAGTGGCGGGCGAGCACCTCGTCCCTGTCGTCGACCACCTTGGAGATGAGCAGTTCGCCGTCGAGCAGCACCACGAAGAATCGCGCGGGCGCGCCCTCGGCGAAGACCACCTCGCCGTCGGCGAGCTCGCGGGACCGGCCGGTCTCGGCGAGCCATTCGTACTGCTCCTCGGTCAGCCCGTCGAACAGCGGGTGCGCGCGGAGTTCGTCCGGAAGGAGATCTGGTGCGCCCATGGACGGGCTCCTTTCGGGGCCAGGTGCGACCGCCGGCCAGGGCGGCTCCCAGGCCGGATGCGACCACCGGCCGGGGGTCTTCCCCTGACCGGATGCGACCGCCGGCCCACGAGACTCCCCGGGGCCGGATGCGACCACCGGCCCGCGAGACTTCCCCGGGCCGGGTGTGACGGAGCCTCGCACCGGCCCGCCGGGGGGTCAAAGCATCCGCGCGCACTTTGTCGGATACGGGCGCCACGCGACCGGCCGCCGGCTCCGATTCGCCGGACTAAATCAGGTTCACGAGAGCTGATCGGAGTGCGTATCTACGCTGAAGCTCTCGATTGGAGCACGTCCCGATTCTGGAGGCCGCCATGGCCCGGTGTTCACATGTGGACGAGGAGGACGGACAGACGTGAGCGACGAGACGGGCAAGCCGGTGATCCTGGCCGTGGACGACGATCCGCAGGTGCTCAGGGCCGTGCGGCGGGACCTGCGCGCGACCTACTCCGGCAGCTACCGGATCCTCGGCGCGACCTCGGGCAAGGAGGGCCTCGGCATCCTCGACGCGCTGGACGAGCGCGGCGTCGACCCGGCGCTGTTCCTGGTCGACCAGCGAATGCCCGAGATGGCCGGCGTGGAGTTCCTGCTGGAGGCGGGGGCGCGGTTCCCCGACGCGCGGCGGGTGCTGCTCACCGCGTACGCCGACACCGACGCGGCCATCACCGCGATCAACCGGGTACGGCTGCACCACTACCTGATGAAGCCCTGGGACCCGCCGCAGGAGCGGCTGTTCCCCGTGCTCGACGACCTGCTGTCCGACTGGCTCGCCGCGCACCGGCCCGCCTACCAGGGCATCAAGGTGGTCGGCATCCCGGTCTCGCCGGCGACCCACGCGGTGCGGGACTTCCTGACGCGCAACGAGCAGCCCTTCCGGTTCCTGGACGTCGACGCCGACCCCGAGGCGCGGCGGCTGGCGGACGGCCGGCGGGACGCGCTGCCGCTGGTGGTGTTCGCCGAGGGCGACCACCTGGCCGCGCCGACCAGCGCCCAGCTCGCCGAGCGCCTCGGGCTGCCCATGGCGGCGGCACGCCCGCACTACGAGACGGTCATCATCGGGGCCGGCCCGGCCGGGCTGGCCGCCGGGGTGTACGCCGCCTCCGAGGGGCTGTCGACCCTGATGGTCGACTCCGACGTGCCGGGCGGGCAGGCGGGGACGTCCAGCCTGATCGAGAACTATCTCGGCTTCCCGACCGGGCTGGCCGGCAGCGACCTGGCCCGCAGGGCGGTCTCGCAGGTGCGCAGGTTCGGGGCCGAGCTGCTGTACCCGGTGGAGGTGACGGCCCTGCGCCGGGCGGACCCCGCGCGCGTCATCACGCTGGCCGACGGCACCGAGATCAGCGCCGAGACCGTGCTGCTGTCCATGGGCGTGTCCTACAACCGGCTGGACATCCCCGGCGCCGACCGGTTCGCCGGCGCGGGCCTGTACTACGGCGCGGCCACCACCGAGAGCCAGTCGTGCACGTCCGAGCACGTCCACGTGATCGGGGGCGCGAACTCCGCCGGGCAGGCGGCGCTGCACTTCGCGAAGTACGCGCGCAAGGTCACCATGCTGATCCGAGCATCCTCGCTGGAGGCGGGGATGTCCCAATATCTGGTGGACGAGATCCGCCGGACGCCCGCGATCGAGGTCCGGCTGGGCACACGGGTGGTGGGCCTGGCCGGAGAGGAGCACCTCGAACGCATCACGCTGGCCGACTCGGCCACCGGAGAGCAGGCCGAGGAGGCGGCCCGCTTCGTCTTCACCTTCATCGGGGCCAAGCCGCGCACCGCGTGGCTCGACGGCGTGGTGGAGCGCGACGACCACGGCTTCCTGCCGACCGGCTCGGACGTGCCCGCCGCCGCGTGGGGCCTGGAACGCGAGCCGTATCCGCTGGAGACCAGCGTGCCGGGTGTCTTCGCGGCCGGCGACGTGCGCGCCCGCTCGGTCAAGCGGGTCGCCTCGGGCGTCGGCGAGGGCGCGATGGCGGTCGCTCTGATGCACCGCTATCGCGCCGGCACCTGAAGCCGGAAAAGCCGTATCACAATCGCTTTTCGATCTTCGAGAATTCACATAATTTAAACGCGGCGCATATTGTCAGCCAGAGAACCCGTCGCCACAATGTGTACATGTCGGGTATTTTATCGGGAAAGGTGGCCCTGATAACCGGGGCCAGCAGTGGAATCGGCGCGGCGGCGGCGCGGGTATTCGCCCGTGAGGGCGCAGCCGTCGTGCTCACGGCGCGGCGAGAACGCGAATTGGGCGACCTGGTCGACGAATTACGGGGAAAGGGTTTCGAGGCCGTCTATTCGGTGGCCGACGTGACCCGTCCCGAGGACGTCGACAGGGCCGTCTCCACGGCCGTCCGCGAGTACGGGCGGCTCGACGTCGGATTCAACAACGCGGGGCTCGGGGTGGAACGCTCCCCGATGCACCTGCTCGACGACACGGTGTTCGACGCGGTCATCGACGTCAACCTCCGTGGGGTGTGGCACTGCATGCGTCGGCAGATCGCCCAGATGCTGGCCGGCGGCGGCGGCTCGATCGTGAACACCAGCAGCGTCGGAGGCCTCGTGGCGACCCCGGTCGGGGCGCCGTACGTCGTCTCCAAGCACGCGGTCATCGGGCTCACCAAGGCCGCCGCCGCGGAGTACGCGGGACACAACATCAGGGTCAACGCGATCGCGCCGGGGACGACCAGGTCGGAGATGATCGACGCCTGGTTCGCCCTGCGGCCGGAGATGGAGGAGCGACTGCGGGCGGCGACCCCGCAAGGAAGGACGGCGGAACCGGAGGAGGTGGCCGAGGCGGCCGCCTGGCTCGCCAGCGACCGGGCGTCCTTCGTGACCGGTGCGACCCTCCCGGTGGACGGCGGCTACACCCTGGTGTAGTCCGCCGGCACGGGGCCGGTGGAGGCGGCCCCGGCGGGATCGAACCGGCAGAGCCGGTCGGACGGCACGATGCCGGGCAGGACCAGGCTCCAGAAGTTGGTGAGCCGCTCGTGAAGGTCGCGACGGCGCGTCACCGCCTGCGAAACGATCTGGGCGCCGGTGAAGGCGGCGACCACGGTGCCGGCCGCGGCGTCCACGTCGATCTCCGGCCGCAGATCGCCCTCCTCACGGGCCTTCAGCAGCAGGTCGCGCGCGCCGTCATGCCACAGCACGTGCGTGGTGAAGTCTCCGCCGGAGAACGTGCCGTACTCGATGGCCAGCCGCACGCTCGCTCGCGAGATGACGTTCGCCAGCAGTTCGCGGGCGAAGCCGTGGCTGGCGTCGATGAGCACCTGCAGGGCCGCCGCGTCGCCGGAGACCAGCGAGCTCAAGAGGGTTTCGTCGGCGGCGAGGATCGCCCTGGCCAGTTCCTCCTTGGAGGCGAAATGGAAGTACAGCGCCCCTTTGGTCACCCCGCAGCGCTGGAGGATCTCGGCCATCGTCGTCGCCGCGTAGCCGTGTTCCTCGAACACCCCGGCCGCGCCTTCGAGGATGCGCTGCCTGGTCGCCTGTGCACGTGCCTGCTTCGCCATCGCGGAACTAGTTCCTCCTAAAAAAACCGCCCGGTCGGTATTCTACGCCTTCGAGCCCCTCGAAGGCAGCAGCTCTAGAGAGGTGGTACCCCATGGCTACACCCGATCTGATGGATATGACCGTCGATCCGGCGCTTTTCGAGCAGACCGTCCCGCGGCGGCTGGTCCACCGCAGCGCGGTCTCCGAGGTGATGATCACCGGTTGGCGCCCTCTCGACGAGAAGACGTCCATCGTCGCGGCCCAGTGGCCACGCGCGCACGGATTCTACGGACCGGCCGGAGGATGCCACGATCCCCTGCTGGCCGCCGAGACCATCCGCCAGGCGGGGCTCGTGGTGAGCCACGCCGAGCTGGACTGCCCGCTCGACCGGATCTTCCTGCTGTGGGACCTGTCCTACGAGGTGAACCTCGCCGAGCTGGCCGTCGGCCCCGGCCCCACCAACCTGGTGCTCCGCTTCACCCGCAGCCAGGTGCGCCACCGGGGACGCCATCTCGCCGGGCTGCGGGGACACATCGACTTCTACCGGGACGGCCGGCTCGTCGGCATGGGCGAAGGCAGCTTCGACTGCGTGTCCAGGGCGGCCCATGACCGGCTCCGCGCGCCGAGCATGGCCGGGCGTCCCGCGCAGGAACCGCCGCTCCCCGAGCCGGTCGACCCGCGCCTGGTCGGCCGCGACCGCCCCCTCGACGTCGTCCTCGGAAAGAACCCCGACCGATCGCGCGTCCTCCTCTCGCTGACGAACGGCGGCGACCGCCCCCTCGCCCACCTCTCCGCGATCAGGGGCGATGACGGGCCGGCCGACCCCCTCGATCGCGCGGGCGGGCGGGAGGGCGTCTGGCCGCTGCGCGTGGACCCCGCGCACCCGGTGCTCTTCGACCACAGCCTCGACCACGTTCCCGGCATGGCGCTCATGGAGGCCATGCGGCAGGCCGCGCTCGCGCTCGCCCACCCGCTGCCGGTCGCCCCCGTCAAGATCTACGCCTCCTTCACCCGGTATGTGGACCTGTGGGGCGGAGCCGTGGTCCGCGCCAAGGTGGACGCGGGGGCCGGTGGCGGCGAGCTTCCCGTCCGGGTCTCCATCGAGCAGGCGGGCGAGGTGGCCGCCGCCGGCCTCGTCCTCGCCGGGCCCCTCCCCGCCACCTGACGCGCGACGTCCTCCGCCGCCGGTCCGGCGCGTCCACGGAGCCCGCCGGGTCATGCGCGTGCGGACGGTGCGCGACAATCTTCTTATGGCGGACACGATCTCCGGTGCGATCCAAATGCCCGACGGCGTCTGGGTTCGCGGACGCGGCCTGCGCCACCCGCTCCCCGGCGGGCCGGTGCCCGGTTATGGCCTGTATCTCGGCTCCACCCGCCTCCGGCGCCGCCACGAGGACGCCCTCTTCTGGCCGCACGAGTGGATCCGCTGGCCGGACTTCCTGCTGCCGGTGGACCGGCACGCGGCCGCCCGTGCCGTCATCCGCCTGCACGCCCACGCCCTTTCGGGCTCGCCCGTGGAGGTCGCCTGCGGCGGAGGCGTCGGCCGCACCGGCACCGTCATCGCGTGTCTCGGCACGCTCGCGGGGCTGTCTCCCGCCGAGGCCGTCGCGTGGACGCGCGAGCACCACCACCCCCGGGCCGTCGAGACGCCCTGGCAACGCCGATGGGTGGAGTGGTTCGCCTCGCGCGACGAGTCGTGACGCCGCCGAAGGCGACGCCCGTCGCGCGATGCGCGCGCCGGGCCGCGGTCCTTGTTGACCCGGCGCACCCGCGGCGGCATCGTTGATCGGATGACCGGCGATGAGACGACGCGTGACGGGGTCTCGCTGACCAACCTCGATCGGCCGCTGTTCGACGGCGCCGACGCGACCAAGCGCGACCTGGTCGACTATCTCGACGGGGTCCGCGACCGCATCCTTCCGGTGCTGCGCGACCGCCCGCTGTCGGTGATCCGCGTGCGGCCGGGGCAGCCGCCGTTCATGCAGAAGAACGTCCCCAAGTACACCCCGTCCTTCGTGCGCACGGTCTCGGTGTGGGCGGAGGCGTCGCACCGGCAGGTGTCCTACGCGCTGTGCGACGACCGCCGGACGCTGCTGTGGTTCGCCAACCAGCGGGCGGTGGAGTACCACCCCGCGCTGGTGCGCGGCGACCACGCCACCCACCTCGTCCTCGACCTGGACCCGCCGGAGGAGAACGCGTTCCCGCTGGCCGTGCGGGCCGCCCACCTGGTCAGGCAGGCCTTGGACGACGCCGGGCTTTCCGGTGCGGTCAAGACGAGCGGGGCCAAGGGCCTGCACATCTTCGTCCCGGTGGTCGAGGGCGTCGCGATGGAGGACCTGGCCGCCGCCACCCGCGCCCTGGCCGCGCGCGCCGAGCGCGTCGACCCCGGGCTGGCCACGACGGCGTTCATCCGCGAGGACCGCGAGGGCAAGGTCTTCGTCGACTCCACCCGGGCCGGCGGGGCGACGGTGGTGGCGGCCTACAGCCCGCGCGTGCGGCCGGGCGTGCCGGTCTCGTTCCCCGTGCCGTGGGAGGACCTGCCGCGGGTATCGCCGGCCGACTTCACCGTCCACACCGCGATAGGGCTTCTCGGTGACGGCGACCCGTGGGCCGAGCTGATGCCACCGCCGCAGCGGCTGCCCGACGACCTCGTCGAGCAGGGGCACACCATCCCGGTCGCCCGCGTCCAGGCCATGCACGAGGGCAAACGCCGCGCCCGCGCCCGGCGCGGCGAATGACCACCGACGCCGGGACCGGTTCGGAGAGGGACGGTGTCGCGGCGTATTCTCGCGCTCTGACATCGGAAGGAATGAACGCGAGTGGCCACCGAACGGATCCCCCCGCCCGTGATCGCGGAAGAGCGCGAGATGTTGCGCGGTTTCCTCGACTACCAGCGCGCGACCCTCGCCATGAAATGCGACGGCCTGTCGGAGGAGGAGCTGCGCCGCCGTTCGATGCCGCCGTCCACGCTGTCCCTGATGGGCCTGGTGCGGCACATGGCCGAGGTGGAGCGCGCGTGGTTCCGCCGGGTGATCAACGGCGAGGACGTCCCGCTGGTCTGGTCCGACGAGGGCGACTACCAGGTGGCCTATGACGCGAGCGCCGCCGGCTGGCCTGAGTCCTTCGCCGCCTGGCAGGACGAGGTCGAGCACGCGCGCCGCATCGAGAAGGAGGCCGCGTCGCTGGAGGTGACCGGCCACCAGGTCAGGTGGGGCCAGGACGTTTCGCTGCGCCTGGTCATGCTGCACATGCTCCACGAGTACGCCCGGCACAACGGGCACGCCGACTTCCTGCGCGAGGGCATCGACGGCACCGTCGGCGCCTGACCGGCCGCACGGGCCTTCCGGGGTTCACAGGGCGCCTTGCGGCGCGTTCACCAGCGGGTCGAGCACGATGGAAGAAGACAGGGCGGTCCCGGTCGTGAAGGCTTCATCCGTCCATTCGAACGAGCAGCGCGCACGGCCGTCCACAAGGGCAGGGCACGGAAGCCGGGGCGGCCGTACGCTGATCGATGATTCGACCCGCCGCGGCCCGCGCCACCCCTGCCTTCGAGACGCATGGAACGGTCCGCGGTTCCCCTGATGGAAGGGCATCATCATGTCGCCGCAGGAAAGCACCGCATATACCCCGGCACGGCGCCGAGGACTCAAGAGGTTACGGGTGGGCGCGGTCGGCTCCCTTCTCGTCCTGGTCATGGCGCTGTTCACGACGGCCGCGGGCGCCGACCGCGGCTCCGTCGAGCCGACCGAGGGCCCGGCCCGCTTCGCGCCGGGCTTCGTCCACGGCCGGGTGGCCGTCGACGGCGGCTTCGTCCACTACGTGCGCGGCGGGTCGGGTCCGGCGCTGGTGTTCCTGCACGGCTGGCCGGAGACCTGGTGGATGTGGCGCAAGGTCATGCCCGAGCTGGCCCGCGACCACACGGTCATCGCCATCGACCTGCCGGGCCTCGGGGCCTCCGGCATCCCGGCCGGCGGCTACGACAAGGCGACCACCGCGCGGCGGGTGCGGCAGGCCGTCAACCGGCTCGGTTTCACCCAGGTGCAGCTCGTGGGGCACGACTTCGGCGCCCTGATCGCCTACCCGTACGCGCGCGACTTCCCCGGCGAGGTGACCCGCCTCGCCGTCCTTGAGACGCCGCTGGCCGGCTTCGGCCTGGAGGAGCTCTACGGGATCAGCTGGCACTTCCGCTTCAACATGTCGCCCGCGCCCATCCCCGAGACGATCATGGACAACGACGACGTCCCGACCTATCTCGGCATGATGTTCCAGTTCAGCCACCGCCCGGAGAACATCGACCGCGAGGTCTACTACGCCGCCTACGCCGACCCCGCCCGGCGCACGGCCGGGTACGAGTACTACCGCGCGTTCCCCGCGGACGCCGAGAACAACAAGGCGAACGCGAGCAGGCGGCTGTCCATGCCGGTGCTGGCGATGGGCGGGCAGTACTCGTTCGGGCCGGGCGTCGCCGACTCCTTCCGCCTGGTCGCCGACGACGTCCGGCCGGTCGTGGCGCCGGAGTCCGGGCACTACATCCCCGAGGAGAACGCGCGCTTCCTCGGCGACTGCGCCCGGCTGTTCTTCGGCGCGAGCAGTACCACGCCCGACCGGCCCGAACTCGCCGGCTGCGTCCGCTAGCGCCGTAGTGCGCGCCCGGCCCCGCGACGGGCCGGGCGCGTTGCCATCGGATATAAGGCCATATTCCGATGGTTTTGGTAGGGTATGCGGGTGGATTTCGACTACACCATGGCGATCGGCTCGTTCCTCGTCGCCATCGTCGTCGGCCTCACCGGCATGGGCGGCGGCGCCCTCATGACGCCCATGCTCGTGACGTTCTTCGGCGTCCCGCCGCTGGCCGCCGTCTCCAGCGACCTGGTGGCGGCGGCGGTGATGAAGCCCGTCGGCAGCCTGGTCCATCTCCGCAGGGGCACCGTCCACCTCAGGCTGGTGGCCTGGCTGTGCGCGGGGTCGGTCCCGGCGGCGTTCTGCGGGGTGCTGATCGCCAAGGCGCTCGGCGACGGCAAGGACGTCCAGGACGTGATCCAGAAGGCGCTGGGCGTCGCGCTGCTGATCGCGGCGGGCGGCCTCGCCATCCGGGGCTACCTCGCGATGAGGGACCGGGCCGAGCGCCGCACCGCGGCCACGGGCAGGCGCACCGCCGAGCCGGGCGAACCCGCCGCGACCGCGCTGCCCTCCTCCGTCACGGTGCGTCCCCTGCCCACCGTCGTGATCGGGATCATCGGAGGGCTGGTGGTCGGCATGACCTCGGTCGGCTCCGGCTCCCTGATCATCGTGGCGCTGCTGGCGGTCTACCCGATGCTGAAGGCCAACCAGCTCGTCGGCACCGACCTGGTGCAGGCCGTGCCGCTGGTCATGTCCGCGGCGCTCGGGCACCTGCTCTTCGGAGACTTCAAGCTCTCGGTCACCGTCGCGCTGCTGGCAGGGTCGATCCCGGGGGTGTACATCGGCTCGCGCATCTCCTCCCGCGCCCCCGGCGGGCTGATCCGCCGGGCGCTGGCGTTCGTCCTGCTCGCCTCGGCGCTGAAGATGTTCGGCGTCGGCACCCTGGCCACCGTCTGGGTGCTCATCGGCGTCCTGCTCGCCTCGCCGGTGTTCTGGATGTTCCTGCGCACCCGGCACGGCCTGCCCGCGTTGCCCTGGACGCGGAGCGCCGCCTCGCCGGTCGAGGCGGGGCGGTCGTCGGCCGACGGCCCGTGAGCGCTCCGACGGCCCGTGAGCGCTCCGGCCGCCGCGGGCCTGCCGGCGGTTCGGCGGCCTCCACCAGGCCGAACATAGAGCGGGAAAAAATGCGCTGCTTCGGGGAACCTCCGGAACTTATGCTCGTTATACACGATGCATAGCGTTTCGGCGTCCCCCCAGGAGCACCATTCATGCGCAGACTTCTCGTGCCCATCGCCTTTGCCGCCGGCCTTTCCCTGCTCGCGCCGCAAAGCGCCCAGGCCGCCACCACCACCTCCGCCTCCTCCGCCGCGACTTCCTCGGCCACGGAGACGGTCACGCAGCTCAGGTCCCGGGTCACGGTGTCGTACCCTAAAGCGATACGAAGGGGATGGCCCGTTCGGTATACCTACAAGGTTACAAATCCGAATGAAATAGATGACGAAAGGCTCGTTCTCGCGACCGATCTGCCGCGTGGCATCGTGTCCAAGGTGCGTTTCGTAACAAAGCCGCGCGGCGCCTCCTGCGGCACGCAGAAGCGGAACGCGGCCGGCAATTTCAGCATCTACTGCGTGGTGCGCTCGCTCAACCACAGCAAGATCACTATGTCGTTCAACGTCTGGATCAGGACGAGCTACCGCGGCAAGTTCCGGGCGGGGCACTACTGGGCTCCGGTGAGCATCGGCGGCGGCAGCGTGCGCGACTACCTCGACGAGGTGACGAGGGAGAACCTCATCGGCCACAGCTGGACCAAGATCGCCTAACCTTCCCGGCCCGCACGCCGAGCCCCCGCCGCGCAACGCGGCGGGGGTTTCGATCAGACAGGGAGGACATCAGGCTCACAGAGCAGGGTGTCAGCCCACGTGCGGACTCTCGGCATCGCCCCGGTCGGAAAGTTCGGGCTCGGCCGGTTCCCGCCGGGTCTCGCTGGTGGACAGCAACTCGGCCAGCATGTCGGCGTGCTCCTTGGTGGCACCCCCCTGAATGAGGACCATCTGAAGGGCCGTAAGAGCTGTCTTGTGTCTCTGATTGGCCGCTTCGAGTTCCGTGAGGGCACTTTGAAGGTCCTCAAGTATGCCGTCGTACGGATTCCCCGCGACGTAGGCAGACGGTCTGATCTTCACTTCGGGGGTGTCGAATTCCTCGATCAGTTTGAGGTTGGGGCGCACACGACCGGTGAAGATCGAGGCCACAGTCTGAATCAGGTACAGAAGCCGGCCATAGGCCCTTCGCTCGGCACCGAACAAGGCGGCGACGACCACGATGATCACGATCGCCGCCGAGAACATGGCGATACCGAGGGACACGCGCAGCAAGGCCGCGAAGATTCCAGGTGCCTTCGCGGCCCATGTCGCTGCTCCACCGGCCGCCGAGGCGGTGATCAACCAGGTGCCTGAGCGGAGCAACTGACGATGTCTCGGGACGGCAGCATGCTGCCCGGACCCTTTAGGACTCTTACGGCGTTGACCTGCCACATCAGTCCTTTCGCTCGCTCGCTCGCGAAGAGAAACAGCGTGACACCTCAGCCGCGAGGAGATCTTGCATCTAGCAGATGACGATACGAGTTCGCGCCGGATTCCGCACAAGAGCCGACCTGCGTCAACGACGACGAACCGTAGTCATGACCCGTATTCCTGCGGGAGACTCACTGAGATCATCAATGCAATTGATGTCTTCAAGCACTCTTATGTCCAAAGTGATGTCTGAGATTCAAGAGATTGATGGGCTACCGGAACACGTCCACCGCTACCTTAAGTGATCAGACAACCCACCTACGTCAATAGTGTGATTTACATCACATTGACTGGGTGACGGCCGCCAAGGCGATGTGAAGACCGTGACGGAAGAGCGAGAGATCGCACAGGCCGGCGCGGTCATTCCAGCGATGACGCACCGCCTGTGCGGTCTCTGGAGCCCAGGGAGCTTGGGGATGGTCTAGGCGGCGAGCGTGTCAAGGATGTGCTGGCCGTACTTGGCGAGCTTGTTCTCGCCGACGCCGCTCACCTTGCCCAGCTCGTCCAGGGAGGACGGCATCAGGGTCGCGATCTCGCGCAGCGTCGCGTCGTGGAAGATGACGTAGGCGGGGACGCCCTGTTCTTTCGCGGTGGCCGCCCGCCAGGCGCGCAGCCGCTCGAAGACGGGCACGGCCTCCTCGGGGAGGTCGGCGGAGGGGGCGCCTTTGGCGGTCTTGGCCGCCTTGGCGGCGGCACGGGCGGGGCGCTCGGGATCGCGGCGCATCGGCACCTGGCGGCGGCGGCCCAGCACCTCACCGCTCTCCTCGGTCAGCACGAGGGTGCCGTAGTCGCCCTCGACCGCCAGGAGCCCCTGGGCCAGCAGCTGGCGCACCACCGCGCGCCACTCGGCCTCGCCCAGCTCGGTGCCGATGCCGAACACGGTGAGCGAGTCGTGCCCGTGCTGGGTGACCTTGGGGGTCATGCGCCCGAGGAGGATGTCGATGATCTGACCGGCGCCGAACTTCTGGCGCCGCTCGCGCGCGAGGCGCACCACGGTGGACAGCAGCTTCTGGGCGGCGATGGTGCCGTCCCAGGACTCCGGCGGAGTCAGGCAGGTGTCGCAGTTGCCGCAGGCGGTGCCCTGCTGCCCGAAATACTCCAGCAGGCGCGTGCGGCGGCACTCCACCGTCTCGCACAGCGCGAGCATGGCGTCGAGATGCGAGGCGAGGCGGCGGCGGTGGGCGTCGTCCCCCTCGGAGGTGTCGATCATCTTGCGCTGCTGGACGACGTCCTGCAGGCCGTAGGCGAGCCAGGCGGTGGAGGGCAGGCCGTCGCGCCCGGCGCGGCCGGTCTCCTGGTAGTAGCCCTCAACGGACTTGGGCAGGTCGAGATGGGCGACGAAACGCACGTCCGGCTTGTCGATGCCCATGCCGAACGCGATGGTGGCGACCATGACCAGGCCGTCCTCGCGCAGGAAGCGCGACTGGTTGCCGGCGCGGGTGCGCGCGTCGAGCCCCGCGTGGTAGGGCAGGGCGGCGATGCCGTTGGCGACCAGGAACTCGGCGGTCTTGTCGACCGAGGCCCGCGACAGGCAGTAGACGATGCCGGCGTCGCCGGGGTGCTCGGTGCGCAGGAACGAGAGGAGCTGCCGCTTGGGGTCGCTCTTGGGGACGATGCGGTATTGGATGTTCGGCCGGTCGAAACTGGCCACGAAGTGGCGGGCGTCGCCCAGGTTGAGCCGCGCGGCGATCTCGGCGTGGGTGGCCGGGGTGGCGGTCGCGGTGAGGGCGATGCGCGGCACGTCGGGCCAGCGCTCGTGCAGCATGGACAGCGCGAGGTAGTCGGGCCGGAAATCGTGCCCCCACTGGGCGACGCAGTGGGCCTCGTCGATGGCGAACAGCGAGATGGAGCCCCGGTCGAGCAGCCGCAGCGTGGCGTCGACCCGCAACCGCTCGGGGGCCAGGTAGAGCAGGTCGAGCTCGCCTGCGAGAAAGGCGCCTTCGACCTGCCGGCGTTCGTCGGGGTCTTGGGTGGAGTTGAGGAACCCCGCCCGCACGCCGAGCGCCGTCAGGGCGTGGACCTGGTCTTGCATGAGGGCGATCAGCGGCGAGACGACGATGCCGGTGCCCTGCCGCACGAGCGCGGGAATCTGGTAGCACAGCGACTTGCCGCCGCCGGTCGGCATGAGCACCAGCGCGTCGTTGCCGTCGACGACGTGGTCGATGATCTCCTGCTGGCCCTCGCGAAACGACCCGTAGCCGAACACGCGGCCGAGGACCCGCAATGCGTCGGATGCTCGGAGGCCATCGTCGATGGAGGTCATCGCGTCATTCTATGAGCCGCCCGCACCCCTCCGAAGTCGAACGGCCTTCCCTGTGGACGACCAGCCGAGCCCGTCCTCGCGGGCGCCCCGACCCCGGCCTGCCCCTGTGGACGACCGTCCTGACCCGAGCCCGCCCCTGAGGATGAGCGCCCGGCCCGTCAGCGGCGGGCGGCCTACCGGCGCCCCCTACCGGCCATCGATCCAGACATAAGACATTATTTACATATTTTGTCAACTGGGATAACAGTGATCTGAACATGATCGGCGCGCACCCCCCGGAGGTACACCTTGCGGCGATCGTCCAGATTGCTCGGCGCCATCGGCATCTCCCTGGCGCTGACCGCCTCGACCGGCGGCGTCGCGGCCGCCGCCCGGGCCGCGCCCCGCATCAGCGTCGTCGACGGCCGGACCCAGGCCGTCTTCTCCTATGCCGACGCCGTCCGCGAGCACATCAGCGTGGAGACCCCGGTCGACAGTGACGGGGACGGCAGGAAGGACCTGGCCGCCGTGGACGTCGTCCGGCCCAGGGAGACCGAGCGAGGCCTGAAGGTCCCGGTCATCATGGACGAGAGCCCGTACTACGACACCGTCGGGCGTGGCAACGAGGCCGAGCGCAAGCGGTACGACGCCTCCGGCCTGCCGGCCAAGTTCCCGCTGTTCTACGACAACTACTTCGTGCCGCGCGGGTACGCCGTCCTGCTGGTGGACATGCTCGGCACCAGTAAGTCCGACGGCTGCCCGGACGTGGGCGCCGCCGCCGACATCGCGGCGGGCAAGGCCGTGATCGACTGGCTGAACGGCCGGGCCAAGGGCTACAACCCCGACGGCAGCCCGGCCACGGCGAGCTGGGCCACCGGCAAGGTGGGCATGGTCGGCAAGTCCTACGACGGGACGCTGCCCATCGCGGTGGCGGGCACCGGCGTCCGGGGGCTCTCGACCATCGTCCCCATCTCGGCGATCAGCAGCTGGTACCGCTACACCCGCATGAACGGGGTGCTCTACACCGAGGACTACATGCCGTGGCTCGCGGAGGACATCGACACCGACCCGCCGGCCAAGTGCGCCTCCATGCGGCAACGCCTGCACGAAGGCCAGGAGGACGCCACGGGCGACTACAACGCCTTCTGGGCCGAGCGCGACTATCTCAAGGGCACCCTGGCCGACGTGAGCAAGGTGCGGGCCAGCGTGTTCGCCGTGCACGGGCTCGGCGACACGAACGTCAGGGCCGACCACTTCAGCACCTACTGGGAGGCCCTCGCCGAGCGCGGTGTGCCGCGCAAACTGTGGCTGTCGCAGTACGGGCACGTCGACCCGTTCGACTACCGGCGCGAGGAATGGGTCGACACGCTGCACGCCTGGTTCGACCAGTGGCTCCACGGCATCGACACCGGCGTCCTGCGGCAGCCCAAGGTGGACCTGCAGGTGGCGCCCGCACAGTGGGTGAAGCAGGCCGACTGGCCGTCCCGCTCGCTGAACCTGCCGCTGTGGCTGCGCCCCGGCCAGGACGGGCAGGGCAGCCTCGGGCTGCTGCCCGCGCGCGCGGGCACGACCCTGAGCTTCACCGACGACCCGGGCCAGACCGAGGACCACATGGTCTCCGACCCGACGGCCGCCTCACCGAACCGGCTGGTGTTCCTCACCCCGCCGCTGAAGCGGGCCGTGCGGCTCTCCGGCACCCCGGAGGTGGGCATTCGCGCCAAGGTGGACCGGCCGGGGGTGAGCCTGACCGCCCTGGTGGTCGACTACGGCGAGGACGAGCGGCTGGACTTCTACGACTCCGCCGGCGGCGTCAGGACCCTGACCGGCGAGAGCTGTCACGGCGAGAGCACGACCGACGACGACGCCTGCTACCGGCGGACCGAGACCGTCACCACGCGCCGGCCGGTGGACATCGTGGCCCGCGGCTGGCTCGACGCCCGCAACCGCCGCTCCCTCACCACCTCGGAGGACCTGACGCCCGGCAAGGAGTACCGCCTGACCTGGGACACGCTGCCGGCCGACCACCTCGTCAAGCCTGGCCACCGGCTCGCGGTCGTCCTGGCCGGGAGCGACGCGGACGCCACCATCACCGACCAGTCGTCCTCGGCGACGGTCACCGTCGATCTGTCGAGCAGCCGGATCCGGCTGCCGCTGGCCGCGCCCGCGGCGGCCCAGGACTCCGCGCCGGCGACGACCATGGACTTCGCCCCCGCTCCGGCCGAGGGACAGTGGCGCGGGCCGAAGGAGGTCGTGCTGCCCAGGCCCTCGCGCGACCTGTTCTGATCTCCGCCCCGGCGAGGACGCTCCCGCCCTCGCCGGGGGCTCCGCTCCCGCGCCCGGCGGCACGGGAGCGGGATCGGTCAGAAGATCCTGCCGGTGATGTAGTCGGCCAGGGCCAGCGCGGCGCCCGGGACGTCGCAGACCGGGTGGCGCTTCTCGGCGGACTGCCAGGAGAAGTAGGCGCCGCCGTACCCGACGAAGACCCACAGCGGCAGCCCCACGTCGGGGCGGTGCACGAGCAGCGCGGGCATGTGCTCCCGCAGCTCGGCCCGTAGGCCCAGGTCCGCCAGAGAACCGTGCAACCGCAGCAGTTTGGCCCCTTCGTCGCGGACCTCCGGGGTCGTGCCGCCTGTCGCCTCCCGCACGCTGATCGCGTCCATGCCGTGTCCTTCCACACCCCGCAGTGCCGGGACTGTGCGCCCTCGGACGGCCGGTGTGGGGCCGGCCCTGTGGTGCTGGAAGGCCGGTCGCCGCACCGAGATGCCTGATTCAAGACAAACACCGCATCTCTCGCTACAAGACCCCATCGAGCCCCCTCACTAACAGCGCAGCATCCCCCTAGAGAAGGCGCCCGCAGCGATAGCGCCGGGATGGCGGCGACAGACCGCCTGGTGGCGGCCATGGAGGCGCCGCGACGACGGCGGCGCGATGGCGCGATGAAGGCGCCGCGACGACGGCGGCGCGATGGCGCGATGAAGGCGCCGCGGTGGCGGCGGACGGCGCCGGCCGCCGTACCGGGGCCACCGGCCGCTGGTGGGGAGGATGGTGTTGAATTGGCGGGTGACGACCATCGCGCCCACCGGAGAGCAGCACACCATCGAGGCCGACGGCTTCCGTGCCGTCGTCACCGAGGTCGGGGCGGGGCTGCGCGGCCTCACGCACGACGGCCGCGCGCTCATCACCGGCTACTCCGAGCACGAGACCCCTCCCGGGTCGGCAGGGGTGCCCCTACTCCCCTGGCCCAACCGCGTCGAGGACGGGCGCTACACCTTCGACGGCCAAGAGCGGCAGCTCGCGCTGACCGAGCCCAAGTGGGGCAACGCGGCGCACGGCTTCACCCGCACCCTGCCCTGGCGTGTCGTCTCGCGCGACCAGGGGTCGATCGTCCTTGGCCTGCGGCTGTTCCCGCAGACCGGCTACCCGCACATTCTCGACCTGTCGGTCTCCTACACCCTGGACGGCTCCGGCCTCACGGTCGAGATCGCGGCGCGGAACCGCGGGGACAACGTCGCGCCGTACGGTTTCGGCGCCCACCCGTACCTCACCGTCGGCGAGCCGCTCGACGAGACCGTGCTCCAGGTGCCCGCCGCCGAGTGGGTCGCCGTGAACGAGCGCAAGATCCCGGTCGGCAGGCGCCCTGTGGAGGGCACCCAGTACGACTTCCGCGCCGCACGCCCGATCGGCGAGGTCTCCTTGGACACCGCGTTCACCGGGCTCGGCCGCGACGCCGACGGGCTGGTCCGGGTGCGGCTCGCCACCGCGGACGGCACGCGGGGCGTGGAGCTGTGGGGAGGCGAGGGCGTCGAGTGGCTCCAGCTCTTCACCGGCGACACCCTGGCCGGGGACCACCGGCGCGGCGGCCTCGCCGTGGAGCCGATGAGCTGTCCGCCCAACGCCTTCGGCACCGGCGAGGACCTCATCCGCCTCGCCCCCGGCGAGAGCGTCGCCCACCGCTGGGGCATCACCCCGTTCCAGCGGCACTGACGACACCGAACCAGGTGGGACACGGCCGAGGCCGCCGCGTCGCCGGCGGCCATCGGCGTCCCCCCGGAG
This sequence comes from Sphaerisporangium dianthi, assembly GCF_042654065.1. Lineage (NCBI taxonomy): Bacteria > Bacillati > Actinomycetota > Actinomycetes > Streptosporangiales > Streptosporangiaceae > Sphaerisporangium > Sphaerisporangium dianthi. Next base: position 455,082 of record NZ_JBHSFP010000002.1, on the reverse strand, counting down.
CCGCGTGCTCGAAGCCGCTCGCGGGCGCCCGGACCGCTCGCGGGCGATCCGAGCCGCTTCACGCTACTGCCGGGCGCTGATCAGGTCGAGCGGGTTGTCCGGGGCGTCGGCCTTGGCCTTCTCCATCTGCTCGGCGAGCTCCTGGAGCTTCTTGCGGCCCAGGGCCTCCCGCACCTTCGGGAACCACTCCTGCTCCTCCTCCTCGACGTGGTGGCGGACGTTCTCCATCAGGACGGTCATCTTGGCGTCGTACCGCTCGTCCTGCGGGTCGAGGTTCTTGAGCTCCGACAGCATCCACACCACGACGTGGTGCTCCTCGACGCTCTCGAGGACGTGATCCTCGGTGTCGGGGACGTCCTGGCGGGCCACCGGGTAGAAGATCGTCTCTTCGATGTAGGCGTGCGCGGTGAGCTCGTGGACGACCTGCTCGACGATCTTCCGCTTCTCCTGGTATGCCTTCTCTCCCGCCTTCTCGAACTGCTTGAACAGCTTCTCGACGGTCTTGTGGTCGTCCTTCAGAAGCACGATGGCGTCCATCGGTGGCCTTCCCCCTCTGGCTGATGTGGTCCTTGGTACCTCGCTTCCTCGTGTGAGAGTTTTAAACCCGCAGACCAGAGCACCAGGCGAAGGACGACCGCGGGGCCCGGCCCGCCCGCGCCCGCCAGGCCGGAGACCGGAACGGCCCGCGCCCGTCAGAGCGGGGACGGCGTGTGACCATGGAGGCATGGCCGAGACGATGACCGCCTGGGTGGTGCGCCGCCCCGGGCCCATGCACGGCGAGCCGCTCGAACGCGTGCGGCTGCCCGTCCCCGCGCCGGCTCCGGGCGAGGTGCTGGTCAAGGTCGAGGTCTGCGCCGTCTGCCGCACCGACCTGCACCTCGCAGAAGGCGACCTCCCGCCGAAGCGGCCGGACACGGTGCCGGGCCACGAGGTCGTCGGCCGGGTCGTCGCCCAGGGCGCCGGCGCCGAACGCGTCCCGATCGGCGCCCGGGTCGGCGTCGCCTGGCTGCACTCCACCTGCGGCGAGTGCCGCTACTGCCTGCGCGGCTCGGAGAACCTGTGCCCGAACGCCGCCTACACCGGCTGGGACGTCAACGGCGGGTACGCCGAGTACGTCACCGCGCTGGAGGACTACGTCTACGAGCTGCCCGGCGACATGCCCGCCGAGCAGCTCGCCCCCCTGCTGTGCGCCGGCATCATCGGCTACCGCGCCCTCGCCCGCGCCGGCCTGCCGCCGGGCGGGCGCCTCGGCGTCTACGGCTTCGGCGCCTCCGCCCACCTCGTCGCCCAGGTGGCGATCGCGCAGGGCGCGGCGGTGCACGTGCTGACCCGCTCACGGCAGGCCCGGCGGCTGGCGCTGGAGCTCGGAGCGGCCTCGGCCGGCGAGGCGTACGACCCCCCGCCCGAGCCGCTGGACGCCGCGATCCTGTTCGCGCCGGTCGGAGACCTGGTTCCGGTGGCCCTCAAGGCGCTCGACAAGGGCGGCACCCTCGCCGTGGCCGGCATCCACCTCACCGACATCCCCTCGCTGAACTACGAGGAGCACCTGTTCTACGAGCGCACGCTGCGCAGCGTCACCGCCAACACCCGCGAGGACGGCCGCGCGTTCCTCAAGCTGGCCACCCGCGAGCCCCTGAGCGTGACCACGGCCCCGTACGACTTCGCCGACGCCGACCGGGCCCTGACCGACCTCGCGGCCGACCGCGTCACCGGCGCCGCCGTCCTGCGCGTCTCCGGCTGACGCCGCCAGACCGCATGCGTCAGCTCTTCTCGGCCGGAAGACTCGGGTAGCCGGTCATGGGATACAGGCCGACGGCGAATCCGTAGGTCGTCTCGCCGGACCGGGGAACCTGATCGAACTCCTGGACCAGGTCCTTGATCCGGTGCCAGAACTCCGCGGCCCGCTCCGGCGAGATCCGGGCGTGCCGGATGAACGCCCACAACTGGTGAGCCTGATAGGCGGCGGCGGACTCCTCGGCCGCGACCTCGAAGTCGTTGAAGTCCAGTGGGAGCGGGCCGCTGCCGGGAGACCGGCCGACGCCGACATAGAACATCCGGGCCGTGCGGCCGTAGTAGCGCTCATCGATCGCCCGCACTCGCCGGGTCCGCACCACGCGCAGCAGCCCGGCCTCGGCCAGGACGTTGACGTGATGCGCCACCGTGCCTTTGGGGCGCTTGACCGCGGTGGCCAGCTCCGTCACGGTCGCGGCGCGCTCGTGCAGGAGACCGAGGATCGTGGTCCGCAGCGGATCGCCGATGGCTCGCACCTGCTCGGGGGTGCTGAGCTCGATCACCTCGGCGAGGTCGTAGTCCGGAACCGAAGGGTTGGTCGACATAATCCGATTAGTCTAACATCGTCAATCATTCGGGATTTCTCGTTCGTTCCAGCAGCGCTCGTTCGGAAGGAAGCCGCCACATGGCCGAGGTCTTGTTGTTCCACCACGCTCAAGGGCAGACGGCCGGATTCCTCGGCTTCGCCGAGGAGCTACGCCAGGCCGGGCACACCGTGCACACACCGGACCTCTACGACGGGCATACGTTCGCCGGCTTGGACGACGGCCTGGCCTATGCGGCGAAGATCGGCTTCGACGACTTCCTGGAGCGTGGTGTGCGCGCCGCCGACGCACTGCCCGACGCACTGGTGTACGCCGGCTTCTCCCTCGGCGTCATGCCGGCCCAGAAGCTCGCGCAGACCCGGCCGGGCGCGCGTGGCGCACTGCTCTTCGAGTCCTGCCTGCCTGCTTCGGAGTTCGGGATCTCATGGCCCGCGGACCTGCCTGTCCAGGTCCACGGCATGGACGCCGACCCGATCTTCGCCGGCGAAGGAGACCTCGACGCCGCCCGCGCCCTCCTCACCTCGACCGGACACGGTGAGCTGTTCCTCTACCCGGGCGACCGGCACCTCTTCGCCGACAGCAGCCTGCCGTCGTATGACGCCGACGCCGCCGCGCTGCTCACCCGCCGCACCCTCGACTTCCTCGCCACCATCGGCAGGCGCTAGTCGGCCGGCGGACGATACCCCGCCCGCGGGTCGGCGGCCGGGGCGTCAGGGGTCTGAGGACGGCGGCGGAGCAGTTCGACGACGGCGGTGATGTCGGCGTCGCCCCAGCCGCTGGACGCCGCCTCCTCGTAGCGCCGCTCGACCAGCCGGGCGATCGGCGGCGCGACGCCGCTGGACTCGGCGACCTCCGCGAGCAGCCGGACGTCCTTGGCGCCGAGCCTGGTGGCGAACCATCCCTCGTGGCGCCCGGCGATGATGTCGTCGAGCCGGTTGTGCAGACCCGGCGCCACGGTGGGCCAGCTGTGCAGGACCTCGCGCAGCAGCGTCCTGTCCAGTCCGGCCGCCTCGGCGGTGGCGACCACCTCGGCGGTGACCGCGACTCCGGCCATCAGCAGGTAGTTGTTGAGCAGCTTGAAGGCCGAGGCGTCCCCGGGGTTCGCTCCGCAGTACCAGTGGGTGGAGAACAGCCGCGACCAGACCGGCTCCAGGCGCTCGGCCAGCGCCCGGTCACCGCCCACGAGCCCTCCGGCGGACCCGCTCAGCACGGCCTGCGGCCCGCCGAGGATCGGCGCCGCGAGGAACCGCCGCCCGGGGGCCATCGCGAGCAGGCGGTGCGAGGTCTCCGGCGAGACGGTGCTCATGTCGACCACGACGCCCGCGCCGGCCGTGTCCCGGGACCGCGCGCCGGGACCGGTCAGTGCCTCCATCACCGAAAGGACGGCGTGATCGTCGGTGAGGGACATCAGCACCGCCTCGGCGTCCCGCGCGGCCTCCGGAGGCGACGGCGCCTCTACGGCTCCCGACTCGACGACCTCGGCCGCCCTGCCCGGCGTCCGGTTCCAGACGGTGACGTGATACCCCTGGGCCAGCAGCCGTCCGGCCACCGCCCGGCCCATGGCGCCCAACCCCAGCACGGCCACCCGCATATGCGATCCCCCCTCACGCCCCCCTCACGCCCATTGTCGCGGTCGCCCTCGGGAGGACCGGGCGGCAGGGGTGTGTCAGGGCTTGCGGGCGACGCCGCCGACGAAGGTGTAGTAGGTGAGGCTCGTCTCCCACTCGTCTCCCGGTTCTGGACGCCATTCGGCGAGCGGGACGAGCCCTGGCTCCAGCATCTCGAAGTCGCCGTAGAAGCCCGTCAGCTCCTCGCGGGTGCGCCACCGGCCGGTGCCCATGTGCTCGTTGAAGAGCTTCTCGGCCGCCAGGGCCTGCTTGGAGGCCTCGGGGTTCTCCTCACCCGGGTTGCAGAAGTTCGACATGGCGAGGAAGCTGCCGGAGGGGAGCGCGTCCCGCAGCGTGCGGGCGATGCCGCCCGGGTCGTCCGCGTCGTTGATGTGGTGCAGGATGCTGAACATCAGCAGCCCGATCGGCTGGCTGAAGTCGATGAACTCACGCAGCGTGGGGTCGGCGAGAACGGCCTCAGGATCACACGCGTCGGCCTGGATGACCGTGGTGGTGCCGTTGGTGGCCAGAAGCGCCCTGCCGTGCGTCAGCACGATCGGATCGTTGTCGACGTAGACCACCCGCGCGGACGGGTCGATCCGCTGGGCGATCTGGTGGACGTTCCCCTGCGTGGGCAGTCCGGACCCGAGGTCGACGAACTGGCGGATGCCCTCATCGGCCGCCAGGTGGCGCACCACGCGGCGCAGGAAGGCCCGGTTCGCCCGCGCCGCGTCCCTGGCGTCGGGGGCGATGCGCAAGGCCATCTCGGCGACCTCCCGGTCGACGGCGAAGTTGTCCTTGCCGGCCAGGAAGTAGTCGTAGACGCGCGAGACGCTCGGTCTGCTCGTATCGATCCCGGGAGGCAGGCCGGCCTGCTCGTTCTTCGCCCGGCCCCCGTCTTCGTTGCGCTCGGACACGCCCGTTCCCCACCCTGCCAGATCGGTCGCCGAATCAATTTCGGATCACAGGAATGGTAGCCGGTGCGTATGCGGAATATCCGACGATCGCCCCGCTAAGTGCCATTAAGTCAAGACCCCGTCAAGTCTTTCCATGGGTTAATGAAAATGCCGGCCCGGACGGCACACGCATGATCGCCGAACCGATGCCGCGCGAATTCACGACGCCGGGGCGCGCTGCGGGAACATCTCCGCCGAGGCCGTCCCGGCCAGGGGCTTCATGGCCTTCTGCAGCGCCCATGCCTCGTTGAGCAGCAGCCGGCGCTCCCTGGGCTCGCAGTCGGCGTCGAGCACCACGTTGTCGCCCTCGAAGCGCGGGAACACGTGAATGTGGGCGTGGAAGACCTCCTGCAGCGCCGCCTCGCCGTCGGCGACGAAGATGTTGACGCCCTCGCAGCGCAGCCCGGAGCGGCGCAGCCCTCGCGCCACCCGCTGGGCCAGGCGCCACATGTGCGCGCCGACCTCCTCGTCCAGATCCTCCAGCCCCGCGGCGTGAACGCGCGACACCACGAGGGCATGTCCGGGGTTCACCGGGTTCTCGTCCATGACGACGATCACCACCTCGTCTTGGAAGACAAGAGTGGCCTCGGTCCGCCCTTCAAGAATGTCGCAGTAAGTGCATGAATCAGATGTAATGCCCATATTTGTATGCTCCCCTGTGCGAGAAAAGACCCGCCATCGGGGTGCCGGAACGTCCGCCGGGCCGCGCGCCGGACTCCAGGAGCCGCGCGGCGGCCTCGACGTGCGCGGGCAGCCGCCGGCGTCCGGCGACGACGAGGGGCAGCCGGAGCAGGGCGTCCAGCAGGGCAAGGCCGCACGAGAGGTCGCGGGGCGCGCGGGCGGCCAGCCGCGCGGTCTCGCGCAGCACGACGCGGGCAGGGCGGCGCAGCCACACGGTCAGCAGGGCGTTGCGCGCCTGGACCCGGCGCCGGCCGGCCGGCGGCATCCGCAGCGGGGACGGCTCGTGGACGGCGCCCACGCCCGCGACGTAGCACCTGTCCCAGCCGAGCGCCGCGAGGTCGTAGGCCAGCAGTTGCTCCTCGCCCGGGAAGAACAGCACAGGGCTGAACCCTCCGGCCTGGAGGAACGCCTCGCGGCGAACCACCGACCCGCAGGCCAAGAACCCCAGGACCGGCGGCCCCGCCTGGCCGGGGCCCGTGCGCAGCGGCGTGTCCGCCAGCATCGCGTTGATCGGGTCGGGGACCAGCCCCGGCCCCACCAGCATGCGGGCGGCGACCAGACCGAGGCGGGGATGGGCGCCGAAGGTCTCGGCGGCCAGTCGCAGCGAGCCGGGCTCCCACCAGGAGTCGTCGTCGCTGAAGGCGACATAGGGCGTGCGGGCGGCCAGCACTCCCACGTTCCTCGCGGGCGCGCCGAGGTTGCGGGACAGGCCGATCACCTCGGTCTCAGGGAAGTCCGCGCGGACGCGGCCGGCGGTGCCGTCGGACGAGCCGTTGTCCACCACGATCACCGGTGGGCGCTCGGGGAGGGCGCGCAGACGGCCCAGCGTGCGCAGGAGTTCCTCCCGCCGGTTCCTGGTCGCGATCACGACGGTGACCGGCACGACGCCGGTCCCCTCGTCCTCCTCGGCGGGCGTCGTCCTCACGTCCCACACCCCTCAGCTACGAAAGCCCCTCGTAGCGACCCATGACCCACCCCCGAGCCAGGCAAACCCCCCCGACGCCGAGCCGGTCACCTGCGGCGCGACTTCCGGGTGGGGACGTCAGGCGAGGCGTGGGGGGAAGCCGCCGGTGGCGACCGGGCCCCACTTGGCGGGGGTGATGCGCAGCAGCGACTTGCCCTGGCGCCGCATCGCCTCGCGGTACTCGTCCCAGTCGGGGTGCTCGCCGGCGATGGCCCTGTAGTAGTCGACCAGCGGCTCCAGCGCGTCCGGCAGGTCGAGGACCTCGCAGGCTCCGTCGATCTGGACCCAGGGACCGTCGAAGTCGTCCGACAGGATCACGATGCTCACCTTGGGGTCGCGCCGGGCGTTCTTGGACTTGGCGCGCTCTGGGTAGGTGGAGACGACGATGCGGCCCAGATCGTCCACGCCGCAGGTCACCGGGGACGCCTGGGGGCCGCCGTCGCGCCGCGTCGTGATGAGCAGGGCGTGATGGCGGTCGCGGACGAAGTCGAGAAGCTGGTCACGGGTGACGGCGTCCGCGGTCGCGATCTTCGGGCTCATGGTCCTCACTCTACGGCCATCACCCGCCCCCTTCCGGTCAGCACCGCCGTCCCCGCCGAGGGCCGAAAACACGGTGGGGAAATGTCGGCGCGAGATGGCATGCTGGTCGGGTGGCTGAGACGGTGTTGACGTGACCGGTCGCGATGGTGCCGTTACGGCCCGCCGAAACCGCCCCTTCCCCCGGGTGCGGGCGGCCGTCGCGCGAGCGGGGGCCGTCGCGCGAGCGGGGGCTGCGGCGTGAGCGGCGTGAGCGGCCAGGTGAGCCCGCTGTTCGTCGGGCGGGCGGCCGAGCTGACCTTCCTGCTCGACGCCCTGGCCCGGGTGCGTTCCCGGGCGGCGACGACCGTGTTCATCGGGGGCGAGGCCGGCGTCGGCAAGAGCCGGCTCATCCGCGAGTTCGCCGAGCGGGCCGGCGAGGCCCGCGTGCTCGTCGGCGGCTGCCTCGAGCTTGGCACCGACGGCCTGCCCTTCGCCCCGTTCACGGCGGTGCTCCGGCGGCTCGCCCGCGACCTCGGGCACGACGGGGTCGCCGCGCTGCTGCCCGGCGGCCGCACGCGCGGGCTGGCCAGGCTGCTGCCCGAGTTCGGCGAACCCGACGACGAGGGGCCCGAGGCGCGCGCCCGGCTGTTCGAGCAGGTCCTCGGCCTGATAGAGCGGCTCGCCGAGCAGGGGCCGACCGTCCTTGTGATCGAGGACGCCCACTGGGCCGACCGCTCCACCCGCGATCTGCTGTCCTTCCTCACCCGCTACCAGCGGGCCGACACCCGCGTGCTGACGCTGGTCACCTACCGCTCCGACGAACTGCACCGCACCCATCCCCTGCGGCCCCTGCTCGCCGAGCTCACCCGCATCGACTGGGTCACCCGGCTCGAACTGCGCAGGCTCACCCGCCGCGAGGTGGTCCAGCAGGCCGCGAGCATCCTCACCCGCGAGCCGACCGCCCTCGACGTCGATGTGATCTACGCGCGCAGCGAGGGCAACCCCCTGTTCGTCGAGGCGCTGCTCAGCGGCGGCGAAGACGGGCCGATGCCCGAGTCGCTGCGCGACCTGCTCCTGGCCGGCGTCGAGCGCCTCCCCGAAGAGACCCAAGAGCTGCTGCGGGTGGCGAGCGCGGGCGGCGCGCGCATCGAGCACAGCCTGCTGGCCGCGGTGGCAGGCCTCGACGACGGCGCGCTGTCGAGCGCGCTGCGCCCGGCGGTGGCGGGCAACGTCCTGCTGGTCGACGGCGAGGGGTACGCCTTCAGGCACGCGCTGATCCGCGAGGCCGTCCACGACGACCTGCTGCCCGGCGAGCGCGCCCGCCTGCACACCCGCTTCGCCAAGGCGCTCGAGCACGACCCCGCCCTGCTGCCCGGCACGCGCGGCGCCATCGAGCTGGCCTACCACTGGTACGCCGCGCACGACGCTCCCTGCGCGCTGAACGCCGCGTGGCGCGCCGCGGCGGCGGCGCGCAAGTCGGCGGCCTTCGACGAGCAGCTGCGCATGCTCACCCGCGTGCTCGAGCTCTGGGACACCGTCCCCGGCGCCGCCGAGCGCGTGGGCCACGACTACATCGACGTGCTGCGGCAGACCACCACCGTGGCGCACCTCGCCGGCGAGTTCGAGCGCAGCATCTCCCTGGCCAAGGCCGCCCTGCGCGAGATCGACCCCGCGACCGACCCACTGCGCGCGGCCAAGCTGCTGCGCCAGCGCGGCCTCACCCGGTACGACCTCGGCCGCGCCGGGCACATCGACGACCTGCGCGAGGCCGCGGGGCTGGTCCCGGCCGACCCTCCCTCGTCGCTGCGCGCCCAGATCCTCGAGACCCTGTCGCGCATGCTCCACGACCCGGGCACCTGGGCCGAGAAAGAACGCCTCGCCGAGGAGGCCATCCACGTCGCCCAGCAGGTGGGGGACGCCCGCACCGAGGCCAACGCGCTCATCACCCTCACCTGGACGCAGTGCCAGTACTCCCAGATGGAGGTGCAGGTGGCCGCGTTCGCGCGGGCGCGAGAGATCGCCGAGCGCGCGGGCACCTACAACGCGCTCATGCGGGCCGCGATCTCCGAGTCCGACGCGCTGGAGGGCGCGGGCTGGCACGAGCAGGCGGCCAAGGTCGCCCGCAGGGGCATCGCCGACGCCGAGGCGTACGGGCTGGCGCGCACCTCCGGGGCGTTCCTGGCGATCAACCTGGCCGAGCCGCTGATGTCGCTCGGGCGCTGGGACGAGGCCCTGGAGGTGATCGAGCGCGGGGTGGAGGTCGTGCCGCCGCCGCCCTACCGCGCCAGCCTGCAGGGCTTCGCCGCCGAGATCATGATGGCCCGCGGCGATGTCGAGCGGGCCGAGGCGCTCTTCCACGCCACGGCGAAGGTCATCGCCATGGGCACCTACCGCGACCAGGCGATCCTGCCCCACCTTCGCAGAGAGATCGAACTGCTGATCGCGCGCGGCCGCGACGGCGAGGCGTCCGAGCTGGTCGCCCAGACGCTGCGCGAGCAAGATCTGGCCGCCAGCCCCCGTTACGCCTGGCCGGTGCTCATCACGTGCCTGCGCGCGGCGGGCCCGCTGCTCGGCGAGCTCCGGGCGCTCGCCGGGCGACTGGAGGTCCAGGGCGCCTTGCAGGAGGCGCACAGCCTGACCTTCGCCGCCGAGGCGGCCCGCATCTGCGGGCATTCCGACCGTCCGGCGTGGGACAAGGCCGTGGACGCCTGGGCCGCGCTGCGCCAGCCGTACGCCGAGGCGCGGTGCCTGTTCGGCGCGGCGCAGGCGGCGCTCGCCGCCGGTGAGCGCGACGAGGCGGCCGGGCGGCTGTCGCGGTCGGCGCATCTCGCCGCGAGGCTGGGCGCCGTGCCGCTCGGCGCCGAGATCGACTCCTTCGCCCGGCGGGCCAGGGTCCAGGTCGGCGCGCCCGAGGCCACCGTCCCCGCCCCGTCCGCCTCCGAGGAGGCCGGCCTCGGGCTCACCGCCCGCGAGCGCGAGGTGCTCCGCCTGGTCGCCACCGGCGGCAGCAACCGCGAGATCGCCGGCGAGCTGTTCATCTCGGCCAAGACGGTGAGCGTGCACGTCTCCAACATCCTGGCCAAGCTCGGCGTCTCCTCGCGCGGCGAGGCCGCCGCCACGGCCCACCGCCTCCACCTCTTCGACGCCTGACACCGCCCGAAGGCCACGCCGGCGTCTCGCGGCCGGCCGGGCCCCACCCCTCCGAGGGCCCGGCCGGCCGGGGCTATGGGGTGGCCGTGGGGTCGGCGACGTGGCCGATGAACAGAGGGGCCGACGTCGGGCGGTGGACGATCGCGAACGCGAAGGGGCGGTCGGCGCGCACCTCCACGAGCCGGTCGGCGAGGGCCGAGGTGGGAATGGCCAGCCCGGTCGCCGCGGCCGCCTCGGTGCCCCATTTGTCCACGCTGATGTTCGCCCGGTGCACCGCCCGCCCGATGCGGGCGCCCTCGGCGATGCCGGAGAAGTCAGGGCGGTCGAAGACCACGCCGAGCCCGAGCCGGCGCAGCGGCGCCGCAAGGTCCAGGCCGGTGGCGAAGTCCCACGGCGGCAGGGCGAGTCCGACGCCGCGCGGGCGCAGCCCCGCCGCCGCCCGGCCGAGGCTCTCCGGGGTGAGCAGCCCGGCCGGAGATCCACCCGCCCGCGGGACGAGCACCCACATGACCAGGTCGCTCTTGGCGTACGGCAGCTCGACGGCCTGCCAGCCGGGCCCGTCGGCGTACATCAGCTCGGCGTCCAGCCGCATGAGGTCGGTGCGCACCGTGGAGCCGCCGGCCCGGGTGAAGACGGCGCCCTCCTCGGCGGGGATCTCGGCGAAGGGCCGCTTCCAGTCGGCCTTGAGGTACACGGCGTTGGCGATGACCAGCCGGGTCGCCTGGTCCAGCCGGTCGAACAGCCTGTCGACGCGCCCGGCCGTCTGCTGGTCCACCCACGCGTTGATCGCGGCGGCGGCGTCGCCGCCGAAGTCCACCGTGGCCGCGCCGGCGCCGTACTGCGCGGCGAGGACGCGCAGGAACTCCTGCCCCACCGCCAGGCCCTGCTGGACGAACAGCCCGTTCGCGATGCCGACGACGGGGTCGGCGCTCTGCTCGCGGGCGTCGCGCTCGGCTCGCCGGTCCGGTGGAGGCGGCGGGCCCTCGACGGTCACGATCTGCCGGGTGAGGGCGTTGAACGCGGTGTGCGGCCCGGCGGCGGGGAAGCCGAACACCCTGTCCAGCGCCGGCGCCGCCGCGCCCGCGGCGCCCGCCCTGGCCATGGCGAAGGCGCAGGCGATGCTCAGCGGCGACAGCACCGTGTTGCGCGCCGCGTCGCCGCCGGCCGTGTACAGGGCGTGTCCGAAGGCCGTGAGGCCCTGGACGACCTCGCCGACCGGGGCGTCCTTCGCGGGAGCCTCCCGGCTCACACCTCGGGCGGTGAGCACGTGCGCGTCCCCTCCTCCGCACCCCGTCGCGACGGCCGCGGTCAGCGCGGCCACCAGGAACTCCCGCCTGCGCAGCCGTCCTGACCCGTCGATAGGCATACCCCTTCGACGTGTCAGGACGGCCCGAGGTTCAGCCCGGGTGGCGGGAGTGTCAGCTGTTCTTCAGGTGGCGGTAGCGGCGGATCAGCGTGTTGGTGGAGGAGTCGTGAGCGAGGTCGGGTTCGCCCTCGCTCCGCAGCTCGGGCGCGATCCGGCCGGCGAGCACCTTGCCCAGCTCGACGCCCCACTGGTCGTAGGAGTCGACGCTCCAGACGGTGCCCTGGGTGAACACGCTGTGCTCGTAGAGCGCGACGAGCGCGCCCAGCACGCGCGGGGTGAGCCGCTCGGCGAGCAGCACGTTCGTGGGGCGGTTGCCCGGCATGACGCGGTGCGGCGCGACCTGCGGGTCGGTGCCGTCCGCGCGCACCTCCTCCTCGGTCTTGCCGAAGGCCAGGGCCTGCGCCTGCGCGAAGACGTTGGCCATGAGCAGGTCGTGGTGGTCGCGCAGCGGGTTGAGGCTCTTGCCGAACCCGATCAGGTCCACCGGGATCAGATGGGTGCCCTGGTGGATGAGCTGGTAGAAGCTGTGCTGGCCGTTGGTGCCCGGCTCGCCCCAGTAGACCGGGCCGGTGTCGTAGTCGACGGGGTCGCCGTCGCGGGTCACGCGCTTGCCGTTGGACTCCATCGTGAGCTGCTGCAGGTAGGCGGGGAACCGCTTGAGGTACTGCTCGTAGGGCATGACGCCGATGCTCTGCGCGTCGAAGAAGTCGACGTACCAGACGGCGAGCATGCCCATGAGCACCGGCAGGTTCTCGCCGAGAGGCGCCGTGCGGAAGTGCTCGTCCATCTCGTGGAAGCCGGCGAGCAGCTCGTGGAAGTTCTCCGGCCCGATGGCGACCATGGTGGACAGCCCGATGGCGGAGTCCATGGAGTACCGGCCGCCGACCCAGTCCCAGAAGCCGAACATGTTGGCGGTGTCGATGCCGAAGTCGGCGACGCGCTGGGCGTTGGTGGACACCGCGACGAAGTGCCGGGCGATGGCCTCCTCGTCGCCGAGCTGGGCGAGCAGCCATTCGCGCGCCGAGTGGGCGTTGGCCAGGGTCTCGGAGGTGCCGAAGGTCTTGGAGGAGACGATGAACAGCGTCTCGTCGGCGGACAGGTCGCGGGTGGCCTCGACGATGTCGGTGGAGTCGACGTTCGAGACGTAGCGGAACGTCAGGTCGCGGCGGCTGTAGTGGCGCAGCGCCTCGTACGCCATCACCGGGCCGAGGTCGGAGCCGCCGATGCCGATGTTGACGATGTTCTTGATCGGCTTGCCGGTGTGCCCCGTCCACGCGCCGGAACGGACGCGCCCGGCGAAGTCGGCCATGCGGTCGAGGACCTCGTGGACCTCCGCGACCACGTCCACGCCCTCGACGACCAGCGAGGAGCCCTTCGGCATGCGCAGCGCGACGTGCAGCACCGAGCGGTTCTCCGAGGTGTTGACGCGATCGCCGCGGAACATCAGGTCCCTGCGCTCCTCCACCCCGCTCTCGCGCGCGAGGTCCGCGAGCAGGCGCAGCGTCTCGCCGGTGACGCGGTTCTTGGAATAGTCCAGGTACAGCCCGGCCGCCTCCGCGTTCATGCGCTCGCCACGCCCGGGGTCCTCGGCGAACAGCTCGCGCAGGTGGCGGCCGCTGATCTCGGCGTGATGCTCTTGGAGCGCCTTCCACGAAGCGCGCTCGCGGAGCGGGGTGGTGGTCATCGGTGCTTCCTCCGGTAGATGGTCAGGCGGCCGCGAGGCGGCCGTTCGATGTCAGCGCGTGTGGCGCGGGGCCGGCTCTCTGCCGGGCGGCTGGTGGATGCCCGCCTCCGGCGCCTTCACCTTCACCGTAGGGCGGGTGACCGGCCTGCCGTCGAGCAGGAACCGTTCCCCGTGGTGGGTGAGCGTGATCGGCGGGCCGGAAGTGAGCCGGTAGATCGTGGAGGCGTGCGTGACGCCGACCCGCAGCAGCCTCCCTCGGTACCTCAGCCGGAAGGCCAGCCGGGTGATGCCCGGCGGCAGCCTGGGGGCGAAGCAGATCTCCCCCTGTCCGGAGCGCATGCCGCCGAACCCGCACACCAGGGCGATCCACGACCCCGCCAGCGAGGCCATGTGGATCCCGTCGACGGTGTTGCGCTCCAGGTCCTCGAGATCCATCAGCGCGGCCTCGCCCAGATAGGCGTGGGCGAGCTGAAGGTCCCCGACCTCGGCGGCCATCACCGCCTGGGTGCAGGCCGACAGCGAGGAGTCGCGCACGGTGATCGCCTCGTAGTAGGCGAAGTTCCTGGCCTTCTCCTCGGCCGTGAACGCGTCGCCGCGCAGGTGCATCGCCAGCACCAGGTCCGCCTGCTTGACGACCTGCTTGCGGTAGAGGTCGAAGTAGGGGAAGTGCAGGAGCAGCGGGTACTGGTCGGGCCGGGTGGCGTCGAAGTCCCAGACCGCGTGCCCGGTGAACCCCTCGCTCTGACAGTGCACGCCGAGCCGCTCGTCGTAGGGGACGTACATGGCGGCGGCCGCGTCGCGCCAGCCGGCGATCTCCTCCAGGGTGATCCCGAGCGTTTGTGCCAGGTCGAAGTGGCGGGTGGCGACCTCGACCGCCTCGCGCAGGTTCTCCTCGGCCATCAGGTTGGTGTAGACGTTGTTGTCGGCGACGGCGCTGTACTCGTCCGGGCCGGTGACCCCGTCGATGCGGAAGCGTCCCTGCGCGTCGTGGTGGCCGAGGGCGCACCACAGCCGCGCCGTAGCGGTCAGCAGGGGCAGGCCGGTCTCGCGCTCGAAGCCGGTGTCCTCGGTCGCGTCGACGTAGCGGGTGACCGCGTTGGCGATGTCGGCGTTGACGTGGAAGGCCGCCGTTCCGGCCGGCCAGTAGCTCGAGCATTCCTCGCCGTTGATGGTGCGCCAGGGGAAGGCGGCACCGGCCAGCCCGAGCTGGGTGGCCCGATCTTGGGCCGGCGGCAGGATCGACCGCCGCCACGACAGCGCGTCGGCGGCGGCACGGGGATAGGTGTAGGTGAGCACCGGCAGCACGAAGATCTCGGTGTCCCAGAAGGCGTGTCCGTCGTACCCCGAACCGGTCAGCCCTTTGCCGGCGATGGGCCGGTCCTCCAGCCGCGCTGCCGCCTGCACCAGGTGGAACAGTCCGAAGCGGACGGCCTGCTGCACCTCGGCGTCACCGTCCACCTCGACGTCGGCGCCGGCCCAGAAGTCGTCGAGGAAGCCGCGCTGGTCGGCGAGCAGGCCCTTCCAGCCGACGAGCCTGGCGGCGGCCAGCGCGGCCACGACCTGGTCGTGCATGGCGGGACGGGAGCGCTTGGCCGACCAGCCGTAGGAGAAGTACTTGACCAGCCGCAGCCGCTGTCCGGCTTCGAGGCGCGTGGCGATGGTCACCCGGCTGATGTCGCCCGCGCCGTCGGCGGCGACGCGCGTCCCCTCGGGACCGTCGATGTCGTGGCACATGGCGGCGGCGACCCGCAGCCTGCTGGCCCGGGTGGAGTGGATCATGATGGCCGTCCCCTCCTTCGCGGGGACGTTCTCCTCCAGCACCAGCGGCGACTCCAGCACGGCCGCCGCGCGCGGGTCGGCGACCTGGCGCGCCAGGGTCTCGTTGGCGACGAGCTCCGACTGGACGACCACGCCGCACGACCGGCCGACCGGCTCGACCTCGTAGTGGATCGCGGCAACCGCGCGGTGGGTGAAGGACACCAGCCGCGTGGAGGTGACGCGGACCTCGGCCCCGGTGGGGGAGCTCCAGCGGACGCGGCGGGTGAGCGTCCCGGCGCGCAGGTCCAGGACGCGCTCGTGCTCGTGCAGAGTGCCGTAGCGCACGTCGAACGGCTCGTCGTCCACCATCAGCCTGATCAGCTTGCCGTTGGTGACGTTCACCACCGTCTGGCCGGACTCGGGGTATCCGTAGCCGGCCTCCGCGTACGGCAGCGGGCGCAGCTCGTACACCGAGTTGAGATAGGTGCCCGGCTCGCCGTACGGCTCGCCCTCGTCGAGGTTGCCGCGCAGGCCGATGTGCCCGTTGGACAGGGCGAACACCGACTCGGTCTGCGCGAGCACGTCCAGGTGGAGGTGCCGCTCGCGCACCGCCCAGGGGTCGACCGCGAACGCGGGATGCTGGATCATCGCGGCTCCAGCAGATCGGCGAGGTCGGTGACGACGATGTCGGCGCCGTTCTCGCGCAGCGCGTCCGCCTGCCCGGCCCGGTCGACGCCGACGACGACGGCGAACCCGCCCGCGCGGCCGGCCGCCACCCCGGCCAGGGCGTCCTCGAACACCGCCGCCTCGGAGGGCGCGAGGCCGAGCGCCCGCGCGGCCGCGAGGTACATGTCGGGCGCCGGCTTGCCCGCGAGGTCACGCCGCTCGGCCACCTCGCCGTCGACGCGCGCCTCGAAGAACCCGGCGACGCCGGCGGCGGAGAGGACGCGCGCGGTGTTGGCGCTGGAGGACACCACGGCCCTGCGCAGCCCCGCGCGCTCGACGGCCTGGAGGTACCGGAGCGAACCGGGGAAGACCTCCACCCCGTCCCTGTCCATGATCTGCTTCACCAGCGCGTTCTTGCGGTTGCTCAGCCCGTGCACCGTGAGCGCGTCGGGCGGGTCGTCCGGCGTCCCTTCGGGAAGGGTGATGTGCCGCGAGGCGAGGAAATCGCGCGTGCCGTCCAGCCGCTTCCTGCCATCGACATACCGGTCATAGTCGGACACCTCGTCGAACGGCACGAACGCGTCGCCCGTCTGGCCGGCCCGCTGCCGCAGGAACGCGTCGAACGTCGCCTTCCACGCGGCGGCGTGCACCGTCGCCGTGCGCGTGAGCACGCCGTCCATGTCGAACAGGCATCCGCGGACCCCGTCGGGCAACCCGAGCATCGGCCCTCCCGATCACGTTCCCAGCAGATCCTCAGCGTGAGGAGATCTCCCCACCAACGTACCCCTGTAGCCTCGGCCGCCTCACCGAGCACCACCTTCGGCGTCTTCCCGGCGACGGCTCGCCGAAGATGCACCTCGAACACGCGCCCACGACCGACTGCGGCTCCGGACCGGAACACGGCTGGGACCGCCGGATCAACCACCTCGCCGGTGGCCGCGGCGTCTACGTCCGCGACCCCGACGGCCACAGCTGGGAGTTCTTCACGGCCGTCCCTGGGCCGGGCGGGTCATCCGAGTGATCGTCCAGCTCACGGGTAGTCTCCGGAGGCTGGAGCATGGAAGGGGCGGGTTGTGCGAGAGAACGATCGCTGGGTGCTGGTGGACGGCCGATGGACGGCGAGCGCCGGCGAGGGATGGCGCACGGTCGCCGACCCGGCGACCGGCGAGCCCGTCGGCGACGTCCCGGCCGGGTGCGCCGAGGACGTCGAACGGGCCGTCGCCTCGGCCCGCCGCGCCTTCGCCGCCTGGGCGCGTACGGCCCCCGCCGAGCGGGCCGCCCGCCTGCACGCCGCCGCCGGCGCCGTCGCCGCCCGCGCCGGCGAGCTGGCCGAGCTGGTGACCAGGGAGATGGGCAAGCCCATCGGCGACGCCCGCGGCGGCGTCGAGGCCGGCGTCGGGACCCTGCGGCAGTACGCCGAGCTCGGGCCGCTGCACCGCGGCCACAGCCTCCAGGGCGGCTGGGACGCGACCGACCTGATGGTGTACGAGCCGCGCGGCGTCATCGCCGTGATCACACCGTGGAACGACCCGGTCGCGATCGCCTGCGGGCTGATCGGCGCGGCCGTCGTCACCGGCAACACGGTGGTGTACAAGCCCTCCGAGCGCACGCCGCACACCGGGGCCCTGCTCGCCGAGCTGATGGCCGCCGCGCTTCCGCCCGGCGTGCTCACCATGGTTCCCGGTGACCAGCAGGCGGGCGAGCCGCTGGCCGGGCACCCGGGCGTCGACCTGGTCGCCCACGTCGGCTCCACGGCGGCCGGGCGGGCGATCGCCGCGGCGGCCGCGCGCACCGGAGCCAAGACCCTGCTGGAGAACGGCGGCAAGGACCCTCTCATCGTGGACGTGGGCGTGGAGGCGAAGTGGGCCGCCGCGCAGGCCGCGACCGGCTGCTTCGCCAACGCCGGGCAGATCTGCACCTCCGTCGAACGGGTCTACGTGCACCGGGACGTTGCCGACTCCTTCCTCGGCGCGCTCATCCAGCGCGCCGAGGAGCTGCGCATGGGCTCCGGCCTGGACGAGGCGACCACCCTCGGCCCGCTCGTCGACCTCGCGCAGCGCGAGATCGTCCACCGGCACGTGCGATCGGCGGTCGAGGCGGGAGCCCAGGTCCTGACCGGCGGCGGGGTGACCGAGGGCCCCGGCGCGTTCTACCCGGCCACCATCCTCACCGGCTGCACCGACGACATGGAGATCATGCGCGAGGAGACCTTCGGCCCGGTCGCGCCCGTGCGGGTCGTCGCCTCCTTCGAGGAGGCGCTGGAACTGGCGGCGGGCGGCGCGTACGGCCTGGCCGCCACGGTGCTGACCCCGTCCATGGCCAACGCCCAGCGCGCCTGGCGCGAGCTGCCCGTCGGCACCGTCAAGATCAACGCCGTGTTCGGCGGCGCCCCCGGCGGCGCGGCCCAGCCCTTGCGGGGCAGCGGCCACGGCTTCGGCTACGGCCCCGAGCTGCTGGACGAGATGACCCACACCAAGGTCGTCCACCTCGCCCCGCACCCCTGAGACCGCATCCCGATACCGCGCCCCCGGCCGGGGCGGGGCCCGGTCCGAGGGCGCCAGTGGGCGATCAGCGGCGGCGGGGGCGGGTGACGCGGGGGCCGGGCGCGGAGACGGGCTGGAGGTCCATCTCGAAGTCGGAGCCGGAGTCGTCGTCGGAGAAGGGGCCCTCCGGTGAGGGCGGGAGCACGTCGTCCTCCTCCTCGTCCGCGGGCGTCTCGTCCTCCTCCTCGTCAGCGGGCGTCTCGTCCGCCGATGACGCGTCCGCGGCGAGCTTCTGTCTCTTCGCCGGCTGGACGGCCTCCTCCGCGTCGGACCGCTCCCCGTCCGACACCGGGCCCCCGAACCGCGTGAGCCGGAGGCCGGTCTCGTCGCCGCTGGAGACGTACCCGTTGGGCGTCAGGGCGCCGGCGGTCACGAAATTGTTGATCGCCTTCACCACGGCGGTCCTCCTGACGGGGTCGTTGATCGCCGCCAGCAGCGCTTCGTCGTCCGCGGTCACCGCCTCGTCCGGGAGGCCGAGGTAGGCCCGAAGCACGTCCGGCGCGGTCGCGAGGGACAGCGGCATCCCCCAGCCATAGGTGCGGAAGTGGGTGCCGGTGATCGTGATGGGAGTTCCCTCGGCGGCGGCGATCGCCCTGAGCGCGAGCCAGCATTTCAGGCAGCACAGCTTGGAGATGCCGACCGCGATGCGCACCTGGTCGAGCCTGCGCAGTTTCTCCTCGTAGACCTCCCGCTCCGGTCCGTCCAGGGAGTCCCTGGTCTCGCGCAGCCGGTTCCGCAGGTGCAGGAGCGCGTCGCCGAACTTGGTCTCGGCATGGACCTTGTCGATTTCGTACCGTGCGGTGTGAGCGCTCGTCTGGATCTCCCCCCACCTGCCCTGGAGCTCGCCGAGGAAGCGAACGGTCTTCAGCAACCGCCGCTCGGCCATCCTCCAGTCGGCGAGGGTCGGGGTGGTCTTCCGCTTGTCCAGGCTGGAGGTCCTGAGCAGCGCCCAGATGCCGTCGAGCAGGTTCTGCAGTTCGGCGTCGGCCTCCTGCGTCTGGGCGCTCGCCGCCGCGAGGAGGCTGTCCAGGTGCCCGACCATGTCGGCGTCGGGATTGTTGGCCCACAGCCGCAACTCGTTGCCGGCGCTGGCGACGGCGATGCATTCCCTGCTGTCCTGCAGGTGCTGGACGACCCAGGCGAGCCGGTCGAGCGCCCGCTGGCCGGAGCCGGTCTTCGCCAGCAGGTCCTTGCGGAATTCGAGCTTCCCGGCCGCCTGGACGGCCCCCTCGAGTTTCCCGTGCAGGGCCGTCAGCTTCGCGCGGACGGCCAGCGTGATCTTTTCTTCGTCCCGGCTCTTGAGGTATCCCGACGGAGGCCGGCCCGTGCCCGGAGCCGTGCCTCTGATCAGGGTGAGCGGGTTGGGGGTGAAGGCCACCTCCTCGTAGCGGGTCAGCACCTGATCGGTGTCCAACCCGATGACGGCGGCCAGTTCCCTCAGATCCTGGACGATGGCGTCGTCGTCGCCCTCGCCGCGCTGCCAGGCCAGCTGCCCCACGATCTCGGGCATCGTGGTGAAGGACACCTGGAGCACCGCGCCGAGCTCGCGCCACAGGGCCGGGTCGCGCGGCTCGGGCATCTCGCGGGCCACCGCCAGCACGTACTGGGGCGAGATGCCCGGCACGACACCGCGGACGGCCCTGAGCCAGAACCCGAGGAGAGTCGGAACCGGTGCGCCCCTCCGCAGCTTGTCCCCGGCCCACCAGCCGGGTATGCCGTCCACGAACCTCTTGGTGCTCTGATCCACCCTGCGCAAAGTCTGCAGGTCCGAGAAGCTCAGGAACTCGAGCAGATGAACCGCTATGTCGAGGCTGAAGGTGCCCAGCAGCGCGGCCAGGCCCGGCGCCTGTGAGGCGGGCACGGCCGGCTGATCGGTCCTGGGGCGCGCCACCTGGTCCTGCTTGGTCCTGACGAGCACGCCGCCGGTCGAGAGGGCCGGCTGGTCCACGTCGTCCGCGCCGCTGGAGCGGACCGTGGAGGGTGCGTCGCGCTGGGGGGACCGACGGACGAATCGCTCGTAGTCCGAGTCGTCCATCTCGTATTCGCTCTCGTCGCTGCGGACTTCCTCGCCTTCCGACTGCGCCATCGGCGAACCCGTCCCGTCCTCCTCGTCCGATGAGACGGCCTTCCGCTTCACCTCGTCGGACGAGGAACCCCCGTCTGAGCCGGAGTGCTTCACGCCCTTCTTGCGGGACTTGCCGCGCGACTTCTTCTTGTCCTTGCCCATCGTCTGATCTCCAGTTCTCCGGGACGGCTACCGCGTTCCGGCCTTGTAGGTCAGCACCAGTCCGATGTTCCGCAGCGCGTTCCTGTCGCCTTCCACGGTGAGCGTCCAGGCGGGACCGCCGGGGACGGCGACCCGCAGGCCCGGCGTCGGCACGTACGCGCCGCCGGGCAGCGCGAACGCGCGGCCGGCGTCGAGCGTCAGGCGCACGGTCGCGTCGCCGGCGACGTCGGGCACCGCCTGGACGCCGGTGACGCGCGGGTCGGCCAGGCCGGGCAGCAGCTCGGCCGTGACCGGCAGCGCCAGCGACGGCCCGTCGCCGGTCGTGAACTCCTCCCACCGGCCGGGGAAGTCCCGGGCGACGTCGAGGAACCGCGCGGCCGGGTAGGGCCGCAGCATGCCCTTGACCGCGTTGGCGAAGACCGCGCCGCCGTTCCTGGCGGTGTACCTGACGGTGATCACGACGTCCCGCAGGGCGGCCGGACGGGCGCCCGACAGCGCGAGGCGCCAGGTGGACACCGCGCCGGTGCCCTCGAACGGCAGGTAGCGGTCGTCGTCGAAGCGCAGCTCGAACAGGCCGTCGCCGTCCGCGCCGTCCTCGACGTGGGAGACGGCGATCTGCCGGCCGGCGCGCCAGTCGGCGCGCACCGTGGCCGGGGCCGCGCCCTTGGGGTCGAGCAGGTGCTTGACGGCCTTGGCGTCGGCGTCCAGCACGGTCTTGTGGCCGAGCTGGGTCAGCGTGGCGTTGAGGTCGGGGCGGCCGCCGCCGTCGTCCTCGAACGACAGCCCCACCGTCCTGATCTGGCGGCGGTAGTGCCCGGGGAAGTCGCGGTCGAACAGCGCCTCGGTGAGCGCGAACTCGCACGTGCCGGTGCTCGCCAGGCGCAGCATCGCGAGCGGGTCCAGAGCGAGCAGCGACACCCGCTTGACGATCTCCAGGTCGCGGGTGTCGGCCTCAAGGTAGGCGTTGGCGAGCACGTCGAGGTCCATGCCGAGGCTCTCGCCCGCCGTCAGCCCGGCGCGGCGGCTGTCCCAGTACAGCGGGCGGATGTAGGCGGGCCCGTCGGGGACGCCCCGCTCGAACCGGAAGGCCCGCTCGGCGGCCCTCGCCATCTCGTACGCCATCCCGTACGCCTGGAAGTACATGCCCGACAGGCGGCCGGCCATCCACTGGTAGAGGTCGGCACCGGAGAACTTGTCCTTCAGGAAATCGGCGACCGCCCGCTGGTGCGCGATCTCCTGGGTCTGGGCGTCCAGGTCGCGTCGCGCGGCGGTCAGCGCGTACCGCGCGCTCGCCACCTGGTGGTCCGCCTGCGCGAGGTCGCCCCGGGCGACGTCGATCTGGAAGCGCCAGTCCTGCTCGGAGCGCTCGTACTCCGAGCGCACGCCGAGCAGCTCGCCCAGCACGCTGAACGACTCGCCGAACTGCTCGGGGACCTCCGCCGCCTTGTCCAGCGCCTTGCCTACCTGCTTGCCGCCGTACTCGGTGCCGAAGATGAACGGGCCGAACAGCACCTGCGGGACGCCGTGCGCGATGGAGGCGCCCAGCTTGAGCCCGCCCGCGGCCAGGTGGGTCGTGGCGGCGACCGCCATGATGGACAGCTGCGCCTGCTGGATCGGGGACATGCCGTCGTCGACGAGCCGCTGGTAGTGCGAGAGCCGCGTGCCGACCGTGTCCCGGCCGGCCTCCGCCTCGCGCAGGTTCGCCTCGGCGGCCTGCACCTGCGCCTCCTTGAGCACGCGGGTCATGGTGAGGATCACGGCCTCCTGCCGGGCCTGCAGCAGGCCGAGCTCCTCGGAGTCGCGCCGCTCCAGGACGCCGAGCAGGGCGTCGCCGAAGGAGCGCACCCTGTCCACCAGTTCCTGGGCCCTGCGCAGCAGCACCGCGAACCGGTGCTCGGGCACCGGGACGGGCGGCGCGGCGGCGGCCTCGCCGGGCGCGGCGCCGCCGGCGACGGCGCTCACCAGGGCGGCCGGGTCGATCGGCGGGTCGAACAGCGGCACCGGCCGGCTGACCCCCATGATGTCCAGCGACTCTCTGATCTTGCGAAGCCGGTCCTCGACCCGCGTCCAGTACTCGGCGAACACGGCGTTGCCGGGGATGGTGAAGTAGGGGTCGGCCACCCCGGCGTGCACCGCACCGGGTCCGGTGAGCATCTCGCCGCCGCCGGTCAGCTCCGGCAGGCGCTCCTCCCGCTCCAGGTCGGCGTAGCTGCGCGCCGTCCCCGTCCCCACGGCCGGGCGCAGGCGGCCGGGACGGTCTCCGAGCAGGTCGTGGGCGAAGATGTAGAGCATCCGCGCCTCGTCCACGCTCTCGGCCGTGTACTGGCGGAACAGCATGTCGCCCCAGTCGAGCAGGTTGTCGACGTAGGCCATGACGACCGCGCGGCGGTAAGCGGCCGGGCGCAGCGCGGCGATGGCGTGCGGGTCGAACGGGTCCTCGCGGTAGGCCGAAAGCAGCCGTCCGTTGTCGCCCACCAGGTCGTACTGCCGCCGCAACCCGCCCACCATCGCGACGCGCTCGCGCAGCTCGGCCAGCACCGCCCGCGCCCGGGGCGTCTCGGCGCCGGTGACGGCGGAAAGGGCGTCGCCGAAGTCCCGGGTGGCCAGGTCCCTGAGGTGGTCGACGTCCGTGTCCTCCAGCGCGCGCGCCTGGAACGCCGCCGCGAGCGACCTCAGCCGGTCCAGTTCCGGGCCGAGCTCCGCCTCGGCCCTGGACACCTCGGCGCCGAGCCTCCGCAGCTCCGCCAGGTCGCCCGCGCAGCCGTCCGCGAGCGCCCGCACGTCGATCGCGAGGAACGGCAGGAACCGCCAGTAGGCGGACGGGCCGGTCGGGTCGAAGATGTACTCGTACCAGCGGCGCGCGTCCTCGAACCGCTGGGCGCCGTTGAGCGCCTGCGCGATGAGCAGCGGCGCGTGGAAGAAGATCTCCCAGTAGTAGACGCTGTTGGCGCTCTGGAAGTCCAGGTAGGAGCTGGTGGGCAGCCGCTCGGGGGTGACCTTGTCCTCGCGCACCCGCACGGTCGTGGGTCCGGTCGCCCCGGTGCCGAAGGCGGGCAGCTCGTCGGTCTCCTGCGTCTCGGGGGCGAGCAGGGCCGCCACCCCGCCGGCCAGCAGCCGCCGGTTCAGTACGAACGCGGTGCTCGTGGTCAGGCGCACGATCTCCTGGGGGAGCGTGGCGAACTCGTACGGGACGGCCACCTCGGCGTCCTTGGCGTAGCGCACGTAACGGTCGCCCATGAACAGGAACAGCTCGGCCGGGGTGTCCAGCGCTCCGGTGAGGCCGGTCTCGACGTCCTCGGGCAGCTCTCCCCAGTTCCCGGCGATCGGCGCGTACGCGGTGACCGCGTCCAGCTCCCGCCCGGGTTCCCAGACGGCGTAGGAGTCGCCGCTGAAGACGTACCGGTGGCCGGACCGGCGGAACACCGCGTTCACCGGCCGTTCCATCGCGCGCGGGTAGCCCGGGTCCGTGACGCCGGACGGCCTGCCGTCCGGCCCGAGGGTGTAGCGGGCGAACTCCGTGCCGCTCGTCACGTACAGCACACCGTTCTCGACGTAGGCCGCGTCGACGGTGCGCCAGCGGCTGCCGAGGTCGCGGGTCTCGTACGTGCCGGCCTCGCCCCCGGCGCGCAGCTCGTAGGTCTGCGCGGTGTTGTCGAAGAAGCAGGCGAAGCCGGGGACGACCAGGGCCGCGCCGACGGGGCCCCAGGTGGGCAGGCCGTCGGGATTGCCGGCGAGCGTCTTGGGATAGCCCTCGTCGAGCCGCTGCCGGCCGTCGTCCCCGGCGAGCGTGTACCGCAGGTAGCGGTCGTGGAAGATCATGTAGGTGCGGCCGTCGCGGACGAACGCGGCGTCCAGCCGGTCGATGGCGAAGGCCATGTCGTCGGCGCCGTCGGTGAGGTCGCGCGGCGGGGTCCAGCGTTCGCCCATCGGCCGGACGGTCTCCAGCGAACCGGACATGGCGTACCCGCCGCGCTCCTTGGAGAAGAAGTACTCCGTGCCGTCCGGGGCGGTGAACGCTGCGTCCACCGTGGACCATTTCGGCAGGTTGTCGATGTTGTCGCGCATCCGCTGCGGGAAGCCCGGGTCGGGCGGCCCGATGGGAACGTCCCCCGTGCAGCGGACGTACTCGTCGCCGGAGAACAGATAGACGTGCCGGGCGCGCACCAGCACCGCGTCCACGACGCCGGTCGTGGTGAGGTTCTCCGGCGGCCTGCCCCAGTCGCCGGCGATGGACAGGTCGGTGTTCGACCGGGTCCGGCCGGAGGCGATCTTGGTGTACCGGCCGCTCCGGTTGTCGAAGAAGTACCGGGTGCCGTCGGCCAGCTCGAACGCGGCGTCGATCCGGTCCCACACGGGCAGCTTGTCCTTGTTGCCGCGCAGCTTGACCAGGCGCGTCTCCTCGTCGGGGGCCGGGATGACCGGCCTGATGAGGAAGCTGCCGCCCTTGTGGTCGACGCTCAGCCAGTGCCGGTCGGGAGAGGAGACCGGCCGGTTGAACCGCACGATGGCCGCGGCCCCGATCGCGGCGGCCTCCTCGGGCGAAAGGACGTCGGCGACCTCGCCGGGCCTGCCCGTCTGCGGCGTCAGCCCGGTCACAGGGACGGCGTACAGCTCGGGAGTCAGCGCGAAGGAGACGGTGCCCGGCGCGACGGGCAGGGCGCAGGAGACGAGGATGGCGTCGTGCTCGGCGCCGGACTCCTGGCCGGGCAGCGGCCCCGACCACACCGACAGGGGGACGTCGGGCGGCGCGCCGCTCCACAGGATGTCCGCGGACCCGACGACCTGTGCCGGGACCCACTCCTCGTTCAGGTTGTAGAAGGAGAAGAAGATCTTCACGCGTTGCGGCGCGTCGGGCGCGTGGACCTTCTGCTCATCGCCCACCCGCGTGGCCGTGATCGCCGTCTTGGCGGTGTTCTGCGGGACGACCGCCTCCACGCCCGTCCAGAAGACGAACACCCGGTCGAAGGCGTAGATCGGATAGACCTTCTCGGCGTCGACGCGCAGGTCGAGCTTGAGCCACGGCCCCCAGGTGGTGGAGAGCCGGACGCCCTCGCGGAACTCGGCGCGCCGGTAGTAGAACCGCCGGGGGGAGGTCCTGGTGCGGCCGAACAGCACCAGGCCGCGCGTGCCCCGCCCCGCGCCCTCGGGGGCGTAGACGTAGCCGCCCGCGATCGCCAGCCGCGACACCTCGGTGTACTCGTCCAGGTAGCGCTTGTAGGCGTGCTGCACGGCCTCGGCGGTGATCTCGCCCTGGAGCAGGTCCTTCTCCAGCTGCTGGAAGGCCGGGGTCTTGGTGTCGCGCAGCTCGGGGCGCAGGTAGTTCTCCGGGTACAGGAAGACCTTCCTGTTGGCCTCCCAGGTGCGGTAGTTGCGCATCCAGCCCCACAGAGCCCGCAGCCGCGCGCGGACCTGGTCTTCGTCCAGACCGGGGTACACGGTGACCTGCTCGAGGTCCAGCAGGTAGCGGTGCAGGTAGAGCTGGACGGCGGCGATGGCCTCCTTGACCCGCGAGGTCGTGCCGCGGGCGCCCATGTCCACGTCGATCAGCAGGTGCTCGAACAGGTCGCGCGAGGTCCGCAGCCAGGGACGGGCGGCGAGCACCGCGGAGACCAGCGCGTCCCGCTTCCGCAGGTTCAGCTCGTCGTGCACCTGCCGGGACAGCACGGCCCACTCCTCCGGTCCGTGCGCCCGCGCGAGCAGACCGTGCAGGACGGACGCGGCGCGTTCCACGTCCGCGTCCCGCTCGGCGGCGGAGGCGTGCTCGCCGTGCACCCGCGACCAGACGCCGGCGTACACCGCCGACGGGCCGGCGCCCAGCCGGTCGGCCAGCCGGAACAGCTCGGCGAGCTGGAGGACGAACTCGATCTCCAGGCGGTCGCCGGGGCGCGGGGCGTCCGGCAGCAGGTCGCGGTGCCGCGTGGCCCACCTCAGCTCCTCCACGTCCCAGCCGAACAGCCCGGCCAGGCCGCGGTAGGGGTCCTCGACGGGGACGGGTCCCGCGCCGAGCCGGGCCGCCGGCCCGCCGTCTCCGGCGGGGTGCTCGCGGGCGAGCGCGGCGAAGCGGGCGATCGTGGCGACGTCGTCCAGCCGGTAGTCGGCCGCGGCGGACCAGCGCCGCGCGAACGCCTGCGGGTAGGTGCGGTCCACGGCGACATACCGGCCCGCGCCGTGCGCGCTCCCCCGGCCCGCGCCGTTCGGGCTTCCCTCGCCCGCTCCGTCGGCGCCGTGCGCGCTCGCCTGGCCTGACGCGCCGGAGTAGCGCACGTACTGGTCGCCCTTGGCGAGGTAGGTCCGGCCCTCGAAGACGAACGCCCCGTCGACGCCCGCCTCGAAGGACGCCGGCAGGTCGCCCCAGGCGTTCCTGATGGCGCGCGGGTGGCCCTGCTCGACCCTCGTGAGATCGCCGGGCGCATAGCGGACGTACTGGTCGCCGCGGAAGGCGTACAGCTCGCCGGCCGGGGTGGCGAACGCCGCGTCGATCCCGGGCGGGCCCTCGGTGAACGCGTTGCGCACCCTCCCCCACACCCCGGCGACCGGCCGCACGACCGGCCCCCGCCCGCCGCCGCCCGCGACGTCCGGGACGGCGGTCGTGCCGGCCGGGACGCCCGGGGCCGCGGACGCGGTATCCGGGACTCCCGAGGCGGCGTCCGGGACTCCGGGGGCGCCGGTCGCCGCGGCGGTGGCGGCGACGTCGGGGGCGGCCGGGTCGTCGGCTCGGAGGTAGTTCCTGCCCTTGAACAGGTAGACGTGCCCGTCGGCGCCGGTGAACGCCGCGTCGATGCCGTCGTGGAACTCCTCGGGCAGCGCCGCGACCCCGAGCTCGGCCGGGAGCGCGGCGGCGATCGACCGCGGGTACCCCTCGTCGGCGTAGGCGAGGTCGGCGCCCGAGTAGCGCACGTACTGGTCGTCGGAGAACAGGAAGGCGCGCCCGCCGGCGACCAGCGCCGCGTCCACCCGGCCGCGCTCGGCCAGCGCGTTGCGCACCCGGCCGGCGAACCCGAGGTCGTAGGTGGCGGCCGCGGCGCGCGACACCACGTGGCACTCTCCGCCGACGAACAGGTACACGGTGCGCTGGTTGGCGACCACCGCCTCGACCAGCCGGTCATGGCCCGCGGCGACGCGGTCGGCCAGCACGTCGTCGAACGACTCGGGCAGGTTGGCGAACGCCTCCTCCTTGCGCAGCTCGCCGATGATCGGCTTGGGGTAACCGGGATCGGCGTAGCGGTACTCGGCGCCGGTGTAGCGCACGTACCGGTCGCCGGAGAACAGGAACGTCGTCGACCCCCGGTACACGAACGCGGCGTCGACGCGCACCGCCCCGCGCTCCTGGCCGGCCCCGTCCGGACCGTCCGAGGAGCCGGAGGCGGCCGGGGAGCCGAAGGCCGTCACGGTCGCGCCATCCGGAGTGCCGGAGGCCGGGGTGCCGGCCGGGGTGCCGGAGGCCGGTGCGCCGTCCGTGGAGCCGCGCGCGCCGGCGGGGCCGAACAGGCCGCGCGCACCGCCCCATCGCTCCCTGGTCGGCGCGAGGGGCGAGAAGACACCATCCCGGTAACCGGTGAAGCGGCCGGTGAAGAAGAAGTACGTGACGCCGTCCCTGGCGGTGAAGGCCGTCCGCATCACCTCGCCCGGCCGCAGGTCGCGGCCGTAGCCCCGCCAGATCCGCTCGATCGGACGGGGGTAGGACCACACGCCCGCGGCCTGGTCGTACTGCAGGCATTCCTCCCCGTGCAACAGGAGCATGGTGCCGCCCTCGAACAGCACCGCGGCCGGGAGGGTGAACCCCTCGGCCCGATAGGCGTCCGGTATGTCCCAGAAGCTGGCGTCGGTGGTGCGCGGGAAACCGGCGTCCGGGCGCCGGTAGTCCTCACCGGAGTAGACGACGTAGCGCGTCCGCCCGTCAGGGCCCGGCTTCTCGAACAGGTAGGTCCTGCCGTCGCGCACGTAGGCCAGCGCCACGCTCGACAGTCCCGCCCAGTGCTCGCGCACCGGACGCGGGCCGCCGGCCTCCTCCGGCGCGCCGCCGGACGTGCCGCCACCGAACGTGCCGGTAGGAGACGTGCCGGAGGTGGAGGTGCCGGAGGCGGGAGTGCCGGAGGCGGGGGTGTAGGTGACGAACTGGTCGCCGCTGAACAGGTAGGTGTTCCCGTCCCGGCCGGCGAACGCGGCGTCGACGATGCCGCGCTCGTGGATGTTGTCGCGCGGCCACCCCCACTCCTCGGCGAGGGGGTAGTCGCGTCCGAGCCGCACGTTGTGGCAGAACGCCCCCTTGAACAGGTACGTGGTGCCGTCGGCGCCGCGCAGCACGGCGGAAAGGCCCGAGCGGTACTCGGGCGGGACGGCGCGCAGCGTCCTCGGCCGCACGGGCGCCGAGGTCGCGACGACCCCCTCCAGCGCGCCGAGGTGGCGCCAGCCGTCCGGCCCCTGCGCCACCACCCGGCCGTCCTCGATGAACGCGCAGGTGACCCCGGCCAGGTCCAGATGGGTGTAGCGCCGGTAGAGGTCATCGGAGACGACGTGGCACCTGTCGCCCTTGAACAGGTACACGTTGCGCCGGTCGGCGAACGCCGCGTCGACGCCGCCCTCCAGCGGCACGTGCAGGTTGCGCAGCCTCGGCTCCTGCGAGAGCGCGGCGACCGGGCGCGGGTACCCGTCCTGCACCGCCGAGTAGTCGTGACCCTCGTAGCGGACGTACTGGTCGCCGGAGAACAGGTACGTGTGGGTGCGCACGACCTCCGCGCCGTCCACGGTCTCGGTCGTGTCCGCGACGAGCGTCGCGTCGACCCGGCCCGTGCGCGCGACCGCGTTGACGACGTTGCCCCAGAACGGCGTGACGGACGCCGGATAGCGGTCGTCCACCCGGGTGTAGTCGGCCGTGGAGTACCTGACGTAGCGGCGGCCGGAGAAGACGTAGGTCTTGCCGTCCTTGCCGACGAACGCGGCGTCCACCCGCTCGAACGGGATGCTGTCCCAGTCGTCGCGCAGCGTGCGCACCTCCGACCACCAGCGCCGTCTGCTGTCGAACGCCACGAACCGGTCGCCGGAGAACAGGTACGTCAGCTCGTCGCGGCCGGTGAAGACGGCGTCGACCCTGGTGAAGGCCGGGTCCTGCGCAAGGGCGGCGGGCAGGTTCCACCAGTCGTCCGACAGCGGGCGGGGGTGGCCGGGATCGGGCGTCGCGTAGTCCCTGGTCGAGTAGCGGACGTAGAACGTGGCCTCGCTCCCGGGGGCGCCGTGCACGACCAGCCGGTCGCCCTCCCCGCGGACCTCGACGTCGATGCCCTGCTCGGTGGTGAGCCTCCAGGCCCGGAGAGGCGCCGCCGGAACGGCGCGGGCGTCGTCCGCGACGGGCAGCCCATGCTCGGCCAGGCTGCGGCGTAGCGCGCGCGGGACGCGGCCCGTTTCCAGCTCGCCCTCGGCCGCGGCGGCGTCCCCGGGGTCGAGCGGGACGTCGAACAGCCGCCCGGGCAGGCCGAACAGGTAGGTCTTGCGGTCCAGGACGAACGAGGCGTCCACCCTGCGCAGGCCGCCCCAGTCGGGCTCGACGCGACGCGGGTAGCCCTGGTCCACGACCGAGTAGTCGGCGGTCGAGTACCTCAGGTACCGCTCGCCGCTGAACAGGTAGGTCCTGCCGTCCATCCCGACGAACGCGGACTCCACGGCGCCGCTGGGCAGCACGTCGGAAAGGACGCCCCAGCGCCCGGCGACGGGCACCACCTGGTCGGCGGGCCCCCAGCCGTCCTGCTCCCCACCGCCCGTCCCCGTCCCATCCGCGACGGTCCCGTCCGGGAGGGCGACGGTCCTGCCGTCCTTGAAGAGGTGGACGACGCCGTCCGCGGTCGCGAACGCCGCCTCCAGACCACCCTCGAACGCGACCGGCGCGCCGGGGAAACGCGTCTCGATGCGCCGCGGGTATCCCTCGACGGCGAGGACGCCGTCGTTCTCGACGCTGTCGGCGTACGCCGTCACCTGGTCGCCGGCGAACAGATACACAGTTCCCGAGGCGTCGGCGTACGCCGCGTCCACGCGCTCCGCGCCCGCCAGCGTGTTGCGCACCCTGCCCCAGGTGCCGGCGATCGGACGGTCGGCCGCGTCGCCGACGGTGAGGAAGCGGTCCCCGCTGAACAGGTGGACCGCGCCGTCCCGGTGCTGGAAGCCGGCGTCGACCGACCGGCGGAACGTCGCGGGCAGCGGAGTACGCCGGTCCTCGCCCTCCCACCATTCGCCGATGCTCCGCGGGTACCCCTCGTCCACGGCGGTGTAGTCCGCGCCGGAGTAGCGCACGTACTGGTCGCCACGGAACAGGTAGGCCCTGCCCTCCTCGTCCACGAAGGCGGCGTCCACGCGCTCGGGGTCGTCGAACGCGTTCGCGACCTTGCCCCACACCCGTTCCCGCTCCACCCAGCGGGTGCTGCCGGGCTCCCTGACGAACGTCCGCGAAGCGCCGTCGCTCCCGCGACCGACGATCCACTCGGCGCCGCCGGCGACGGTGAAGGCGGCGTCCACGCCGCTCAGGCCGGCGAACCTGGCCGACAGTTCGGTGAGCGGCCTCGGCCGGGGGTCGGCCAGGGCGTAGGTCCCCGGCGAGTAGACCCAGTAGGCGTCGTCCAGGAACAGCAGCACGCCGCCGTCGGCGCTCTCCAGCAGGGCGTCGAACCGACCGGCGCCGGGCGGCAGCGCCAGCGGCTCGGGGTACCCGCCCACCAGGTCCTGGTCGCGGAAGGCCACCAGCACCTCCCCGGCGTCCAGGCCGAGCTTGGCCGCGAGCCGGGCGAACCCGCGGATCCGCCGGTAGGCGCGCCGGAAGCGCGGCCCCACCGCGCCGGCCGCCCACGTCCCGTCCGAGACGGAATCGTGCGCCCCGGCCGCCCGTGTCCCGTCCGGGACGGAATCGTGCGCGCCCGCGTCGCTCGCGGCGAGCGCGGGGACCACCAGGGCCTCCATGGTCTCCGCCGCGCCGCCGGTGACACCGGCGCAGATGGCGGCGGCGGTGTCCGCGGGCACGCCGAGGGCGTCCTGCAGCAGCGAGAACACCAGCGCCCGCTGCCGGTCGGCGAGCGCGCCGAGGGTCGCGGCGATCTCGGCCATCCCCGCCGACAGCTCGATCGCCACCGAGTGAAGCAGGTAGAACAGGTCCTTGGCGTAGTCCTCCAGGCCCGCGACCGTGTAGTCGAGCGCGTTCCCCGCCTCGGCGAAGTACCCGAGCCGCCCCTCGGGGACGGCCAGCGCCCGGTTCAGGTCGCCCTTCTCGACGAGCAGGTCCACCAGCCGGGCGCGCTCGCGCTCGTCGAAGTCCAGATCCCCGAGCACCGCGAGGTCGATCCGGTACGGCCGCTGCTCCGCGAGGATCTCCGAGACGCGGCCGGACACCATGGCCGTCTCCGCGTCGGTGAACCACCCTCCGAGCAGCGGAGCGCCCGACGTGGCCGCCAGCGCCCCCATCAGCGCGTCCACCCGCATGAGGCCGTCGTCGGTGAAGGCGCCCTCGAGGTCGGCCAGGACGCGGCCGGCGACCGCCGCGTCGGCGATGTCGCCGAAGTCCTCGGCGACGAACGTGCACAGCGTCGCCCTGAACTCCTCGATCTGGCCGCGCATGGCCGAAAGGACGGCGCCGCGGTGGGGGTGGAACTCGGGGGGCAGCGCCAGGTCGTCGGCGCCCGCGGCGAGGAGGGCCGCCTTGTCGCCGTAGGAGCCGTCCCGGTCGAGGTAGCCGTTGAAGCGCAGCGCCTCCACCAGGGAGCCGACCTGCATCGCCGTCAGCGGGAGCGCCGCGAAGACGGCGGGGTCGAGGACGAGCCGCCCGGCACGGAACCGCTGGACACGCTCGCGGAGCCTTTCGAGCACGGCGGGGGCGACGTCCCCGAGGTCGGCGTTGACGACGAGCAGTTCGATGTCGGCGTCCCGCGGGTCCTCCTGCTTGAAGAGCTCCGGCCAGAGGATCTCGCCTTCCGGGTCGATGTGGCCGTTGAAGACGAGGTTGTCGTACAGCTCGGCCTGCTCGTCGGGGCTCAGTCCCAGCGAGACCAGATCCGACGGATACAGCCCGGCGGTCTCCCCCGCCTCCCCCAGCGGACCGTTCCCGACCTCCGCGACCTCCGCAAGCTCCGCGACCTCCGCGCTCTCCAGGGCGGAGTCGCCGGTTACCCCTTCCTCCGTTTCCACGCCCGCGCCCATGTCCCGGTCCGCGCCCGCGCCCGTGTCCCGGTCCATGTCCGCGTTGACGTCCGCGTCGATGTCCGCACCCATCTCCGCGCCCACGCCCACGTCCGGGTCCGGGTCCGGGTCCGTGCCGGGCGCCGGGGCCCCGCACAGGCGGGCGATGACCTCGAAGAGCGCCCGGCGGTGCGGGGTGAAGTCGCGCGCCAGGCGCAGCTCCTCCCCCTCGCCGGGAAGCCTGTCCTGCTCCAGCTCGCCGCTCGCCCGCAGGTACCCGGCGGCGACCAGATCAGCGTAGATCTTCCCGGTCAGCCGCTCGTCGAGGCCCAGCTCCAGGAAGTCCTCCACGGTGAGCACGGCGAGGTCGCTCAGCGCGTCGTAGGCCGCCTGCTCCGCCTTGGCGCGGTCGAAACGGAGCACCCGGTCGTCGCCCGGCGAGACCACGCCGTCCTCGTACGCCGTCAGCACGTCGTGGACGACCTCGGACGCCCGTTCCCCGAACCGGTCGGAGACGAAGGCGCCGGGACCGAAGGCCACGCCCTCGAACTCCCTGCTCAGGTCGGCCGCGACCGCCGCGATCCCGTCGTCGGCGAGGTCCGCGCCGACGCCCGCCGCGCGCGTGCCGTCCCGCCCTGTGCCCGCGTCCCCGCCCAGCCCAGCGACCGCGCCCAGGCCCGCATCCCCGCCCAGGCCGACATTCCCGCCCAGGTCGGCGTTCCCGTCCACGCCGGCGTTCCCGTCCACGCCGGCGGACGGGCGATCGGGGCCCAGGGCCGCGGGACCGCCCATGATCGCGCCCAAGTCCTCGACGCCGAACCCGTCGGCTCGCATCCACTCGACGACGCCGAAGAGCGTCCGCGCCAGCCACAGGCTCGCGCCGGCGTCCTCGCCCTCAAGGATGCGGTGGCAGTCGCGCGTACCCGGATCACCGCCGACCGGCAGCCCGCGGAAAGGCGTGTACCCCTGCCCTCGCGGCGCGGGATCGGCCTCCACGGCCGCGAGCACGCCGAAGAACTCGCCCGTGGAAAGGCCGAGCGCCGCGCTGAGCACGGTGACGCGGTGCAGCAGCGACAGGGCCGCCAGACCGATCTCCTCACGGTCGAACGGCCCGGGCTCCAGCGGTGTGCCCGCGTATGCGCGGCGGTAGCGCGTGACGATCTCCACGAGGTCGCTCTCGCCGACGGACAGCGAACGCGCCAGGCGGCGGCGGTACGCGGCGTTGCGCGGCGCGAGGATGTCCCCCGCGCACCGCAGCGCCTCCATCGCCGGCGGCGGTTCCGGCCAGGGCCAGATCAGGCCGTCCCCGTCCCCCCGGCCGCCCGGCGCCGCCACGACGTCGTTGAACGTGCGGGTGAACAGGTCGTGGGGGTCGGCGCCGTCGCGGATGCCCGTCGTGTCCATCGGGGCGGCGAGAGCGCAGACCACGTCCACGGGCAGGTCGTGCGTCCGGTGCGTGTACACCGCCGCGGCGATCACGCGCAGCGCGGGCCGGTCGAGGAGGTTGCCGCAACAGCTCCTCAGTATCAGGTCCAGGTCGGCCATCGGCAGGCCGGTCTTGCGCGCCAGACGCACGAACCGGCGCACCCTCTCGAACCACTCCACGGGCACGGACGGCGTGCCGTCGCCCCGCACGAGCCGCCGTCCCTCCGGGTCCACGCTCACGGGGGCGCCGCCCTGGTGGACGAAGAAGGCCGAGGCCTCGGCGTGCGGCGGGCGCGCGAGCGGGACGAGGTTCTGGAACAGCAGGTCGCGCAGCTCCGCGGCGGTCAGCATGGTCGCCCGGCGGAACCGGTCGACGTCCTGGAGCGCGGCGAGCGGCTCCTCCCGGCCGAGGCCGTAGGACTCCTTGACGGCGTCCTCGCCGGTGAGCGGGGTCGTCACGATCGCGGCGTCCTCGGGGGTCAGGCCCAGGTACGCGAGGGCGACCGCGTCGGCGCTCACCCGTGCCGCGAACGCGCGGTAGAACTCCTCGGGGGCGATCTCGAACCGGCGCAGGTACGCCCTGAACCGCTCGTCCTGCAGCGAGAAGGGCTTGTCGAACGGGAACCGCAGCTCGCGCAGCCGCGCGTACGCCTCCGCATCCGGCTCCACGTCCGTACCCTGCTCCGCGACCGCACCCGGCCCCGGCTCCGCGACCGCACCCGGCCCCGGCTCCCGCCCCGGGTCCGCGACCGTACCCGGGTCCGCGACCGTACCCGGGTCCGTGGCCGTACCCGGCTCGGGGTCCATGGCCGCGTCCGGGCCAGAGCCGGCGGTCCTGCCCGGTTCAGCGTCCGCCGTGACGAGTCTCGCGAGCACCTCGTTGACGATGTCCAGGTAAGGGACCTCGGTGTAGGTGCCCGCCTGGTCGAGGATGACCCTTTTGAGCCCCGGCCGCCGTTCGAGCAGCGACGGCTCCTCGAAGTTGTCCTCCACGAGTTGGAGCAGATCGGCCAGATAGGCCGCCGGCGAGCAGACCGAGCCTGACTCGTCTTCCTCCTGGAAGTCCAGGTCCCCGAAGAGCCGGTCGAAGCTCGGTAAGGAGCCTTCTTCGCGCAAGAGATCCTCCAGCTCGGATCCGATGGGGCGAGACCGCGTGCCGCCGGCCTGACACGTCGAACCGTCAGTCAGTCCGTACGGATGGCGCGCGAGATCGCATGGTGCGGCGAACGAGGGACGCGGTCCCCGGCTCCGCGTCGCCCGGTCATACTCGCACCCAAACCCCTTGGAACGAAACATATTGGGACTAAACAAACCCGCTGCCACCAACCGACCGGCACGAGTAATCATTGATCGCTATTTTTGACATGACATGTCGTAATCGGAGGACAGACGGGGAGATACCACGTTGCAGCCGCGCCGCGCGCGCCATGCCTTTCCTTTATGCACCGCGATCTGCCTCACCCTCGCCGTACCCCTGTACGGCGCCCCGCCCGCCACGGCGGGGACCGCCCGCGCCGCGGGGACCGCCCGGCACGCCACGGACGCGAGCGGGGCCGCCGGGACCGAGGCCGTCACCGCCGGCGGCGTCACGGCCGGCGGCGTCACGGCCGAGCCCGTCACGACGGGAACGGCGAACGCCACGGCACGTGGGAGGAGGGTCGGCATCGCCTACCAAGCAGGCGGGGCGACGCGCTCCGGGATGAACGACAGCGTCAGGACCGGCCTCTGGCGGGCCGGCGGGCTCCTCCCCGGCTACTCCGTGGAGGAGCCGAGCAAGAACGCCACCGACGCACAGCGGGCGAAACTGCTGCGCCGCCTCGCCAAGGGGGGCCACAACCCGGTCATCGCCGTCGGCCATTCCTACGCGCGGCCACTGGCCAAGGTCGCCGCCGAGTTTCCGCGGACAAAGTTCGCAATAGTGGACGATGCCACCGTCAAAGCCCCGAACGTCAGTAATCTTCTCTTCGCCGAGAACGAGGCCGGTTTCCTGGCCGGAGTCGCCGCCGCGCTCAAATCGCGTGCTCGTCACGTCGGTTTCGTCGGCGCGGTGAAGGAACCGGTGACCCAGAGATATCAGGCGGGATTCCAGGCCGGCGCCAAGGCCGTGGAGCCGGGCATCAAGGTGGACAGCGCCTTCATCACCACGGCACCCGGCTTCGGCGGCTTCGACCTCCCCAAGAAGGGCAAGGCCAAGGCCCGCGCCCTGTTCGAGAAGGGCGCCGACGTGGTCTTCCACGCGGCGGGCGGCTCGGCCCCCGGCGTCTTCGCGGCGGCCAAGGCCGCGGGCGGCCTGGTCATCGGCTGCGACGTCGACGAGCTGGTGAGCGCCGGCGACGCCGGGCACGAGGTCATCGTCACCTCGGCGCTGAAGAGGTTCGACGTCGCCGTGTACGACTTCATCGAGCGCTCCATCACCGGCGCGACCAAGCCCGGCGTCACGGTCTACGACGCGAAGGCGGGCGGCATCGACTACGCCGACACCGGCGGCAAGGTGCTCGACATCGAAGCCCGGCTCCAGGTGTGGAAGCGGGCGATCGCCACCGGGATGGTGCGCGTCCCCACCCGCCCCTCCTGAGCCGCCTCCGCCTCGGGCCGGGCGAGCGTCCCGGGGCCGGACCTCCTCGGACGGGCGAATGTGCCAGGGCCGGACCGCCTCGGACGGGCGAGCATGACGAGGCTGGACCGCCTCGGGACGGAAGCGTGCCGGG
The DNA here is from genome assembly GCF_042654065.1 of Sphaerisporangium dianthi. Classification (NCBI taxonomy): domain Bacteria; kingdom Bacillati; phylum Actinomycetota; class Actinomycetes; order Streptosporangiales; family Streptosporangiaceae; genus Sphaerisporangium; species Sphaerisporangium dianthi. The sequence goes on along the minus strand of NZ_JBHSFP010000002.1, from coordinate 418,342 downwards.
GCCGAACCAGCCTGGGACGGGCGAGCGTGACGAGGCTGGACCGCCGCCCCGCCACGCTCGTCAGGTCATCTCAGGAACGACTCCACCGCGTCGGCCGCACGGCCGACCCCGCCGTGCGCGCGCACCGTGGCCCGGATCGCGGCCAGCCGCGCGGCCACGTCGGCCGAGCCGGCCACGGACTCGACCGCGGCGCGCAGCGTGGCCGCGGTGACCTCCTCGGCCGGAAGATGCCGGCCGACGCCGAGCTCCTCCAGCCGCGCCGCGTTGCCGAACTGGTCGACGGCCTGGGGGATCGCCACGGTCGGCACGCCGAACCACAGGGACTCGGTGCACCCGCCCATCCCCGCGTGGGTGACGAAGGCCGAGGCCTCCGCCAGCACGGCGAGCTGCGGCACGCTGCGATGCACCTCGAAGCCCGCCGCCGGCATCGGCCCGAGATCGGCCGGGTCGACATGCCGGCCGACCGCGAGCACGACGTGCCAGTCCGACCCGGCGAACCCTTCGACGCACGCCCGGTAGACGTCGAGCCGGTCGTTGTACGCGGTGCCGAACGACACCAGCAGCACGCGCCGCCCGTCGCCCGGCGGCGTCCAGCTCGTGTCGGCCGGCCTCACCGGGTCGAGGCAGGGCCCCACGAACCGCACGCGCGCCGGCACCCGGTCGGCTTCCGGCTGCATCGCCCGCGGGATCAGCGAGAGAACGTGCTCGGGATGCGCGATCCACTCCCACGCGTCCCGCTCGATGCCGTTCTCCCGCAGCCACGCGTTGTACGCCGCGTGATAGCTCTTCCCCGACTCGGAGTCGCGGATGGGCCGCAGGGCCTCGGCCATGTCCTCCTCGTAACCGTCCCACGCGACCAGCGTGGGTGAGAGCTGCACGGCCGGGACGCCGTACCGCTCCCCGAGCACGGGAGCGGCCAACCCGCCGATGTCGTAGAGCAGCAGGTCGGGCCGGTCGTCGTCGTGGCGTCGGGCGAGCCGCGGCAGCACCGCGACCGCCTCGTCCAAGAAGATCCGCATCGCGGAGGCCGGGTCGTCCGGCCAGGTGGCCTCTCCGAGAGGGAGCAAGGACGGATGGGCGACGATCTCGGCGCCCGTGGGCGCGACCAGCTCGGCCAGGCCGTCCCCGACCACGTAGCCCACCCGGTGACCGCGGGACACGAGTTCCCTGATCAGTCCCAGCGAGGGATAGATGTGGCTGGGCGCTGTGCACCCGACCATGAGGATGTGGCGGTTCGTACGCATGATGATGTCCTGTCGGATTCCGGAATGTCGTGAGACGTGGTCCGACGGCGCGACAGGAGAAACGCCCCCGCGGGGGACGACTCAGAAGGGGCCTCCCGGCGGCGGGACGGCCCGGCGGTCGCGCCGGATCAGGCGCGGCGCATGCGAATCGAGTAGATCACGGCACAACCCTAGCGCCGCCCTCCGAAGCCGCCAACCGATTAACGGACGCCCACCCGCCATGCCCCCGCCCGGCCACCACGAGCCCCGCACCAACCATGACCTCGCCGGCTACCACGACCCCCCGCACCGACCATGGCCTCGCACCCCGCCACGACCCCGCGCGCCCGGGATGACTACGGCCGCGGCGGAACCGTCATCCGGCCAGCGGCTCGGCCTCCGCGTCGTGGCCGTAGAGCCAGGCGTTGTGCCGCAGCATGTCCCCGCCCCGCAGGCCCGCGTCGCGCTCGCGCTGCGCGGCCCCGTCCGGCAGGTGGTTGTACTCGGCGCGGCCCCGGCTCATCAGCTGCACCCGGGCGGCGCGCGGCCGGCGGGTCGCCTCGTAGGCGAGCAGGGCCTTCGGCGCCGTGTCCCGGTCGGCGTCGCGCAGGCAGCGGGCGAGGACGGCGGCGTCCTCGATGGCCTGGCCGGCCCCCTGGGCGAAGAACGGCAGCATCGCGTGCGCGGCGTCGCCCAGCAGGGTGACGCGGCCGCTCGTCCAGCGCTCCATCGGGCTGCGGTCGTAGAGCGCCCAGCGCTTGGTGCCGGGCGCCGCCGCGATGAGCCGCCTCACTTCGCCGTCCCATTCAGCGAACTCGCGGGCGAAGTCCGACAGGTCGCCGTCCGCCGTCCAGGACTCCAGGCGCCACTCACCGGCCGGCACGACGCCCACGACGTTGACCAGGCGCCCACTGGACACCGGGTAGTGGACGAGGTGCCGCCCGGGGCCGAGCCACAGCGCCTGCACCGGCCGCCGCGCGTGCTCGGGGGCCTTCTCGGCGGGGACCAGGGCGCGGAAGGCGCTCAGGCCGGAGAACCGGGGCGCCATCTCGGTGACGATCAGTGGCCTGATGGCCGAATGGATGCCGTCGGCTCCGATGACCACGTCGGCGCGCACCTTGGTCTCGCGCCCCGTCCGGTGCGCGAAGGTGAGTTCGACGCCGGCGTCGTCCTGGTCGAGCGCCACGCAACGGTGATCGAGGTGGACGACCTCGCCGGGCAGCGCGCTCTGGAACATCGCGAGCAGGTCCGCCCGGTGCACGGTGTGCACGTTGGCGCCGTACAGCCGCTCGCACGCCTCTCCCATCGGCTGGGAGTAGATCACCCGCCCGTCCTGCCATCGGCGGAACTCCCATGCCGCCTCAAGCCAGACCGCGCACCGCGACAACGCCTCGCCGAGGCCGAGCCGCGTGATCTGCCGCACCATGTTGGGGGCGACCATCACCCCCGCCCCCACCTCGCGCAGCGCCGGCGCCTGCTCGTACACCTGCGCGTCGACTCCGTCCCTGCGCAGGTGGAGCGCCGCCGCCAGTCCTCCGAGCCCACCGCCCACGACCGCCACCCGTAAGCCCACGCATGCCCCCAGCCACGATTCCCCGGTAGATCACCCCTGTGGAGTTGCAGGATTCATCCTGACCGGTGCGCCGGGGAGGATCCAGAGCCGCGCGGCAGGCCGGGGGCGGGAGTCGTGTCCGAAATCGGTGACCTACGGTGGCCACACCCCTACAACAGTCACTCTTCGTGCATGGTAGACAACTCTCGACAGACATCGATACACAATCTTCGCCTTCCCGTCTTGATGCACTTGTGCCCCACTAGGCATAGTTGTCCAGATCATCGGCGCAAGTGGCCGTGAAACGCCACTCGGGGAGAGGCTCCAACCCGCGTCCGCAAACGGCACGCCGCACACGAAATTGGACACGATAATGCGCACGCCCCCACCGATCCGCACGAAGCTCCTCAGGATCCTGGTGCTTCCCCTGGTATCCATGGTCGCCTTCTGGGGCGTGATCGCGTACTCCAGCATCACGGAGATCGCCGACATCTCCCGCACGCAGAGCCGCTGGCAGGCCATCGGCGCGCCGGTCCTGCAGCTCGTCTACGAGCTCCAGCGGGAACGCCAGGCCACCGCCCAAGCCCGCAGCATCAGCAGCGACCAGCGGCTCGCGGAGCAGCGGCGGCTGACCGACGACCGGATCGACCAGCTGCGCGAGGTGATCGGGTCGGTCGGCCAGCAGGCCGGGGGCGACGACACCCCCGCCGAGGTGCGCGCCCTGGTGGCGGCTCTGGACTCGATCCAGACGCTCCGCCGGTCCGCCGACGGCGGCAGGCTGTCCCCGCCCCTGCGGATCATCGAGGCGTACAACAGGCTGATCGACGACGCCAACCGGCAGCTCAACAGCGGGGACGCCCTGAGCGACGTGTCGTCGGACCGGGTGGTGCGCGGCATGACGGCCTACAGCAACACCGCCGAGTACCTCGGCAGGGAGAACGCCGTGCTCTCCAGCACGATCGTGCAGCGCCGGATGACCCCGGCCGACCGCGCCGCGTTCGTCTCCGCCATGACCGGACGCCGCCTGCTCATGTCGAACGCCGGCCGCGACGTGGGCCCCACCCTGCGCGTCCAGTACGAGAACCTCGTCGGCAGCGTCCCCTACAGGCGGCTCGTCGAGGTGGAGGACAAGCTCTTCAACTGGTCCACCAACGGGGTGCCCCCTGTCGATCCCGACGTGTGGAAGAGCGACGCCGCCCTCCTTCTGCAGACCATCAACCGCGACACGCAGAACGAGCTGTTCTGGACGGAGGAGGGCCGCCAGGCGAGCAAGGTCGCGGCGTACTGGCGCATCGGACTGATCCTCGGTCTCGGCCTGCTGGCCGTCATCGCCTCGATCCTGCTGTCCTACCGGTTCGGCCGCTCCATGATCGCCGAGCTGAGGCGGCTGCAGAAGTCGGCCGTGGAACTGGCCGAGCAGCGGCTCCCCCGGCTGGTCGAACGGCTGCGCAAGGGCGACGACGTGGACCCCGCGACCGAGGCCCCGCCCCTGGACTCCGCCGGCACCGCCGAGGTGGAGCGGGTGGTGCGGGCGTTCTCGGCCGTGCAGCTCACCGCCGTGGAGGCCGCGGTCGGCCAGGCGACGCTCCGCAAGGGCGTCGGCCAGGTGTTCCTCAACCTCGCCTGGCGCAACCAGGCGCTGCTGCACCGCCAGCTCACCCTGCTCGACACGATGGAGCGCCGCGTCGAGGAGCCGGACCTGCTCGAGGACCTCTTCCGGCTCGACCACCTGACCACCCGCATGCGGCGGCACGCCGAGAACCTGATCATCCTGTCGGACTCGGCGCCCGCCCGCCGCTGGCGCGACCCGGTGCCGATCTTCGACGTGGCGCGCAGCGCCGTGCTGGAGGTCGAGGACTACACCCGCGTCATCGTGCCGCCCATGCCGCAGGCCCCGCCGCTGCTGGGCATCGCCGTCGCCGACGTGATCCACCTGATCGCGGAGCTGGTGGAGAACGCCGCCGTCTTCTCGCCGCCGGAGACCGCCGTGTACGTGCGGGGCATGACGGCCGCCAACGGGTTCGCCCTGGAGGTCGAGGACCGCGGCCTCGGGCTGAGCCAGGCCGCGCTCGACGAGCTGAACGCCAAACTCGCCGACCCGCCGGAGTTCGACCTGGTGGACAGCGACCGGCTCGGCCTGTTCGTCGTGGCCAGGCTCGCGGCCCGGCACGGCATCAAGGTCTCGCTCCGGCGCTCCCCGTACGAGGGCACCACGGCCATCGTGCTGCTGCCCGTCGGCCTGCTCGCGACCCCCGACGCACCGGCCGCCGCCGGCACGCCGGACCACGGCACCGGCCCCATTCCCGCCGTTCCCGGCTCGTGGGAACGTTCCCACGGGTTCCCCGACCCCATGGCGGGGACCGGCCGGGTGGACCTGTTCACGCCGATCCCGCGCCAGCCCGGCGCGGCGAGCCGGCCCGTACGGGAGCTGCCCACCTCGTCGCCGAGCGGGCAGCGGGCGCTGATGGCCCCGGACACGTCGTCCTCCTCCGGCGGGCCACCGGCGTCCGCCCAGCCACTCTCCCCCGGCCGGACGTCGTCCCCCGCCCAGGCGCCGCCTGCGGGCCGGTCGCCGGGCGCCGCGCAGCCGTCCTCGGCGGTGCCGAGCACCGACGAGGACGACCTGGACGGGCTGCCGATCAGGGTGCGGCAGGCCAGCATGGCGCCCCAGCTCCGCAAGACCCGGGCCGCCGAGCAGCGCGAAGTCACCCCGCGATCCCCCGAAGAGCTTTTCTCCATCATGTCGTCCATGCAGCGGGGCTGGCAGCAGGGCCGCGGCGAGGCCGAGCAGAAGTAATGACGCGCAATCGAAAGGAGGGCCATTCCGATGCCCGATACCAGACCTGAACTGAGCTGGCTGCTCGACGATCTGACCCAGCGCGTCCCCGGCGTGCGGCACGCCATCGTGCTGTCCGCCGACGGCCTCGCCATGGGTGGCTCGCGGGGCCTGACCAGGGAGGACGCCGAGCACCTGTCCGCCATCTCCGCCGGCAGCCACAGCCTCGCCCTCGGGGCGGGACGCCACTTCGGGCTCGGCGGCGTCCGGCAGACCATCATCGAGATGGAGGACGGCTTCCTGTTCGTCACCGCGGCCGGGCAGGGCGCCCGGCTGGCCGTGCTCGCCGCGGGTGACGCCGAGCTCGGCATGGTGACCTACGAGATGGCCCTCATGGTCAAGCGCGTCGGCGAGCACCTGTCCGCGCTGCCGAGGGGAGCCGCTCCGGCGCCCGCCTGGAACGGCGTCCGGCAGTGACAGGAGACGATCCCGGGCCGCTGGTCAGGCTCTTCGGACTGACCGGCGGCCGTGCACGCCCACCCGGCGAGACCTTCAACCTGGTGGCCATCGTCACGACCGTCGGTATGCCGTTCGAGCAGGCGGACCTGACCCCGGAGTACCTCGCCATCCTGACGACGTGCCGCAACCCCACCCCGGTCGCGGACGTCGCCGCCCAGCTGAGGCTCCCGATCAACATCACCCGGGTGATCCTGGGCGACCTGCGGCGCGAGGGCCTCGTGACCATCGACCGACCCCAGCCTGCGGCGCAGGCGATCGACGAACGCATCTACAGGGAAGTGCTGCATGCGCTACGCAGCCTCTGATCGGGCCGCCGCCACCGGCGCCGCCCCGGCGATGGCCATCAAGATCCTGATCGCCGGCGGCTTCGGGGTCGGCAAGACGACCATGGTGGGCACGATCAGCGAGATCCGGCCACTGCACACCGAGGAGCTGCTCAGTGAGCGCAGCGTCGGCGTGGACGACGTCTCCGGCGTCGAGGCCAAGACCACCACGACGGTCGCGCTGGACTTCGGCCGCATCACCGTCCGGGACGGGCTGTGGCTCTACCTGTTCGGCACGCCGGGCCAGGACCGTTTCTGGTTCATGTGGGACGAACTGGCCCTCGGCGCGCTCGGCGCCGTCGTCCTCGCCGACACCCGCCGGTTAGAGGACTGCTTCCCGGCCGTCGACTACTTCGAGCAGCGCGGCCTGCCGTTCGTGGTCGCCGTCAACTGCTTCGACGGCGCCCGCCGCCACGACCCGGTCAAGGTCCGCCGCGCCCTTGGACTGGACGGCGTGGCCCCCATCCTTCTCTGCGACGTACGCAGCAGGGACTCCGTACGGGACGTCCTGACCACCCTCATCACCTACGCGGTCGGCGACAACTTCGACCACTCCGTCATCTCCTAGAAGCGCTCCGCATACCCGCCGTCCTCCCGGGAAACGGTGTCCCCGCCTCCCGGAAAGGGCGTCCCCTCCCCTCGGACGGTGTGTCCCCGCCTCCAGGAAAGGGTGTCCCCGCCGTCCCAGCCCCGGACCATGTCGCCAGTACAGGGCGTGGCCGGCGTCCCACCGTCCCACCCGGCGCCCTTTCCCTTGTGAGGTCGCGGCTCCGCGGCACAGACTCGGCCCGGCGGCTCTGGAGGATCGAGGGCCGCCACATGACCGGGCCCGGCGCGATCGCACGGGCCCCTGTGCGACGGGACCGCACGGTGAAACCACGGGGCGACGATCCGACCATCTCGCGAAAGGAACACCTGGCACCTCTGAGCGGGAGTCCTGCTTCACCATGGGCTCTTTCTCGCCCCTCCTGGCGACCGGGCCGTCCGTCCGACGACCCCCGCAAGCGCGCCCGAGAGAGTGAGTGAGGCCGGTGGAGATCTACCAGACCGCGCACCTACCGGTGCCGGAGCGGTTCGAACTGTTACGCGAGCACATGTCCCGCGTGGTCGGCACGGTGGAGATCATCAGTGCCGACCCGCCACGCTTCCGCCTGCGGTCGCGCGTCCTCACGATGGGCGCGGTCCGGGTCTCGTCCCTGGCGGTGACCTCCTCCTGCGGCCTGCGCCGCACCCCCGCGATGATCCGCCGGTCAGACCCGGAGATGTTCCAGCTTGTGCTCCCCGTGCGGGGCGACGCCGCGGTGACGCAGGAACACAGGTGCGCGAAACTGCGGCCGTACGAGCTGGCCTTTTACGACACCTCCCGCCCCTACCAGGTGGCGACGGTGTCAGAAGGGGAGACGCGGGGCTTCCTGATGGAGTTTCCCCGCGCCCTGATCCCCCTCCCGCCGAAGAAGATCGAGCGGCTGACCGTCACGACCCTGCCGGGCCACGAAGGGGTGGGCGCCCTGCTCTCGGACTTCCTGGCCCGCCTGACCACCGGCCCCGGCCAGTACGGGACCTGCACGCTCGCGCGGCTCGGGACCACGCTCACCGACCTCGTCACCTCGCTGCTCGCCGCCCACCTGGACGCCCGGCCGGCCGTGCCGCCGGACGTCCACCAGCGCACGCTGCTGCTCACGGTGCACGCCTTCATCCAGCGGCACCTGGCCGACGAGAGGCTGTCCCCCGCGATGGTCGCCGCCGCCCACGGGATCTCGCTGCGCCACCTGCACCGGCTCTTCGAACAGGAAGACGCCACCGTCGCCGGCTGGATCCGCGCCCAGAGACTGGAACGCTGCCGTCGAGACCTGGCCGACCCCGCCCTCTGCGACCGGACGGTCCATTCCGTGGCGGCCCGCTGGGGCTTCGCCACACCCCCGCACTTCACCCGCGCCTTCCAGTCGGCCTACGGCATGCCCCCGTCCGCCTACCGCCGCCTCGCCCTCCAGCGGGCCACCTCCTGACCCGGGGGAGCCGGCGCGAGCCGATCGACGCGCCGCGCACGGCACCGCTCCCCCGCCCGGCATCGACGCCGGCGGGAAGCGATGCCGTACTCGTCCGGCATCGGCCCTCATGTACGAAACGGGCTGCTGCACTCGTCCGGCATCGGCCTCCGCGTTCGAAACGGGCTGCCGTACGCGACTGCCGTCAGCCGCAGTGCTCGAACGGGCTGTCGTACGCGACCGCTGTCAGCCGCAGTGCTCGAACGGGCTGTCGTACGCGACCGCTGTCAGCCGCAGTGCTCGAACGGGCTGTCGTACGCGACCGCTGTCAGCCGCAGTGCTCGAACGGGCTGTCGTACTTGGCGGTGCCGATGGAGCCGCCCCACTTGACGCAGGTGCGGGCGGCCTTGGCGCGCACCGGGCCCGCGTAGTACTGGTACCTGCCCGCGTCGGTCTGCCGGGCCTTGCCCCGCACCTGCAGGTAGGCGCTGGCACTCGCCTTGCCGCTGCCGCTGTCGCGCAAGGTGGTCACGCAGTTCTGGCCGGTCGCCGAGGAGTACATGAGGACCACGCGGCCCTGCGAGCCGAGCGACGCCGAGTCGACCTGCTTGAAGCCCGAGCCGCACACCTTCGCCGCGGTGTAGGGGTTGGAGCCGCTGGGGGCGCTCCTCCGCTGCGCGGTGCCGCCTCCGCAGTTCCTGGAGGTCACCGACTGGCCGGGGTACTTGAAGGTGGCGCCGTTGAACGACGCGCGGACGATGCCGCCCGAGGCGGACCGCTGCTCGTAGTGCAGGTGCGACACGAGCTTGTACTTGGCGGAGCTGTTGCCCACCGCGCCGATCTTCTGCCCCTGCGCCACGCCGGCGCCCTGGGACACCGACCGCGAACTCAGGTGCGCGTAGAGGGTCGTGCTGCCGTCGGAGTGGCGGATCTTGACCAGATTGCCGAAGCCGTTGCCCGTCTGGTACGCGGAGATCACGACCGTGCCGGCCGCCGCCGCGACGACGGTCCTGCCCTTGTCCCTGTCGCCGTCGCCGGCGCTGCCGTTGAAGTCGATCTCGTTCCCGGTGTGGGCGAAGCTGCCGCTGCTGCCGACCCAGGTCTCGCCGCAGGGGAAGGGAAGCTGGAAGGTGGGGCCGGCGGCGCTGACCGCCGCGTTCGCCGCCGCGGAACCCGTCAACGCGGCCAGGGAACCACAAACACTCACTATAAGGATCTTCGTTCGCACAAAGGGCAAGATTGTCAGTCAGATGATCAGCTTGTCCAGGAAACCCGACAAAAGCTCACTCTGCCCGACAGGCGCGCCCCCCCACGCCGCGGCGCGCCCGCGCCCACCTCCGGCATCCCGCCGTCACGGGGTCCCGGCGTCAGGCCGTGGCGGCCTCGCGGATCCGCGCCGGGTCGGCCGTGGCGAACCCCACGGACGTCACCGCGATCGCCGCCAGCCAGAGCACGAACGGAGCCAGCGTCAGCGCCGTCATCTCCGCCGTCTGGCCGAAGAACGTCGCGAATACGCCGAGGTAGGTCACCAGCCAGGCGAGCGGCGTCCAGCGGCGCCAGCCCGTGAGCACGCCCGCCCGGGCGACGACGACGGCGGACGCGATGCCGCCGACGATCTGGGCGAGACCGCCCACCGGGTAGAACAGGTTGTCGGCGTCGCCTGTCAGGTACTCCACCACGCCGCCGATGGCGATGCTCAGGTGTCCGAAGGCCCAGACGCCGAGCGCGACCTTCGCGAAGGCGCCGCGGCCGGCGGCCCCGGAGCGCAGCATGCCGACGATGAGCACCGCGAAGCCGACGAACCCGAGCCAGATGAGCAGCTCCCCGAGCCAGTGGGCGGAGGACTTCTCGCCGGGGTTGACGTACTCCACGCCGATGCCGGCGGCCCACAGTGCCGTGGCGAGCAGGCCGACGAGCCCGATGGTCCTGTTCATGATCTCCCTTTCGAAGACGCCGTCCGTTGTCCTCCCAGAGTCGTGAACGCGGACATCTCCGGCATCGCGGCCGGCACGGAACCCGATCTCAGGGTCAGCACGGATGCGCGGGCTCCAGGGCCGTTCGTACTCTTGCCCCATGTACCGTCGTGTGGCCGTGCTGGTCGGGATGATCGGCGTGGCGTCGCTGGTGCTCGGCGCGATCGGCCTGGCCGATCTCGGACGCGCGGCGACGTTCGACGCCGTCTCCTGGTACGCCTCGGGAGTGCTGCTGAGCCTGCCCTCCATCGGCCTCGGCCTGGTGATCGCCGACCGGCGGCCGGGCAACCCGGTCGGCGCCCTGCTGACGTTCGTCGGCTTCGCGATCGCGGCCGGCCCCTCGGCGGAGACCTACATCCTCGCCGCGTACACGCACCCGGGCGCACTGCCGCTGCCGGACATCGTGGTCCCGCTCGACCAGGGCCTGTGGATGCTGATGTACCTGCCGATCGCGCTGCTGATGCTCTACTTCCCGGACGGCAGGCTGCCGAGCCGCCGCTGGCGCTGGGTCGCGGGCGCGCTCGTCGTGGACTTCGTCGCCTTCGACCTGGCCGCGGCGATGATGCCGGGGCCTTACAAGGCACCGGCCGAGAACGCCCCGCACCCCCTCGGCGACCTGCCCGGCGCGCTCGTCCCGCTGGTCTTCGTGCTCGTCTTCGCGTTCATGGGCCTGCTGGTGGCCTCGGCCACCGCGATGGCGCTCAAGTTCCGGCGCGCCGCCGGAGACCCCGTCCGCCGCGCGCAGCTGAAGTGGTTCACCGTCGCCGCGCTGTGGCTGCCCCTGACGCTACTGCTGTGCTGGGGCAGCTACCTGCTCATCGACGCGCCCGACCTGGTGATGATCGGACTGTTCGGCCTGTTCGTCACCATCCCGGTCGCCACCTCGATCGCCCTGCTGCGCCACGACCTCTACGACATCGACAAGGCGATCAGCACCGCGGTCACCTACAGCGTGGTCACCGCCGTCCTGCTGGGCGTCTACACGCTCGTCTCCTTCCTCGGCGGCCTGCTCATCGGCCAGGACGGCGCGGTGACCGCGGCCGGCGCGACCGCCGTGTGCGCCGCCGCCCTGATGCCGGTACGGGCCCGCGTCCAGCGCGTGCTCGACCGCCGGATGTACCCGCAGCGCAGGGCCGCCCTCGAAGCCATCGAGGACCTTCGCCGCCGCACCCACGACGGTCAGGCCGAGCCGGAGGAGCTGGAAGCCGTCCTGCGCCGCGCGCTGCGCGACCCGCGCCTGCGCGTGACCTACCGCCTCCCCGGCACGCCCGGCCTGGTCGACGCCTCCGGCGAGACGGTCACCGCCTCCGACGACCGGCTGACCCCGATCGTGCTCAGCGGACGGCAGATCGGCGCGCTCGTCCGCGGCGGCGTCGGATCCGCGCAGCTCCTCCGCGAGATCGCCGCGTCGTCCGCGCTCCTGGTGGAGGTGACGCGCCTGCGCATCGAGCTCACCCTGGCGCTGCGCGAGGTCGAGTCCAGCAGGTCCCGCCTGCTCGCCACCGGGTACCGCGAACGCCGCCGCCTGGAACGCGACCTGCACGACGGAGCCCAGCAGCGCCTGGTCACGCTCGGCATGGCGCTGCGCCTGGCCCAGCGGCACCTCGGCGACGGCACCGTCGACGTCGACGGACTGCTCGACCAGAGCGTCGCCGAACTGGGCAGCGCGGTCGCCGAGCTGCGGGCCATCGCGCACGGCCTGCGGCCCAGCAGCCTGGACGACGGCCTCGACGTGGCCGTCCGCACTCTGGCGCGTTCTCTCACCATCCCGGTGACGGTGGAGGTCGACATCGGCGTGGTCTCCGACGACGTCACGACGACCGCGTACTACGTGGTCAGCGAGGCGGTGACGAACGCCGTCAAGCACGCCGAGGCGCAGTGGATCGGGCTGCGCATCGCCCACGAGGACGCGGGGCTCGCCGTCCAGATCACCGACGACGGCCGGGGAGGCGCCCGCATGAGTCCCGGCTCCGGCCTCGCCGGCCTGGCCGACCGCGTGGCCGCCGCCGGCGGCGCACTGTTGCTGGACAGCCCTTCAGGCCAGGGCACGACACTACGGGCGGTCCTCCCATGCGCCTCGTGACACCCCCTGCCTCCCCGCCCCCGCCCCCGCCGGCACCGGCCACTGTCCCGCACCATCCGAACCAGAACGGTGGCGGCATGCGCATCGTGATCGCCGAGGACTCCGCCCTGTTCCGCGAAGGACTCGCCAGACTCCTCACCGACGCCGGACACGAGATCGTGGCGAAGATCGGCGACGCCGTCGCGCTGATCACGGCCGTCGAGGCCCACGAACCCGACCTGGCCATCGTCGACATCCGCATGCCCCCCGACCACACCGACGACGGTGCCCGGGCCGCCCGCACCCTGCGCCAACGCTGGCCGTCCATGGGCGTCCTGCTGCTCTCCCAGCAGATCGAGACCCGCCACAGCCTCGAACTCGTCGCGCAGGGCGGGTTCGGCTACCTGCTCAAGGACCGCGTCTTCGACGTCGACGACTTCCTCGACGCGCTGCGCCGCGTCGCCTCCGGCGGCTCCGCGCTCGACCCCGAGGTCGTCACCAGGCTCCTCAACGCCAACCAGCGCGACAACCCCCTCGCCACGCTCACCGCCCGCGAGCGCGAGGTCCTCGCCCTGATGGCCGAAGGCCGCACCAACGTGGGAATCGCGCGCCGGCTCTGGCTCACCGACCGCACCGTGGAGACCCACATCGGTTCCATCATGTCCAAACTCGGCCTCCCCACCACCGACGAGGACCACCGCAGGGTCCTCGCAACCCTCACCTACCTCCGCGCCTCGGCGTAGCCCGGGCCCTTCGGACGTTCCGCCGGTATCGCGAGACGGCACCACCACGCGGCAGCACATATCCGAAATATCACGATTTACGCGAATTATCCGGCCGACTATTGGCCGACACAAAAAGACCCGACATTGATGCCCGGATCAAAAGCTGAGAAATCTCCATTGGAACGCTTCACTAAGTGCCGCAACCGGCTTAATGTCCTGGACATGTCCCTACATCGCATGGCATTACCGTGCGCGCTCACCGACGAGTCCGCACCGTGCTTCCAGAACCGCATCTCCTACGTATTCGATGGTCTCGAGACGCCCACGCTGCCCGTCGGCATCAACGCCGAGGTCGCGGCCGAGAGGGTCGCCAAGAGCCGCCTCAGGGACAAGAGGTACAGCGTCACCACCACCACGGCGGAAGCCCTGACCGACACCGAGAGGGCGGCCCTCACGTGGCTGCTCGCCGGCTTCTGCGGGCCCGACCAGGCCGCCTCCGAGTTCCGGCAGATCTTCCCGCTCGCCGGTGGGCCGGGCGCCGCCGTCGGCCAGGTCATCCTCTCCTACGACCAGGACCTCAACGGCCGGGCGGTCCTGGTGGGCCGCGGCCTGCCGCTCGGCGGCCCGGCGGACGCCTCGTCCAAGGAGACCCTCGCGCAGACGCTCAAGAACACCTACTCCCTCGGTGAGATCCGCGGTCCCTGGACCGCCGGCGAGCTCCTCAAGGTGAGCCGCGCGCTCGCGCTCACCAGCGCGACCGACCGCGAGGCCCTCGTCGGCGTCGAACTGGAGCGCGTCACCAACCTGGCCGACAAGCCGGAGCTCGCCGAGGAGAACTTCCACACCCAGGCGCAGTTCTTCCACATGGTCGGCCCCAACTCCGGCAGGTGGGGGGTCATCTACGTCGCGGACCGGGCGTTCGTCAACGACGCCGTCGGCTTCTTCGGCGGCACCGACGGCGTCCCGGCCCGGCCGCCGAGCTTCGAGGTCATCCTGCACGAGGTGGGCCACGCCATCGAGACCGCCGTGCGCCGCGCCGACTCGCGTGCCAACGCCCTAGGGGTGCTGGCGAGCGTCTCTCCGACGGTCCACCAGCGCACCGCCGTCCTGCCGCAGGACGACATCACCGCCGCGACGAACATGAAGTTCAAGGACCTCAAGCGCTGGGAGAGCGTCACGGACGACGCGAAGACCGCGTACGAGGCCGTGGCGAACAAGGCCGCGAACGCCGACCAGCTCATCGGCGAATGGCGCGGCAAGATGCCCGACTATGCCCAGGCCCTCCAGGCGATGAAGGAGGGCAGTGGCGCGGGCGCCGCGACGACGATCCGCAAGAAGCTGCTCAGCGAGTGGAGCAGCATGGTCGATGTCATGGAGTTCATCGGCGAACTGATCATCACCCTCAAGGGCCCCAAGGCCGCGGGCCTCAAGGCCGAGAACTTCACCACCATCGAGCAGGAGCGGCTGCCCGAGCTCAAGCACGCCCCCTGGCTCGACTTCCACGACGAGGTTCTCCGCTTCTGCACCGTCCAGCGCCCCGCCGCCCTGTGGCGAGCGAAGTATTACCGCGCCGGCAAGAAGACGACGGGCCGCGAGCAGGAATTCACCAAGTACGTCAACGCCAAGGGAATCAAGATAGACCTGACCCCTTATACGGCCAGAATGAACAGCGGCACCGAACTCTACGCCGAGTCGTACGGAATCTGGCGCGTCCACCCCCAGGCCCTGGCCACCCACAACGCCGACCTCTTCACCTACTTCAACGACGGCCACTACCTCCAAGGCGACTGACTCCGCCCCACCCCCGAGCCGGCCGGGCCACTCCACCTCACTCCCCCCGGCCGGCTCGCCACTCATCGGGAAGGCGCGAGACGACCGTGGTCCCCGATCGCCGGTGAATGTCAGAGCTTGATGCGGGCTGCGACCGCCAGGTGGTCGCTGCCGGTGGCGGGCAGGGTCCAGGTGGTGACGGGAGTCGCCGCACGGGTCATGACGTGGTCGATCCGGGCCAGGGGGAAGGCGGCGGGCCAGCTGAAGCCGAAACCCTCCTCCGCCGGGGTCATGCGGGAGGTGATCGGGTCCAGGCCTCGGTCATCGAGGGTGCTGTTGAAGTCGCCCAGCAGGACGATCCTGTCCAGCTCTTCCGCGGCGACGGCCGCGCCCAGTGCGGCAGCGCTCTCGTCCCGCCGGCCGGTACCGAAGCCGTCCGGCAGTCGGATACGGACCGAGGGCAGGTGAGCGACGTACACGGCCACGTCGCCGGATGGCGTCTCCACGGTGGACCGCACCCCTCGGCTCCAGTCTCCTGTGACCTCCACGGGCCTGATGTCCACCGGCCGAGAGTCCGCGAGGGGATACCTGGACCAGAGTCCGACAGTGCCCACGACCGCGTGGTGGGGATGGCCGGGCGCGAGGGCGGCCTCGTAGACGGGCAGGGCGTCAGGCGTCAACTCCTCCAAAGCGATGAGGTCGGCTCCGGCATGTGCCAGGGCTCGCGCGGTTCCTTCGGGATCGGGATTCTCGTCGTTGACGTTGTGCTGGAGCACGGTCAGGTCGTGAGCCGTTCCCCGATCCGCGGGTAACAGCCGCTCGCCGAAGAGTGCGGTCCAGACCGCTGCGGGCAGCACCAGGGACACCATCGCAGTGGCCGAGCGACGCAGCAGCGCCAAGACCAACAGCACGGGAACGGCCAGGCCACCCCAGGGCAGAAAGGTCTCCAGCAGGCTACCGAGATTGCCCACGGTATTGGGCACGACGCCCGGGAACGCCAGCAGCCCGGCCACCAGCACCGCGACCGCCGCGAGGACCCGCCCACGCGTCCAGGACCAGGACGCCCGGCCTGGCACGTCCGCCTCGCCCCGACGCCACCGGCCAACGCGACGAGGGCGCTTCCCCGCAGCGCGAACCTTCCGATCTTCGATGCTCATACGCCCGACCGTACGGGTCGCTGCATCAACCGTGATGAAACGCCTCGGTTGCTCCTGCGGAACCACCAGAGCGCCTTGATACACCCGCACCCTGGTGAGCCATGCGGGGCCGGCCAGTGGATGCCGGCGACTTCCGGTGCCGGCCGGTATGCGGTGGCCCTTCGACACGCGTCAATCACACGATCTTTTCTCGAACACCAGTATGATGCCACGGTTCAGACAAGACGTTGATCCATCCGGAAAGGGCTGCACGTGGCGCAGAAGGTAATACTGGTTGACGACCTCGACCACTCCGAGGGCGATGACGTGGCGAGGCGGGAGTTCCCGCTGCTGAACCGGACCTTCGCCATCGACCTGTCCGACGCCAACCAGCAGCGGCTGAGCGAGGCCCTCGCGTTCGTCGAGCAGGTCCTGGAGAGCTCCCGCGAGGTCAAGCAGGCGACGCGCCCCAAGAAAACCGCCGACACCTCCCCCCGCCTGCAGGGCTACACCCTCACCGACGTCCGCGAATGGGCACGCAAGGAAGGCCTGGAGGTCCCCGCCCGAGGCAAACTCGCCGACGACCTCCTCGAAAAGTTCATAGCCGCCCACCCCGACGCAGCCTCCCCGCAACCGGCGCCGGAAGACCAAGCAGGCGGAGAAGCATAGGAGATCGGGTGCGGAGTCGGTGATCAGCAAGCAGGCTCTTGACGAGGTAGGCGATCCATGACGTAAACGTCCCAGTGAGGCGGAGTGATATCGGGGAAGGGGCCGTTTCTGCCGACCAGGCGCCACCCGAGGTGCCGGTAGAAGCCCTGCGTCGCCACAGCGGCAGGCTGCACCGACAACACGGCGCGTTCCTCCGTCCGGGAGCCGAGCAGCCGGCCGATGAGCCTCTTGCCGAGGCTCCGACCTCGCTGGCCAGGAAGGACGGCAAGGCCGGTGAGCGTGAACGTTCTGCCGTCCCATTCCCTGGTGAACTCGGGTGGAAGCGGTTGTGCGATGGCACGCCACCACCCGTGGTCGACGGGCAGCCGATGGCCGTACGCGTAACCGATGAGGTCTCGGTCGTGGCAGGCAACGACCACGCCAAAGGTCGGCTCCTTCGCCAGGCGACATAGGTCCTCCGCGTTCTCGCGCGAAGTGTCCGACGTCCACGCGAAAGGCGGCTGCAGGAACACAGCATCATGGATGGCGCAAATGGCATTGAACCACTCCTGGGGAAGTTCATCCTTCGCCCTCAGGACGATCTCGCTCATGCGCCTTCGCGGGCCTTCTCCCTCAGTAGCTCTCCCTCGACGTTCTCCCCGAGGAAGGCATACAACTCGGCGGCGCTCAGCCAACTGTCACGCGCGGCCGTGGCATCGCCCAAGCGGTGGTGGACGTCGCCGAGCGTCGCCACGGTCATGGCAAGACTCCGCTGGTCCTTGAATCGGCCGAATGTCCTGGCCGCCCGCGTCAGCGACTCGCGTGCCTCGGCGCCTTGGCCGAGTTCCATGAGCGCTCTGGCGAGCGGAAGCGTCCCCCAGGCTTGGCTCCACTCGTCGTTGATCCCGGCGAACACCTCGACCGCCCGGGTCCCCAGTGACACCGCCTCATCAAGCCGACCGAGGTCCGCCGCGAGGTTGCCCAGGCTGAGCAGGGCCATGCCTTCCCCTCGCGGCACTCCCCCGCCACGGAACACTTCGAGAGCGGCTTCGAAGTACTCCCGCGCCTCCTCGCGATCGCCCATCTGCTCCTGGACCATCCCGATCCCTCTGAGGGAGAAGCCGGTAAGCCACGCGTCATCGGCCTCCCTGGCGTAGGCGACAGCGCTTTCGTAGTTGGCGATCGCGCTTTCCCGCCTGTCGCCGCGCATGTCCGCATCGCCCAGCGCGAAAAGATTCGAGGCCTCCCCCAATCGGTCACCCAGAACGCGGGCAGCC
Organism: Sphaerisporangium dianthi; assembly: GCF_042654065.1. Classification (NCBI taxonomy): domain Bacteria; kingdom Bacillati; phylum Actinomycetota; class Actinomycetes; order Streptosporangiales; family Streptosporangiaceae; genus Sphaerisporangium; species Sphaerisporangium dianthi. The sequence continues at coordinate 400,373 of NZ_JBHSFP010000002.1, read as the reverse complement.
TCGGCCCCGGTGCGGTGGACGTTCTCCCAGTCCTCCCAATAGGAGTGCAGCTCGAAGAAGCCATCGGTGACGACGGGCAGTTTCCATGCGATGTCGTACTGGCCGGCGTCCATGGCCTGTTCCAGGGCGAGCAGAATGTTGCGGCGCTCCACCTCGAACCACGCCATGGCCGCCTCTGCGTCAGTGAACGCAGGGATGACGAACCGTTCCACCGGAACCGTGTCGACCTCGTGCGAGTGGGGAAGGATCACCCGACGGCCAGCGTCCGCCGTCAGGAGATACCAGCTCAGCAGCCGGCGGACCGCCAGCGTCCGGTCCCGCGGACTGGTCTCTTCCCGCAGACGTTCCTGCGCGTAGGTCCTGAGCAGGTCGTGCAGGCGATAACGACCGGAAGAGACCTCCTGCAGGAGGTGCGTAGACGACAATGTGTCCAGGAGTCTCCGCGTGGCGCGCTGATCGATCGAATCGAACATCGCCATGGCGGCCTCCGTACTGAACTCCTGCCCAGGATGGACGCCGATCAGCCGGAACGCCTCCTGCGATTCGGGCGAAAGCGCGTGGTAGGACCACGAGAAGGCCGCACGCACGTCGCTGAGTTCGTCCTCATCGCCGGATGTGAGGAAATCGAGCCTGTGCTGTTCCCCTTCGAGTTCGGCGACCAGGTCCGCCAGCGCCAGCCCCGGCCGATCCACCACGCGCCCCGCCACGACGCGCAGCACCAGCGGAAGATATCCACAAAGTGCGGCGATATGTGCGGCGGCCTCAGGCTCCGACGCGACGCGAGCAGTACCGATCACTTGCCCAAGCAGGGTGACGGCTTCAGCAGGACTGAGCAGGCGCAGGGTCACACGAGCCGCTCCTTCCCTTGTAACCAACCCTGACAGGCTACTTCTACTTGTGATCACGACAAAGCATCCGGGTGCCCCTGGAAGCAGCGGCCGGACTGTAGCGGTGTTATCGGCGTTGTCGAGAACTACGAGCATCCGCTTGCCGTCTACGAGCGAGCGGAACAGCGCCGAACGCTCCGCCAGCGTTACTGGGATGCTCTCCTTTGGGACGTTGAGCGCCCTCAGGAAGCCGTCGAGAGCTTGGGCAGCACTCAGCGGAGCACCCGGCCCGAACCCGCCCAGATCAATATAGAGATCTCCGTCCGGAAAGCGCCCTCTCACCCGATGGGCCCAATGGACGACCAGCGCCGTCTTGCCGACTCCTGGAGCTCCGGTAACGGTCGAAACCGCGCTCGTACCGCTTTCCGTCGTCAGGCTGTGGTCGAGGATCGCAAGGCTGTCGACCCGGTTGACGAAGCCGCCCACCGGAAGAGGAAGCTGCCGGGGCAATGGCAATGCCTGCTTCGGAGAAGTCAGACTGATCGGGCCATGCATGGTGCCAATCTGTACGACAGCACCAGCGTCGCCGATGAACTCATTATTGCTGGAGTTCTGCATCTCCATCGGCCGGCCACACCTTAGCTAGAACACACCGTCGTGCCTGGCCGCGAACGTGGCGAACGAAATGGACCGGCGCACCGCCATGTCTCGCCAGAAATTGGCTTGGACGATCTTCTCCGGATCGTCCAAGATTTCCGCGGCCTCGAACTCGCCATTGTCCCTATAGTGCATGGCGACAAGGAGGCACGAGTCGAAGAGCCAATAGTCGTAGCGCGGAAGACCCTCTGGCCACTCCCCTGACGGGACCGGAATGAACCGCACGTCCTCGCCGGCCGACACCGTGTGCGCGTACGCCCATGCACACTCGAACCGCACGTAGTCGGAGAGGGGCTCCTCCACCACGTGGACGCGGTGCACAAGCTTGCCCGAATCACGCGCAGGCGTGATCGTTTCATCGATCCACTGAGCAATCCCAGGATATTCTCCACGCCGCTGACCGCTCAGGAACAGCTCGAACGCGGCCTTTTCATAGGAGACGTCATAGACCTGAAGCGACTCCAGGCGATAGGCCGTGAAGCGGAACTCAGTAAAAAGACGATTAAACTCGGCATCGTCCAGAGAGCGAAATACTCGCCCCACTTAGCTTGCCTCACCCTTGGCCCGGAGCCTGTCGACGGCTCCAAGGAGCACCTCGGGAGCGATCTGCAAAGCGATCTCACCCGGAAGAACATTGACGAGATTGACGAACGTGTCCTGATCGACCGCCGCCCCCTGAACCACGATCTGGCCATTTTCGGCCAAGTAGATGGCCGGACAGCCATTGGCTCCCGAGTTCTGGTCTTTATAGAGCATTTCGAGCCTCATGCAGCCCCCTAGAGATCAGAATACAAATTTCAATGTAACTCCGCGAGACTTCCAGGTCAACCCCAATGAAGGATAGGCCATAATACACATTAGTGCACCATTGCCTCCTCTATGTAGACGCCACAGCCACGCACCCAGCGCCGAACCTCAAGGCAAGAGGCGTTGCACCACGAGAGAAAGATCATATCCACAGATCGCGACCAAAGATCATCAACTTACCGAATGATCCGTTTCTGAGGAATGAGCACCAAAGGGCCCATTATTCCGCTTCAGCGATCTACATCCCCAAGAATCCCAAATCAGCCCAGAACGGCGGCCGTAGGGCATTCCATTCATGGCCGTTTCTCATCAACTGCTATGAGCATGCACACGAGCTTTGCAGCGGCGCGAAGGACTCATGAGCACCGCCCAGCCTCCTGAACACCGATATCTCAGACCGAGCCGACTATCACGGCCACCTGGCAGCAACAGCCACAGTTCCATCGCCGGCATGAACGGCCGAACTCGCAACTGGTCCCTGTGGATCTCCCGGCCATGCATTTGATCACCATTGCCTCGCACCATGTCACGCTGCGAGAGCTCACGCCTGATGACGTGGACGGGCAGCTGACGATCTACGGTGACCCGGTCGTGGCCGAGCACCTCACCACCAAGGACGTACGACCTCGCTCAGGCCAGGGCCAACAATCCCGGTCTCGCACGACGGAGCCACGGCCGGATGGGACGCTCCGCAGGAGTGCGCGCTTGGGCTCGACCGCCGTACGGTCCACCCGGTCATGCTGGAACTCGGCGGCCTCGATCATCTCCCGCAGACCATCCCGCTCGACCTCCCCGGCACGCACCGGGCCCTCACCATTCACCAGCGACACGCCCACCGGCGTTCTTCGGCGGCCAGATCCGGACGTCACGCGTCCCGGCGTCCCCGCGACGCTGCTCCTCGAACCCAAGGATCATTGCCAGCGCCGTGTGAGCGTTCACCCTGATCAGGACGCTCGCATCTCCAGCCGCGTCAACGAACGGCGAGACGACCGGGGAGGCGGGAATCCCCCTGTGGCCCAGCCACTCCTGCATACGCCTGCGCAGCTCGGCGGCCAGGCGGAGCGCCTGGCGATCTCGATCGCTGAGGTGACACATCCGGCCGCCTCCGTTCAGCTCTCACCGACGAGCAGCAGGTCGACCCACGTCTCGGGCAGCTTCTCGTCCACGTCGAACCACACGGCCATGCCGTCACCGCGCCACCGGGTGATGCCCCACTGCTTGGCCAGCGCATCGACGAGCCGCATGCCGCGTCCGCTCTCGGCGCCCTGATCGTCACGGAGCAACCGCGGCAGGCCGTTGTTCCCCTCGTCCATGACCTTGATGTGCAGGTCTTCGGCGAACGTCCGGACGATGGCCAGGGTGAAGAAGGACGATCCGCTGTACCGGATGGAGTTCGATGTCAGCTCGGACACCAGCAGGACCGCGATCTCCGCGGCCGGGTGATCTAGGAGCGTCTGCTGCGTAACCTGCCGCGCGCAGGACACCTGGTCCCCAGTGGCCCGGAAGGTCTCCCGCCGGAAGGTACGCACCCGCAGCGCCTCCCCGGTCACCGGCGGATTCGGCACAAGACTCCACCCACTCGGCGCACCGATCACCTCCGCCAACGCGATGTGCTCCGTCACGGACTCCGCCTGACCCATGGTCATCGTCCAGTCACCTCCACATCCTCGATTTCCCTGCGCTATCGGCAGGCCCGATGGCAAGCTCTACCGAGAGTGACCGGTCGGTTACTACAGTGCAACCGTAATCCAAAAAATTCTGCGAAATAACACCGGTCTCGAGTGAGGAGCGCTCACCACAGCCCATATCACCCTCGCCCCAAATAGCGCCAAATCATCCCACGCAGCAGAAGGGTTAGAAATGCCGCAACTGACGAATCCCACCATCCGGCATCGCAGACTCGCCACCGAGTTGGAACGTCTGCGCGAGGCGGCCGGTTTCTCTAGGGAAGAGATCGCCGATCAACTCGACTGGCACGCGACGAAGGTGTGGCGAGTCGAGAGCGCCCGCTCCGGGATCAGCATTGGCGACCTTCGGGACCTGCTGGACCTCTACGAGGTGCACGGGGCACGTCGAGAGGCACTCCTCGCTCTGGCCCGACACAGCCGACAGAAGGGCTGGTGGACCGAGTACCGCGATGTCCTCACCGGCTCTTACCTTGACCTGGAAGCCCAAGCATCCACGATCAAGAATTTCGAACCACAAGTCATTCCGGGACTCCTCCAAACCGAGGCGTACGCCCGAGCAGTGATGCGTACCGCACTCGTCATGGAGTCCAAGGAGGTCAGACGACGCACCGAAGCACGCGTGGCACGACAGCGGTTGCTCTCGGAAGATGGCGATGGCCCGGCACTGTGGGTCGTACTCGACGAGGTGGCCATCCGGCGTCCCGTAGGCGGCAGCGACACGATGCGGGAACAGTTGCAACGGCTCATCGACATGAGCGAGCACCCACGAGTGACGATGCAGGTCATCCGCACCTCGGCCGGCGCCCACCCCGGCCTGTCCGGTCCGTTCGTCATCCTCGACTTTCCCACACCGCAGTTCTTCGCCCCCATCATCTACCTGGAGACCGCAGCAACAGCCCTGTATCTGGAGGAGACGGAAGAAATAGCACGATATACGCTGATGTTCGACCACCTACGGGCGATCGCCCTTGGCCCAGCGGAGTCTGCCAGATTCATCCAATCGGTCCAGTCCGAATTCGGGAGCGAAGAATGATCAATCGGCACGACATCGACTTGTCACGCGCCGACTGGCGCAAGAGCAGCCACAGCACAGCCCAGGGAGAGAACTGCGTAGAGGTCGCCCAAACGGGCTCACACGTCGCAGTACGCGATTCCAAGTGCCCCGACAGCCCCATCCTCATCTTGCATCACCAGGAGTGGAGCGCCTTTCTAGCGAAGATCAAGTGAGTACACAGGTCCGGACCTGCGTACTCGACTGGCCATCAACGCACGGCGACCTCGACTCATCCGTGTGCGTAGTACAGGCGGATGACACTGCTCCGCCACTGACTGGGCGATCTCCCTCATCAGCGACCACTTCGTCGGGGGCAACAGAGACTGGCAAACCTCAGATGACGTCGCAAAGCAGATTCCCCCCATCGTGACGCTACAGGGCGACCTATCTAGCCTGGTTGCTTCACCGATCCGCCACATGCTTCGCGGGCCGGGCATGTAGATCGTTCGATTCAGCCTATGCCGCACACCCCTGGCTGCGTAGGCGAAGACCCGCCCGGAAAGATCCATGGTCCGTGGCGCCATGATCGCCGCCGGATGATCTACGTGAGTCCAACTTCAACGTTCCGGGACGGATCGCCCCTCGACGTCCGGACGTTCCCATTTCGCCCGGCGGTCGTGGCGGCATCGCTGGCGAGCTCATGACGAGTTCGCTGGTGGTGTCCACAACTCAAACGTGCAGGCCGGTGACGAGTGGAAAACGGGACGCCTGCATAGCCGCAGTCTCGCGTCCAATTGTCGCCTACCACTCGAGATCCCCTAGCGAACGTACCCTCAATGGGTATAGAACACAGTGTTGTGATTACGTCGCAGGGTGATGATCTAGACAGTCGGGTACGCGCAGCGGCGATGGCATGGCTTCGTCAGCGTTGCACCCCCGAAGACCCTGTAGTACGCCGCGACGAGTTACTGGGCTTCCAGTTTGAAGGTCGAACGTTTCCCCTGGTCGACAACCAACTCGGCATCCGGAAACCGCAAGGCATGATTGCGGCGCTGTCCATTCTAACGACTTACACATCCGACGGCGCTCGCGCACCTTACGACGATGCTGTTGGACCCGATGGACTTCTGCGATACAAGTTTCAGGGCAAGCCGCAGCATTACACAAATGTTGGCTTGCGGCGAGCGTTTGAACTCGGCGTTCCACTGATGTGGTTCTACGGCATCAAACCTGGGCTCTATCTGCCATTCTTTCCCGTATGGATCATCTCAGTCGAGGCGGAACAGTCCCAAGTTTCGGTCGCACTGGATGAAGCCCAGCGACATCTAACCGTCGACGCATCAGTGAGTCTTATAGAACGACAATATGCCGAGCGGATAACGAAGCAACGTCTACATCAACCAGTCTTCCGGCAGCGGGTAATCCAGGCGTACGAAACCACGTGTACGATGTGCCGCTTACGGCACCGCTCGCTCCTTGACGCCGCTCACATTATCCCTGACCGAGATGCCCGTGGCGTCCCGGCGGTTTCGAATGGCTTGGCTTTGTGCAAGATTCATCATGCCGCATACGACCAGCACATCCTGGGCATTCGTCCGGACCATATCATTGAAGTACGCACCGACATCCTTGAGGAGATCGATGGGCCGATGCTGAAGCATGGAATCCAGGAGATGAACGGTCTCCCGATTACGCTCCCCCGTCGACGCTCCGACCGCCCAAACAGAGGGCTGCTAGAAGAACGCTACGAGGCGTTTCGCGCGAGAACGCACGCATAGCGAGAACGCACGACCCAAAGGGCACGCGACTGGCTAGAGGGTGAAGCGACTCCCGCAGTAGCCCAGGTCAGCCCGCAGGTGCTCCGACCGGGGAAATCGCCCGGCGGCCTGGTACAGCAGCACCACCATCACACTTTCACCGTCGCCGGCGTTGGCAGGGCTGACACAGGTGACCAAGACCAGGCCGAGGGTATCGACCAACAGATGCCGCTTGATGCCCAGCACCTTCTTAGCCCGTCGTAGCTCTGCAGGCCACCCCGCTCGGCACCGCGCACGCTCCGACTCTCGATGTCGATGAAGAGGCGCGTCTACAAATCCGGGAAAGAGTCTCGGATGATAGTCAAAAGTTCGGCAGCGCCCTTCCGATCGAGCTGCAAGGTTTGACTCACCTTCTTCTCGGACATTCGACCGTCCGATCCGTAGGTACTGAGCTGAAGCACTGGACCCTCGACTGTGCGAATGACCTGATAGCCGCACTCAACCTCCGTCGGGTGGGGCCGCGCGGGAGAGGTGACTTTGAAGAATTCTCTGACCTTGGCCATCTGTCCGTGTTCGCCTCGTCTTGCCACAGAGAAGGAGTAACGCAGAGTACGGATGCAACTGCGGCATTGATTGCACCCCTGCAAGATCACGTGCGTATAGTCACCGATACTTGTCGCTCACGCATCCTGGCTGTGCCGGCATTTTGGATCAACTTCCGATGCGGTTCGCAGCGGTTCGCCCTTTGTTCCAGGCCTCGATCACCATCTGGTAGCACTGACTCTCGCGAGACCCCGTGCCGCTGTTGTTGTAGCCGCCATTCGACGCTCGCGTCAACGCCTCAGAGCGCCATCGCGCCGCCAATCCGCGCTTGAGCATCTTCTTCGCAAGTTCGTCATCGTCGACATCCGAACCGTGGCGCCCCAGGAACATCGCTACGCCACCCAGGATCACACCATCCCAGGACTCCTTGTCCCTGCCCCACGCCGCCTCAACCACGGTCAGAGTGCGATCCAGGATCTCCGGACTGTGCTGCCTTGCGATGCGCAACACGGCCGAGACAGCACCCACACTGTTCGTAGAGCTCGACCCCAGACCGAGACTGTGGTGCTTGAGTACGCGGTCAACGTTCACACAGAGGGTGTCCCCTGCGGTCAGACCGACTTTGTACTCGTCGAGCGTGCTGACCTTCGCCGACTCTCGATTCTTGATGAGAAAGAGGGTCGCCTCTTGCTGCTGGTTGAGGCCATAGTGGATCTCCGCCTTGATCGTGCGGAGACCTTTGAGCTTGCATGCTTCCGTACGATGCATGCCATCGACGACGTAACGGTTGCCGTCCTCACGCTCAGAGACAACGATCGAGCCGAGAGCGTCGACGATCATGCCGTCGGCGATGTTCTTCGCGCGCTTAGAATTGAGTCCTCGCTGCGCGTCATCGTCAATCTTCAGCGAATCGATTTCAACCTCGACGCCGTAGTCAACACGGTGCTCTGGAAGTACGTATTGGAACCGAGACTTGGCCATTGCGGCTAACCTCCGTAGTGAGACGACTAGAGCTGGGGCGGGCGAGGGACCGTAGACGAGTCCAGCGGGGGCGGTACACGCTTGAGGAACTCAGTCGCGACCTTGACGCTAGTGGTGGACACCGTCCTACGGATGTCACCGTTCTGCTCTTCCCAGTGCAGAACCGGCGGAACGTGTTGCCCTCGACGACTTACCTCACGCCGCCGTCCATGCTGGTCACTCACAGGACCAAGCACCACTCCCAGCAATACCAGGGCAAGCACAGCAGCCCATGCCCACGTGTTGTGCTTCCACTCGGTAGCGAGGTTCACAGCGACATTCATTCCTGCCGCCATGAGAGGACCCCAAAGCTTCCAGGTTTTGAGGTTCATGTCTGATGACCTCTCAGGACGGATACTCAGCGGAATGCCGCCCTGCGTCTACGCTCAACACCTTGGGCCTGGGAGGATCTTAGACGAAGCCACCACTTGCCACAAGCTGAACCAAAGGTCTCCCATAGCCACATAGCCAACAGATTTCGACAACAATCAGATTTACGCAGGTCAGGGGCATGACCGGACAAATCCGCCTTCACCCCACGTCAAGGAAACAGCCTGCTCAAGGCTGATCAAGGTGCGCATCTTGGGCGGCTGCAGCGCCGTATAGCCCTTGACGGAGCGGCCAGAGGGCGGCCCTGGCGAGTCTCGTCCGCATCGCCAGGCCATGGCTTCTCAAGCTCTGGACTAGGCCGGATGACGGCTATGCTGCGTTCGTTTGGTAACAAAGAGATAACGGAGAATCGTGGCCACGCGACCCTGAGAGCGGCGCGGAAGGTGACTCCGGAGAGGGGTAGGCGGCCATGGTGATGGTCGAGGCGCCCCGACTGGCGGTCGGTCGCGAGCGCCGATCAAGGCCCTCTACGAGGAACGGCGGGTTGGCGTCATGGCCGAAGCGGTCTGGGACTCCTCCGCAGTCGGTAATCGAGCACCGGCACGTCCCCTTGTATAAGTCCAGCTATAGTAGCTGGGGTTATACATAGTGGAGGGGTGTAGTGCGTGGACAAGCCCAGTGAGATGTTCGCCCGAGACTTCGAGTGGGCGGAGCTGAGTCGGTTCGCCACCTACTCGGCCTCCCAGGCGACCCTTGGGGTGGTCTCCGGGCGTCGCCGACAGGGGAAGACCTTCTTGCTCGACGCGCTCACCAATGCGACCGGCGGGTTCATGTTCACCGGTACCGAGACCACCGAAGCTGACGCGCTGCGGCAGTTCGGCGATGCGCTGGCGGCGTACGTCGGTGAGCCCGTCCCGTTCCGTTTCGCCAGCTGGGACGACGCCATCGCTCGGCTCCTGCGCATCGCCACCGCTGGGCCGACCGTCGCGGTCATTGATGAGTTTCCGTTCCTCGCCAAGGCCTCGCCCGCCCTGCCCTCCATCATCCAACGCGCTCTGGATCCCACCGCCCAGCGCGGCAACACTCCCGTCCGCCTGCTGCTGTGCGGGTCCGCCCTTTCCTTCATGGGACGCATCCTGTCCGGCAACGCCCCGCTGCGCGGACGCGCCGGGCTTGAACTGGTCGTGCCCACTCTCGACTTCCGCCTCGCCGCCCAGTTCTGGGAGATCGCCGACCCACGCACCGCCGCGCTGACCAATGCCGTCGTGGGCGGCACTCCCGCCTACCGCCGTGAGTTCACTCAGGGTGACACGCCCGCCGATGCCGACGACTTCGACTCCTGGATCGTCCGTGCCGTCCTCAACCCCGGCCGGCCGCTCTTCCGTGAAGGCCGCTATCTGCTCGCCGAAGAACCCGAGCTTCACGACATCGCCCTCTATCACTCCGTGCTGGCCGCGATCGCCGACGGCAATCACAACCGTGGCGGCATCGCCTCCTACCTCGGCCGCAAGTCGACGGACCTGGCTCACCCGCTCGCCGTCCTCCAGGACGTTGGCATGATCACCCATGAGCAGGACGCCTTCCGCCGCAACCGCTCCGCCTACCGGATCGCCGAGCCCCTTCTCGCCTTCTACCATGCCGTCATGCGACCCGCCTGGGGCGATCTGGAACGCCCCGGCCGCGCGGCGGACGTCTGGCGCCGCCTGCAGCCCACCTTTCGCAGCAAGGTCGTCGGGCCTCACTTCGAGCGCATCTGCCGCGAGTGGACCCGCTGGTACTGCGACTCCGGCACCCTGGGCGGCCTCGCCTCGAACGTGGCGAGCGGTACCGTCCCCGACCCGGCCGGCCGGACCGCTCACGAGGTCGACATCGCGGCATTCGGCCAGGACGAGACCGGCCGCGAGCGACTCCTCGCCATCGGTGAGTGCAAATGGAACGACATCATGGGTCTCGGCCATCTGCGTCGGCTCGACCAGATCCGCGACCTGCTCCGCGCCCGCGAAGGCGTCGACGCCGAGCGCACACGGCTGCTCCTGTTCAGCGGCGCCGGCTTCAGCGACGACCTCCGCGCCGCGGCGCAGCACGACCCCACCGTTCAACTTGTCGACATGGGCCGGCTTTACACAGGTATATGAGGCACACGAGGCGGTCAGTGATGCTCTGACCCATCACCCCTGGAGCACCGGCTTCCGAGTCTCCTGATCCGCAAGTCTCCTCGGCGGCACCACGGAAGGTCCCTGCCCTGTCCGACGACCGCACCCGATAGGGCTTCTGTTGTCATTGGAGCACGATCGGCGTCGATTTGGTAACCACTCGACTACCAGCCGATACCGCTCTGCAGCCACTGGCATGCCTGGACGACGGCGGCCCGGCGCAGCGGCGGGCCAACCGGCTGCGCGACGCGGTCCGGGAGCTGCTGACGCGCCGCGGGGCGGACCTGCGCTACGGCCGGACACTGCCGCGGGCGTTGCGTGAGGCGGGCCTGGTGGATGTCGCCGCGGCGGGCTCTTTCCCGGTCGGCGAGCTGGCCTGCGACCGGCTGGAGGCGGCGACCATCCGGCACGTGCGCGGCGAGTTGCACGCGGCCGGCCTGGCCGACGACACCGAGATCGACGCGCACTTGGCCGCCATCCACGCTGGCGAACTCGACCTGACACTTGCACTGCTGATCTCAGCCTGGGGACGCCGCCCGGCAGAGCATGACCGCTAGAGTCCGTCCGATCTGCCGAGGTGAGAGCGGGCGGCTATCGGACGTGTGACCGGCCAACAGCCACCGAGGTCGTTCAGTGCGGGACGACTTGTGCCCGCACCCCCGGTAGATCATCGAATGCGGCGGAGGAGTCCATTGTGATGACGGTTCTGGCAGTCGCCGCAGCCGTCGCGGCGATCAGCAGATCATATGCTCCACGCGTCTTTCCCACCCGCCGGACGTGCGCCATGAGGCGGGCATGAACCCGTGCCACATCCGTGCTGTACTCCTCGACCGGGATCAAGGCGAGGACATCGTCCACGAACGCCTGCCGGTTGGGGCGGCGTGCCGTATCGGCCATCTCCACGCCGACGAGCAACTCCGCCACGGTTATCGCCGCGATCGCCACGTCGTCGGCGTCGCCGATCACCGTATCCACCGAAACCCTGCCTCGCTCCGCGGCGATGAGCACACCTGTGTCGAGGATCAGGCGTCGGGCCATAGGCTCCTCATCTCGTCATCGACCGCTTCCCGGGCCGCCGCGACATCAGAGGCGAAGTCGGCGTCCAGTGTTCCCGCGCTTCTGGCGAGAAACGCCTTGACCATACGCCCAGGCGCCGTTGGTGCGGGGCCGATGACCGCGATTTGCTTTCCGCCCCGGGTCACCACGATTGTCTCGCCTCGCTCGGCCTCGTCGAGAACCGCCGCGAAGCTCCGAGATGCCTCGGTTGCCGTCATCACCTTCATGGAATCAGATTATCTGATAAACGCTCTCCCGGCATGACCCAGCGAAGGCCGCCGTCATCGGCGATCGGTGCTGCTAGATGTGGCCGCGTCCGCGTGGCTCGCTTCCGCACGCCAGGCCGGACGTGCCGTCGGGAGGTGCGTCGCGGTCATAAAGGTCGATGTGTCCGATCATTGCTTCGGGACGTCGATCTGACCGTTGGCGATCTCCTGTTCCACCTCGTCCAGGCGGGCCGTGATGTCGCTGATCTGGTCGCCGGTCGTGGTGTAGGCGAAGCCGTGGTCCTTGATGCCGTAGACGATGCGGCCGGGCTTGGCGGAGCCGGTGGAGAAGTCTTCGAGGTAGTCGAAGACGACCATGTCGACCCGCTTGATGATCGAGGTGAGGACGACATCGCGCATCGCGCCGTCCGCAGTGTTGGCCTCGTCACCCTCGGCGCCGATGACGTGCCCGCCGGCCGCCTCGGCGGCTCGCATGACACCGGGGTTGGAGTCGCCCGCCGCCTGGAAGAGCACATCGGCCTGCGCGCGGAACAGGCCGGCCGCGACGGCCTGGCCTTGGTCGGGGTCGTTGAAGCCGCCGAAGTCCGGGTAGCGGGTCACGTACTTCACGTCGATCTCGATGTCCGGCTTGACCGACCGGGCGCCCGCGACGAAGCCTGCGGCGGCCCGTTCGATCGGTCCCTCGTCATTGACCGCTCCGACGAAGCCCACGTGCCCGTTCTTCGACTTCAGGGCTGCCGCCACACCGGCGAGGAAGCCGCCTTCCTGCTCGGCGAAGACCAGGTTGGAGATGTTGCCTCCCTTCACCTCCTCGCTGTCGACGATCGCGAACGTGGTGTCGGGGAACTCGGTCGCGACGGCTTTGACCGCCTCGGAGTAGGCGTAGCCGATGGCGATGATCGGGTTGTGCCCGCTCTTGGCGAGTCCTCTCAGTCGCTGTGCCTTCCGCTCCTCCGCCTCACCGGCCTTCGCCGCCAGTTCCTTGACCTCGCGTGCGCCGAGTTCCCGCTTGGCGCGTTCGATGCCCTGGACGGCCGAGTCGTTGAACCACATGTCACCCCGGCCGCCGATGTCCAGGGCGATGCCGACCTTGTCCAGCTTGCCGGCGACGGCGGCGATGGCGGAAGAGGAGGCGGTGGCCCGGGGGGAGGCAGAGGGAGTGCTGGAGAGACCGGCGGAGTCGACGGGGTGGCCGCCGGGCGACGTCCACAGCCAGATGCCGGCCATGACCGCGAGGGCGAGCGGCACACTCAGCAAGGGGATCATCGCGCGGGGCCTCACGCGGCGGTGACGTCCGGTCTGGGGTGGACCGACCGTGGTCCCCGCCGTCGCTACCGTCACCTGCGACGAAGGCGGCGAGACCGGTGATGCGGCGGCGGCGGTGGAGGGCGAGCCGCCGGCTGTGACGCCCGGCGGCGGGGCCGCGCCGTGGCCGACCAATTGGAGCATGATCTCGGCTGCCGTGGGCCTGGCCTGCGGATTCTTGGCGAGGCATCGGCCGAGCAGAGGACGCAGCGAGTCTGGCAGCTCGGTGAGGTCGGGTTCGGCGGTGAGGACGGCGTGCAGGACGGCCGGCACGCTGGTACCGCCGAAGGCACGGCGGCCGGTGGCCGCGAAGACCATGGTCACCGCCCAGGCGAACACGTCGGCCGGTGGGCCGACCTGCTCGTCGGCGATCTGTTCGGGCGCCATGTACCTCGGAGTGCCGGCGACGCCGCTGCCGGTGACCGTGACCGAGTCCAGGGCGCGAGCGATGCCGAAGTCGATCACGCGCGGCCCGTCGGGGCCGAGCAGCACGTTGCTCGGTTTGAAGTCGCGGTGCACGACGCCCGCCTGATGGATCGCGGCCAGCGCGCCGGCCGTGCCCAGCGCCAGCCGTACCAGCTCGTCCCCGGTGAGCGGCCCACGTTCCCGGATCCGCTGCTCCAGCGAGACGCCCTGGACGTACTCGCTGACGATGTACGGCTGGTGGTTCGCCGTACCGACCTCGATGACGCGGGCGGTGGAGAAGGTCGCCACCCGCCGCGCGGTGGCGACCTCGCGCAGGAACCTCTGCTCGGCGTTCTGGTCCATCGCGTGGTGCGGGTGCAGGACCTTGATGGCGACCCGGTCCCCCGCGGGCGACTCGGCCAAGTACACCGCGCCCTGTCCGCCCTGACCGATGCGGCCGAGCACTCTGTAGTCGCCGAACCGGCCCGGCTCACCGGCGCGTAACGGGGACAGGTCGGACATCCACCCCTCCAGCGTGTCGGTCCGACAATAGGGGATCACCCGCTTTCCGGGCGTGGAATCGCCTACGCGCGTGCGGTGTCCGCTCGAGCGACCTCGTGGGTGGTCAGACAAGTACAAGGATGGCCTGCCGACACGACCGTTCCGGTTGTACAACCGCGGGTGTGGTAGCCAGAGCCATTCATGGGGAGGCACGCGTAGACAAGCCCAGTGAGATCTTCGCTCGGGACTTCGAGTGGGCGGAGCTGAGCCGCTTCGCCGCCTACTCGGCCCCTCAAGCGACCCTGGGTGTGGTCTCCGGGCGCCGCACGTTCGATGTCGATTCGGTAACCACACGTCTACCATTAGTGACGGTGGGTGATGGTGGTCGGGAGAAGTGGTGATTCCCCGATCATGGAGTGGCGTATGGAGCGAACTGTCCTTGCCGCGGTCGCGGAGCGGGCCGATGCCGATACGGCGCTCGCCGAGCAGCTTCGGCGGGTGTGCGCGTCGATGGACGAGCTCGGGTTCCAGGTGCGCTGGACCCATCGGGCCGAGGACGCGCTGGCGGTGATCGGCTCGGACGCGTCGCTCACGGCGGTGCTCGCGGCCTGGGACGCGCCGGGAGCCGAGGAGCTCCTGGGGGCCACCGGGAAGCGGTTCCGGGGCCTGCCGGTGTTCCTGATGACGTCGGAGCAGGAGCTTCCACTGTGGGTGTACGAGGTGATCCACGGCTACGTCTTCCCGCTTGAGGACACTCCGCACTTCATCGCCGGGCGCATCGCGCACGCGGCCGACCAGTACGCCGAGAAGATCCTTCCGCCGTTCTTCGGCGCGCTGCGCCGCCTGGAGGACAACCATCGTTACTCCTGGCACACCCCCGCGCACGCCGGGGGCGTGGCGTTCCTGAAGTCGCCGGTAGGGCGGGCCTTCTTCGACTTCTACGGTGAGCGGCTGCTGCGCACCGACCTGTCCATCTCCGTCCCGGAGCTGGGCTCGCCCCTGGAGCACACCGGCCCGATCGGGGACGCCGAGCGCAACGCCGCCCGCGTGTTCGGCGCCGACCGCACGTTCTTCGTGGTCAACGGCAACTCCACCGCGAACCGCATCGTCGGACATCACGCGGTCGCCTATGACGACACGGTGCTGATCGACCGCAACTGCCACAAGTCGATCCAGCACGCGCTCACCATCAGCGGCGCCCGTCCCGTCTATCTGGTGCCCGAGCGCAACGGGCTCGGGTTGGCGGGGCCTATCCCGCCGGCCGCGCTGGAGGCGGGCGCGGTGCGCGAGCTCCTGTCCGGCCATCCCCTCGTCGCCGGCGAGCCCACCTACGCGGCGATCACGAACTCGACGTACGACGGGCTGTGCTACGACACGGTGCGGGTCGGCGAGTTGCTGGGCGCCAGCGTCCCACGGCTGCACTTCGACGAGGCGTGGTTCGCCTATGGCCGGTTTCATCCGCTTTACGACCGCCGGTACGGCATGGCGGTCGACGAGCGCACGCTGCCGGGCCCGGACCGTCCGACGGTGTTCGCCACCCAGTCCACGCACAAGCTCCTGGCGGCGCTCTCGCAGTCGGCGATGCTGCACGTGCGCCCCGCCGGGCGAGCGCCGGTGGACTACGCCCGGTTCAACGAGACCTACCTCATGCACGCCTCCACCTCGCCGCTGTACCCGATGATCGCCTCGCTGGACGTGGCGGCGGCGATGATGGACGGCCCGTCCGGGCGGTTCCTGACCGAGGAGGCGATCGTCGAGGCGGTCCGCTTCCGGCAGGCCATGGTGCGACTTGCCGCCCGCATCCGCGACGACGGCCGGCGACCGGAGTGGTTCTTCGGCGTCTGGCAGCCCCCCTCGGTCACCGACCCGCACACCGGCCAGACCGTCCCGTTCGCGCAGGCGGACCTGGCGTTGCTGTGCGCCGAGCCCGCATGCTGGACGCTGGAGCCCGGCGCCGCCTGGCACGGGTTCGACGGGCTCGCCGAGGGGTACTGCCTGCTGGACCCGGTCAAGGTGACGATCACCTGCCCCGGCGCGGACGCCGCCGCGGGGACTCTCGAGTGGGGCATTCCGGCCCGCATCGTGGCCGCCTACCTGGAGCGGCGCGGCATCGTGGTCGAGAAGACGGGCGACCACACCTTGCTGGTGCTGTTCTCGATGGGCATCACCAAGGGCAAATGGGGCACACTGCTCGACGCGCTCACCGACTTCAAGAAGGCCTACGACGACGACCTGCCCCTCGCCGAGGTACTGCCGGGCTTCGGGCCGCCCGCGATCTCGCTGCGGCGGTTCTGCGCGCGAGCCCACGACAAGCTGCGCGACTCCGGTGCGGGCAAGCTGCTCGACCAGGTCTTCACCACCTTGCCCGAGCCCGTCCTGACCCCGGCCGGCTGCTACCAGGCGTTGATCCGAGGCCGGACCGAACGCGTCCCGCTCGTCGACCTATCGGGCCGGATCGCCGCCGCCACGGTTGTGGTCACGCCGCCCGGCATCCCGATGCTGATGCCGGGCGAGGCGACCGGGCCCGCCGACGGACCCCTGATGACGTACTTGCGAGCGCTGGAGGACTTCGACCGGGCGTTCCCCGACCTCGCCACCGACATCCACGGGGCCCATCGGGACGGCGCCGGCCGCTACTGGGTGGAGGTCATGGCGGACTGATGCCCGGAGCGTCGGCCATCGACATGACCGATCACGAGCTCGGGACGGTGATCCGGCCGTCGGCGATGCGCTGTTGCACCTCGTCCAGGCGGGTCTTGATGTCGTCGATCTGGTTGCCGGTGGTGGTGTAGGCGAAGGCGTGGGCCTTGACGCCGTAGACGGTGAGGCCGGGTTTGGCGGAGCCGGTGGAGAAGTCTTTGAGGTAGTCGAAGACGACCGTGTCGACCCGCTTGATGATCGAGGTCAGCACGACGCCCCGCAATGTGTCGTCCGCGGTGCGGGCCTCGTCGCCTTCGGCGCCGATGACGTGCCCGTCGGCCGCCTTGGCTGCCTGCATGACGCCGAGGTTGGAGCCGCCCGCCGCCTGGAAGACGACGTCGGCGCCCTCGCCGAACATGCCCGTCGCAACGAGCTTGCCCTTGGCGGGGTCGTCGAAGCCGCTGAAATCAGGAGCGCGGGTCACATACTTGACGTCGACTTCGATGTCCGGCTTGATCGACCTGGCGCCCGCGGCGAAGCCCGCGGCGGCTCTTTCGATGGGGCCCCCGTCCTTGACCGCACCGATGAAGCCCACACGCCCCCTTTCGGACGCCAGTGCCGCCGCCGCACCGGCGAGGAACCCGCCTTCCGGCTCGGCGAAGACGAGGTTCGAGACGTTGTCTCCTGCCTTCTCTCCGCTGTCGACGATCGCGAACGTGGTGCTCGGGAACTCGGCCGCGACGCTCTTGACCGCCATGGTGTAGGGGTAGCCGATCGCGACGATCGGGTTGTGTCCGCCCCGGGCGAGCGCTCGCAGCCGTTGAGCCTTCTGCTCCTCCGTCTCACCGGCACTGGCCGCCAGTTCCTTGATCTCGCCCGCGCCGAGCTCCTTCTTGGCACGTTCGAGGCCCCGTGCGGCCGAATCGTTGAACCAGAGATCACCACGGCCGCCGATGTCCAGGGCGACGCCGACCTTGTCCAGCTTGTTCACGACGGCGGGGGAAGAGGTGGATCGGCCGGAGGGAGTGGTGAGGGAACCGGCAGAGGTGGAGGGGTGTTTGCCGGACGAGTTCCAGAGCCAGATGCCGGCCGTGACCGCGAGAGCGAGCAGCACGCTCAGCAGGGGGACCGTCGCGCGCGACACGACACGACGGAAGCGGCCGGTCCGGGGTGCACTGCCCGTCGTCCCCGCAGCGGTGACGGCCGCCGCCGCGCGTGGCACGGTCCCGTGCACCGGAACCGGCAAGGCGGCGGAGGCGGGAGCGGAGGCGGCGGAGGCGGCGGAGGCGGCGGAGGACGGTGCTGGGGCCGGCTCGCTGGTCGCCGGCCCGGGCGGCCGGGCGGCGCCGTGCCCCACCAACTGGAGCATGATCTCGGCGGCCGTGGGCCTGGCCTGCGGATTCTTGACCAGGCATCGGCCGAGCAGCGAACGCAGCGACTCTGGCACCTCGCTGAGGTCGGGTTCGGCGGTGAGGACGGCGTGCAGGACGGCCGGCACGCTGGTACCGCCGAAGGCACGGCGGCCGGTGGCCGCGAACACCATGGTCACCGCCCACCCGAACACGTCCGCCGGCGGGCCGACCTGCTCGCCGGCGATCTGCTCGGGCGCCATGTACGTCGGGGTGCCGGCGACGCCGCTGCCGGTGGCCGTGAGGGAGTCCAGGGCGCGGGCGATGCCGAAATCGATCACGCGCGGGCCGTCGGGGCCGAGCAGCACGTTGCTCGGTTTGAAGTCGCGGTGCACGACGCCCGCCTGGTGGATCGCGGCCAGTGCGCCGGCCGTGCCCAGCGCCAGTCGTACCAGTTCGTCGCCGGTGAGCGGCCCGCGTTCCCGGACCCGTTGCTCCAGCGAGGCGCCCTGGACGTACTCGCTGACGATGTAGGGCTGGTGATCCGCCGTACCGACCTCGATGACCCGTGCTGTGGAGAAGGTCGCCACCCGCCGCGCGGTGGCGACCTCGCGCAGGAACCGGCGCTCCGCGTTCTGGTCCATCGCGTGGTGCGCGTGCAGGGCCTTGATCGCGACCCGGTCCCCCGCGGGCGACTCGGCGAGGTACACCGTCCCCTGTCCGCCCTGACCGATGCGGCCGAGCACTCTGTAGTCGCCGAACCGGGTGGGCTCACCGGAGCGTAACGGAGATAGGTCGGACATCTACGCCTCCAGCGTGTCGATCCGACGATAGGGGATCCCGTGATTCTCGCGCGGGAAGTCGCCGGACACCCTCGTGAGCCGCCGGGCACGCGAGTGCCGGCGTCAGCGCTTGACGGCTCTCAGGACGACGAACTTGGGGTCGCTGGCGGCGACCTCGCAGTTGCCGAAGAGGCGGCGCAGCTTGGCGTGGTAGCCGAGGTGGCGGTTGCCGACGACCCACAGCTCGCCACCGCGCCGGAGCGCGGAGCGTGAGCCGTTGAACATGCGCCAGGCCGTCTCGTCGGTCGTCGCGCGGTGCGTGTGGAACGGCGGGTTGTTCAGCACCAGGTCCACCGATGCCGCGGGCACGCCGGCCATGCCGTCGGCCGCGAGGAACGTCGCGGCGGTGCTCGCGTCCGCGTTCGCCTGGAACGTGGCCTGCGCCGACGCCAGCGCCTGGTAGGACTCGTCGATGAAGGTCACCTGGGCTTCGCCGTTGGCGAGTGCCGCGGCGAGTCCGATCACCCCGTTGCCGCAGCCCAGGTCCACGACGTGTTCGGGTCCGCGGCGCCGCGGCAGGTTCCGCAGGAGGAAGCGGGTGCCGACGTCGAGGCGGTCGGCGCAGAAGATGCCCGCGTGGTTGGTGACGGTCAGATTCGAGACGGCTCCGACGCCTTCGGGCAGCGCGTAGCTCCGCGGCCAGGGGTTGTCGCCGCGGCGCAGCTCAGGATCGGGCGAGCAGAAGATGAGCCGTGCCTTCTTCACGGCCAGCGACGTCTTCGTCGGCCCGAGGATGCGTTCGAACAGCTTCAGCGTCGAGGTGTGGATCTCGGTGACCATCCCGGCGCCGACGACCACGGTGCCCGCGTGCACGTGGGGCGCGAGGCGGTGTAGCTGGTCCTCAAGGAGCGCGAGGCTCTTCGGCACTCGGACGAGCAGCACGTCGATGCGGTCCGGAGGCGCGTCCCTGGTCGTGTGGAGCCGCACCGTGCCGTCGGCGACCCCGTTGCGCCCCATGTTCGCCAGGGTCGCCTGCTGGGCGAGGAAGGAGTCGGTGACCTGCACGGGACGGTGATCGGCGAGCGCGGTGACCAGGGCACCCCACCGGTCACCCAGCACGACCACGGTGCCCGACAGGTCGGTCGGCTCGCCGTCGATCCCCTCGAGCGCCCGCAGCAGATATTCGTCGGCGGCGTCCCACGCGCGCAGCGGGTCGCGGGGGTTCTCGGGGAAGCGGGTGAGGTCGAACTCACCTGTCGACGTCGTCAAACGGTTCATCGCGGCCAAGGCTAGCGAGTCGCGTGGCATGCCAGGTCACATCCCGACGGCCGCATCGGCGTATGCCCGCCAGCGGACTAGAATATAGTTCTGGGACTTGTCACTGTAGAAATCGTTTCGGAGAGGATCGACCATGCCTGAACTGCGGCAGGATGACGGCGTCTTCGTGCTGGACCTGGGCGACGAGGAGAACCGCCTCTCGCCGGACTGGCTGAAGAACGTCCACTCCCTGCTCGACTCCGTCGTCGACCACCCGGGGCCGGCGGCGCTGGTCACCGCCGGACGGGGGAAGTTCTTCTCCAACGGGCTCGACCTGGACTGGCTCGCCGGCCACGGCGACCAGCTCGTTCCCTATGTCGCCGACGTGCAGGCGCTGCTGGCCAGGGTGCTCACCCTGCCCGTCCCGACGATCGCCGCGGTCAACGGGCACGCGTTCGGGGCGGGGGCGATGCTCGCGCTGGCGCACGACTTCCGGATCATGCGGGCCGATCGCGGCTACTTCTGCTTCCCGGAGATCGACATCCCGCTTCCCTTCGCCCCCGGCATGGCCGCGCTCGTCCAGGGGAAGCTGACCCCCGCCGCCGCGGTCGCCTCGATGACCACCGGGAAGCGCTTCGGCGGGGTGGAGGCCCGTGCTCTCGGCCTGGTCGACGACGTCGCCGACGAGGCCGCCCTGGTCCAGGCCGCGATCGAACGGGTCCGGCCGCTGGTGGGCAAGGACCGCGCCACGCTCGGCGGCATCAAGTCGACCATGTACGGCACCATCGCGACCGCGCTCACCGCACGCTGAGGCATCATCGGCGGCGACCGCCGACCACGCGGCCGGCGGTCGGCGGCCGGCGGTCACTGCCGACCACGAGGCCGGGCGGTCGGCGGTCACCGCCGACCGCCCGGCCGGGAGCCGTCGCGGTCGCTGCGCGGGTGGTCGCGTCACGCTTTCGCGGACGCGCGTACGGCCGGGAGGTCGAACGCGTCGTTGGACATGCGCACGAGCACGATGCTCGCGCCGGCGAAGCCGACGGCGGCGATCAGGAGGCCGACCCCTTGGCCGATGGTGGTGGGGACGAACGGGTGGGTGATGCCTCCGGCCATGAGAGCGATGCCCGCCCATGCGGGCACCGCCCGGCTGCGCCATAGCGCGGCTCCGAGCAGGCCGAGGCCGAAGACGACGCCCACGATGAACAGCAGGCCTGCCACGAGTATCAGCGGCTCGCCGTTCAGTGCCTCGTCCAGCCTCGCCATCGCGGCGATGTCGAGGCCGTGCCGCACAGTGACGTAGGCGGGAGTCAGCACGCCGCCGAGCAGGCTGACGCCGGTCAGGAAGCCCAGCAGCGCGACGACCGCGCCCGCGGTGGCGAGTCGCGGCGCGCCTCGCCGCGCCACCCAGGCGACCGCGAAGGTGGCAGGGACGAGCCCGGCGACGAACACGACGTCGAGCCATACCAGGGAGCCGGCGAGCTGCTGACGGGTCGTGAACGCGGCCACGGCGTCCTTGAACGCGGCGCCGCCCTCGATCGGGCTGAGCAGGTAGTAGATGCCCTTGGCGAGCATGGGCAGCGGCGCGATGACCGCGAGCAGGATGCGCCAGAAGCCGCGCACGTCCCGCAGCGGCCCGGTGGCTCGCGGGCTGTCGACGGCCGTCGCCGTGTCAGGGGTTCTCATGTCGTCCTCCGAGGTGCGTGCCGGGGTCCGCCGCCTCGTCCGAGGCGCGTCTTGGTGGCGTCGTGGGGCGTCGTGGAGCGTCGTCCGGGTTCGCCGTCGCGGCGCCGTGCGTCATGGCGTCGTCCGAGGCGCCGCCGTGGTGCCGTCAGGTCAGAGGGTGGACGTGGCGGAGCCCCGGCGTCGCGAGGGTGGGGTCCCATCTCGTTCCCGCCGCTCCTAGGCGGTATGGGAGTGCGCACCCATGACCGCCGGGGTGGTGGTGCCTGATGATGAGCACATGTCAGTCAAGGGGGCCGAGCCTGAACACCCCTCGGCCGAAGGAGCCGGGACAGAGCGCACCTTGACCGGGCGGGCCGGGCGGGCCGGGCGGAAGGGCGACTCAGCCGGGCGGGTCTGGCCGGTGGTCGTGTTCGCCCTCGTGCTGGTGATGATCATTGGGGCCTGGGTGTCGTGGCTGGCGGGCGGCTACACCGTGGGGGACGCGGCCGAGTCGTACCTGCTGACCAACAGTGCGATGGCGGTGACGTTCACCGCGTTCGGCGCCATCGTGCTGACTCATCGGCCGCGGCACCGCATCGGGTCGCTGTTCGTCGCGTACGGCGCCTGCTACGCGGTGAGCGTGGCCTGCCTGGGTGCGCTGTCGGGCGTGTTCGCGCTGTCGCCGGCGTGGGAGCGGGCGGTCGACGTCGTGGGCATCTCGGTGTGGCTTCCGGCCGTTTGCGTGTGCCTGCCGCTGATCCTGCAGCTGTTCCCGGACGGGCGGCCGCTGTCCCCCCGGTGGCGGCCGGTGGCCGTCGCGACGGTCGCGCTGCTCGCGCTGACCCCGACGTTGACGCTCGCCCCGGGGGCGATCAACGGCGAGCCGATCGCCGACCGGAGCCCGCTGCTGCCGGAGGCCGCGGGTCGCGTCGTGGGGGCGCTGGTGCCGGTGTTCGTCGGCGCCGACCTGCTGGTGCTGCTGGCCGCGCTCGTCGCGCTCGGGTTGCGGGCCTACCGTTCCCGGGGGGAGCAGCGGCTCCAGGTTCTGTGGCTCCTGTGGGCGGTGGGCGTCTTCGTCGTCCTGAACGCGCAGCGGATCGTCACCACCGAGGGGCCGATCCTGTTCCTGCTGACGCTGCCGCTGATCCCCGCCGCCGCGACGGTCGCGATCGTGCGGCACCGGCTGTACGACATCCGACTGATCGTCAACCGGTCCCTGGTCTACGGCCTGCTCACCTTAGGCGGCATCGGCCTGTACCTGGGCATCGTGGCGGGCCTCGGCGCGCTGGCGCGCGACCGCCTGTCCGTCGACTCGCTGGTGGCGACGGGGGTGATCGCGGTGGCGTTCGCCCCGGCCCGCTCGGCGCTGCAGGCGCTGGTGGATCGCCTGATGTACGGCCGGCGCCACGACCCGGCGCAGGCGGCGGCGCAGGTCGGGGTGCGCCTGGGCACGGGCCTGGACGGCGTGCTGCGCGCGGTGTGCGAGGCGTTGCGCTTGCCGTACGCGGCGGTCAGCGCCGACGGCAGGCTCATCGCCACCTACGGCGAGCGTCCCGAAGTGCGCCACACCGTGGCCCTGGAGGTCGCGGACGGGCCTCCCGCGGATCTGCTGGTCGGTCTGCGCACCGGCGAGTCGCGCCTGTCCGCCGCCGACGGCCGGGCGTTGAACCTGCTGGCCGCCCCGATCGGTCTCGCGCTGCAGGCCGTGCGCCTCTCGGAGCAGCTACGCGAGTCCCGTACGCGGATCGTCGCCGCCCGGGAGGAGGAGCGCCGCCGGCTACGCCGCGATCTGCACGACGGCCTCGGCACGGCGCTGACCGCGGTGACGCTCAAAGCCGACGCCGCGCACAACCTGCAGGCGAGCGATCCGCCGCGGACGTCCCAGTTGCTGCTTGACCTGCGCGCCGACCTGTCCAGCGCCATCGCCGACATCCGCCGCCTGGTCTACGACCTGCGCCCGCCCGACCTCGACGAGCTGGGCCTGGTCGCTGCGCTGCGGCAGCGGGCCGAGCAGTCGTGGCGGCGCGAGGCCACCCCGTTCGCCGTCACCGTCGACGCTCCGGACCCGCTGCCGTCGCTGCCCGCGGCGGTGGAGGTCGCTGCGTACCGGATCGCGACCGAGGCGGTCACCAACACGCTGCGCCACGGCGACGCCGCGTCCTGCCAGGTGACGTTGCGGATGGACAGCGCGCTGCACCTGGAGATCACCGACAACGGGTCCGGGCGCGCCCCCTGGCGGCACGGCGTCGGACTGCGCTCCATGCGCGAACGAGCGGCGGAGCTGGGCGGCACGCTCACCGCGGGGCCCACCGACCAAGGCGGACGCGTCCACGCCTTGCTGCCGCTGGAGGGTAGATGACCGCGCCCGACCCGATCCGGGTCCTCATCGTCGACGACCATCCGATGATGCGCGAGGGGCTTCGCGCCCTGATCGCGTCGCTGGGCGATGTCGAGGTCGTGGGCGAGGCCGCCGACGGCGACGAAGCACACCGGGAGGCCCAGCTCGCACGTCCCGACGTCGTCATCATGGACCTGCACATGCCCGGCGCCAACGGCGTGGACGCGACCCGTGCGATCCTGCGGTCCGTGCCCGGGACCCGGGTCCTCGTTCTGACCATGTTCGAGGACGACGAGTCGGTGTTCGCCGCCATGCGCGCCGGCGCCTCCGGCTACCTCGTCAAGGGCGCCCAGCAGGACGAGATCGTCCGTGCGATCCGGTCGGTCGCCGCCGGGGAGGCCATCTTCGGCCCGACCGTGGCGCGCCGGATCATCGCCTTCTTCGCCGGTGGAGCCCACGCCGTCCCGGCCGACGAGCCTTTCCCCGATCTGACCGGCCGCGAGCGCGAGGTCCTCGATCTCATCGCCGCCGGCCGGGCCAACGCCGACATCGCGCGGCGTCTGACCATCAGCCCCAAGACCGTCAGCAACCACATCTCGGCGATCTTCGCCAAGCTCCAGGTCGCCGACCGCGCCGAGGCCATCGTCCGCGCCCGCCAGGCGGGCCTGGGGCACTCGACCGCCCCAGGTCCCGCCCCGTCGCCCGCGCAGCCGTCCCCCGCGCCCTCGTCTTCCGCCCGCCCGTCGCCCGGCTGTTAGGAGAGGGCGGGGGTGGTGTAGGTGAGCAGCGTGGACTTGCCGTCGTCGGGGACGGAGAACAGCTGGAGCGCGTTCCCGTTCGCCTGGAGCCAGGTCGGGTTGCGGGTGATCGAGTTCCCGGCCGCGCTGAGCGCGGTCACCGGGATGGTGTTGATCGCGGTGAGCGAGTCCAGGTCGAGCAGCGAGACCGCGCCGAGCTGGAACGACTGGCCGCCGACGTTCAGGCTCGCGACACCGGTGCAGGCGGCCTTGCCCTCGGCGAGGTAGTCGCAGTCCTGGAAGTCGGTGAACTGCTCGGGGTTCTTCGCCGTCCGCTTGAGCCGACCGTCCATGTTCCAGGTGTAGAACGTGCGCGAGCCCCAGCTCACGCCGACCAGGCGCTTGTTCTTCAGGTCGTGCACGATGCCGCCGATGTGGTCGTCGACGTGCATCACCGCGGAGGCCCTGAACGTGGCCGGGTCCACCTTGTAGACGACCGCCTTGCTGTTCGGGCGGTACTCGGCGACCGGCACCCACAGGTACCGGCCGTCGTAGTCGATGCCGCCGGGGTGGTAGGCGTCGCCGTCCTTCAGCTTGAGGTCGCGCAGCAGGTTGCCCGCGAGGTCGAACTCGAACAGGTGCCCCATGCCCTCGCCGGGAGTGCGGTCGTAGCCGCCGCAGGCGGGGTTACAAGGAGTGGTCGCCTTGATGATCTCCACGGACGACATGTAGTAGCGGTCGCCGACCCGGAGCATGCCCTGGGGGTGGAAGGTGTCGAACTGCAGGTCCAGCGGCGCCGCGCTCTGCGTCCAGGTGGTGCCACGGGCCACCTTGGTCAGGAGCTGCGCCGTGGCGCTGTCACGGTTGTGACGTTCCTGCGCGTCCCCGCTGTCGGCGGCGGCCGCGAGAGCCGTGGTACCGGTGACGACGGCGACGGCGACAGAGAGCGACAGCACCAGCCGTCGCGGCATGCGGAGACGCATGATCGACCTTCCTGCAGTGAACCCATCAAGACGCCGGCTAGTAGAACAGATAGGAATGAATGCCCATCTACGTCTAAATGAACTTGTTTATCCGCATAGTTCACTTAGTTGGACTCTGTGGCGGTAATTTCTCAAAGGGCATGTATCGCCGCAAGGTCGGCCATTACGGAAGAGGGCTCCCCGGTACCCGCGCCGGGCCGTTTCCGTCTATCACGTGCGGGCGTCCGGCGGCAGGGTCACGGGGCGGTCGCGGCGGGGACGTGGAGGGGCCGCTCGAAGAAGGTCTCCAGCGCGACGATGGTCTGGGTGCTGGTCACGCCGTCGACCTCGAAGATCTTGCGTAGCACCGCCTGGAGATCTTGGGTGGTGGCGGCCCGTACCTTGAGCAGGAGAGAGGCGGGGCCGGCGATGACATGGGCCTCTTCGACCTCGGGGATGGCACTGAGGGCCTGGCGGGTGTCGCCCATCCAGGTGGAGCCGTCGACCATGACGTACGCCAGCACGCCCCGGCCGGCGGCGACCGGGTCGACGTCCACGGTGGTGCGCCGGATGACGCCCCGCTCGCGCAGCTTGCGGACACGCTCGTGGGCGGCTCCGCCCGACAGGCCGACGGCGGCGCCGAGCGCGGCGTAGGACTGGGTGGCGTCCTGCTGGAGGAGGCCGATCAGCACCCTGTCGATGTCGTCCATGAGGGGACGATATCAGGCACGAACCCGGCCCCGACGAACATCGTTCGGCGTATCGGGCCATGTACAGCGTTTCATCACGCCAGATCGGCGTTTGACGTGATCGTGTTCGGTGGGCTTTGCTTGAGGACATGACGGAGAGCATCGCCACCGACCTGGAGAAGCTGGACGAGCGGTTCGCCCTGGTGGGAGGTGACGAGCGCGTCGAGCGCATCTACCAGGGCTGCCGATGGGCCGAAGGGCCGGTGTACGTGCCCGCGGGGCGATACCTGGTGTGGAGCGACATCCCCAACGACCGCATGCTGCGGTGGGATGAGCTGACGGGCACGGTGGCACCGTTCCGGTCGCCGGCCGGGTACACGAACGGGCACACCCTGGACGCCCAAGGACGGCTCATCTCGTGCGAGCAGGGCACTCGCCGGGTGACGCGTACCGAGCACGACGGGTCGATCACCACCATCGCCGGCCGCTGGCAGGGCAAGCGGCTCAACAGCCCCAACGACGTGGTCGTCAGGTCCGACGGCTCCATCTGGTTCACCGATCCGTCTTACGGCATCACCAGCGACTACGAGGGCCACCGGGCCGAGAGCGAGATCGGCGCCGACCAGGTGTACCGCGTGGATCCCGTCACCGGCGAGGTGCGCGTGGTGGCGGGCGACTTCGAGCGCCCCAACGGCCTGGCCTTCTCGCTGGACGAGCGACTGCTGTACGTCGTGGACACCCGGCGGAGGCATCTCAGGGTGTTCGACGTGCGCGACGACGGCACGCTGTCCGGCGGCGAGGTCCTCGCCGAGTGCACGGCCGGCTCGTTCGACGGCATCCGGCTCGACGACACCGGGCGCATCTGGGCGGCCACGCACGACGGTGTGCACTGCTTCGCCTCCGACGGCACGCTGATCGGGAGGCTGCGGCTGCCCGAGAAGACGTCCAACCTGGTCTTCGGCGGGCTCAAGCGCAACTGGCTGTTCATGACCGCCTCGACCTCGGTCTACGCCATCATGCTCAACGTCCGCGGAGCCCGCCCCGCCTACGCGCCGGCGACCGGTGGGTGATCCACTCCATCGGCGGACGCTCTCCACGACCGGTCCCGCGCGGGCTTGACGGCGATGGGGATAACCGTTAGACGTATGGGCTAACGGTTAGGGGGTCCCATGCGGCAAGAAGTGGTCCTGGCGATGCTGGCCAAGGAGCCCGCGCACGGCTACCAGTTGCGCGCGCGGCTTCGCGACGCGCTCGGCCCGCTCGGTGACGCGATGAACGCCGGGCAGATCTACGTCACGCTGACCCGGCTGGAGAAGGCCGGCCTGCTGGCGGTCGAGAGGTCCGCCGATGGCGCCGACAGGTCGGACCGCAAGGTGTACGCGCTCACCCCCGACGGCCAGCAGCGAGTCGCCGAGTGGATCGCCGAAGTGAGCTGGCCACGACCCGACCTCGCGGAGTTCCATCTCAAGCTGATCGCGGCCGCGTCGGCCCGGCTGGCCGACCCGCTCACCATCGTCGACACCCAGCGCCGCGAGCTGCTGCGCCGGCTGCGTGACGCCCAGCGCGCCGCCATGGCCGAACCTGATCACTCGGATGCGGCGCTGTTGCTGGAGGGCATCGTGCTCCGGCTTCAGGCGGACCTGCGCTGGCTCGAGGCATGTGAGAAGAACTGGACCCACCGAAGGAGTGGCTCGTGAGCAACGCCGCCGAAACGCCCGTGCTTCGCACCCGCGGGTTGCGAAAGGAGTACGGCAAGGCGGAAGGGCTGGTGCGCGCCGTCGACGGGGTCGATCTCGACATCGGCTCCGGAGAGACCGTGGCGATCATGGGGCCCAGCGGCTGTGGGAAGTCCACGCTCCTGCACATGCTCGGAGGACTGGACCGGCCCTCGGGTGGAGAGGTGTCGCTGAACGGCCGTCGCATCGACGACATCGGCGAGAAGGCCCTGGCCCGGATGCGACGGACCGCCGTCGGCTTCGTCTTCCAGTCCTTCCACCTGATGGAGGAGCTCACCGCCGTGGAGAACGTCGAGCTGTCGGCGCTGCTGGCCGGACGCTCGCCGCGGGACGCCAGACGGCGTGCGGAGGAGCTGCTGGAGCGGGTCGGGCTCGCGGACCGGGCGCGTTTCCTGCCCTCGGCGCTGTCCGGCGGCCAACGGCAGCGGGTCGCGGTCGCCCGGGCGTTGAGCAACGAACCGCTGGTCGTTCTCGCCGACGAACCGACCGGCAATCTGGACAGCGCCGCCACCCTGGACGTCCTCCGGCTCTTCGAGAGCCTGCACGAGTCCGGCCAGACGCTGGTCATCGTCACCCACGACGTGCGGATCGCGGCCACCGCGGACCGGATGATCTCGATGCGCGACGGCGTGCTCGTGGACGAGACCAGGTTGACCGGTGGCGCCACCGGGCAGCTCGGCGCCCTCGCCGGGCTGGAGGACTGAGGGCGATGGGCCGCATCCTGCTCGCGGGCCGCCTCGCCGTGCGTGACCTCCGGCGGCGCCGCACCGAGGCCGCGCTTCTCCTGCTCGCCATCATGGCGGCCACCACGACGCTGACGCTCGGGCTCGTCCTGCGCGACGCGGCCCGCGACCCCTACCAGAGCACCCGGGAGGCGACCAACGGACCCGACGTGGTCGCCGGCGTCGGCCGGCCCGCGCAGTTCCTCCCTGAGCTCGAGAAACTGGCCGGCGCTCCCGGCGTCATCGACCACAGCGGACCGTACCCGGTCATCCCGGCGAAGCTTCAGGCGTCGGATCGAACCTCGGATGTGCAGGTCGTGGGGCGCGACGTCGCGCCCGCGTCGGTCGACCAGCCCAAGGTGACACAGGGTGGTTGGGTCGGCGATGGCGGCGTGGTGGTCGAGGCCGCCTTCGCCGGCGCGCTCCATGTGCGCGTCGGTGATCCGGTCACCCTGGACGGCCGGTCGTTCGAGGTCGTCGGCATCGCGGTCACCGCCGCCGCGTCGCCCTATCCGGGGGCGTCCTGCCTGGTCGTCTCGGTCGGCTGCATGAGCGGCCCCGTTCCCGACGATCCGGCCGCCGCCGGGGTGCCCACGGGGTTGTTGCGCGACCCCGGCCTGGTCTGGCTCACCCGGGCGGACGTGCGGAGTCTCACCCCGGATCCAGGCTCCCTGTCCTACGTGATGAACGTGAAGCTGGCCGACCCGGACGAGGCTCAGGCGTTCGCCGGTGCGCACCACGGTGAACAACGCGGCGCTCTGTTCATGCAGACGTGGGAGAACATCCTCGACGACGCCACCGAGCTGGCCGAAGACTCCCAGATCCTTCTGATGATCGGAGCCTGGCTGCTCGGTCTGCTCGCCGTGGCCGGTCTGTCGGTGCTGGTCGGCGGCCGGATGGCCGATCAGACCAGGCGCGTCGGACTCCTGAAAGCGGTCGGCGGCACACCGAGCCTGGTCGCTGCCGTGCTGCTCGCGGAGTATGTCCTGGTGGCCATCGTCGCGGCGGCGGCAGGGTTGGCGGTCGGATCGCTGGCGGCTCCCTTGCTCACCGAGTCCAGTGCCGGCCTGGTCGGCGGCGCGGGCGTGCCGTCGATGACCATGTCCACGGTCGGTTCGGTGACCGCCGTGGCCCTCGGAGTCGCGGTGGTCGCGACCGTCGTCCCGGCCGTGCGCGCCGCCCGCTCCAGCACCGTCGACGCGCTGGCCGACTCGCCACGCCCGCCCTGCCGCATCGGCTGGCTGATCGCGATCTCGGCACGACTGCCCGTCCCGCTGCTTCTCGCCTTGCGGGCCGCCGCCCGCCGGCCGCGACGGGTCGTGCTGGGTGTGGTCAGCATCGCGATCACGGTCAGCGGCGTCTTCGTCCTGCTGGTGCTCAACGCCTTCCTCACCGCCCAACCACTCACGGGTGGGTATGACGATGCTCAGGTGGAGGTGCTGCGCCAGGTGCTCCTGGTCTGGACGGTCATACTGCTCGCCCTGGCGGCGGTCAACGCCATCGTCATCACCTGGGCGACGGTGCTCGACAACCGGCATTCGTCGGCGCTGGCGCGCGCCCTTGGCGCGACCCCTCGTGAGGTGAGTGTGGCGATGGCGGCCGCGCAGGTGCTGCCCGCGCTCCTCGGCGCCGTCTTGGGCGTCTTCCCGGGAGGCTTCCTGTTGTTCGCCGCGATAAACGCCATCACCGGCGGCGACGGTGACCGGGCCACGCTTCCCTCGCTCGGGCAGCTGCTCGTCGTGGTGCTGGCGACCGTGCTCGTGGTGGCGGCGCTCACCGCTGTTCCCGCCCGCCTCAGCGCCCGCCGTCCGGTGACCGAGAGTCTCTGAGTGGGCGTGTGATTTGAGTAGGACACATGGTGCGTTCTACTCAAATCACACGAACTTCAGCTCCCGTCCGCCGCCACCGTCCGTCAGTGGGCGAGAACGCGCTGGTGGAGGTCGGTGACGGTCTTGCGGGCGGATTCCAGGGCGCCGGCCTGCCAGGCGATCATGTAGCTGAGCCAGTCGCCGGCGAAGTGGACATGACCGGCCGGTCTGTTGAGGAGCTGGTAGGCGCCGGTGCGGGACGGCCAGCCGACCCAGGCGCCCTCGATGTGCGGCTGGAGCCTCCACGACACCGACACGGAGGTGACGAACTCGTCGCGGTACTTCGCGCCGTGGATCTTCACGCCCTGCTCGATGGCGCGCTTCTCCCGCTGCGGATGCGGGAGCGCGGCGTAGGCGTCCTGGTTGGAGCCGTTGTTGTAGTAGCCGATGACCAGGCCGCGCCGCTTGCCGTATCCGTAGGACGGGTACCACACGACGGACAGGTCCAGGTCGGTGTTGGTGATGCCGCCGTAGATGTTCTCGTCCATCTCCCACCAGCGGCGGCGGTACTCCAGGCCGATCTTGCCGGACGAGGTGACGGTCGGCGTGGACAGGGCGGCCTGGACGTCGGAGCCGAGGTTGTGCGGGGTCTTGGCGAGAATGTGCGGCGGCATGGCCGCCACGCAG
Source organism: Sphaerisporangium dianthi (assembly GCF_042654065.1). NCBI lineage: Bacteria > Bacillati > Actinomycetota > Actinomycetes > Streptosporangiales > Streptosporangiaceae > Sphaerisporangium > Sphaerisporangium dianthi. Next base: position 368,734 of record NZ_JBHSFP010000002.1, on the reverse strand, counting down.
AAGTCCCCCTTGAGAGTGCGAGTCTTGCCGTGCTTGTCCTGGTACTCGACCTCGACGCCGTCAGGCAGGTCGGTGATCTTCGTGACCTTCGACCGCAGCAAGATCTTGTGCCTGCCCACGGCCTCGGCGAACGCCTTGGGGATGGCGTCCATGCCGCCGACCGGCTGGAACATCAGCATCGCCTGGTCGTAGCCCAGCTCGAAGGAGAAGCGCTGGCCGACGCCGCTGGCGAGCACGTCCGACAGGGAGGGAACGGGGCCGAGGGGGGTGCCGGGCTGCTCCCCCGCCCCGGGGTCGGTGCTGTAGCCCCGGCGCTCGCCGCCGGTGTAGGCGTAGCCGTTGGCCTTGGTGCCGATCGCGCCGAAGCCGCGCAGGAAGGTGAGGAGCCGCTCCTTGTCCTGCGCGGTGAGCTTGGCGTCGAGCGCGCCGCCGTCGGTGGCGGTCGCGAGGAGCTCTGAGATGTAGCCGTAGACGTCCGCCTTGGCGGTGCGCCAGGTGACCGGGGCCGTCATCCCGGCCGAGGCGTTGAAGATGTAGGTCTGCGCGTTGGAGTTGGTGAAGACCTCCAGATCGACGCCCAACTCGCGGCAGTAGTCCATGGTGACCATCCACTGCGCGAGCCGTGCGGGGCCCGCGTTCATGTAGATGCCGTCGGAGAAGCGGGCGATCTGCGTGGAACCGTCCAGCTCGGTTATCCGATCACCTCCTCTGATGGTCCAGTTGCGGCCGCCGACCCGGTCGAGCGCTTCCAGTACGGTGCAGTCGTAGCCCGCTTTGCCCAGTTCGTAGGCGGTGGCCAGGCCGGCGACGCCCGCACCGAGGACGATCACCTTCTTCGCGCGCCGGCCGGTGAGGGTGAAGTCGGACGGTTGGGGTGGGTCGAAGCGAGTGCGGGTCGCCGCCTCCGCGGTGGGTGCGAGGCCGAGCGCGCCCATCGTGGCGAGGAGCGCGCCGGCGCCTCCTGACGCACCGACGGCCGTGAGGAATCCACGCCTGCTGTAGTCCACAGACACCTCCAAGATCTCTGGAGGAAAGTCTGAGCGTGATCTATTGCCGCCGTCCGACGATCACGTTTCGTCCATATTTCTCCGTATGTGCGAGGGTTTGCGGTGAATTGCGGCTACCGGGTGACCGCTGAGACCTGCCGGCCATGGCCAGGGATCACCCCAGGTGGCGGCACGGGCGGCACGGTAGAGGTCGCCGTGGCGCTTGGAGACGCACCTCTCCTCTACGCCGTCCGCGCACAGCGTGAGCGTGATCAGCCCCTTGCGGCCGCGCGGGTGACGGATGACGCCAGGTGGCCTGTCCGACAGCCGGGTGAGGCGCCGCGGCGGCCAGACTCCGGCCGAAGGCGACGGCCCGAGGGTCGCGCTCGACGACGGAGTGAGCATCCTGTTCCCCGTTCAGGCCGCGCGCAGCGGACGCCAGGCGACCGCGGTGACCACCACCATGGCCGCGGCGGCCACCCAGAACGGGGTGGTGATCGTCACCGCCCAGGCGATCAAGCCGCCCAGCAGCGAGCCGACCGCCGCTCCGCCGACCTGGACGAACGCGTACACGCTGCCGACCCGCCCGCGCAGTTCGTCAGGAACGGCTCGCTGGAACAGGGTCGAGACGGTGACGCCCCAGTTCACCGTGTGCAGGCCGAAGACGACGAGGATCGCCCCCGCGGCGAAGGGCCAGGTCGTGGCGGCCAGGACGGCGTGGGTGACGACCTCGACCACCAGACCTCCGCGCAACAGCGCCGGCGCCCCGAACCTCGCCTGCAGCCAGGGCGAGAGCGTACTGCCCGCCAAGCCGCCGATCCCGAAGGCGGTGAGCAGGACGCCGTATCCGACTTCGGACAGGTCCAGCCGTTGCTGGACGTAAAGCGCGAATACCGCGAACGGGGCGCAGAACGCGATGTTGGCCACACCCATGACGACCGCGAGCGTACGGAGCACACGATGCCGCCACAGCCAGCGGATCCCCGCGATCATCTCCGCGCGCACGCCGGCGGGCGCCGTCGCCGTCGCCGTGGCAGGCTCGTCGCTGTCCGGCGCCGCGATGCCATCCACCACGGCGGCGCGGTCCGAAACGGGAACGCGGTCCGACACGGGGACGGGGTCCACGACGGGGACGCGATCCGACGCGGGGACGCGCTTTGGCCGGGCTGTGCGTACCGCCGAGGTGAGGACCGCGGCGACGAGAAAGGTCAGAGCGTCGGCGGCGAACGGCAGGGCCGCGCCGACCGCGAACAGCCACCCTCCCAGCGGCTTGGCGAGAATCTGGTTGCCGAGGACGGTCGTGGACGCGAGCCGGGAGTTCGCCGTGGCGAGCTGCTCGGGTCGCACGGTGGCCGGCAGCAGCGCGAAGAACGCGGTGTCGGCCAGGGTCTCGCCCACGCCGAGCAAGAAGAACACCACGTAGATCAATGGGAGCGACACCGCCGAGGCGGCCACGGCGGCCGCCAGGACGGCCAGCGCGAGACCGCGCAGCACGTTGACGACGATGACCAGGCGCCGCCGGTCGAGCCGGTCGACGTACACGCCGCTGATCAGGGCGATGAGCACCCATGGCAGTTGCTGGGCGAACACGGCGCCCGCGACGGCGGCGGGATCGCCGGTGAGCGAGGCGACGAGCAGCGGCCCCGCCGCCATGGTGATGCCGTCGCCGACGTTGGACACCGCCGAAGCGGTCCACAGCTTGTGGAAGTCCGCGCCGAGCCGCGCGGACAAGAAGGCACGCAAAACAGAGCTCCTGAGCGAGCGAAGTGGTCATGGGCCGAAGACCGCTTCGAAACGAGGAGCCTGCGACTGCCTACGAGATCACCTGGCGATGTCCGCGAACGTCACCGAGCAGGGGCACGGCCGTGACCGGGCACCACAGGTGCGCTGTCCACGAACGTTCGCCAGGTGACCCGCCGTACGGCGGCGCCGCCATCGCCGTACCGCCTCCCGCCGACCCGGCGCCGACAAAGGGCACCGTACGTACCGGAAGGCGGCGGCTACCCCGCCAGAGCAGCACCACGCGAAACCGAACCAGGCGGCTTCCGGCCAGAAAGCACCACCGCAGTGGAGAGGGTGGTTACCTGGCCTGAAGCGCCACGCGGAACCGAACCAGATGGCTTCCGGCCAGAAGGCACCACGGCAGTGGAGAGGGTGGTTACCTGGCCTGAAGCGCCACGCGGAACCGAACCAGATGGCCACCCGGCCAGAACAGCGTCACCTGGGATGGGTGACTGCCTGACCTGAGAAGCGCCATGCGGCATCGAACCGGACGGCTTCCCGGCAGGGAGCCGCGCGGGTGGAAAGTGGTGGCTACCCGGCGAAGGTGGGTGCTAGCAGGAGCATCCTCGCGCCGAAGGGGTGGCCGTGACCTTGCTCTGGCTCATGAGTACCTCCGAGACGCGGGCGGATGACACGCCCAGAAGGCTAATGATGATCACGCGTCACGTCACCAGGTTTCTTCCCCCACCGCGCGCGCCGTCAGGCGGTCGCCGAGGTGAGGAGGGCGGCGGCGGGGAAGGACGCCCGCCCGTCTTCGGTGTGAGGTGAGAAGCAATGGTGACCACACTTCACATCACCACGTTCTTCCCCCACCGCGCGCGCCGTCAGGCGGTCGCCGAGGTGAGGAGGGCGGCGGCGGGGAGGGACGCTTGCCCGTCTTCGGTGAGGTGGGGGGCGAGGATGGCGTGGTAGGCGGCCTTGACGCGTTCGATGGTGGCGGGGTCCTGGCGGGTGATCACGGCGGCGGTGCGCGCGGTTCCGGTGACGATGGCGGTCCACCATGCCGCCGGATCGACCTTGTGCTCCCATACGAGCATCCGCGCGCGGACTTCGGTGTAACCGGCGTCCTCGAGCAGCCCGGCGAACGACTCCGGTGTGCCGTACGCCTGGAAGGGGGCCCTCTCGGGGACGTCGGCCGGGCGCGCGACCCCCACCGTGGCGACCGCCTCGTCGAAGACGGCGGTGGCGCGCATGCCCGGGTAGTACCAGGAGGTCAGCGCCACCCGGCCGCCCGGGCGGACGACCCGGCGCAGCTCCCGTACGGCGGCGGGCGGGTCGCCGACGTGGTTGATGACGAGGTTGCCGACGGCCGCGTCGAACTCGCCGTCCCTGAAGGGAAGGACCGGCAGGGTCGCGTGCTCGACCCGCGCCTCCGGCAGGCGCCGCGCGGTCGCCGCGACCATCTCGGGTTCGGCGTCGACGGCGGTCACGTCCGCGCCGCGCGCCACGGCGGCCGCGCTCACCCCGCCGGGGCCGCAGCCGACGTCCAGGACACGGCCGCCGGCGCCGACCCGCGCCGCGTCCAGCAGCGGTTCGATGAGGTGGGCGGTGAGCGGGGCCACCCCTCGGCTGTACGCCTCGCTGCGACCGCGCCAGCCGGCCCGCTCGAATGCGTCGAACTCCACGGCGAGCCCTTCGTGTCCCATGCCGCAAGTATCACCCAGCGGCACGCGGCACGGCTTCCGGCCGCATGCGCATCACCTGTCCGCCCGTTCCCCCGTCCCGCCGCATGGGGCGTGGCGGAGGGCCGCGTACAGCCGCCGGCACACCACACAGGCGCCGGTGTTGTCCATCATGTCGCGTAAGTAGTCGGCCGTGGCCGCCGAGGTACGGTAAGTCAGCCGGTCCGGGCCGGACGAGGGGGTCGCCACCTCGCCATGCGAGCACCAGGAGAACAGCCGGTCCAAGCCGGTCTGGTCCACGGCGGGTGGGACGCCGGCGAAGCGGTGGTCACCACCGTCCTGGACGAGCGGGACGGCCGGACCACGATGACGACCACCGTGCGCCACCCCTCGCGGGAAGTGCGCGACAGTGTGCTGCGCACCCCCATGGAACGCGGAGCGGGCGAGGCGTACGACCGCCTCGCCGAGCTGCTCGACGAGATGACGAAAGGTGCATCACGATGATGGAAACCACGGACGAGAGTGCCGCTGCGCAGGGGGTCGCGGTCGACGGGGCCACGGTCGAGGGGGTCACGTTGGCTGTGCTTCCTGGTGCGCTGCTGCTCGAGCTGGTGCCGGTGCCGGTCTCCGACATCGACCGGGCCAAGGCGTTCTACTCCGACCAGGTCGGCTTCAACGTGGACCTCGACGTCCGGCCGGCGGACGGCGTGCGGGTCGTCCAGCTCACCCCGCCCGGCTCGGCCTGCTCGATCACCCTGACCGAAGGCATCCCGCAGGTCGACATGCGTGCCGGCTCGCTGCGCGGCCTGCATCTGGTGGTGAGCGACATCGAGGAGGCGCGCGCGGCGCTCATCGCGCGCGGCACCGAGGTGGGACCCGTCGAGGACATGGGCGGCGTCTACTACGCCTACTTCGCCGACCCGGACGGCAACACCTGGACCCTCCAGCACATGCCCTGGCGCGCCTGAACGCGGCGCCCTCGCAGGTGGTCATCCGGAAGGTGACCAAGGAGCGGGTCGGGGGGCGGCGTCACCGCGCCGGTCGGCTGACGGTGACCGGGTGCGGTCGGGCTGACGGTGACCGGGTGCGGTCGGGCTGACGGCGGCCGGTGTGGTCGGCTGACGGCGGCCGGTGCGATCGTGCTGGAGTCGCGTCACGACCAACTCGGTCCGCCGTCAAGGTCTTCGCCGGTCCGGGCCATTTCTCACTGACCGGCCCCTGATCAGGGCAAACGTACGACGATATCCGGCGTGGCCGGTTGATCGGCAGTGGGGTAGATCTTCATGCTCGCCTGGTGGCCGTGCGGATCGTCACGGCAGGAGCCATGGCTTGCCGGCGACATGGAGTGTGACCATGCGTGAACAGGGTCGCGTGCGGTGGAGGCGCTTCGGACTGGTCTTCATCCCCTCGATGGCGGCGGCGGCGCTGCTGGTCGGCGCGACGGTGCAGGGCGCCGTCGGCGCGTCCTTCGTCGTCGCGGGCACACCGATCAAGGCGTCGGCCGACCTGATCAAGGCGTACGGCGACGAGGAGTTCGGCGGCTTCGTGGAGACCAGGGACGGCCAGAAGATCCCCGTGTACATCATCGCCAACCGGCGCGTCGAGACCTTCAACCTGTGCCAGAGCTATCTCCTGCGGACCCCCATCGGACCCGTGACCGTCAGGACCACCGCCGGCGCGAACGGGAAGCCGGTCGTCGCCAAGCAGCAGGTCATCAAGACGACCATGCTCTCCGGCGATCTGACCTACACCAACATCGAACTCGGCAGGGACGCCAGCACGCTCGACACGGTCCCGGGCGTCTCCGGCCCGCCCGGGACGCCCGGCGTCCAGGCGACCAAGGTGGTCTCGCGCAACAGCAGGCAGGTCTTCCTCGCGCTGAGCGCCGCCAGGCTCGAACTGCCGGACGTGACACTTCGCATCCTGCTCGGTGACCACGAATGCTTCTGACCACCGATGACCCCCATCCCCGGCCCGAGCGCGAGCGCGGACACCGGTCGTCCAGCGCGTCCAGCGATCACGGCATCTCCGCGTCGGGCGCGTCCGCGTGCCGCACCTCCACGTCCGGCACCTCCACGGTCAGCACGTCCGCGTCCGGCTCCTCCACGTCCGGGGCGTCCGCGTCCGGCACCTCCGGCGGACCCGGCGTGTCCGGTGATGCCGTGACCGGTGATGCCGCCGTGACCGGCGACCGCCTCCTTTCTGGCCGTCGCGACGATGGCGATTTGCCGGACGCCCATGACCGCGCGCCCGACGCGCGCGCCGGGCGGCCGCGTGGACGCGGAGCCATGAAGGCGTGGCGGCGCTCGCGGCCCTTCTGGGGCGGCCTGCTCACCCTGATGGCCGGGACGGAGCTGCTCAGCATCCCCTTCTCGCTGGACGCGCTGCCGTTGATCATCCATTCGGTCGAGGCGGGGCTGGCCTACCTGCTGGCCATCACGATGATCGTCCTTGGGCTGCTGATCCTGTTCCAGCCCGCGCAACGCGTCTTCCTCGGCGTCGTCGCCATCCTGATGTCCATCGCCTCCGTCGTCTACGCGAACGTCGGCGGCTTCCTACTCGGACTGATCATGGGCCTGCTCGGCGGCGCGCTGACCGCCGCCTGGACACCCGTCCCGGAGACCGCGCCACCACCGGAGAACGGCCGTTGAACGGCACCGAGAGGTGCTTCACCACCGGAAGGCCGTATTGAACGGCAATGAGAGGGTGCGTCACGGCCGAAGGGGCACCATTCAACGGCAATGAGAGGGGTGCGTCGCCACCCGAGTGTGGGTACTAAATGGCAATGTCGGCCGACAAGCTGGATATCTATCGGAGTAAGCGCGACGCCGCCCGCACCCCCGAGCCCGTGCCCGAGCCGGGGCCGCTTCCCTCCGGGCACGACGACACCTTCGTCATTCAGGAGCACCACGCGCGCCGCCTGCACTGGGATCTCCGGCTCGAACGCGACGGCGTCCTCGCGTCCTGGGCGATTCCGAAGGGGCTGCCGCTCGACCGCAAGACCAACCACCTCGCCGTGCACACCGAGGACCACCCCCTGGAGTACGCGACCTTCGAGGGGGAGATCGCCCAGGGCGAGTACGGCGGCGGCCTGATGCTCATCTGGGACCGGGGCACCTACGAGACCGAGAAGTGGACCGACCGCGAGGTCATGTTCGTGCTCCATGGCTCCCGGGTCTCCGGCCGGTACGTGCTGTTCCCGACCGACGGCAAGAACTGGATGATCCACCGGATGGACCCGCCGCCGGAGGACGGGCTGCCGCCTGCCGCCGACCTGCGTCCCATGCCGGCGGAGGACCGCAAGCGGCTGCCCCGCGACCAGGAGGCTTACGGGTTCGAGTTCGACCTCGGCGGGACGCGCGCCCTGGCGATCCTTGGCGGGGGGAAAGTCAGGTTCATCGGCGCGGACGGCGCGCCGCTCACCCCGGAGTCCACCCCCGGCCTGGAGGAACTGGACGGTCTCGGCAAGGCCGCCTGGGGCCTGCCCGCCGTGCTGGACGGACGGATCGCCGACGTCGGCGGCGCTCCGATCTACATGATCTTCGACATACTGCGGCTGAACACCGGCGACCTGCTCGGCAGGACCTACCAGGACCGGCGCCGGACGCTCGACCACCTGTCCCTGCGCGACCGCCGCTGGCAGCCGACGCCGTGGTTTCCCGGCGACGGCAAGCCGGTGCTGAAGGTGGCGAGGGATCAGGGCATCCCCGCCGTCCTCGCCAAGCGTCTCGACAGCCCTTACCTCCCGGGCGCCCGCTCCCCGTACTGGCTCCGCATCCCTGTGCCCCCGGCCGGCTGACGGCCCCCGGCCGGCGGCCCCGAGCCGGCGGACAGGCTTCTGTCCGTACCCCGGAAACCCTCCTGCGGCGTCGCCGTCGGGTCCGGTCTCGGCGAGGCCGCGGATTCGGGTCCGTCCGCCACGGCCGGCCCCGAAATGTAGAGGCCGAAACGTGGATCAACGCGCTGACCAGCTATGATGTGTGAGGTAAACCACGCCTGTCAACGCACCATTTCACATGGCGTTCATAAACGGGCAACAGCTCGGAAACGGCTCGTTGGAAACCTCGGCGTTGCGGACACGTGTGGAGTCTGCCTTCCTGAAGGGATCGTCGTGACCTACAAGGCCGAGTACATCTGGATCGACGGCACCGAGCCGACCGCGCGGCTCAGGTCCAAGACCAGGATTCTTGCCGACGGAGCCGAGCTCCCGATCTGGGGCTTCGACGGGTCGAGCACCAACCAGGCTCCGGGCAAGGCGTCCGACTGCGTGCTCAAGCCGGTGTTCTCCTGCCCGGACCCGATCCGCGGCGGCGACAACGTGCTCGTCCTGTCCGAGGTCCTTCTCACCGACATGACGCCGCACCCGACCAACACCCGGGCGCAGCTCACCCCGATCGCCGAGCGCTTCGCCGCCCAGGACTCCTGGTTCGGCATCGAGCAGGAGTACACCTTCTTCAAGGACGGCCGCCCGCTCGGCTTCCCCGTCGGCGGCTTCCCGGCCCCGCAGGGCTTCTACTACTGCGGCGTGGGCGCGGACGAGGTGTACGGCCGCGAGATCGTCGAGGCCCACCTCGACGCCTGCCTCACCGCCGGCCTGGCGATCTCCGGCATCAACGCCGAGGTCATGCCCGGCCAGTGGGAGTTCCAGGTCGGCCCGGCCGGCCCGGTCGAGGTGGCCGACCACCTCTGGATCGCCCGCTGGCTGCTCTACCGCATCGCCGAGAACTACGGCGTGTCGGCCACGCTCGACCCCAAGCCCGTGAAGGGCGACTGGAACGGCGCCGGCGCGCACACCAACTTCTCGACCAAGGCGATGCGCGAGGGCTACGACGCCATCATCACCGCCTGCGAGGCGCTCGGCACCAAGGCCCAGGAGCACATCAAGGGCTACGGCGCCGACATCGAGCACCGCCTCACCGGCATGCACGAGACCGCCCCGTGGAGCGAGTTCAGCTACGGCGTCTCCGACCGCGGCGCGTCGGTGCGCATCCCGTGGCAGGTCGAGGTGGACAAGCACGGTTACATCGAGGACCGCCGCCCGAACGCCAACGTCGACCCGTACGTGGTCACCCGGCTCATCGTGGACACCTGCTGCGAGGCCCTGGAGAAGGCCGGCCAGGTCTGATCCGCGCCACCAGGACACGGCGACGGCGCCGCCCGCACGGGGTCTCCCCCGCGGGCGGCGCCGTTTCCGTTCACCGGGTGGTCAGCGCGCCAGGGCGGGGGTGCGCTTGCGGTTGGCGAAGACGTCGTCGATCAGGCCGTACGCCCTGGCCTCCTCCGCTGTGAGGATCTTGTCGCGCTCGATGTCGGCGCGCACGCTCTCGGGCGTCCGGCCCGAGTGCTTGGCGACGAGCTCTTCGAGCAGGGCGCGCGTGCGGATGATCTCGCGAGCCTGGATCTCCATGTCGCTGGAAGGGCCGAAGCTGCCCTCCATGGACGGCTGGTGGAGCAGCACGCGCGACCGCGGCAGCGCCCCCCGCTTGCCCGGGGTGCCGGCCGCCAGCAGGATGGCCGCGGCGGAGGCCGCCTGGCCGATGCAGACGGTCTGGATCTCGGGGCGGACGAACTGCATCGTGTCGTAGATCGCCGTCATGGCCGTGAACGACCCGCCCGGCGAGTTGATGTAGATGCTGATGTCGCGGTCGGGATCGAGCGACTCGAGCGTCAGGAGCTGGGCCATCACGTCGTTGGCCGAGGTGTCGTCGATCTGCACGCCGAGGAAGATGATGCGGTCTTCGAACAGCTTGTTGTACGGGTTCATCTCCTTGACGCCGTACGACGTGCGCTCGGTGAAGGACGGCATGATGTAGCGGTCGGTGATGGGGGCCACGCGGCCGGGAAACGCGGGTCGGCGTTCGGGCATTGTGCTTCCCTTCCTCATCTGTCGTCGGGACGGTCGCGCGGTCAGGAGACCGGGCCGGCGGAGGTCACCAGCGCGGCGCTGCTCACCACCTGGTCGACGAAGCCGTACTCGCGGCCCTCGTCGGCGGTGAACCACCGGTCGTGGTCGGAGTCGCGCTCGATCTGCTCCACGGACTGGCCGGTGTGGAAGGCGATGCGCTCGGCCAGGAGCTTCTTGGTGTAGAGCATCTGCTCGGCCTGGATCGCGATGTCGGCGGCCGTGCCGCCGATGCCGCCGGAAGGCTGGTGCATCATGATGCGTGTGTGCGGCAGCGCGTACCGCTTGCCCGGCGTTCCGGCGCAGAGGAGGAACTGCCCCATCGAGGCGGCGAGGCCCATCGCCACGGTCGAGATGTCATTCGGGACATATTGCATGATGTCATAAATTGCCATGCCCGCTGAAACCGAGCCGCCGGGCGAGTTGATGTAAATGAAAATATCGCGCTTGGCGTCCTCGGCGGACAGCAGAAGAAGCTCGCCGCAGATCGTGTTCGCAATCTCGTCATCGACCTCCTTTCCGAGGAAGATGATGCGCTCGCGCAGCAGCCGCTGGCTGAGGGGGTCGAACATCGCCAGCGGAGGGGCTTCGGTGGGGCGCGAGCCGACGACGCGGCCCGTCCCCAAAGACGCGAAGGGGTCGATGGAAGAAATGCTGGAGGTCACCGTTGCCACCTGCTCCCGAATCGGTCGCACGATCGCCGCGCCTTTTCGCGCGGCGAAATACATCTTCAACGGTGCCAGGCGTCCCGACCGGTTGACAGCTTTTTTCACTGTCGGCGTCACCCGCCGCGCATTTTCCGCTGTCAGCGGATCACGCGGGCCCACATTTCGCTGGGAACGAAATTCCCCGACGGTTCACTTCCCGTCCGCGCCGGCGCTTGGCTCCGCGACGCCCTCGCCGCCGCCGTCGGGGTTGTCGTAGGAGACGGTGAGGTCGCCGCCGGTCACGTCGACGCGGATGACGGCCCCGTCCCGGACGTCCCCGGCGATCAGCGCCCGGGCCACGCGCGTCTCGACCTCGCGGGCGATGAACCGGCGCAGCGGCCGGGCGCCGTAGACCGGGTCGAAGCCCTGCTCGGCGATGAAGCGCCGCGCCGCCTCGGTGACCTCAAGGGTCATCATCCGGTCGGCCAGCCGCACCCTGATGTCGTCGAACATCAGCGAGACGATCTGCTCGATCTCCGCCTCGGTCAGCGGCTTGAACAGCACGGTGTCGTCCACCCGGTTGAGGAACTCCGGGCGGAAGTGGGCGCGCAGCTCGGCCATGACCAGGTCGCGCGCCGGCGGCTCGATCTCCCCCTCGGCGGTCACGCCGTCCATCAGGAACTGCGACCCGATGTTGGACGTCATGATGATCACGGTGTTGCGGAAGTCGACCGTGCGGCCCTGGGCGTCGGTCAGCCGTCCGTCGTCGAGCACCTGGAGCAGGATGTTGAACACGTCCGCGTGCGCCTTCTCCATCTCGTCGAACAGCACGACCGAGTACGGCTTGCGCCGCACCGCCTCTGTGAGCTGGCCGCCCTCCTCGTAACCGACATACCCGGGAGGGGCGCCGACCAGCCGGCTGACGGTGTGCCGCTCCTGGTACTCGCTCATGTCGACGCGGACCATGTTCTCCTCGGTGTCGAACAGCGCCTGCGCCAGCGCCTTGGCCAGCTCGGTCTTCCCGACGCCGGTCGGGCCGAGGAAGATGAACGAGCCGATCGGCCGGCGCGGGTCCTTGATGCCCGATCGAGCGCGGATGATCGCGTCCGCCACCGCCCGCACCGCCTGGTCCTGGCCGATGACCCGCTCGTGCAGGATCTCGTCCAGGCGCAGCAGCTTCTCCCGCTCGCCCTCCTTCAGCCGCCGCACCGGGATGCCGGTCCACCGGGCCACGATGCCGGCGATCTCGTCCTCGGTCACCACCTCGCGCAGCAGCCGGCGGGCGCCCTGCTTGGCCTCCAGCTGCTCCTCGGCCGCGCGGAGCTTCCTGTTCAGCTCAGGCAGCCTGCCGTGCGTCAGCTCGGCGGCCCGGTTGAGGTCGTACCCGCGCTCGGCCTCCTCGGCCTCGCGCCGCACCGCCTCGATCTCCTGGCGGAGCTGCTGCACCTTCTTCAGCGCGTGCCGCTCGGCCTCCCACTGCGCGCGCATCGCGTCGGCCTCGGCGCGAAGATCGGCCAGCTCTCTCCGCAGGCTGTCCAGACGCTGGACGCTCGCCGGGTCGTCCTCCTTTGCCAGCGCGGCTTCCTCGATCTCCAGCCGCATCACCCGGCGCGTCAGCTCGTCCAGCTCGGCGGGCATCGAGTCGATCTCGGTGCGCAGCATCGCGCACGCCTCGTCCACCAGGTCGATCGCCTTGTCCGGCAGGAACCGGTCGGAGATGTAGCGGTTGCTGAGGACGACCGCCGCCACGAGCGCGCCGTCCTGGATCTTGACGCCATGGAACACCTCCAGGCGCTCCCGCAGGCCGCGCAGGATCGACACGGCGTCCTCGACGGACGGCTCCTCCACGAAGACCGGCTGGAACCTGCGCTCCAGGGCGGCGTCCTTCTCGATGTGCTTGCGGTACTCGATGATCGTGGTCGCGCCGATCAGGTGCAGCTCGCCGCGGGCCAGCATCGGCTTGAGCATGTTGCCGGCGTCCATGGCCCCCTCGGAGGCCCCGGCCCCCACGACGTTGTGCAGCTCGTCGACGAACAGCAAAATGCGGCCCTCGGACGCCTTGACCTCGGTCAGCACGGCCTTCAGCCGCTCCTCGAACTCGCCGCGGTACTTGGCGCCCGCGATGAGCGAGCCCATGTCCAAGCTGAAGATCGTCTTGTCCTTGAGCCCCTCGGGGACGTCGCCCCGGGTGATGCGCTGGGCGAGCCCCTCGACGATCGCCGTCTTGCCGACGCCCGGGTCGCCGATGAGCACCGGGTTGTTCTTGGTCTTGCGCGAAAGGATCTGCACGACCCGGCGGATCTCGGCGTCCCGCCCGACGACCGGGTCCAGCTTCCCGGCCCGGGCCGCGGCGACCAGGTCCATGCCGTACTTCTCCAGCGCCTCGTAGGCCACCTCCGGATGCGCCGAGCTCACCCGCTGGTTGCCGCGGATCTGCGTCAGCACCTCCAGCAGGCGGTCGCGGGTCATGCCGTGCCCCTGCAGAAGACGTCCGGCCTCGGTCTCCATCCCCTCGCCCGTCAGGGCGAGCAGCAGGTGCTCGACCGAGACGTACTCGTCCTTGAGCCGCCGTGCCTCCTGCTCCGCCTCGTCGAACAGGCGCGACAAGCGCCGCGTGACGTACACCTCGCCGGGCGCGGCGCCGGGCCCGCTGACCCGGGGACGCCGCTGCAGCTCCGCCTCCAGCTCCAGCGTCAGCTTGTCGGGGTCGCCGCCCGCCGCCGACAGCAGCCGCGGGACGAGCCCGTCGTGCTGCCCGAGCAGGGCGAGCAGCAGGTGCTCGCCGTCGACCTCGGTGTGCCCGTGACGCATCGCCTTGGTCTGCGCGTCGTGCAGGGCTTCCTGTGATCTTTGGGTCAGTCGGTTCGGGTCCACGATGACTCTCCCGTCGGTGTCACGCGCCGGCGCAGAGCCGATTCCAGCTCCGCGATGCGGTCGAGCAGGTCCAGCACCACGCCGAGCGAGGCGTAGTTGAGGCAAAGGCCCGCGTGCAGGCGTTCGATGCGCCCGAGCACGGCGAGCTGCGACGGCGGGAACCTCAGCTCCTCGCCGTACCGGTCGATGGGCTCCAGCAGGCCGAGGGCGACCAGCCTGCGCACGAGTTCCGGATGCAGGCCGCCCGCCCGCGCGAACGACTCCAGGCCGATGCCGGGGACGGGGATCAGCGCCGTCGTGGCGTCCCTCGAACTCCTTCGCGAGGTCACGGCGTCCCCTTCCTCGGGTCGAAGTGGGAGACCGTCGCCAGGTTCTCGAAGGCGGCGCGCTCCTCGTCGGTGAGCGTCGGCGGCACCATGACGCGCGCCTCGCCGTACAGGTCGCCCGGCGCGCCCTTGGGGTTCGGCAGGCCGCGCCCGCGCAGCCGCAGCCGGCGGCCCGAGGAGGTGCCCGGCGGCACCTTGACCTTGGCCTCCCCACCCGGGGTGTCGATCGGCACGGTCGCCCCGAGCGCCGCCTCCCACGGGGTCAGGGGCAACGTCACGTGGATGTCGCGGCCCTCGAGCCGGTAGCGCGGGTCGGAGATGCGGACGATCAGGTACAGGTCCCCCGCCCGGCCTCCGTCGTCCCCGTGCCCGCCCTGGCCCGCGAGCCTGATGCGCTGGCCCTCCGTCACCCCCGGGGGGATGGTCACCTGCAGGGTGCGCGGCCCGCCCGGCCCTTGGATGGTGATCGCGCGGCGCCCGCCGTGGTAGGCCTCGCCCACGGTGAGCGTGATCTCGGCCTCCTGGTCGGCCCCCGGGACCGGACCCCAGCCACGCCGGTCTCCGCGGGCTCCGCGCCCTCCGCGAGCTCCACCGGCTCCGCGAGCTCCGCGAGCTCCGCGGCCTCGTCCGAACATGCCGCCCAGCAGCTCTTCCAGGTCGATGTCCATGTCCGCCTGGTCGGAGGTGAACCGGAAGCCCCCTCCGGCCCCCGCGCCGGCCTGCGTCCCCCACGGTGCGCCCGCTCCGCGGCCCGCGCCGGCTCCCGCGCGGGCCCTGCGCCAGGCGTCCGGGTCGACGTCCTCGGGCACCGACCGCCAGTCCGCGCCGAACGCGTCGTAGCGCCGCCGCTTGCCGGGGTCGGACAGGACGTCGTAGGCCTCCGACACGTCCTTGAACTTCTCCTCGGCGCCGGGGTCCTTGTTCACGTCGGGGTGGTAGGCGCGGGCGAGCTTGCGGTAGGCGCGCTGGATCTCGTCCTGGGTGGCCGTCCTCGGCACCCCGAGCACCTCGTAGAAGTCCCGGGCCGCCATCACTCGCCCGGCCGGTCCGGCGGCGCCTGCTCATCCGGCCGGTCGGGCGCCACGGCGACGATGACCGCGGCCGGGCGGAGCTGGCGCTCCCCGTCGCCGTACCCGGGCCGCACGACGCCCGCGACGGTCCCAGCCGGGACTCCGGGGTCGGCCACCGTGCCCACGGCCTCGTGGTGGACGGGGTCGAACGGCACGCCCAGCTCCTCGTGGCGCTCGAACCCCAGGCGGGCGAGGGTGGCGACGGCCTGGTCGCGCACCGCGCGCACCCCCTCGACGACGGCGCCCGCCTCGGCGTCGCCGTGCCGCAGGGCGAGGTCCAGGTTGTCCACGACCGGCAGCACTTCCCGCACGGTCCGCGCGCGCTCCTCGGAGCGGATGCGCTCGGCGTCCCTGGCCACGCGCTTGCGCAGGTTGTCCAGCTCGGCGGCGGACCTCAGCCAGCGGTCCTCCAGGTCAGCGATCTTGGCGTCGACGTCCTCGGCGGGCGGTCCCGCGAGCGGGTCGACGAGTGTCTCCGCGGGCGGCGGGCGCCCCGTGCCCGGCGGCGGCTCGCCGCGTTCCTCGGCCATGTCCGTTCCTTCAGTCCGACGTCGTGAACTCGGCGTCGATGACGTCGTCACCGCCCTTGGCACCGCCCTGCGCGGCCCCCTGAGAGGCCCCCTGCGAAGCGTCCCCGGACGCGGACGCCCCGGCGCCCTGCTCCGCGCCCGCGGGCCGCTCCTGCTGGGCGGACACGGCGGCGAGGCCGTGGTAGACCTGCTGGAGTTCCGAGGCGAGGTCGCGCAGCCGCTCGACCGGCGCCTCCTCCTTGATCGCCTGACGCGCGTCGGCGACGAGCTGCTCGGCGCGCGCCTTCTCGTGTACGGGGACCGCCTCGCCCAGCTCGCCGACCCTGCGTTCGACCTGGTAGGCGACCGAGTCCAGCTCGTTCCTCGCGTCGATCGCCTCGCGGACCCGCGCGTCCTCGCCGCGGTGCCGTTCGGCGTCCTGCACCATCCGGTCGATCTCGCCCTTGTCCAGGTTGGAGCTCTCGCTGATCGTGATGCGCTGCTGGGCCTCGGTGTCCTTGTCCTTGGCGGTGACGTTCAGGATGCCGTTGGCGTCCACGTCGAAGGTCACCTCGATCTGCGGCGCTCCACGGGGCGCCGGGCGGATGTTCTCCAGCCGGAACCGGCCGAGGGCGCGGTTGTCGGCCGCGCGCTCGCGCTCCCCTTGCAGGACCACCACGTCCACGGCGTTCTGGTCGTCCTCGGCGGTGCTGAAGGTCTCCGTGCGGCGGGCGGGGATGGTCGTGTTGCGCTCCAGGACCTTGGTCATCACTCCGCCCAGCGTCTCGATGCCGAGCGACAGCGGGGTGACGTCCAGCAGCAGCACGTCCTTGACCTCGCCCTTGAGCACGCCGGCCTGCACCGCCGCGCCGTCGGCCACCACCTCGTCGGGGT
The DNA here is from genome assembly GCF_042654065.1 of Sphaerisporangium dianthi. Lineage (NCBI taxonomy): Bacteria > Bacillati > Actinomycetota > Actinomycetes > Streptosporangiales > Streptosporangiaceae > Sphaerisporangium > Sphaerisporangium dianthi. The sequence continues at coordinate 352,122 of NZ_JBHSFP010000002.1, read as the reverse complement.
TGACCGTCATGTTGGGCTCCTTGCCGCCGGTGAGACGGCGGACGAGGCTCTGCACGGCCGGGATGCGCGTCGAACCGCCGACCAGGATGACCTCGTCCAGGTCGTCGGCGGAGAGCTTGGCGTCCTCCATGGCCCGCTCGACCGGGCCCATGGTCCGCTCGACGAGGTCCCGGGTGATCTCCTCGAACGTGGAGCGCATCAGGGTGGCGTTCAGGTGCTTCGGGCCGTTGGCGTCCGCGGTGATGAACGGCAGGCTGACGGTGGTCTGGGTCACCGACGACAGCTCCACCTTGGCCTTCTCGGCGGCCTCGAACAGCCGCTGGAGGGCCTGCGGGTCGCGCCGCAGGTCGATGCCGGTCTGGTTCTGGAACTCGTCGGCCAGGTGGTCGACCACCCGGCGGTCGAAGTCGTCGCCGCCCAGGTGGGTGTCGCCGGAGGTGGAGCGCACCTCGATGACGCCCTCGCCGATGTCCAGGATGCTGACGTCGAAGGTGCCGCCGCCGAGGTCGAACACCATGACCGTCTCGCTGCCCTTCTTGTCGAGCCCGTAGGCGAGGGCGGCCGCGGTCGGCTCGTTGATGATCCGCATGACCTCCAGGCCGGCGATCTTCCCGGCGTCCCGGGTGGCGTGCCGCTGGGCGTCGTTGAAGTACGCCGGCACCGTGATCACGGCTTCGGTGATCTTCTCGCCGAGGAATTTGGCGGCGTCCGCCACCAGCTTGCGCAGCACCAGAGCGGATATCTCCTCCGGCGCGTAGAGCTTGTCCTTCACCTTGAACCGCACCGCGTCGTCGGGCCCCGGCACCACATCGAACGACACGGCGTTGAGCTCGCTCTGCACCTCGTCGAACCGGCGCCCGATGAAGCGCTTGACGGAGTAGATCGTGCCCTTGGGGTTGAGGATGGCCTGCCTTCGCGCGAGCTGCCCGACGAGCCTCTCGCCGGTGTCGGTGAAGGCGACCACGGACGGCGTCGTCCGCTGCCCCTCGGCGTTGGGGATGACCACCGGCTGCCCATCCTCCGTCGTTGCGATCACGGAGTTCGTCGTACCGAGATCGATGCCGACTGCCTTGGCCATCGCTACCTCCCTCAGGGCAGGTGCCCGACTGGCGGCGTGCACGCTAACGGCGCTGGCACGCAGCGTGCACGCCCACACCTTCGACACTGGTCAGCGCGGAGCGTCCGCACATCCTCAATACGGGTAGTCGTTGGCCGCCCAAGCCCGCTGTGTAGTGTTGAAAGAGCAGGTGAAGCCAGGTGCCGCCCGCCACGGGGGCATGCGGCGCGGTGACGGCGGCTCCTGCTTCGGCAGATCCCGCCTCGAGGACGCAGGCCCTTGCCGAGGGGGACGAATGCGTGGACGCGAGCCCGAGTGGCACATCGTCGGCCGCCTGTTGAGCGCGGCCGAGCAGGGGGGCGGCGGAACGCTGCTCATCGAGGGCGAGCCCGGCACGGGCAAGACCCTGCTGCTCGCCGAGGCCGCCGCGCAGGCGTCCCGGCGGGGGTTCGCGCTCGCCACCGGCAGCGGCGAACGGCCCTGGCCCGAACCGCCCGGGACGTGCGCCGTCGACCGTCTGCGCGTACGGCTGAGCCGGGACGCGGCCGGAAGGCCCGTGCTGGTGGGCCTGGACGACCTCCAGCGGGCCGACACCGCGACCCTCGCCGCGCTGCGCGCCCTGCATCGCGATCTCGGGTCCCGCCAAGTCGTGTGGCTGCTGTCCCGGTCGGTGACGACCGCCAGGAGCCCGTGCCCGGCAACGCGGGCCGAGGAGGGCGCGGAGAATCTGTTCCGGTTCCTGGAGAACCATGGAGCGACCCGCCTGGGGCTGCGCCCGCTGCCGGACGACGTGGTCGCGGCGGTGGCCGCCGACGTGCTGGGCGCGATGCCCGATCCCGATCTGCTGACCTTCGCCGCCTGCGCGGACGGCAACCCGTTCCTGCTGGTGGAGCTGCTGACAGGACTGCGAGAGGAGAACGCCGTCGAGATCCGCGACGGCCAGGCCCTGCTGCGGCCCGCCGCCGAGATCCGCGACGGGCGGGCGCTGCCGCGGCCCGCCGCCGAGATCGGCGGCCGGGCCCTGCTGGGGCCACCGGACCACGACGGCGCGGGCGGGAGCCCCCGAGGCCGGTGCCCGGCGGAGGACCCGCCCGCGCCGCCCGAACGGGTGCGCGCCTTCGTGCGGTCGAGTCTCGGCGCGCTGAGCCGGGAGGCGCGGCAGTTCGTCGAGGTGGCGGCGGTGCTCGGCCGGCGCTTCTCTCCCGAGGACACGGGCGAGCTGCTCGGGACGACCGCGGCGGCGCTGCTCCCCGCGGTGGAGGAGGCCCTGGACGCCGGGCTCGTCCTCGTCGCCGGCGACACGCTGGAGTTCAGGCACGAGCTGGTCTGGCTGGCCGTCGTCGCCGACCTGCCCACGCCGATGCGGCACGCGCTGCACCACCAGATCGGCCGCGCCATGCTCGACCGGGGCGGTTCGGCGGTGCGGGCCGCCGGGCATCTGCTCGAAGGCACCAGGCCGGGCGACGCGCGCACTCTCGCCGGCCTGGACCACGCGGTCGCCGAAGTCCTCGCCACCTCGCCGGACGCCGCGGCCGACCTCGCCGTCCAGGCGGTCGATCTGAGCGACCTCGCCGACCCGTGCCGGCTCGCCCGCGTGGTCACGGCCGTCGAGGCGACCGCGGAGGCCGGGCGGCTCGCCGAGGCCGAACGGCTGGCACGCTCGGCGGCGGCCTCGCCTGTGCCGGCCTCGATCGCCGCCGTCGTGCGCTGCGCGCTCTGCGGCATCCTGTTCCTGGCCGGGCGCCCCGCCGAGGCGGTCGCGGTGGCCGAGGCGGCGCTCGGCGAGCCGACGCTGCCCGCCCGCCGGCGCGACCGCGCCACGCTCGGCCTGCTGTACGGCCTGGCCAGCCTGCCCGACCAGCGGCGAGCCGAGCGGGAGGCGTCAAGAATCCTCGCCGACGCCGATCAGCACGCGGACGCCGATCGGCGAGGGGAGGCCGTCGTGGTGGGGGCGACGGCCGTGCTGGCGACGGTCCGGTGGGACTCCGGGCACCTCGCCGAGGGCCTGCGGCTGGCCCAGGAGGCCGTCCATCGGACGCGGGCCGGCTCCGCACCCCGTGGACGGCCTCGCCGGCCGGCGTCCGGCGTCTACCCGCGGCTCGCGCTCGCCTCGATGCTGACCGGCGTCCGCCGGCTCGACGAGGCCCGCGCGCGGCTCAAGGAGGCCGCGGAGGAGGCCGGCGCGCTCGGCCATGGCGCGTGGGCCGCGGGCCCCGCGGTGCTGTCCGCGCGGGTCGAACTGGTCGCCGGGCATCTGGAGGAGGCCGCGGCGCTGGCACGGCGGGCAGCGCGGCTCAGCGAGGCGACGGGCGCCCATCTGTTCGGCCCCGCCGCCGACGCCGTCCTCGCCACCGTCGCCCTGCGCCAAGGTGACCTGCGCGCGGCGGAGGGCCACGCCGAGGCCTGCCGCACTCGGTGGGCCTGCGACGGCGGGACGTTCGGCGGCTGGTGCGCGATCGCGACGGCCCAGGTCGCCGAGGCGCGGGACGGCCCCGCCGCCGCGGTGGAGCGGCTCGGCGCGCTGTACGGCGAGGTGGGGGAACGGCCCCGCGTCCTTGCGGCGGAACCGGCGGCGTCGCCGTGGCTGGTCCGGGTCGCCCTGGCGGCGGGAGACCGCTCCAGCGCCCGGCTCGCGGTCGCCGCGGCCGAGTCCCTGGCGGGCCGGGCACCCGGGCTCACCGTCGTGACCGTCGCCGCCGCGCACGCGCGCGGCCTGCTGGAGGGGGATCCCGAAGCGCTGGCGCCGGCCGCCGAGAAGGCCGCGGACCCCTGGGGCCGCGCGTCGGCCGCGGAGGATCTCGGCGTGGCGCTGGCCGCCGCCGGCGACCGCCAGGGGTGCGTGCGGAGCCTGGACCACGCGCTGGCCGGTTACGACGAGGCCGGATCGGCCCGGGACGCGGCCCGGCTGCGGCGCAGGTTGCGCAGGATGGGAGTGCGGCACCGCCACTGGGCCACGACCGAACGCCCCGTCACCGGCTGGGCCAGCCTGACCGACACAGAACGCGCGGTTTCCCTGCTGGTCGCCCAGGGGTGGACCAATCGGCGGGTCGCCGACCAGATGTTCATCAGCGTCCACACGGTCGCCTTCCATCTGCGCCAGATCTTCCGCAAGCTGGACATCGGGTCGCGCGTGGAACTGACGCGGCTCGTCCTGGAGCAGCACCACGAGGACCCCCTGCCAGGCCGGCAAGAGTAGGCCCTACAGCGGCGCGCGTCCGGGCGGGCGAGACCGAGGCGCCCGGACGCGGAGCGCGGTTCGGGGCGCGCCGGCTCTGGCAGGAACGCGGCTCCGGTGCAGCTGCAGGCGCAGCTGCACGTTCCGGTGCAGGTGCGTTCGAGCGTGACGGGGTGCGTTCAGGCGTGACGGGGTGCGTTCAGGCGTGGCGGGGGCGCGTTCAGGCATCGCGAGGGTGCGGCTCAGGCGCCGCGGGGATGTGATTCAGTCCGTGGCGGGGATGTGCGCAGGCCCTGGCGAGGGTGCGGTTCAGACGGGGATGTGGTTCACGCGGGGTGGGGTGCAGGCGGGGGCGCGGGTCACGCGGAGGCGCGGTTCGGACCGTAGGCGCGGCCGCGGCCGAAGGCGACGGGGGCGGTCACGGGAGCTTTGAAGGCCGCCCAGACCAGCTTGCCGTGGCCCTCGGTCACCCTCCAGCCCCACGAGCAGCTCAGGCTCTCGATCAGGTGCAACCCGCGGCCGCTCTCGGCGAAGTAGTCGGCGCGGGTGATGACGGGCGGCAGGTCGTGCGGGTCGGAGACGGCGCAGACCAGGTGGGAGGCCCGGTGGAGCAGGCGGAGCCGGGTGGGTTCACCGGCGTGCCGCATGGCGTTGGTCACCAGCTCGGACACCACCAGCCGGGTGTCGTACGCCAGCTCGCCAAGACCCCAGTTGTTCAGAGTCGCTACAGTGAAGTCTCGCGCCATCTTGATCGTCGCACCGGTGCATCCGAGGGCGCACAGCTCGGCCGCCACCGGCTCCCAGGAGTCGGCCTCCATCGCGGGCAGCATCCACCAAGGAGCCTCACCCCGTACAACGGACTGGCGGCGTGCCTGGTGTGCGGTCATCAAGGTCCTCACTACGTTGGGGCCGTCCACGCGGTCCGGACATGACGGGGCCAGTCAATCTTTCTTCAACGCCCGTTCCGATGCAAGTACGGATGCACGTGCAAATCACCTTTTTTCACACAGAACTCAGACATTTAGCCGGTAACGACCCTTTTCGCGCAAAGGGACGGCCGAAACCCTCGCTAGTTATACGCGGTGTACGCACACCCGCCGGGGATGAGACACTGTCGGCTGCTCATTCATCCGTGGCTCCAGGAGCTCGCATGATCACGGCCCTCGGACAAGACGACGAAGTACCTGACGGACATATCCTCGCCTACTCGCGGGGCGGGCCGACCGCCCTGCGCATCGTGCTCGGCGCCAACCTCCGTCGGCTGCGCATCTCGCGGGGCATCACGCGCGAGGCGGCGGGCGACGCGATCCGCGCCTCGCACGCCAAGATCAGCCGCCTTGAGCTCGGCCGGGTGGGCTTCAAGACGCGTGACATCACCGACCTCCTCACCCTCTACGGCGTCACCGACGCCGCAGAGCGCGCCGCGTTCCTCAAGCTGGCCCAGCAGGCCAACGCCCCCGGCTGGTGGCAGAAGTACGGCGACCTGCTGCCGACGTGGTTCGAGCTCTACGTCGGCCTCGAGGAGGCCGCCTCGGTGATCCGCACCTACGAGATCCAGTTCGTTCCCGGCCTCGCGCAGACCGAGGACTACGCCCGTTCGGTGATCATGCTCGGGCACTTCGAGGCCTCCCCCGAAGAGATCGACCGGCGGGTGGCGCTGCGCATGGCCAGGCAGCGGCAGGTGATCTCCCCGGACGGCCCGCGCCTGTGGGCCCTCGTGGACGAGGCCGCGCTGCGGCGCCCGCTCGGCGGCAGGAACATCATGCGCGCCCAGGTCGACCGCCTCCTCGAGCTCACCGAGTCGCCGACCATCACGGTGCAGGTCGTGCCCTTCGGCCAGGGCGGCCACGCGGCCGCGGGCGGCCCCTTCACGATCCTGCGCTTCAACGAGCGCGACCTGCCCGACGTGGTGTACATGGAGCAGCTCACCAGCGCCCTCTACCTGGACAAGCGCGAAGAGACCGACCCGTACATGAAGGTCATGGACCGCCTCTGTGTGGAGGCCGCGAGCGTGGCCGAGTCCAGGCGCTTCCTTGAGGCGCTGCGCCAGGAGATCTGAGCCGCTCCGCATATCGCTTGGCATATTCGTCCGATCGCCGGGCACGGGAAAGCGAGGAAGGAAGAAAACGCAGCTCAGAGGAGGCAGCATGCTCCAGGGCAAGACGATCGCCTTTCTTGTGGCCCCAGAGGGCATCGAGCAGGTCGAGCTGACCGAGCCGTGGAGGGCCGTCGAACAGGCCGGGGGCACTCCGCGCCTGATCTCCACCCAGCACGGCAAGGCCCAGGCGTTCAACCACTTCGACAAGGCCGACGCCTTCGACGTCGACGCGACCGTCGACGAGGTGAGCGTGGACGACTTCGACGGACTGGTGCTGCCCGGCGGCGTCGCCAACCCCGACACCCTGCGGATGCACGAGAACGCCGTACGGTTCACCCGCGGCTTCTTCGACGCCGGCAAGCCGGTCGCCGCGATCTGCCATGCGCCGTGGACGCTGATCGAGGCCGGTGTCGTGGGCGACCGCGCGGTGACGTCGTGGCCGAGCCTGAAGACCGACCTGCGCAACGCGGGCGCGTCCTGGGCCGACCAGGAGGTCGTGGTCTGCGCCAACGGGCCGAACAAGCTGATCACCAGCCGCAAGCCCGACGACCTCAAGGCCTTCTGCCAGGCGGCGATCGACGCCTTCGGCGGAAACTGACCCCGATCGGCGGCGCGGCCCGCGCACAGAGCCCGCGCCGCCGGCTCGCGGCCCGTGCACAGGCCCCGCCCGTCGGCCCGCGACCGGCGCACGGGGCCCGCGCCGCCGGCCCGCGGCGCGTCGCCCGAGGACGGCAGCGCGTCGCCCGAGGACGAGCGAAGCGAAACCTGTCATCTCGTTGTGAGTGATATCGGTCTCTGCCATGCTTGCCGCCATCAGCGGCAGATGGGCATGTCGCCTGGCACGAAAGAACTGACATGACCGAGATATTCACTCTCGGCGAGGCGCTGGGCGTCGTCTCCGCCGACCGCCTCCGGCACGACACCGATGTCCGGCTCGACGTCGCGGGCGCCGAGTTCACCGCCGCCATCGGCCTGGCCCGGCTCGGCCACTCCGTGACCTGGCTCGGCCGCGTCGGCGCCGACGAGCTGGGCGCCCGCATCCTCACCGTGCTGCGGGGCGAGGGGGTGGACGTCTCGCACGCGCAGACCGACCCCGCCGCGCCGACCGGTCTGGCCGTCAGGCAGCGGCGCATCGGCCGGGTTGGGCACGTCGTCCACTATCGGGGCGGCTCGGCCGGCTCGCGGCTCGGGCCGGGCGACATCCCGGCGCGCGCCCTGCAGGCCGCCAAGGTGCTGCACGTCACCGGCATCACCCCGGCACTCAGCGGCACCGCGTGGAGCGCGGCCCACCACGCGATCAAGCTCGCCAGGGAGGCCGGGGTCGCGGTGTCGGTCGACGTGAACCACCGCCCGCAGCTCTGGGTCGACCGCCAGGAGGCCGTCGAGGCGCTCACCGAGCTGGCGGCCGGCGCCGACGTCCTCTTCGCGAACCAGGACGAGCTGCAGCTCATCGAGCCGGCCATTGGAACGGTCCGTGAGCTGGTGGTGACCCGCGGCGGCAAGGGCGCGAGCGCCACCGTCAACGGCATGCGCTACGACGCCCAGGCCGCCCCGGTGACCGTCGTCGACCCCGTGGGCGCGGGCGCGGCCTTCGCCGCCGGCTACCTCAGCGGGATGCTGGAAGAGCTCCATCCCACCGACCGGCTGCGCCGCGGCTCCGCCCTCGCCGCCTTCACCATCGCGGGACACAGCCCCTGGCAGGGCCTGCCGACCCGCTCGGAGCTGCCTCCGCTCACCTTCTGACACGACGTGCCGGGAGCTACAAGGCCGGGCCGGCGCCGCGGGGTGCCGGGCCGGGCCGGCGCCGCGGGCTACCAGGCCAGGCCGACGCTGAGGCCGTTCGGCCACACCACCGGCTGGGAACTCGACTGGCCGGCGATGACGACGATCTTCCCCGTGCAGCCGGCGGCGGAGTACACCGCCGCCGTCGCGGGGATGCCGGGCGAGCCGTAGGTGTTCTTGATCGAGGCGACCGGGAACGGCGTGTTCACGCATCCGGCGCCGGCCCGCAGATAGATCATCTTGCCGGTGAAGTTGTAACCGCTGTAAGCGCAGATGGACCCCGGCTTGCAGGCCTCTTCGGCGGCGTTCGCCGCCTGCGGCGCGAGCGACAGCACCGCGGCTCCCGCGACGACGGCCAGCGAGACGAGACGCGCGCCTAGGCGTACGGACATCGAGTACCCCCTTCTCAAATGATCACGGACTGTTCCGGCCACACCACCGGGCCCGATCGGCGCCCCCGGTCTCCTGGCGCCGCCCGGCGAAGGCGACCGGACGAGAAGCGGAGCGGCCGCACCCCTTGCTCCGGCCGCTCCGCCGCCGGCTCCATGCGCACATTCGGAGCCGGTTCGCTCTCCGCATCAACGCACCCGCCGCGGAGGCGGTCAAGCCTCCGCCGGGCGGGCGGCGTGTCGTCCATGGCCGGCGCGCCGACCGGCGCCGCCCGCCATGAATATTTCGCCCCCTCCCCGCCCCCTCCCCGCCGCTCCCCCGCCCGGCCCGCGACCGGGACGCCCTCCCCGCCGCGCGTCCCATTCCGCTTGTATGCTTTGCGAGGCATATACCTCATGCGGCATACTGACTGGTGTGCCCGATGTCATCTGGTCCGTGCTGATAGATCCGCACCGCCGCGCGATGCTCGACCTTCTCCGCGAAGGTCCGCGCACCGTCGGCGAACTGGTCGACGCGCTGCGCCTGTCGCAGCCCACCACGTCCAAGCACCTGCGCGTGCTGCGCGACGCCGGCTTCGTCCGGGTCGCCCGCGACGCGCAGCGCCGGGTGTACACCATCGAGCCGGCGCCGCTGGCCGAGCTGGACGCATGGCTCGCCCCCTACAGGCGGCTGTGGAACGAACGGCTCGACGCCCTCGGGCATCACCTCGACACCACGAAGGAGACCTGATGGATCTCGGAACCTACGGCGAACACCAGGGCCGCCCGGCCGTGCGCTTCGAGCGCGTCTACGCCCATCCGGTGGAACGCGTCTGGCAGGCCGTCGCCACTCCGGAAGGACTGGCGCACTGGTTCCCGTCGGCCGTTGAGCTCGAACCGCGCGAGGGAGGGACGATCACCTTCTCCGGCGACCCGAACATGGAGCCGACGACCGGCACCGTCGTGGCGTTCGAACCGCCGCGGCTCCTGGCCTTCACCTGGGGCGGCGACGAGCTGCGCTTCGGCCTCGAACCGGCCGGCGACCACGGCTGCCGGCTGACGCTCGTCAACGTCCTCGGCGAGACCGACGCCGCCGCCCGGAACGCGGCCGGCTGGAGCGTCTGCCTGGCCGAGCTGGACAAGCACCTGGCCGGCGCCGAGGCCCACGGGCCGCACAGCGCCACCGCCCTGTCGTGGAAGCCGTTGTACGAGGCGTACGTCGCCTCGGGCATGCCGTCCGGCGCCGCCGTCCCCGGCATGCCGGCGGAGGACGGCCCGGTCACGGGCTCATAGGCGGACGGGCAGCCGGGCGAGCCGCCAGGAGCCCGGCATGAGCTCGCGGTCCAGGTCCTCGGGGGCGACGGCCAGGGCGAGGCCGGGGTAGCGCCGCAGCAGCCCGCCGAAGGCCACTTCGGCCTCCTGGCGCGCGAGCGCGGCGCCCAGGCAGTAGTGCAGGCCGCTGCCGAACCCCACGTGGGTCTCCCTGCGGCCGTCCGGCTCGCGGGTGATGTCGAGCCGTCCCGGCTCGGCGAACACGCGCGGGTCGTGGTTGGCGCCGACCAGCACCGCCATCACCGCCTCGCCCTTGCGCACCGGCATGCCGCCGATCTCGACGTCCTCCTTCGCGTACCGCAGCCGGGTGCCCTGGACGGGCCCGCACCAGCGCATCAGCTCGTGCACGGCGCGGGGCATCAGCGCCGGCTCCTCGCGCAGCAGCGCGAGCTGGCCGGGATGGGCGAGCAGCGCGGCGACCCCGTTGCCGATCAGGTGGGCGGTGGTCTCGTGCCCCGCCAGCACCAGGGTCAGCACGAGCGTGACCATCTCGGTGTCGCCGAGCCGGTCGCCGTCCTCGTCGTGGGTGCGGATGAGCCCGGTCAGCAGGTCGCCGGTGGGCGCGGCGCGGCGCCGCGCGATCAGCTCGTGGATGTGGTCCACCATCTCGCGCAGGGCGGCGGCCATGCCGCCCGCCTCCAGGGCCACCAGCGCCTTGCCCCACTCGCGCCACTGGCGGCGGTCCTCCTGCGGGATGCCGACCAGCTCGCAGATGACCGTGATCGGCAGCGGGTAGGCGAAGTGCTCGATCAGGTCGACGACGTCGTCTCGCGCGAGGCCGGGGAGCCGGTCGAGGAGGGACTCGGTGATCTCCTCGACGCGCGGCCTGAGCGCGAGGACCCGGCGCGCGGTGAACGTGCGCGACACCAGCCTGCGCAGCCGCAGGTGGTCCTCGCCGTCGGTGTCCAGGATGCCGTCGAAGATGTACCGCGCGTACTCCTCGGGGATGCCGCGCGCCTCCGCCTCGCGCTCGCGGAGGTTCCCGACGTCCAGGCCGGGGACGCCGGTCGGGTCGTTGACGAAGCGCGTGTCGCCGAGGACGCTCTTGACGTCGTCGTACCGGGTGACCACCCAGATGGGCGTGCCGCGCCCGAAGAAGGTGCCGCGGACCAGGGGCGCCCGCTCGCGCAGCCGCGCGTAGCCGCCGAACGGGTCCCGCATGAGCTCGACGTCCATCAGGTTCACCGTCTCGCCCGCGCCGGCGGGGTCCGCCGCGCGCGTGGTGCCGGTGATGCCGGTGCCGGACGTGCTTGCGCCAGTGCCCATGCCGCCTCCTCGGGCGTCGGGTGGTGTCACGCGTGGTGGGCTCCTCCTCGTCGACCGCTCCGCGTGTTCGGCGACCCCCGGGTCGGGACGCGGCGGAATCAGGAGGACCGCGTACATCTTGCGCGCTGGGAGCGCTTTTCAACCCTGCCGCACCGCAACTGTGGAACGGTTGTGAACAGACCTCAGGATCCGGGCAGGTGGCGCACCCGCTTGTTGCCCGGGTCGTAGAGCGGCTCGGCCGCGATCTCGGCCGGCACCCAGCCGCCGTTGACCCCCACCTCGACCGGCCCGGCGGCCCCCGCCTCCTGCTCGCCCGCCGGCAGGTAGGCGTAGGCGATCGAACGGTCGACGCGATGGCCGTACCCCCCGCTGGTGACCCGGGAGGCGGGGACGCCGCCGACCCGCACCGGCTCGCCGCCCAGGCAGACCTGCCGCGGGTCGGCGAGCACCAGGCAGCGCAGCGAGCGGCGGGGGGCGGTGAGCGCGTCGCGCCCGAGGAAGTCCTTGCCCGCCGCGACGGCGAAGCCGAGACCGGCCTCCAGCGGCGTGGTCTCCGGGGTGATGTCCAGCCCCCAGACGCGGTACCCCTTCTCCAGCCGCAGGCAGTCGAGGGCCCGGTAGCCGGCCGGGCGCACGCCGTGCGGCGCGCCCGCCTCCATGAGCACGTCCCACAACGTGAGGCCGTACTCGGAGGGACAGTAGAGCTCCCACCCGAACTCGCCGGCGAAGGTCACCCGCTGGGCCAGCACCGGCACGTTCGCGACGCTGATCTCGCGCGCCCGCATGTAGCCGAAGGTCAGGTCGTCGTCGCTGAGCTCTCCGAGGACGTCGAGCGCCTTCGGGCCCCACAGGCAGTAGCAGGCGTACGCCGAAGTGACGTCCCGCACGTCGAGCCCGTGGCGGCGCAGCCAGGCGGCGTCGTGCACCCCGAACGCCGTCCCGGTGACCACGCGGAAGCGGTCGGCGGCCAGGCGGGTGACGGTCACGTCGGCCTCGATGCCCCCGCGCTCGTTCAGCATCTGGGTGTACACGACCGAGCCGGCGGGCCGGTCGAGGTCGTTGGCGCACAGCCGCTGCAGGCCGGCCAGCCCGGTGACCTCCAGTTTGGCGAACGAGGTCTGGTCGAACAGCGCGGCGGCGTCGCGGGCGGCCAGGCACTCGGCCCGGACGGCGGGCGACCAGAATCGGCCGGCCCACCCGGCCGGCCGGAACCGCTCGTCCTCCTCGGGCGCCGGCACGCCGGCGAACCAGTTCACCCGTTCCCAGCCGGCCTTCTCGCCGAACTCGGCCCCGAGCTCGGCGTGGCGGGGCCAGGCGGGCGACCGGCGCAGCGGGCGCGCCGCCGTGCGCTCCTCGCCGGGATAGACCACGTCGTAGTACTTGCTGTAGGAGTCCAGCGCCTTGGCGCGAGCCCACCGGGAGCCGCGGGCGTGCGCGCCGAACCGGCGGACGTCCATGCCGAAGACGTCGTACTCGGGTGTGCCGTCCACGATCCATTCGGCCATGACCTTGCCCACGCCGCCCGCCGCCGCGAGGCCGTGCACGCAGAACCCGGCCGCGACCCAGAGGCCCGCGACCGAGGTCTCGCCGAGGAGGAACTCCCCGTCGGGGGTGAACGCCTCCGGCCCGTGCACCACCTTGGCGAAGTCCGCCGCGTCGTCTCCGCCGGCGCCGGCCAGGCCGGGGAGCCTGCGCCGCGCCGACCGCCACGACTCGGCGAACTCGGCCATGTCGGGCTCGAACAGCGTCCGCGGCTCGGCGAGCGGCGTGGCCGCCTCCCAGACCCGCGGCGTGCGGATGTACCCGCCGACGAGGATGCCGCCGTCCTCCTCCCGGAAGTACACGATGTTGTCCGGGTCGCGGACGGTGGGCGTCGAGGCCGGGACGCCGAACGGCCGGGTGACGACGTACTGGTGCTTGATCGGCACGATGGGGATGTCGGCCCCGGCCATCCGCCCGAGCCTGCCGGCCGCAGCTCCCGCCGCGTTGACGACGGTCTCGGTGGCGATGAGCTGCTCTCCCGCCCGGACGCCGCGCACCCGCCCGTCCCGGACGTCGAAGCCGGTCACCTGGACGCCGGTGACGATGCGCACGCCGAGTTTCTCGGCGCCGGCGGCGAGGGCGCGGGCGAGGCTCGCCGGATCGAGCCAGCCGTCACCCGGCAGCCACAGGGCCGCGCGCACGTCGCCGACCTCCAGCGACGGCAGCATGGCCTGCGCCTCGCGCGCCGAGACGAGGTCCAGGTCCAGCCCGTAGGTCTCGGCCGCGCCGGCCTGGCGCAGCAGTTCCTCGTGCCGCTCGGCCGTGGTGGCCAGCCGCAGGCCGCCCACGCCGTGCCAGCCGGGGTCGAGCCCGGTCAGCTCGCGCAGCTCCGGGTACAGCCCGGCCGAATACATGATCATGCGGGTCTGGGTGACCGTCGACCTGAGCTGGCCGACGAATCCGGCCGAATGCCACGTGGTGCCTTCCGTCAGCCCGTGCTGTTCGAGCAGGATGACATCGGTCCAGCCGAGTCGTGCCAGGTGGTAGGCGACACTGCACCCGGCGACGCCGCCGCCGACGACCACGGCCTGCGCCTCGGCGGGAAGTTTCACCATCGGTACCCCCGTGTAACAACCGGCCCACAGAATCGGATCAATGGTCTGAAGGTAGACCAAAGGAGGCCCGCGTGCCAGACCTCGGCTCCGCGCTCGAACTCGTCGCGGCCTGGGCGGGCCGGCCCGTCACCCCTACCCAGATCAAGGGCGGTCTGAGCCACCACATCGTCCGCCTCGACGCCGAGGGCGGCGACCGCTGGCTGCTGCGCGTCCTCGACCCGCGGGTCTCCTCCGCCGGGCTCGGCATCCCGCTCGACCTGGAGATCGTCAACACGGTCAGGGCCGCCCAGGCCGGGGTGGGCGCGCAGGTGCTGCTGCGCCTGCCCGGCGCGGTGCTGCTGGAGTACATCGACGGGGTCACCCTCGACGCCACGGCGGTGCGCGACCCGAAGATGACCGAGGGCATCGCCGAGGCCTGCCGCCGCCTGCACGCGGGGCCGCCCTTCGCCACCGACTTCTCGATCTTCCGCAAGCTCGACGAACTGCTCGCCCTGTGCCGCGCCCACGCGCTGCGCGTCCCGGCCGGGTATGAGGACCGGCTGCCCGTGGTCGCCGAGATCGAGGCCGCGATGGCCGCGCGGCCCCTGCCGGCCGTCCCCTGCCACAACGACCTGCTGCCGGAGAACTTCATCTTCGACGGCACCGCCGTCCGCATCGTGGACTACCAGCTGTCGGGCAACAACGACCCGGCGTTCGAGCTGGGCGACATCGCGGCCGAGGCCGACTACGAACCCGCGATGGTCAGACGGTTGACGCGGGCCTACTTCGGGGACGAAGATCCCGCGGCAAGGGTCCAGCTCTACCTGATCATGTCCAACTTCACCTGGACGCTGTGGTTCAGCGTCCATCACGGCCTGCTCGCCGAGCAGGCCGCGGCGGCCGACTTCGACTACGAGGCCGAGGCCGCCGACAAGTTCGCCCAAGCCGTCCGTGATCTCGACGATCCCGGGTTCGGCCGGCTCATCGACGACGTCCGAGGCGGGCCACGCCCGGCGGGAGGCGCGGTGCCGCCGCCCGCCCCGCCGCCCGCGCATCCCTCACCGACCCATCCCCCCGCCGGCGACCCGCCGGCCCACCGCTCCGCCGGCGCCCCACCCCCGGGAAGCGCCACCGCGGCGCAGGACCCGCCGGCCGACTGATCCCGCCCATCCTCCTGGCAGCCCTCTCGCCCTTCGCACACCCCCCGCATCGCATCACGGCACCACCCGCGCCACGCAAGGAGGCCTGAATGGCCCAGCCCATCCTCGACGACGACGCCAAACGCCTCGCCGAACTCGGTTACAAGCAGGAGCTCTCGCGAAGCTGGAGCGGCTTCTCCAACTTCGCGATCTCCTTCTCGATCATCTCCATCCTGGCCGGATGCTTCACCACCTTCAGCCAGGCGTGGAACAACGGCGGGCCGATCGCCATCTCCATCGGCTGGCCGCTGATCTCGGCGTTCATCCTCATCATCGGCTTCTGCATGTCCGAGCTGGTCTCGGCCTACCCGACGGCCGGCGGCATCTACTGGTGGGCCGCCAAACTCGGCAGACCCGTCCACGGATGGTTCACCGGCTGGCTCAACCTGATCGGCCTCATCGCGGTCACCGCCTCGGTGGACTACGGCTGCGCGACCTTCCTGAACATCACCATCGGACGGTTCAGCGAGAGCTGGGCGAACGGCAACGCGCTACACCAGACGTTCCTGCTGTTCGCGATCGTCCTGGTGCTGCACGCGCTCATCAACATCTTCAGCCACCGGCTGATCTCGCTGCTGCAGAACATCTCGGTGTGGTGGCACGTGTTCGGCGCCGCCGCGGTCGTGCTGATCCTGATCTTCGGGCCGTCCGACCACCAGAGCGTCGGCTTCCTGTTCGAGCGGTTCAACAACTCCGGCTTCGGCTCCGGCGCCTCGGGGCCGACGTTCTGGCTGTACGTGCTGCCGCTGGGCTTCCTGCTGACGCAGTACACGATCACCGGCTTCGACGCGTGCGCCCACGTCTCGGAGGAGACGCACGGCGCGGCCACGTCCGCCGCGAAGGGCCTGTGGAAGTCGATCTTCTACTCGGCCATCGGCGGATGGATCCTGCTGCTGGCCTTCCTGTTCGCGGCCACCGACGTCGACGCCGTCAACAAGGAGGCGGGATTCGTCGGCGCGATCTTCACCTCGTCGCTGACGCCGGGCCTGGCCACGGTGATCTTCGGCATCTCGACGATCGGCCAGTTCTTCTGCGGCATGAGCTGCGTGACCTCGATGTCCCGCATGACCTACGCGTTCTCCCGGGACGGCGCCGTCCCCGGCTGGCGGCTGTGGTCGCGCGTCGACCGCAACAGGACGCCGGTCAACGCGATCATCGCCGGCTGCGTCGTGGCCCTGCTGATCACGCTGCCGGCCCTGTACGCCCCTTCCGGGACCACCACCCCCGTGGCCTTCCTGGCCGTGGTGTCGATCGCGGTGATCGGCCTCTACCTGGCCTTCCTCATCCCGATCTGGCTGCGGCTGCGCATGGGCGCCGCCTTCCGGCCCGGGCCGTGGACGCTGGGCGGCAAGTACAAGGTGCTCGGCTGGATCGCGGTGATCGAGATCGCGATCATCTCGGTGTACTTCATCCTGCCGGTGAGCCCCGCCGGCGTGCCGGGGTCCGCGGACTTCACCTGGACGTCGGTCAACTACGCGCCGATCGCCGTCGGCGCCGTGCTGCTCGGCATCGCCCTGTGGTGGAACCTGTCGGCGAAGCACTGGTTCACCGGGCCTCGCCGCAACGTCGACGAGCTTCCGCTGGACGAGCCCGTCAGCTGATCCAGGCGCGCGCCCGGACGGCCCGCGCACCGAGCGCCTCGTCCCGCGCGCTTCGTCCCGCGCACCGGCACGGCCCGCGCCCCGCATCGCGGAGCGCGGGCCCGTCGCCGCCGGCGCGGCCTTTCAGGAGGCGGACGCCTCGTACGCCTCGGCGACCACCCGGCGGACGTGCTCGGCGGACGGGCGCTCGGGCAGCTCGCGGGCCAGCGAGGTCATGTCCACATCGGGCATGCCGCACGGGATGGCGTGGTGCCACGGGTCGAGGTCGCCGTCCACGTTCAGCGCGAAGCCGTGGCTGGTGACTCCACGGCCGGCCCGCATGCCGATCGAGACGATCTTGCGGCCGGTCTCGCGCGTCCACACGCCGGTGAGCAGCTCGGACCCCGGCGGGGTCTCGCGGCGCTCGGCCGCGAGGCCGAGCTTCTCCAGCGCCTCCACCATGCGCAGCTCCACCTCGCGGACGTAGTCCACGACGCCCTCGTCCGGGCGGAGCCGGACGACCAGGTAGCCGACGAGCTGCCCGGGCCCGTGGTAGGTCAGCTGGCCGCCCCGGCCGGTGAGGACGACCGGGATGCCGTACGAAGGGTCGGGCAGGTGCTCGGCGGCGGTGCGCTTGGTGGCCGTGTACACCTGCGGGTGGCTGAGCAGCCACAGCGTGTCCGGCGACTCGTCGCGCTGCCGCGCGGCGACCATCTCGTTCATGCGGTCCATGGCCTGCTCGTAGTCGACCAGGTCGTCCTGGATCAGGGCCAGCGGCCGCGCACGTACGCTTCGTTCGCTCACGCTCCCGAGCATACGTCCTACGAAAGGACGACATTCGCCGGTGTCAGGCCGCGGGCCGCCCCCCGTCCGCGCGGCCGGCGCGCGCCGGCCGCGGGCCCGGGGGCCGACGGGCCTCGGGCGGCGTCAGTGCCGGTAGGACGCCGTGTCGTACGCCGCGGGAGCCTTCGGCACGAAGGCCCACATGATGAGGTAGATGATGAACTGCGGGCCTGGCAGGATGCACGACAGGACGAAGAGCAGGCGCACCATGGTGGGCGGCCAGCCCCACTTGTCGGCGATGCCTCCGCAGACGCCGGCGATCATCTTGTGTCTTCTCGATCTGTACATAAGACTCCTCCCCCGTTCCTTTGTCTTGACCAACGAACGACACTCCTGCCCCGTTCCGGAACCGACATTCGTCACCAGGGGGCCACGCACGTCTTCACAAGGCCGGGAAGCCTTAGGGTGGCAATCCCCTGACTATGGAGAACAACGTGGACCTCCCCACCCTGCAGGCCCAGCGCCGCCTGATCGTCCGGCAGAAGATCACCATGATGGTGAACCGCTATGTGGTCCACATTGAGCAGCCGGACGGCTCCGAGGGGCCGATGGTCGCCTTCGCCGAGCAGAAGCGCCTGGCGTTCAAAGAGCAGGTCACCCTGTACACCGACGAGTCGCGCCAGTTCGTCCTCGCCGGGTTCAAGGCCCGCAAGGTGCTCGACCTGGGCAGCGGGTACGACGTCTTGGACCATGCCGGCCAGCCCATCGGCTTCTTCCGCAAAGAGTTCGGCGCGTCGCTGCTGCGCTCCACGTGGCACTTCCAGCAGCCCGGCATGCCGACGTTCACCGGTCAAGAGCGCAACGTGCTGGTCAGCATCCTGCGGCGGTTCGTCGACTCGCTGTCGTGGCTGCCCTACCACTTCGACTTCGGCGCCGGAGCGCAGATCGCCTTCTCGGTGGACCGCAAGTACGGCCTGCGCGACCGGTACATCGTGGACGTCCAGGACCCCCGGCTGGACCGGCGGCTGATCATCGCGATGGCCGTCGCCCTCGACGCGCTCCAGGCCCGCTGACCCCCGCCGCCGCCCGGCGGCCCACGTCATGATCGGCGCCACGTGGGCGGACCGCCTCACCACCGGCACGGCCCGGTAACAGGCGAGGCGGTGGACCGCCACCGCGGCCGTCCCCCCGGCGGCCGCGGCCACCTGCTCGCCCGTCGCCCGGCCGGTTGCGGCAAGCTCGGTACATGACCGTCGACGAGTCGCGCGCCGGAGACCTCCCCGTCCGCCACGTGCTTCCGGAGCTGCGCGCGGCGCTGGAGGGGACCGGCGGCGCCGTGCTGGCCGCGCCGCCGGGCACCGGCAAGACGACCCTGGTGCCGCTGGAACTGGCCGGCCTGCGCTCCGGCGGCCCGCCGCGGCGGGTGATCGTGGCCGAGCCGAGGCGCATCGCGACCCGGGCGGCGGCCAGGCGCATGGCTTGGCTGCTCGGCTCGCGGGTCGGCGAGGAGGTCGGGTTCACCGTGCGCGGCGAGCACCGGCCCGGCCGGCGGGTCCAGGTCATGACGACGGGCGTGCTGCTCCAGCGGCTCCAGCGCGATCCGGAGCTGGACGGGGTCGACGCCGTGCTGGTCGACGAGTGCCACGAGCGCCATCTCGACGCCGACACCGCGCTGGCGTTCCTGCTCGACGTCCGGGCGACCCTGCGGCCTGACCTGTGGCTCCTCGCCGCCTCCGCGACCGCCGACACCGCGCCCTGGTCCCGGCTGCTCGCGGAGGCGCCCGTCGTGCGCGCCTCGGGCACGACGCACGCCGTGCGGGTGGTGTGGGCCCCGCCGCCGCGCCCGGTCGCCCCTCCGCACGGCATGCGCGTCGACCCCGCGCTGCTCTCCCACGTGGCCGGGGTCGTCCGGCTGGCCCTCGCCGAACGCGAGGGCGACGTGCTGTGCTTCCTTCCCGGCGTCGGCGAGATCGGCCGGGTGGCGGCGGCGCTCGCCGGCCTGCCCGGCGAGGTCGACGTCCTGCAGGCGCACGGCAGGGCCGAAGGGCTCGACGCGGTGCTGTCGGCCGGGCCGCGCCGGCGGGTGATCCTCGCGACGTCGGTGGCCGAGTCCAGCCTGACCGTTCCCGGGGTGCGGGTGGTGGTGGACTCGGGGCTCGCCCGCGAGCCGCGCACCGACCACGGCCGCGGTCTCGGCTCGCTCACCACCGTGCGGGTCTCCCGCGCCTCCGCCGAGCAGCGGGCCGGGCGCGCGGGACGGGAGGCGCCGGGCACCGTCTACCGGTGCTGGACCGAGGCCGAGCACGGCCGGCTCCCCGACCAGGCCCAGCCCGAGATCGCCCTGGCCGACCTGACGGCGTTCGCGCTCCAGGCGGCCTGCTGGGGGACGCCGGACGCCTCCGGGCTCGCGCTGCTCGACCCGCCGCCCGCCGCGTCCATGGCCGTCGCCCTGCGCACGCTGCGGGCGCTCGGCGCGCTGGCGGACGGGCGCGTCACCGAGCGTGGCCGCCGGATGGCCGCGGTCGGCGTCCACCCCCGGCTCGCCCGCGCGCTGCTCGACGGGCCGCCCCGGGCCGCCGAGGTGGTCGCGCTGCTGTCGGAGGACCTTCCCCGATCGGCGTCCGACGACCTGGTGGCGGTGTGGCGGGAGGCCCGGCGCGGCGGGTCCCCCGCCTGGCGCAGGGAGACCCGCCGCCTCACCCAGGCCGCCCAGTCCGCCGGACGCGGCACCCCGGGCGACGGCGGGGCGGGCGACGACGCGGTGGCCGGGCTCGTGGTGGCCCTGGCCTACCCCGAGCGGGTGGCGCGCCGCCGCTCCGGCGGCTATCTCATGGTGTCGGGAACGGCCGCGGAGCTGTCCCGCGACTCCCGGCTCGCCTCGGCCGAGTGGCTGGCCGTCGCGGTCGCCGACCGGCCGACCGGCTCCGCCTCCGCGCGGGTGCGGCAGGCCGTGGTGATCGACGAGGACGTCGCGAGACAGGCCGCCGTGCCGTTCCACCAGGTCGAGGAGGAGATCCGCTGGGAGGGCGACGTGGTGGCCCGCCGGGTCGAGCGCCTCGGTGCGATCGAACTCGCCTCCGCCCCGCTGCCGGACGCCGACGTCAGCGAGGCGATCATGTCCGGCCTGCGCGCCGAAGGGCTCTCCCTGCTCCGCTGGACGCCGGAGGCCGTGACGCTGCGCGACCGCATGGCGTTCTGCCACCGGGTTCTCGGCGGGGCCTGGCCGGACGTCTCCGACGCCGCCCTCGTCGAGACGGCGCCCTCCTGGCTCGACCTGCCGCGGCTGCGCCGCCGCTCCGACCTGGCACGGGTCGACATGGCGGCGGCGCTGAAGCGGCTGCTGCCGTGGCATCTGCGGCTCGACGAGGTCGCCCCCGAACGGATCACCGTGCCGAGCGGGTCACGGGTGCGCGTCGACTACTCGGGGGACCAGCCGGTGCTGGCCGCCAAGCTGCAGGAGCTTTTCGGCTGGGATGCGGCGCCGCGCGTGGCCGGGGTCCCGCTGGTGGTCCACCTGCTGTCCCCGGCGGGCAGGCCGGCCGCCGTCACCGCGGATCTCGCCTCCTTCTGGCAGGAGGGCTACCGCTCCGTCCGCGCCGAACTGCGCGGCCGCTACCCCCGGCACCCCTGGCCGGAGGACCCCCGCACCGCCACCCCCACCCGCCGCACCAACCCCCGCGGCCCCGCCTGACGCGAGATCCCGCGACCGGCACAGGACCGGCCGTGGCCCTGACCGGCAGCCCCGTCGTGGGAGTGCCACGCGGCGCGCAGGTTCTTGGGCGCAGGCCCTGCGGCAGGTCACGGGGGCGGGGTGTAGCCGCGGGTGTGGACGAGGTCGTGGGTGAGGCGGGCGAAGGCCTGGCCGGCGGCGCCGTGGTAGGCGCCGTCGCGCCGCAGGAGGGCGACGGTGCGGGCGGGCAGGGGCGGGTCGAGGGGGATGGGGCCGAGGTGCGGGTGATCGTGGGTGATGGCGTCGGGCAGGACGGTCGCCAGGGAGGTGCGCTGGACGATCTCGGTGATGGCCTGGATGGAGTTGGCCTCGACCGCGATGCGGGGGCTGACGCGATGGCGGGTCAAGTAGGCGTCGATGTGGGCGCGCGTGGCGAAGTCGCTGCTGAGCAGGACGAGCCGCCGCTCGTTCAGATCCTGAACCCGCACGGGCTCCTGGCGGGCCGTTTCGGCGTGGCGGGCGGCGGCCACGAGGCCGAGGGTCTCGGTGAACAGCGGCGTGGCGGTGACGCCGGGCAGGTGAGGACCGTCGAAGGCGATGCCGAGGTCGAGATCGTCGGCGAGCAGGGCCGACTCGACGCGGTCCTGGGTCGTCTCCGCCACCGTCAGGGTGATGCCGGGATGGCGGGCGTGGAACCGGGCGGTGAGCGGGCCGACGAGGTAGGCGGTGAAGGTCGGGGTGACGCCCAGGCGCAGGTGGCCCCGCGAGAGGTCCTGGACGTCGTGGACGGCGCGTTCCGCGGCGGCCAGGTCGCGTAGCGCGTGCCGGGCGTGGCCGAGGTAGGCCTCGCCGGCGTCGGTGAGCCGTACGGCACGGCCGGTGCGGTCCAGCAGCCGCGCTCCCAGCGCTCGTTCGAGCTGTCTGATCTGCTGGGACAGGGTCGGCTGGGAGATGTGCAGGTCTTCCGCGGCACGGGTGAAGTTGCCGTGCTCGGCCACGGCGAGCAGATAGCGCAGGTGACGCAGCTCCACGGGCATGGAGAAACTATAGACGACAGCAATGGCGATCATGTCCGATGCGTCTTGGACACTATAGGACCAGGTCACGCATAGTGGAGGGCGTCACCCAGGTTGAAGGAGCGCCTCATGCATGATCTCGCCGAGGGCGTCGCGCGTTTTCAGCAGGACGTCTTCCCCGCCAAGGCCGAGCTGTTCGCCCGCCTGGCCACGCACCACTCGCCGCACACGCTGTTCATCGGCTGCTCCGACGCCCGCGTCGTGCCTGAGCTGATCACCGGCTGCGAGCCGGGCGAGCTGTTCGTCGTCCGCACGGCCGGCAACCTGGTCCCCGCGTGCGCTCCCGGCGATGACGGGGTCGCGGCCAGCATCGAGTACGCCGTCGCCGTGCTGGGCGTCTCCGAGATCATCGTCTGCGGGCACTCCGCGTGCGGCGCGATGACCGCCCTCGCCCACGGCCACGACCTCAGCGCCACTCCGTCGATCGCCGGCTGGCTGCGGCACGCGAACGCCTCGCGGGCCCGCGCCGCCACCGCCTCCGGCGACGTCGCGGCACTGGTGCGCCACAACGTGCTCGCGCAGCTGGCGAACCTCGCCACTCACCCGTCGGTCGCCCGTGCCCTCCGCGAGAACACCGTCGCCTTGCGCGGCTGGGTCTACGACATCGGCACCGGCGGCGTCGAGGAACTCGACGCGACCGGCTCCGAGACCGCGTTCGTGGCCTGACCCGAGCGCTCCCCCCGACTCGGTTCCGGTTCGCCGTCCGCGGCCGGGATCACCACAGAGCCGCCGCCTCGACGTCCCGCGAATCGGCGCACGAAAGACAAGGAGTACCGATCATGGTGCACGCTCAGATCGACCCCGCCGCCCGTCAGGCGCTCGCCGTGGCCGCGGTCGAGGCCAAGACCCGTAAGAACCTCACCTGGCAGCAGATCGCCGACGCCTCCGGCCTGTCGGTGGCCTTCACCACCGCCGCCGTCCTCGGCCAGCACCCCCTGCCGGAGAGGTCCGCCACGGCCGTCGCCGAACTGCTGGGTCTGGACCAAGACGCCGCGATGCTGCTGCAGACCGTCCCGATGCGCGGCTCGATCGCCGGCGGCGTCCCGGCCGACCCCACGATCTACCGCTTCCACGAGATGCTCCAGGTCTACGGCACCACCCTCAAGGCACTGGTCCACGAGCAGTTCGGCGACGGCATCATCAGCGCCATCAACTTCAAGCTGGACGTGAAGAAGGTCGCCGACCCCGAAGGCGGCGAGCGCGCCGTCATCACCTTGGACGGCAAGTACCTGCCCACCAAGCCCTTCTGACCGCGAGGACGCGGGTGAGCACCTCGCGCCGCGCGAGGAGGCGGCGACCAGGTCCACCGGCTGAGCGGGGGCGGGACGCACTGGCGTCCCGCCCCCGTAGAGGTCTCAGCCGGCCGGCATCCGCTCAGGACGCGTGCCGGCCCGGCCGTCCTCTGATGCGACGGCCCCGACGGGCCAGGGCCGTCCGTGCCTGCCGTCGCCTGTCAGATTCCGACGGGGTGCCAGACCGTCTTGGTCTCCAGGAAGGCCGTCATGCGGCCGGTGCCCGGGTCGGCGAGCCAGTCGGTCTTGCCCGTCGGGCGCAGCACCCGCTTGAGGTTCTCGGCCGCGCCCTGCTCGCAGGACACCGCCAGTTCCTCCGGGCAGCCGGTCAGGTCCACCGCGTTGACGTCCATGTGGGACGCCAGCCACGGCGCCAGGTCGGCGAGCCTGCCGGTCAGCAGGTTGACCACCCCGCCCGGCAGGTCGGAGGTGGCCAGCACCTCGGCCAGCGTGATCGCCGGCAGGGGCGCGCGCTCGGAGGCCACGACCACGCAGGTGTTGCCCGTGACGATCACCGGTGCGATGACCGAGATCAGGCCGAGCAGCGGCCCCTCCGGCGGCGCCACGACCGCCACCACGCCGGTCGGCTCGGAGGACGACAGGTTGAAGTACGGCCCGGCGACCGGGTTCGCCGACCCCTGGACGGCCCCGATCTTGTCCGACCAGCCCGCGTACCAGACCAGCCGGTCGACGGCGGCGTCGACCAGCTCGCCGGCCTTGCGCGCCGACACCCCGTCGGCCGCGGTGACCTCGTCGACGAACTGCGCCCGGCGTCCCTCCATCATCTCGGCGACGCGGTAGAGGATCTGGCCGCGGTTGTACGGCGTGGCGCCGGACCAGCCGGGGAACGCCTTGCGGGCGGAGACGACCGCGTCGCGGGCGTCCTTGCGCGAGGCAAGCGCGGCGTTGGCGAGGAAGTCGCCCTTGGAGGAGGTCACCGCGTAGGACCTTCCGCTCTCCGAACGCGGGAAAGCCCCGCCGATGTACAGCTTGTACGTCTTGCGCACGGCGAGCCTGCCCGGCTCAGTCATCGCCTCTCCAGGTGATCTCTTCCGGCGCGAGCCGCACCAGCAGGGGCACCTGGCGGCAGCGGCTCACCCCGCAGCGGTGGGCGAACCAGCCCTGGCGGGCGGTCGTGGTGATACGGCCGGCGCGGGCGTGGGCGTGCCCGTGGGTGATCTGCGCGCGCCTGGCACGGCGGGGCGCCCGCCGGTGCTCACAGGGTTCAGACATCGAGGTACGCCTCCAATCCGTGCCGCCCGCCCTCGCGGCCGTAGCCGGACTCCTTGTAGCCGCCGAACGGCGACGCCGGGTCGAAGCGGTTGAAGGTGTTGGCCCACACGACGCCGGCGCGGAGCTTGTCGGCCATCCACAGGATGCGCGAGCCCTTCTCGGTCCACACACCCGCGGACAGGCCGAAGGGGGTGTTGTTGGCCTTCTCGACCGCCTCGGCGGGGGTACGGAAGGTCAGGACCGACAGCACCGGGCCGAAGATCTCTTCGCGGGCGATGCGGTGCGACTGGGCGACGCCGGTGAACAGCGTCGGCGGGAACCAGAAGCCCTTGTCGGGGATCGCGCAGGGCGGGGACCAGCGTCCGGCGCCCTCCTGCTCCCCCGCCTCGCTCAGCGACCTGATCTTTTCGAGCTGCGCCGCCGAGTTGATCGCGCCGATGTCGGTGTTCTTGTCCAGCGGGTCGCCGAGCCGCAGGGTGCCCAGGCGTCGCTTGAGGGCGTCCAGCAGCTCTTCCTCGATCGACTCCTGGACCAGCAGCCGCGAGCCCGCGCAGCAGACGTGCCCCTGGTTGAAGAAGATGCCGTTGACGATGCCCTCGACGGCCTGGTCGAGCGCGGCGTCGTCGAAGACGATGTTGGCGGCCTTCCCGCCGAGCTCCAGCGTCAGCTTCTTGCCCGTCCCGGCGACCGAGCGGGCGATCTGGCGGCCGACCTCGGTGGATCCGGTGAAGGCGACCTTGTTCACGTCCGGGTGGGAGACGAGCGCCTGCCCGGTGGCCCCCGCCCCGGTCACGATGTTGACCACGCCGGGCGGCAGGTCGGCCTGGCGGCAGATCTCGGCGAAGGCCAGCGCGGTGAGCGGCGTCGTCTCGGCCGGCTTGAGCACGACGGTGTTCCCGCAGGCCAGCGCGGGCGCGATCTTCCAGGCCAGCATGAGCAGCGGGAAGTTCCACGGGATGACCTGGGCGGCGACCCCGAGCGGACGCGGGTCGGCCCAGCCGCCGCCGTCCGCCGCCCTGCGGGCGAAGCCGGCGTGGGACAGCTTGTCGGCCCAGCCGGCGTAGTAGAAGAAGTGCGCCGCGACCAGCGGAAGGTCGACGTCGCGCGCCTCGCGGATCGGCTTGCCGTTGTCCAGGGACTCCAGCACGGCCAGCTCGCGGGCCCGCTCTTGGATGATGCGGGCGATGCGGAAGAGGTACTTGGCGCGCTCGCGGCCGGGGAGCCGTCCCCAGACCGACTCGTACGCCTTGCGCGCCGCGGAGACGGCACGGTCGACGTCGGCGTCGGTGGCCAGGGTGAACTCGGAGAGCACCTCTTCGCTCGCCGGGTTGACGGTCTTGTCCCGTTCATCGCCCAGGGAGTCGACCCATTCCCCGTTGATGAACAGGCCGTAGGACGGCCGGATGTCGACGATGTCGCGCGACTCGGGCGCCGGTGCGTATTCGAACATGAGGCCGCCTCAGTCGAGGGTGAAGTAGTCGGGGCCGGCGTAGCGACCGGTGGCCATCTTCTGGCGCTGCATCAGCAGGTCGTTGAGCAGGCTGGACGCGCCGAGCCTGAACAGGTCCGGGTCCAGCCAGTCGTCCCCGGCGGTCTCGTTGACCAGCACCAGGTACTTGATCGCGTCCTTGGTGGTGCGGATGCCGCCCGCCGGCTTGACGCCCACCACTCGCCCGGTGCGGGCGCGGAAGTCGCGCACGGCCTCCAGCATCACCAGCGTGACGGGGAGGGTCGCGGCCGGGGAGACCTTGCCCGTGGAGGTCTTGATGAAGTCGGCGCCGGCCAGCATCGCCAGCCAGGAGGCCCGGCGCACGTTGTCGTAGGTCGCGAGCTCCCCGGTCTCCAGGATGACCTTCAGGTGGGCGTCGCCGGAGACGCCGCCCTCGCCGCGGGCGCAGGCCGCCTTGATCGCGACGATCTCGTCGTACACCTTGCGGTAGTCGCCGGACAGGAACGCGCCGCGGTCGATCACCATGTCGATCTCGTCGGCGCCGGCCTCGACCGCCTGCCTGGTCTCCTCCACCTTGACGCCGAGGGACGATCTGCCGCTGGGGAAGGCGGTGGCCACGCTGGCCACCTTCACGCCGGACCGGCCGAGCGCGTCCACGGCCTGGGGGACCAGGTCGGGGTACACGCAGACGGCGGCGACCTTGGGAACGGAGGGGTCGGCGGGATCGGGCCGCACGGCCTTGGCGCACATCGCGCGCACCTTGCCGGGGGTGTCGGCCCCTTCCAGTGTGGTCAGGTCGACCATGGAGATCGCCAGGTCGATGGCTCGGGCCTTGGCCGTCGTCTTGATGGAACGGGTGCTCAGCATCGCGGCGCGCTGATCGGCACCCACACGATCGACGCCGGGCAGGCCGTGCAGGAATGCCTTCAGGGACGCGTTCGACGACGCGATCTCCGTGGGCGAGGTCATCAGTGTTGACACCTCACCAGCATCGCCGACCGGCCTGATTGTTCCAAACCGGACCCACCGGCCGAGCGCGCCCGCGGCACGTACTCACAGGTCGCCCGCGGTCCTGCCTACGCCGCCTAAGGCGGTGCGAAGGACCTTAGGCGGTCCTGGGCCCGAAGATCGCGAGGAGATAGGGCATCCGCCCGATGTGAGGGAGGCCGCCTTAGCCGGATTCTAGAGAGGTCAGAGAAGACGACATCAAAAGGAGAAGCCGACATGGCTCCCGAGCTCCACTACCAGCTCATCATCAGCCGAGTGGCCGAGTTGCACGCCGAGGCCGGCGAGCAGCGCCGCGCCCGCCAGGCGGCCTCCGGCCGCAAGGCGCAGGCCCATGGCTCGCAGCACCGCCTGCGCGCCGCCTTCGGCAAGCTGCGCACCTCGTGATCGCCCTCGGTCACGCCCTCCCCGGCGTGCCGCGGGTCCGGTCACGGGCCGGCGGCGAGCCGGAAGGGCGAACCCCGTGGTCCCGCTCGCGGAGCTCGCGGAGCTCGCGGCTGAGACCCTCGTTCACGATGCCCGGCCGGGACCTCCCTCCCGGCCGGGCGTCACAGCCGCCGTAAGGACGCATGGCGTCACAGCCTCCGTAAGGACGCGGGGCGCCACGGCCGCCGTAAGGGCCAGGGCGCTCCGTCCCGTTCGCCCAGACCGAAAAACAGTACGAAAGACGCTAGTGGGCATGACATGCTGGCAGACATGGTGGGCCGGATGGTGAGCCCCGTCTTCGTGGGACGGGAAGCCGAGCTGCGCACTTTCTCCGATGCTTTCGAGCAGGCGCGCAAGCAGGCCGCGTCCGCCGTCCTCCTCGGGGGCGAGGCAGGCGGGGGAAAGACACGGCTGGTGTTCCGCTTCACCGAGGAGGCCGCCCAGTCCGGCGCGCACGTCCTGGCCGGCGGGTGCGTCGAGCTGTCCACCGAGGGCCTGGCCTACGCGCCGTTCACCGCCGCCCTGCGCCAGCTCGTCAGAGAGATGGGGGCCGCCGAGGTGGCCGCCCTGCTCCCCGACGGCGCCGCCCGCGATCTGGCCCGCCTGCTCCCCGAGTTCGGCGAGCCCAGCGGCGAGCGTGAGACCGAGACCGGCCGGGCCAGGCTGTTCGAGCAGATCCTCACCCTGCTCGAACGGCTGGCCGAGCGCCGGCCGGTCATCCTGGTCATCGAGGACATCCACTGGGCCGACCGGTCCAGCCGCGACCTGATCGCCTTCCTCAGCCGCAATCTCAGGACGGCCCCGATCCTGATGATCATGACGTTCCGCTCGGACGAGCTGCACCGCCAGCATCCGCTGCGCCCGGTGCTCGCCGAGCTCGCGCGCGTCGAAGGGGTGGCGCGCGTCGACCTGCCCCGGCTCAGCGAAAGCGAGGTCGCCGCGCAGATCGCCGGGATCCGGGGCGACGCCGCCGAGGCCGCGATCGTCCGCAAGGTCTATCAGCGCAGCGAGGGCATCCCGCTGTTCGTCGAGGCGCTGATGGAGCGCGGCGACGACTGCGGCAGCGTCCCCGAGTCCCTGCAAGATCTGATCATCGGCTCGGTCGAACGGCTGCCCGAAGAGAGCCAGCGCGTGCTGCGCGTCGCCTCCGCCGGCGGCAACCGCATCGGCCACGAGCTGCTGGCCGCGGTCACCGGCCTGTCCGACATCGACCTGGAGAACGCCCTGAGGCCCGCGATCGCGGGCAACGTCATGCAGGTGGACGGGCGGGCGTACGTCTTCCGGCACGCCCTGATCCGCGAGGCCGTGCACGAGGAGATGCTCCCGGGCGAGCACAACCGCGTCCACGCGCGCTTCGCCGAAGAGATCGACCGCGACCGCAAGCTCGTCCCGCCCGGCCGCGCCGCCATCGAGGTCGCCCACCACTGGTACTCCGCGCGCGACCATCTCTGGGCGCTCATCTCCGCGTGGGAGGCCGCGGGCAAGGCCGCCGACGCCTTCGCCTACACCGAGCAGATGCAGCTGCTGGAGCGCGTGCTGTCCCTGTGGGACCGCGTGCCGGACGCCGCCGAACGCATCGGCGTCGACCACGTCGGCATCCTCGAGCGGGCCTCGGAGGCCGCCGTCATCAGCGGTGAGACCGAGCGGGGCCTGAAGTTCGTCAAGGGCGCCCTCGCCGGGCTGGACGAGGCGGCCGAGCCCGAACGGGTCGCCTACCTTCTCGTGCGCCGGGCGCAGCTCACCATCGACCGGGGCCGGCGGGGCGCGCTGCCCGACCTCCGCTACGCCGAGCGGCTCGTGCCCGCGCCGAGCGCCGCCCGCGCCCAGGTCCTGTCGCGGCTCGGCTCGTTCCTGATGTTCAGCAACGAGACCGACGAGGGCTCCCGGCTCACCGAGGAGGCCCTGCGGATCGCGCGCGACCTCGGCGACGCCTGCATGGAGGCCGACCTGCTCGCCAACCTCGCCATCGGCCAATCGCTGGCCGGCGACCTTCTGGGCGCGCTCGACGCCAACGAGCGGGCCATGGAGGCGGCCGTCGAGCTCGGCAACCAGCGCATCGTCCTGCGCTCCATCGGCAACAAGATAGACGCCCTGAACAACCTCGGCCGCTCCGAGGAGGCCGTGGCCCTGGCGCTGGAGGGCGACGCGCTGGCCCGCAAGTACGGCCGCTACCGCGTGAACGGGGCCTTCATCGCCAACAACCGGGCGGAGGCCCTGGAGGCGCTCGGCCGCTGGGACGAGGCGATCGAGGTCATCGAGCAGGCCCTGGCCCTGGACCCGATTCCGAAGATCCGCGGTCATCTGCGGCGCATGCGGGGCCAGCTCGGCGCCGGGCGCGGCGAGGTCGAGCTGCTGGAGCAGGCCCTCGCCGAGGTCGGCGCCCTGCAGAGCGAACGCGAAGAGTACGCCCAAGAGTGGATGACCAACCTGCGCCTGCGCATCGAGCTCCATCTGCTGCGCGGCCGGCCGGCCGCGGCCCTCAACGACGTCGAAGAGATGCTGCTGGTCGGCGACATGCCGCACTCCAACAAGGCGATGCTCGGCTGGCAGTTCATGGCGCAGGCCCGGCTGACCTGCGAGATCGCCGCCGCGGCGCACCCCGAGCGGGCACGGGAGGTGTGGGACCGCGCCCAGGTGCTCTTCACGACCATGAAGTCCGACGGCCCGGTGGCCGACGCGTTCGGGCTGATGTTCACCGGCGACCACGACGCGGCGGCCGCCGCCTGGCAGCGGCTCGGCCGCCCTTACCCGCGTGCCCGGTCCCTCACCCAGGCCGCCGCGGCCCGCGCCAAGGCCGGTGACCGCGACGGGGCGGCGGCACGGCTGCTCGAGGCCCGCGCCCTCGCCGCCGATCTGCGCGCCCGGCCGCTGCTCGGCGAGATCGAGGCGCTCGCCCGCCGCGTCGGGGTCACGGTCACCGCGGGCCCGGCTCCGGCCGGCGCGGACGCCTCCAGCGCCCCCGACCTGACGCCGCGCGAGCTGGAGGTGCTCCGGCTGGTCGCGCTCGGCCGCTCCAACCGCGACATCGCCGGCGAGCTGTTCATCTCGGCCAAGACGGTCAGCGTGCACGTCTCCAACATCCTGGCCAAGCTGTGCGTCTCCACCCGCGGCGAGGCCGCCGCCGCGGCGCACCGCCTCTCCCTGTTCACCTGACCCACGCCCGTTCACCTGACCCACGCCCCCGCCGGCCCGCGCCGTTCCAGCCGGCCCTCCCCGCGCGGCGCCGTTCCGGCAGCTGTCCGACGTGCGCGATCGGCCACCGTCGGCGATCGGCTAGTATGTGGGCGAAACACCGAAGGGGAGTAGTCCCTAACCGCGTGGTCGACATGCTGGCGTAAGCCCGGTCGCGCGGGCCTCGGCTCGCCGAGGCGGACGAGACCTTCGGCCCGTTGCCGTGCACGTGCGCGGCCGGGCCGAAGCCGTCTTCCCCGAACTCCGGTGGCGCCGCTTCCGCCCGGTCGCGAAAGATAGAAGGGCGACCCCTCGTTGGAAGCGTTCTGGATCAGTCTCGGCGTCATCTTCGTGGCCGAGCTGGGCGACAAGAGCCAGCTCATGGCCATGACGTTCGCCACCCGTTTCAAACCGTGGCCGGTGCTGGCCGGCATCACCCTGGCGACCGCCGTCGTCCACCTGCTGAGCGTCGGCCTCGGCGGCCTCATCGGAGACGCGCTGCCCACGAAGGCCATCGCCGTCGTGGCGGGCCTGGCGTTCCTCGGCTTCGCGCTGTGGACGCTGCGCGGCGACGAGCTGAGCGACGAGGAGTCGCGCAAGGCCGAGCGCACGACCCGCAACGCGCTGGTCGCCGTCACCGTGGCGTTCTTCCTCAGCGAGCTCGGCGACAAGACCATGCTCGCCACCATCACGCTGGCCACCCAGCACGGATGGTTCGGGACCTGGGTCGGCTCGACGGTCGGCATGGTGGCCGCCGACGCGCTGGCCATCGTGGCCGGCCGGATGCTCGGCAAGCACCTCCCCGAGAAGGTCATCCGCTACGGAGCCGCCGCCGCCTTCGCCGTCTTCGGCATTCTGCTGCTCGCCGAGGCCCTTACTCTCTGACCGGTGCCCCGGCCGTACGGCGCGCACCGGCGCGTGTGCGCCGACGGCGGCCAGAGGGAGCCGACGGTGGTCAGAGGGAGAGGCCCACCAGCACCGGCTCGTTCACCAGTGTGACGCCGAACGTGGCCTCGACGCCATCTCTGACCTCCCTGGCGAGGGCCAGCAGGTCGGCCGCCGTGGCGGAGTCGCCGGACGGCCGCGCGGGGCCGCCGAGGGCGATCTCCTCAGGGTCGGACGGGAAGCCGGTCACCGCGTGCCCGCCGGGGTTGGTCAGGGCGAGCGTGTGCTTGGTGGAGATGCGCGCGGGGCCCCGGCGGTAGCCCTTGGCGAAGCCCGCGTGCTCGATGAGCCAGGCGGCCGGCACCTTGACCGCGCCGCCGGGCATGTCCCACCGGGGGTGGCCGGGAGCCCTGCGTGAAAGCTCGGCCGCCTGCGCCGCGGAAAGGACGGGGTTGGTGAAGAACGAGCCGGCGCTGCAGGTGTCGGGGTCGGCCGCGTCGAGCACCATGCCCTTGCCCTTGCGCAGCTCCATCACGGCGTGGCGGGCCTCGTGCAGGGTGACCCGGTCGCCGATGCCGACGCCGAGCCTCGCCGCGAGCTCCTTGTAGGCGATCGGCCCGGACTTGTCGGACCTGTCCAGCTCATACGTCACGGAAAGCACGACATAGCGGGACAGGTCCGCTTTGAAGGAGCTGTGCCGGTAGGCGAAACCGCACTCGTCCGCCCCGAGGTCCAGCAGCTCGCCCGACCGCCGGTCGTAGACGCGCACGCCGGTGACGGTCTGCGAGACGTCCTGCCCGTACGCGCCCACGTTCTGGATCGGGGTGGAGCCGACCAGCCCGGGGACGCCGGACAGGCACTCGACACCCGACCAGCCCTCGGCGACGGCGCGGGTGACCAGCGCGTCCCAGTCTTCGCCGGACTGCGCGGTCACCACGACGCGGCTCCCCTCGTCGCGGACGTCGACCCCGCGCGACCCGACCCGCACCACCAGCCCGTCGAAGCCCTCGTCGGAGATGACCAGGTTGCTGCCCCCGCCGAGGATCAGCACGGGCTCACCGGCGCGGTCGGCGGCGGACACCAGCTCGACGAGCTCCTCGGCGCTGGACGCCTCCGCGAAGGCGCGGGCGGCGCCGCCCACTCTCAACGTGGTGAACGGCGCGAGCCGCACCCCGGCCACTCGGTCAGCCATGCGTCTTCCTCGAGAACATGCGAAGCGGCACGCGAGGGCCGCGCGCCGGCCATCAGCCTAACGCCCGTCCGGCTCCCCGGATCCGGCCCGGCGTCTCAGCGGTCGGCGCCGGAGCGGAGCAGGCGCAGCACCCGGTCGTAGGTGCGGCGGGACTCGCGGTCGCGGTAGTCGGGGTCGACGTCGTGGTAGCCGCGGTGCCGCTCCTGGTGGACCGGGAGCCGCTCGTCCGGCACGACCAGCGTGCCGGGCAGCGTCAGCGAGAACTCCAGGTCGGCGTTGCGGTAGTAACGCGCCTTCTCCGGGAAGCCGCCCGCCGCCAGGGCCTGGTCACGCCGGACGGCGAACAGGTAGCCGAGGAGCCCGCGCACCTCGCCCGGACCCGCCTCGTGCCAGTCGAGGCCGCCCTCGTCGGGGTCCACGCCCTTCCATCCGGCGGCCACGACGTCGCCGTCGAGCGCCGCGGCCAGCGGGGCGATCGCGTCGCCGTCGAGGACGGTGGAGGTCTCCATGACGACGTGCACGTCCCCGGAGTCGAGCGCGAGCAGCTTGTTGCGGCTCTCGCCCCACCCGGCCGGTCCGCCGCGCCAGTGCGGGGTCTCGGCGACGTGCCACGCCTCGATGCGCTCGGGATGCCGCCCGGCCAGCTCGTGCAGCGCGACCCCGGCCCCCTCGACGTTCCCGAGGTCGAGCGCGAGGATCTTCGCGTCGGTGTGGTCGATGAGCGCGTCCACGCATTCACGCAGGTCGGACGGACTGCCGTCCACCAGCAGCGCCACGGTGACCGTGCCCGAGGCGGCCCTCGCGCGGTCGGTCGTCCCCGCGTGGTCCTGCGCATCCGCCTGGCGCCGCGTCCCCGCATGGCCCTGCGCATCCGCCTGGGGCCGTGTATCGGCGTGCTCCTGCGCGGGCGCGTCGTCCTGCGCGTCCGGCGCAGGACTGATCGCCCTGTCCAGCCGGGACGTCGCGAGTGTCGCGTCCCACAGCACCTGCGACTCGAGCACGTTCTCCGCGTGGGTGCCCGTCTCGTCGCCGACCCGGGCCTCGGCCCCGGCCTCGACGTCGTCGTCCACGCCGAGGGTCTCGGCCGCGTCGTCGGACCCGCTCTCGCGCGTGCCGAGGTGCCGGGCCTCCACCGCGGTTCGCACCGCCGGCTCCCCACCGCCGGCCGGCGGCTCGCCCTCGCGGCTGCCGAGGGGCTCGCTCTGACGGCCGGCGGCGGGCTCGCCGTCGCGGGTGGCGGTGCGCTCGCCCTGACGGGTGGCGGCGGGCTCGCCCTCAGGGGCGACGGTGGCCTCGCCCTCGGCCTTCGCGGTGCGCTCGCCCTGGCGGGTGGCCGTGGGCTCGCCGTCCCGGCCGGCGGCGGGCTCGCGCTCGGAGGTGGCGGCGGGACGGCCGTCCTCCGGGGCGGGCACGGGGATCGACGCGACCGTGGGCCAGACCTTGAACGGCGGCCGCGGCGTCAGCTCGAAACCACCGGCCGCGTCCCGGACCAGCCAGCCCGCGTCCTCGATCTCCTGCCGCAGGGCGTCGGCCGCGGCGAAGTCGCGCTCGGCCCGTGCCTTCGCCCGCTGCTCCGCGAGTCCATGTACGTGGTTCGGTGGCTCTGTCACGCTCGCCCCATTACCCACATGGCGCGGAAGCATTCAGGGCCGTCCCGGGTGGAGTGCCGGTTCGGCCTCACCCGCCTCAGGCGAGGCGCACCGTCGCACGGGCCCTGGACAGGACGCGGGAGTCCCCGGACTTGGCCGTGAGCGCCACCACCACGCGGTTGTCGTCCAGCTTCTCCTCGACGACGCCGCTCACCGTGATCACGGCGCCCTCGTCATTGTCCGGGACGACCACCATGGACGAGAAGCGGACACCGAAGTCGACGAGCGCGCCGGGGTCGCCGGTCCAGTCGGTGACGAAGCGGCCGGCCTCGGCCATCGTGAACATGCCGTGCGCGATCACGTCCGGCAGGCCGACGGCCTTGGCGTGCCGCTCGTTCCAGTGGATGGGGTTGAAGTCGCCCGAAGCCCCGGCGTACATCACCAGGTTGACGCGGTGGACAGGGTAGTCGACGGCCGGGATCTGCAGGCCGGCCTCGACCTCGTCGTACTTAACGGTCGCCGTCATCGGTTACGCCGCCCCTCCGCGCTCGATCAGGGTGTTGTAGGTCCTGCACACCGGCTCGCCCTGGACGGTCGTCACCTCGCTGGTCACCGTGAGCAGCTCGTTGCGGCCGACGCTGCGGATCTCGGAGATGGTGGAGGTGCACAGCAGCTCGTCGCCGGCGTAGATCGGGCGGGTGTACTCGAAGCGCTGTTCGCCGTGGACCACCATGCCGAAGTCGAGGCCGAGCTCGGGGTCGGCGAGGGCCTCTCCGGCGCCCGAGAGGGTGAACACGATGGGAAAGGTCGGCGGGGCGACGACGTCGGGGTGGCCCGCGGCCTTCGCGGCCTCGGGGTCGCGGTAGATCGGGTTCGGGTCGCCGACGGCGGCCGCGAATTCCCTGATCTTGACGCGGCCTACCTCGTAGGAGCCGGCCGCCGGATATGTCCGTCCGACGAAATCTCGGTTCAAAGCCATCGTGCCATTACCCTTTCGACAAGCGCGCGGAGCTGACGAAGGCGGTGCCCATGGACGTTGGCCGGGCTCCCGCCGAGGGATCGCGGATGGACATCGCGCTGGCCCGACCGTAACAGAACAACCTTCGACCGTCGCGGATCCAGCGCAGGGCCGGACGCGGACCCGGGCGAGGCCGGGTCCGGGCTCCGTCAAGGCGGATCAGGCACGCGGGAAAGTGATCGCCCGATAGCGGCGAGGTGTTTCCGGACGCGACAAACCGGCGTCCTCGCCGAGGACGCCGGTCGCGCGTGATGGTGCCTGAGTGCCGCAAAGGCGTCCCGCCTTCACGCTTCACCGTGCCCTGACGCCGTCCGCTTGGCGTACGGCGACGTCCGCCGCGGCCTTGCGGCGCGGCGGACGGTGCGGCCCTAGCGGGTCTCGCGATGCGCGCGGTGGCACTTGCAGTTGGGGCAGTACTTCTTCAGCTCAAGCCGGTCCGGGTCATTGCGCCGGTTCTTCCGCGTGATGTAGTTGCGGTGCTTGCACTCCTGGCAGGCCAGCGTGATCTTCGGCCTAACGTCGGTGGCAGCCACGTGGGAGTGCCTTTCTACGTTTGGGACACATGGACAACCCGAACCCGGTCACCTATGACAGGGGACCCGGCAGGGTAGTAGCGGAGGCCGGACTTGAACCGGCGACACAGCGATTATGAGCCGCTTGCTCTGCCTGACTGAGCTACTCCGCCTCAGGACCGGCGAACTGGACCGGCCACGAAAGGATACCCGACCCGTATGACGATCGCGCACGCCAGTCGCCTGCCCGATCTGGACCAAGTGCTCCCAGTATGCCTGATCACGGGACCCCCGCACTTCCCCTATTTTCAGGCGACCGCCGAGCAGTGGTATCCACAAGCGAAAAGCCCCACCCGGATATCCGAGAGAGGGCGATTACGCTGTCGAGCCCCTTTACGGAATCGAACCGTAGACCTTCTCCTTACCATGGAGACGCTCTGCCGACTGAGCTAAAGGGGCCGGCCTCGCCGCGTTTCGCGTTACCGCTCCGCGCTGCGGACAGGTGTAACCATACACGGCCCCAGCGGCCGACGCGAATCAGAACGCCCATAGGAGCACACCCCCGCAGGGGGTGGCCGGCGCTACCGCAGGGCTTCGGTGCGGGTGCGCGCCGAAGCGGCGCCGAACGGCAGAGTGATCACTTCGCACAGGTCGGCGAGGTCGAGATATCGGCGCAGCTCATCGACGGTGGAGCAGTCGGTGACGTACTCACCGTGCCGCCGCAGGCGGAGCACCTGGTGCCCGCCGCGCGTCGCGGCGGTGATCTCGTATCCGTCCGGCCCGACCCAGCGCGTCTCCATAGCGGCACAGAGTATTCCTGATCACCATTGGGCGCGCGCAGTATCGCCATTCGCTCTGCCACCACCGTCACCGGCGGACGCGCCGGCACCGGCGGACGGCTCCTCCACCAGGAGCGCCGCGCCCACGCCCTCCACGGACACGCACTTTGGTACATGCTGGGCCTGGCCTCGACTACGACGGATCCTCTCCGAGGGTTCGCAGACGAGGCGCGGGCTCATCTGGCGATCGTTCGCTTGGCGGTCTCGACGGCGACGCGGTCGATCTCGCCATTCGGGGCGTCGAGCAAGGTCGCAATCGTTCGCCGCAGGTTCGCGGGCTAGAAGATCTTCCAGAGCCACGGGGTCCAGCTCGGCGAGGATCCGCTCCTCTCGGACGTAGACGGCGCGCGGGTGGACGATCTTGTTGGCAAGGGCGTACTCGGCGGGGAACTTGCAAGGCCCTGATTTCCGGCACGGCAAGCCGTAACAAGCCGTAAGCGCCCGTAAGGAGCTCGCAATCTCCTGAGGCCGAGGCTCATGCCACGATCTAGATGCGCTGCCGCGGTGCGTGATCAGTCTCGGTCCACTAACCGACAGGACAGTCCATGCGCAGCTACATCACGGAGTTCATCGGAACGTTATTCCTGGTCTTCACGGTCGGCGCCACGGTTCTGACGAAGGCGCCCCTGGCGCCCGTGGCCATCGGAGCCATCCTGATGGTCATGGTGTACGCCGGAGGACACATCTCCGGGGCCCACTACAACCCCGCCGTGACCTTGGCCGTGCTGCTCCGCGGCCGGATCAGCCTGACCGACGCCGTCCCGTACTGGATCGCCCAACTGGCCGGCGGCGTTCTCGCCGCGCTCACCGCTTCCTACATCGTCAATCCCGGCAGCGTGCCGAC
This sequence comes from Sphaerisporangium dianthi, assembly GCF_042654065.1. Taxonomy (NCBI): domain Bacteria; kingdom Bacillati; phylum Actinomycetota; class Actinomycetes; order Streptosporangiales; family Streptosporangiaceae; genus Sphaerisporangium; species Sphaerisporangium dianthi. The sequence continues at coordinate 314,704 of NZ_JBHSFP010000002.1, read as the reverse complement.
GCTATCGCCCTCAGGGCGAGAGTTGGGGGTCGCGCTGCTGGCCGAGGCGCTGTTCACGTTCGCGCTCGCCTATGTGGTGCTGAACGCGGCCACCAGCAGGGACCATCCAGGCAACAGCTTCTACGGCCTGGCCATCGGATTCACCGTGGCAGCCGGCGCATTCGCGGTCGGCGGCATCTCCGGCGGGGCCTTCAACCCGGCGGTCGCCGTCGGCGCCGCCTCCATGGGACTGTTCGCCTGGTCCAAGATCTGGATCTGGCTCCTGGCCGACCTGGCGGGCGGCGCCCTGGCCGGGGTGACCTTCCTCGCGCTCAACCCGAAGGACCGCGCCCCGCTGGAAGCCTCCGCAACCTGACCGCATGGAGCCGACATGATCAGCGCGCGCGAAGTCGTCGCACGGGCGGGCATCGATGTGAACATCCTGATCGACCGTCTCGCTTCCGCTGCCGCAGGGGTGTCCGGAGAGTCGAGCCGGTCAGTGATCACGGCCCCGTTCCAAGCACACCCCGGGACCGCACCGCGTGGCCGGCGGCCCCTTCACTGTTCCGTCCGCCACACGACTCGTCACTGCGGTCTTGATATGTTGATGACAGGTGCGCCGGGAAGTCTGGTCGGCATGTGATCGGTTCGACTCTGCTGCAGGACGGAGTTCCATGCCCGGCACCACCGACCACCGCGCCCCCCGTCTGCTCGCTAGAGGCACCTGGCCCGAAGTGCGGCGGATCACCGGCATCCTGCGCAAGGAGACCATCGGCGGAGCCCTGCTGCTGGCCAGCGCGATCGTGGCGCTGGTGTGGGCCAACTCGCCATGGTCCCAGGCGTACGCGGATCTGCGCACGTTCCGCCTCGGCCCGGCCGCGTTGCATCTGAATCTGGATTTGGCCACCTGGGCCGCCGACGGACTGCTGGCAATCTTCTTCTTCGTCGCCGGGCTGGAGCTCAAACGGGAGTTCGTCGCCGGTGACCTGCGCGAAGCTCGGCGGGCAGTGGTGCCGGTGGCGGCCGCGTTCGGCGGAGTGATCGTCCCCGCTCTGCTGTACCTGGCGGTCGCCGGCGTCGACGCGCCGCGCGGATGGGCGATCCCCACCGCGACCGACATCGCCTTCGCCCTGGCCGTGCTCGCGGTGGTCGGCCGGCACCTACCCGCGGCGCTGCGCACGTTCCTGCTGACCTTGGCGGTGGTGGACGACCTCATCGCGATCGTCATCATCGCCACCTTCTACACCACCCACCTGTCAGTGCTGCCCCTGCTGGGATCCCTGGTGCCGCTGGCGGCCTTCGCCGTACTGGTCCAGCGCAGGGTGCGCTCGTGGTGGCTGCTGCTGCCGTTCGCCTTCACCTGCTGGGCGCTGGTGCATGCCTCCGGCATGCACGCCACCGTGGCGGGGGTGCTGCTGGCACTGACCGTGCCGGTACTGCGCAGCAGGCAGGCCGGTGGACCTGAGGCCGGCCCAGGTCTGGCGGAACACCTCGAGCACCGCCTGCGGCCCATCTCCGCCGGCATCGCCGTCCCCGTCTTCGCCTTCTTCTCCACCGGCGTGAGCTTCGGCGGGTTCAGCGGGCTGGCGCGCTCGCTGAGCGACCCGATCGCGGTGGGCGTCGTGATCGGCCTACTGGCCGGCAAGCCGATCGGCATCATGGCCGCGACCTGGTCGGTGGCCCGTTTCAGCCGCGCCACCCTGGACGAGGGCCTGGCCTGGATCGACATGGCTGGGCTGTCGATCCTTGCCGGGGTCGGTTTCACCGTATCCCTGCTGATCGGCGAGCTGGCCTTCGGTGCGAGCAGCGACGCCGACGCCCGGGTCAGGGTCGCCGTCCTGACCGGTTCGGTGGTCGCCGCCGCAGTGGCCGCGGTGATCCTGCGGCTGCGCGCCGAGGTCTACCGGCGCATCCACCAGGCCGAGACCACCGACCGCGACGACATCCCTGACCTGTATCAGGACACCTAGTACTGATAATCCCGCGCCCCCGCGGTCGTCCCTCGCCCAGAGCTGGCCGGGCCGCTCACGCTTACCATCGCCGACGTTGAGAATCGTTCGTTCAGATCTACCGGTGGTATCGCCAGGGACTCGGGCGGGCGATCCTGCTCGGCCTGGAGTTCCTCGTGGCGGGCGACATCATCCGCACGGTTGCCGTGTCGCCTACCTTCGCCGGGGTCGGCGTCCTTGCGCTGATCGTGCTGGTGAGAACCTTCTTGAGCGTGGCGCTCGAGGTGGAGCTGGAGGGCCGCCGGCCATGGCGGCCCGGCAGGACCCGCTCCAAGGACCTGCCCTCGTCCAGCTGACGCTCGGACCGGCGGATCGGAGAGGTCCGGAGGGGGCAGGGAGCGGCCACGACCAGGTAGGCGCGGCGCTGTCGGACCTGCCGCATTCACACGACTCGCATGGCCGAGCGCTCGCGGAATGATCTGCCTCGTCACCGACCGATGGACCGTCGCCGCCAAGCCCCGCTGAACGATCACTTCCTCCCGTCCGGCACCCGCGGGTATCCCGTCGTTGGTTCTTTCCCTTCTCCGGCAGGCGGCTCAGGCCAGGCCGACCACCAATCTGGACGCGCTCAGTGATAGCGCTCCGCCATGGTCTGCCGATAGCTTTGCGAGAGAGGGAGGTTCGCTCTGAACGCTCTGGCGACACACGTCCACACCAAATCGCAGACAGTGCTGAGATCACTGCCTTTCGTCGCCATCGCCGCCGTTGCGTGCGTCGACCTGCTGGCCGGTCCTCGGCTGGGTTTCCTGCCGTTGCTGACCCTGGGCCCCACGTTCGCCTCGGTGTCGGGAAGCGTGCGGCGCACTCTGGCCGTGGGCGTGGTCGCGCTGGCGGTCTGTCTGCCTCTGGCGCACTACAACGGGCTTCTGCTCACTCCGCAGAACAATCTCACCATCGCGGCCGTCATCGGCGTCACCGGTGCCAGCGCCTTGGCCAGCCACCTCCGCATCCGGCGCGAGCGCGAACTCGCCAACGTACGCCTGGTGGCGGAAGCGGCCCAACGCGTACTCCTGCGCCCTGTGCCCCGCCGAGCCGGCGACCTTCGCATCGCACTGTCCTACACCTCCGCGGCGGCGGAGGCGCAGATCGGCGGCGACCTTTACGAGGTCGTCACCACCCCGCGCGGCGTCCGACTGCTCATCGGCGACGTCCAGGGCAAAGGGCTGGGGGCCGTGGAAACTGCAGCCTGGGTGCTCGGCGCGTTCCGTGAGGCCGCCTACGATGAACCGGACCTGTCCGGTGTGGGGCACCGCCTGGAGAACAGCCTCACGCGGCATCTGGGCGGCGAGAGGTTCGTCACCGCGATCATCGCCGAAGTCCATGTCGGTGAGATCTCCTTGCTCAACTTCGGCCATCCCCCTCCCCTGGTGATGCGCCGCAGCGGAAGCACCGTCTTCGCCGAGCCCGAGACGGAATGCCCTCCGCTCGGGTTGGTGGCGCTCGGCTCCGGCAAGCCCGAGCCGCACCGCATACCGTTCCAGGAGGGTGACCAGATCCTGCTTTACACCGACGGCGTGATCGAGGCTCGCGACGAATCGAGAGCCTTTTACCCGCTGTCGGAAAGAGCGAAGGTGCTGGTGGGCGCCGACCCGCAGGCCGCTCTCGACGAACTGCGCGCTGACCTGCTCGACCATGTGGGTGGTCCCCTGCTGGACGACGCGGCGATGCTCCTGCTGCGCCGGCACACCTGACCTGCCATCTGACCTACCGACGGTTCCGTGACGAGGTCGCCATCCCCTTCACAAAATGAGGTGCCATGGTGTCCACTGCCCGCGCAGTCTTCTCCGAGCGCGCCACCGTCGTCGCGCGCCTGCCGGCGGGCCCGGTGGAATACCGGCTGGAGGGCGACGGTCCCAGGACGGTCGTGGTGTTCCATGGCGGTCACACGCGGGCGGGACTGGCGCTGGGTGAGGAGGTCTTCGCCGACGCCGGTTTCCAGGTGCTAGCGCCCTCGCGTCCCGGTTACGGGCGTACGCCGCTGACCACTGGCACCACGCCGGCCGGCTTCGCCGACGCCACCGCCCAGCTGTGCCAGACGTTGGGCATCGAACGCCTCGCCGCGGCCGTGGGCGTCTCGGCCGGCGGGCGCACGGCGCTGACCATGGCAGCCCGCCACCCGCGACTGGTCGAGCGCGTCATCCTGCAAAGCGCGGTCGGATTCCTGCCCTGGCCCGACCCGCTGACCCGGCTGGGCGGCCGGGTGGTGTTCAACGCCCGGGTGGAGGCCGGCACTTGGGCGATCATGCGGTCGTTGGTCCGGGTCGCACCGTCCCTGGGACTGCGCCTGCTGCTACGTGACCTGTCAGTCCTTCCCGCGCACCAGGTGCTGGCGGGCTTGTCCATCGCCGAGCGGGCGACGCTGGCCGGACTGTTCACCGTGATGCGCTCGGGTCACGGCTTTGTCGCCGACATGCTCCCCGTTCCGGACTGCGCCGCGCAGGTCGGCCAGCCCGCGCTGGTCATCGCCACCCGTCACGACCGGTCGGTGTCCTTCGCCCACGCCGAGTCCCTGACCGCGGCGATGCCGAACGCCGAACTGGTGGACAGCCGTGCCGACAGTCACATGATCTGGTTCGGCCCCGACTATCCGCGCGTCGCCGCGAAGATCCGTGAATTCCTCGCCGCGGACTGAACGCGGCTACGGCTTCTCGGCGTAGACGAAGCGTTCGAGGCCGAACACCGGCAGCTCACGGCCCGCCGGCTCCAGGTAGCGGGCCTGATATTCGGCGGCGCCGACCTGCTCGCACTCCACCCAGCCATAGTTCGCCAGCAGGTCCCCGACCTGGTCCGGAGCCAATGGGAACGAATCCGGCGAACTCGGCGGCCGTCGGCAAGAGCGACACTCGCACGTGGCAGATCAAGTGGCGCGCGTTGTCAGTGGCCGACCGGGAACTCACAAGCAAGGTGCGACTCGCGGCGGCGATCGCCGCCAGAAGCCCCAACGGCCGCGATAGTCGTGAGCTGGATTCGGCGCTCGCCCCACGGACACCGCCACATCGTCGGCCCTCTGGCTCATCCGCGCGAAAAGACTAAAAGAGACTTGTGGAGTTGTTCAACAATACTTACATTTGAGGTACTCCGTACGAGCGCCACCCCCCCGACCAGAGCGACTCAACCTTGGAGGCCACTCATGTCCGTGCGTGCCGTTCTGGCGTCCCTGGCGGCGGTGGTGGCCGTCATCGTCGCCATCGTCAGCGTGATCGGCCTGCTCAGCGGTTACGAGAGCACCAGCGGCGGGGAGGTGGCGGTCGTCCGCGACGGCGGCCCCCTCGACGACAACCGGGTGCGCGAGGTGATCGACCCGGCGTCGAGCCTCACCTGGACCGGCTGGTGGTCCGAGGTGCACAGGTATCCCGCCCAGCAGCGCTTCTACACCATCACCTCCGACCCCAAGCGCAGCACACTGCTCGGCGTCGACGTCGTGACCGTGCCCAGCAGCGACGGCGTCAACATGGGCATCGAGGGCACCCTGTACTTCACCCTCAACCTCGACCACCAGACCCTGAGGCTGTTCGACGACAAGTTCGGCACCCGCAGGTTCCGCGGTCAGGACAACGAGATGCGCTACCCCTACGACGGCGAGGAAGGCTGGTCGGGCTTCTTCGGCCAGGCCATCAGGCCCGTCGTGGACAACGCCCTGCGCAGCCAGATCGGGGTCTTCCGCTGCGCCGAGCTCGTCTCCTCCTGCGCCTTCGTGGAGAGCGGCGCGGCGCGCAAGGTCGTCGAACTCACGCCGCGGGACAACAACGCCGCGCTGGTCAAGGTCCAGAACGCCGTCAACAGCACCCTCGCCGACGACCTGCGCCGCATGCTGGGCGCCGACTTCCTGATCGACCTGCGCTTCAACCTGGTCAGGATCACCCTCCCGCCACAGGTGCAGGCGTCGGTGGACCGCGCCCAGGCGGCCTTCGCGGGGGTCGCCGAGGCCCAGGCCTCCGTCGCCCAGGCGCGCGCCCAGGCCGACGCGAACAAGGCACGCCAGGACGGCTACAACCGCTGCGGCACCTGCGCCGAGATCGAGAAGCTGAAGGCCCTCCCCCAGGGCATCACCGTCTACGCCCCCGGCAGGGACACCGCCCTCTCCCTCCCCTCGAAATGACCGCGGCGGCGTTCCGCGGCGTGGAGGCGAGAGGGCGGGCGGTGGGCGCCCGTGCCGTCAGGCCTGGCCGGTGTCGGCGGCGGTGAGGACGTTGAAGCGGGCCAGCATGTCGGCCAGCAGCTTCACGTCGTCCTGCGGCCAGGCGCCGAGCAGGGCGTAGAAGCGCCGCTGGCGGGCCACCCTGGCCCTGTCGAGCCTGGCCTGGCCCTCCTCGGTGAGGGCGAGCAGCTGGGCGCGGCCGTCCAGCGGGTCCGGCTGGCGTCCGACCAGGCCGAGCTCCTCCAGCACCTTCAGCTGGCGGCTGATCGTCGCCTTGCCGACGCCGAAGTAGGCGGCGAGGTCGCTCGGCCGGGCCGGGGCGGCCTCGTCGATGCGCACGAGGATGCTGTAGGCGCCGGGCTCAAGCTCGGGGTGCACCTCGCGGCCCACCTCGGCGGACAGCGCCCTGGACCGCCGGAACAGCAGGCCGAGCTGGCGCTCCAGCGCGCAGTACGCCTCGTGCTGCTCGACAGGCACCGCCACCTGTGCGTCCGTCGTCACCTCGACCCGCCTCCCCTCGTCGTCGCCGCCCGGCGTCCGGACGCCCGTTCCACGCGCCGGCCGTGCGTCCATCCCGCGCATGGCGCGGGCGCTTCCACGCGTCGTCCGGACGCCCGTTCTCCGCGCCTGCCGGCGCTTCAGTCCATGGCGCCGTCCGGAGATCCATTGTCCCGTACCGCCTGGATGTCGAGCTCCACCTTCAGCGTCGCTCCTATCAGCGCGATGCCGGCCTGCACCACCTGGTTGTAGTTCATCGCGAAGTCCTCCCGGCGCAGCTCGGTGACCGCGTGGAAGGCGGCGCGCAGGCCGCCCCACAGGTCGGGGCTCGTGCCGAGGTAGGAGAGCGCGAGGTCGACGGGACGGGTGACGCCCGCGAGGGTGAGCGCGCCGTGCAGCGTCCAGCGGTCCGGGCCCGCGGCGGACAGCCCGGTGCTGCGGAAGGAGACCGTCGGGTGCGCCGCGACGTGCAGGAAGTCGGCCGACCGCAGGTGGTCGTCGCGCATCCGGTTGCCGGTGTCGATCGACGCCGCGTCGATCTCGGCGACGACCGCGGACGCCTCGGCCGTCGCCCTGATCTGGATGCGCCCGGCGAACTCCGAGAACCTGCCCTGCACGCTGGACAGTCCGAGGTGCTGCGCGGTCGCGGCGACCTTGGAGTGGGCGGGGTCGATCGTCCACAGCCCGGGCGGCGGCAGTTCCACGCCGCCTTGGCGGGCGAGCACGATGACGCCCAGGTCGGCGGCGCCCGACGCGGTCGCGATGGCCGTCATGGCGGCCGGCGTGTATCCGACCGCGGTGACAACCACGGTGTGGACGCCGGAGGGCAGCGGCGCCGTGGCCACCGCGCCGTCCGCGTCCACCTCAGCACGGACCACCTGATGACCCGACATGTCGGTCACGGTGACCACGGCGTGCCGCACCGCCCATCCGTCCTTGCCGGTGACCACGGCGCGCAGGCCGCGCGGCCCCGTGACGCCGGCGGCGGCACCTGGCCGGACGGTGTTCCGCTCGCCGCTCATTCGGGGTGACCGAGCCACACGTCGTGCGGGTCCTCGCCCTGCCCGTTGAGGTCCACCGTGCTCGCCGTGGGCGGGTACCCGGTGGCGATGACGGTGTACTGGCCGCCGGTCAGGTCGGCGAAGGCGTACTCGCCGTCCTGCCCGGTGGTGGCGGAGCCGACCACGTTCCCCGCCGCGTCGAGCAACGTGACGCGGGCGTCGGCGAGCGGCCGGCCGTCGTTCTTCGCGCGGACCGTGCCCCTGACCTGGGCGCCGTGCAGGAGCACCACGTCCTGCCCGGTCTGGCCGGCGCCGACCGCGACCGGCACCGCCGCCGGGCGGTACCCCTCGGCGCTGACCGCGAGGGTGTAGTCGCCCGCGACGACCCCGGCGAAGCCGAAGCCGCCGTCCTGCCCGGTGATGCCGGTGGTGACGACCTCGCCGCGCACGTCGGCGACGACGACCATGGCCCGCGGCACGGGGACGCCCTCCAGGTCGCGGACCGTGCCGGCGAGGCGTCCCGACCCGGCGAGCGCCAGGTCGAAGTCCAGCGGCCGCTCCCCGACGGCCAGCGTGGCCACCTGCGGGTCGTGCTCGCCGGCGGAGGCGATCAGGACGTAACTGCCCGGACCGGGAACCCACAGGCTGTACGCGCCGTCGGCCTGCGTGACGGCCCGGCCGAGCTGGTGACCGCGCAGGTCGATCAGGGTGAGCGTCGCCTGGCCCACCGGGGAGCCGTCGCCGCCGCGGATGACCCCGCGGATGCCGCTGCCCTCCTGCGGCTCGGCGCCGATCCCGGCGCCGGGGAAGGCCGCGGTGGCCGTGGCCCCCGAGGTGACCGCCGACCTGGCCACCGATGTGCCCGCCGGCATGTCCGCGAACGTGCCCGCCGTCGTACTCGCCGGCATGCCCGCCGTCGTGCCCGGCATCGTGCTCGCCGACGTGCTCGCCGACGTGCTCGCCATGGCCGCCGCCTCGGTGCTCCGCTGGGCGTGGCGGCCGGGTCCCGTTCCCGCGGGAGCGCCGTCGGGCTGTGCGGTCGCGCCGGCCCGCAGTTCCTCGCCGCTGGCGGTGCGCAGCGGGATCTCCTTGATGAACAGGACGGCGATGAGCGCCAGCAGCGCGAACGGCGCCGCGTACAGGAACAGGTCGCCGACGCCGTGCCCGTAGGCCTCCTCGACCACCGCCCGCACCGGGGCGGGCAGCTCCGACAGCCGTGGGACGGCGCCCTCGCTCACCGTGCCGCCGTGGATGCCGAGCTTGCCGAAGCCCTCGGCCAGGTAGTCGATGACCCGGTGGCCGAGCACCGCCCCGAGGGCGCCGACGCCGATCGCGCCGCCGAGCGTGCGGAAGAAGGCGACGACCGAGCTGGCCGCGCCCAGCTCCTGCGGCCGGACCTGGTTCTGCACCGACAGGACGAGGTTCTGCATGGTCATGCCGAGGCCGACGCCGATGAGGAACATGTACAGGGCCATCAGCCGGTAGTCGGTGTCGAACCGCAGCATGCCCATCAGCGCGACACCGGCGGTGAGGGAGACCCCGCCGATGACCAGGAAGATCTTCCATCGGCCGGTGCGGCTGATGATCTGGCCGACGACGGTCGAGGACACCGCCAGGCCGAAGATCATGGGCAGCGTCATGACGCCCGCCATCGTCGGCGTCTCGCCGCGCGCGAGCTGGAAGTACTGGCTGAGGAAGGTCGTCGCGCCGAACATGGCGACGCCGACCAGCAGGCTGGCGATCACGGCGAGGCTGATGGCGGCGTTGCGGAACAGCCACAGGGGGACGACGGGCTCGGCGGCCCTGGACTCCACGAGCAGGAAGAGCAGGGCCAGCACCACCGCGCCGCCCACCATCGCGCCGGTCTGCCACGACACCCAGTCGAAGTCGTGCCCGGCGAAGGAGATCCACACCAGCAGCAGCGAGACCGCGGCGGTGATCAGCACCGCGCCCGGCCAGTCGATCTTGGCGGAGCGCCTGTGCACGGGGATGCGCAGGGTCTTCTGCAGGACGAGCAGGGCGATGAGGGCGAAGGGCACGCCGACGTAGAAGCACCAGCGCCAGCCGAGCCAGGAGGTGTCCACGATCACGCCGCCGATGAGCGGCCCGCCGATGGTGGCCAGGGCGAAGACCGCGCCCAGGTAGCCGGAGTAACGGCCGCGCTCGCGCGGCGCGATGATCGCGGCCATGATCACCTGGACGAGGGCGGTGAGGCCGCCGACGCCGAGTCCCTGGATCACGCGGGCGCCGATCAGCATGCCGGGGTTCTGCGAGACGCCCGCGATCGCCGACCCGATGACGTAGATCAGCAGGGCGAGCTGTACCAGGACCTTCTTGCTCATCAGGTCGGCCAGCTTGCCCCAGATGGGAGTGGAGACCGTGGTGGCGAGCAGCGTCGCGGTGATCACCCAGGTGTAGGTGTTCTCGTCCGCGTGCAGATCGGCGATGATCGTGGGCAGCGCGTTCGACACGACCGTGGACGACAGGATCGCCACGAAAAGGCCGAGCAAGAGGCCCGACAGGGCCTCCAGGATCTGCCTGTGGGACATGGGTTCGGCCGGGTCCGGGGCCGCCTCCCGCGTCTCGGCCGGTACTGCGGTGGTCATCGAAGTCCTTTCACTGTATGAGCCGGCCGGAGCGTGTTCCGAGCCGCCCGAAGCGTGCGATGCGGCGGCCGGGCCGGGCGCGGACGGCGGCCGAGCCCAGCGCGAAGCCGGGTACGGAGACCGGGGAGATCGGCGCCATGCCCCTTCCCTCATCTAGTTGCCTGAGGCAAATATAAATCATTGCCCTAGGCAACCTTTCTTGAGGTTCGACCTATTCCCACCAGGGACTCCCTTGTCGGCCGGGTCCTTCCTCCCGGGCTCCGCTGACCCGGCCTGCGAGGGTGCGTCCTTCCGCGAGCCGGCCCCTCACGTGACGCCCCTCGCCCTCCCGAGACGCGCAGACGCCCCGCCCCCCGGAACGCGAGGACACCTACCTCGTCCTCCGGCGCACAGACGCCCCGTCCCCCCGGGACGCGAAACGGCGCCGCCCCCGCCCCGGAGGGCGAAGACGGCGCCGTGTCAGCGCGCGGGCCGGCCGGTCAGCCGGCGGCGACGATCAGTGGTGGTCGTGACCGTGGTCGTGGCCGTGGTCGTGACCGCCGTCGGACGGACGGCGCCACGGGCCGGTGATGGCGAACACGTAGCCCGGCGACTGGATGTTCGCGAACAGGATCTTGCCGTCCTGGCTGAACGTCGGGCCGGTGAACTCGCTGTCGTTGAGCTCGTTGCGGGCCATCGGGTACGGCGTGCCCTGCTTGGTGACGCCGACCAGGTGCGAGACGCCCTCGCCGTCCTCGGCGAGGATGACGCCGCCGTACGGCGAGACGGTGATGTTGTCCGGCCCGTCGTAGTCGGTGTCCTTCTCGGGGTCGGGGTTCACTCCGAAGATGGTCTTCAGCGTGATCGTCTCGGACTCGGGGTCGTAGAACCAGACCTGGCCGTCGTGCTCGTTGACGCTGCCGTCGTCGGTGCGCGCGAAGCTGGCGACGAAGTAGGCGCCGCCGTCGGCCCACCAGGCGCCCTCAAGCTTTCGGCTGCGGGTGACCTGGTCCTCGGTGAACTGCTTGCGCACCGAGACGGTCTTGGCGTCGCGGTCGGGGACCTCGACCCACTTGACCTTGTACTTCGTGCCGGGCTGGGTGGCCTCGGACAGGTCCTTGACGTGCTTGCCGCCCTTGTAGGCGCTCAGCGCCTCCAGCCTGCCCGCGGTGTCGCCGCCCTGTCCCAGCGCCAGCGCGCGCAGCGCGCCCTTGCGGGCGCGGAAGTCGCGCGGCGGGGTCCAGCGGTAGTAGAGCCCGTTCGGACCGCTCGCGTCCTCGGTGAGGTAGATCTCGGAGTTGCGCGGGTTCACGGCGACGGCCTCGTGCGAGTACCGGCCGAGGTACTTCAGCGGGACCGGGTCCTTGTTGGCGTCGCGGTCGAAGGGGTCCACCTCGAACACGTAACCGTGGTCCTTCTGGAACGCCCCGCCCGCGCGCTGCTCGGTCTCCTCGCAGGTGAGCCAGGTGCCCCACGGGGTGATGCCGCCCGCGCAGTTGTTGTGCGTGCCGGCCACGCTGACGTACTCGCGGACACGGTCGCCGTGCTTGTCGACCTCGATGTTGGTCGTGCCGCCGTGCGCGCCCGGGTCGTAGGTCAGACCCGGCAAGGCCGGCACGCCGTAGGGCTCGTCGCCGCCGATCTCGTGGTTGTTGACCAGGACGAAGCCGTGGGGCGTGCGGAAGCAACCGGTGCCGTCGGCGTCGCTCGGGGTCGGCTCGCCGGTCTCCAGCAGGGTCTTGCCGGCCTGCGCGACAATCTTGTACGAGAAGCCGCGGGGAAGAGCCAGCAGGCCGGCCGGGTCGGCGACGACGGCGCCGTAACCGCTCGCGCCCTGGGCGCCGGTCTGCGCGAAGGCGGCCGGGCCGGTGATCGACTCAAGGCTGCCGGCGATGGCGATGCCCAGACCGCCCACCGCTCCGGCGCGGAACAGGTCACGACGGGAGAGGCCGCGGGCCGACACGTCGCCGTCGGACATGTCACCACCGGTCGCCTCGTGGCGAGACATCGAGGAGGTCATGAAAGCACCTTTTCCATTCGCATGGCCTGTTGACATAGTGGACCCAAGCCCCTGGACCTGAACGGTTCCTCCCCTGACGCGGACATCGTGGTTAAGGAACGGCCAACGTCCCCTACGTGCCGACGACCATGGCACCGAGGCCCACGGACCCGGGGTGCTCCGGCGGCCCCTCCACTCCCAACCAATCAGCAACCACCCCGGTCTTCAACTCTTCCCGCCCGGCCGTCCGCCGAGCCCCGCGCGGGCACGCGCGAAGACGTGCGGACGGACGGGGATGCCCGCGGGTCCGTTCGGGCTACTTGACGCAGGTGTAGGCGCCGTACGCCCTCGCGTTGAAGGCGCTGTCCACGATCTCCAGGCCCGCGGCGGCGATCATGGGTTCGAGCAGCCAGCGGAAAGTGCTGAACTCCGTGCGCACGTGCTCGGCGTACTCCTCGGCGGTGTACCCCTCCGCCGGGTCCGAGACCGCGCCCGCGAACCAGCGGCCGAAGACCTGCCCCGCCTCGGCCGGCAGGAAGTCGTAGATCAGATCGTGCAGGCGCAGCACGCCGCCCGGCCGCAGCAGGCCCGCGACGCGGTCCAGCGCGATCGCCTTGAAGAAGTCGGGCAGCTGGTGGAGCGCGTTCCTGGTGTACACCGCGTCGACCGGCGGGCCGGCGTGCTCGTAGGTCAGGAATCCCGCCCGGACGAACTCGATGTTGGACAGCCCGGCGCTCGCCGCACGCGCGCGCAGCGCGTCCTGCATCGCGACAGAGACGTCGACCGCCACCACCCGCCGGAACCGCCGCGCGGCGGCCAGAGTGAACTGCCCGGTGCCCGCGGCGAGATCGAGAACGACGGCGTCCTCGCCCACCCCGTGCTCCTCGAAGACGGCCAGGTCCGCGGCCGGGTCGGGATACCCCTGCTTGCGGTCGTAAGCGGCGACGAACGCCGGGTCCAGGTGCTCGGGCCCCGCGTAGGCCAGCTCGTCGATCATCCATGGTTCAGGCATGCGCCGATCCTCGCCAAAGCGGCGCGGCTCGGCATCTGGTTTTCTTCCACCGGTCCCGCCCGCGAGGCCGTCCTGCGGCGACATGGCCGGAGAGGCGCTTCGCCCTCGGACGGCGGGCGGGAAGTGCCCTTCGGCACTTGGAACAGGATGTCTCAAGCAAAAGCATGGTCCCATGGCCCGCACCGGCGCCGGGCGGCGCGACCTGACCGTCGAACCGCTGCGCACCACCGTCCGCCCGCTCCCGCCTTGAGCCGCCGCACGAATCCGATGTCACGGCGCGAGCCGTCATGGCGTCCGCCGGCACAGAGAAAGGGCTTGCGCACATGGAAACGACACAAGGCTCCGAACGGTTCGAAGAGCCTACGGACTACAAAGGCTTCAAGGGCCGGCTCTACCGGGTGAAGAGGTGGATGTACCGGGACGGACGGCCGAATCTGCTGGCCAGGGCGATGAACCACGTCTCCGTGCTCCACTTCTCGAGCGGGATACTCGCCCCGCGCAACTGGATGACGCTGGAGGTGCCCGGCCGGCGCACCGGCCGGCTGATCTCGCTCCCTGTCGCCGTCGCCGACCACCAGGGCGAGCGATATCTGGTCTCGATGCTCGGCGAGGAGGCCAACTGGGTGCGCAACGTACGCGCGGCCGGCGGGCGGGCCGTCCTGCGGCACCGCGACCGCGAGACGGTGCGCCTGGAGGAAGTCGACGCGAACCTCCGCGCCCCCATCCTGCGCCGCTACCTGGACTGCGCCCCGGGCGCCCGGCCGCACTTCCCCGTGGACCGGCGAGCGCCGCTGGACCAGTTCGAGCGGATAGCCGCGCGCTTCCCGGTCTTCCACATCACTTCCGAGCGTTCGGAGCGAACTGAACAGGGTGCGAGAGCGTCGAACAAGGCACGACGACGATAAGGACCCCATGAACCGCCATATGCCGCTCGGCGCCATCCTCGGCACCGCCCTGCTCACCCCCATGACCGCCGGCTCCGCCGGCCTGCTCACCTCGGCCCATCCGGCCCCGCCGGCACACGCCTCGGCGGTCACCCTCGCCGCCTCGGCGGTGACGCTCGCGGCCCCGGGGGTGGTGCCGGCCGCCCTGGGGGCGGCGCCGGCCGCCGCACCCAGGCCGCTCGCGGGCGTCGCGGTCTACGCGCGCTACGACCGCGGGTACATCGTGACCCGCTACCAGCCCCGCAAGGGATTCACCCGGCTGGGGGTCGCGCCGGAACCGGGCCAGTTCTCCGCCTCCCCCGACGGCGAGAAGGTCACCTGGATCACCCCGCGCGGCCAGGTCCAGGTGAGCGCGGCCGGCAAGGTCACCACCATCGCCAAGGGGGCGGGCATGGGCGCTCCCTGCCTCACCCCGATCTGGTCCCCCGACTCCACGAAGGTGGCGTTCCCGTCCGCCGGCGACACCGACGCCCGGCCGATCGTCATCGCCAACGCCGACGGCACGGGCGACCGCAAGGCCGGCACCACCACCGGCGTCTGCCACCTCGCCTGGTCGGGCGACGGCCGCCACCTGGCCGGATACACCGGCACCACCGAGGGCGTCGTCCGCCTCGACCTGCGCACCCGCAGGTCCGTCAAGGTCAAGGGCGTCAAACTCGCCAACCACGTGCAGAGCCTCTCCCCGCACGGCGAGAAGGTCGTGATACACGCGCTGTCCCCCGCCGACCCCGGCGGCGACGGGGCCTGGCCCACGGAGTTCCGGCCGACGATCGTCGACACGACCATCGGCAGGAAGGTCCCCATTCCGGTCCGCGGGCGCCTCATCGGCGCTCTCTACCTGCCGGACGGCCGCCTCGTCGTCCGCGTGGCGGGCCCCAGGCACAACACCCTCGTCGTCCTCGACGCCTCCGGCAGGCGGCTTCAGCGCCTCGCCGAACCTCCGGCGGCCCGGACCCAGGCCCTCCTGCAGATCGTCCGATGACCACGGCCCACCCTCCCGAAGGGGAGGGTGGACCGCGCTCACCCAGGCGGCTGAGATCACCCGTCTGTTCGTCGCTCGGGCCGGCGCAGGGTTTCAGAAGGCGCCGGCCCCGACGCGGTCCGCCAGAGCCCGCAGCCGCTTCTCCGTCTCCGACCCCTTCGGCGCCGTGTACGTGCACAGGCGCTGCCCCGGATCGTTCGGCAACGAGAACGCCTCGTACGTCAGCTCCAACTCGCCCACCTGCGGGTTGAGGACGCGCTTCGTGCCCTGGCTTCGCTCCCGCACCGCGTGCGCCTCCCAGAGGCGCCGGAACTCCTCGCTCTGGCCTCGAAGATCACAGATGACGCGCTGCGCCCGGGGTTCGTCCTGACGGCGCCCGATGTGCGCCCGGAGGCTGGCCACGGCGTCCTCCGCCTCCCGCTCCCAGTCGAGATGCAGCGCCTTGGCATCGGGATGCAGAAAGATCAGCCGGGCGCCGTTGAGCTCCGCCTCCGGCAGGGCGTCGAAGTCGAACCAGACCCGGCGGGCGATCTCGTTCCAGGCCAGCAGGTCCGTGCCCGGGCCGTAGACGAGTGCGGGGACGGTGTCGTCCATCGCGTCGAGCAGCTGCCGGATCTGCGGCCGTACCCGCGGCCGAGGACCACTGCCCACGTCGCAGGCGGCGGCGTCGGCGGCGGCGTCGGGCCGCCGCCGGGCCAGGGTGATGTTGCGCAGGAACGTGTGCTCGTCGGACGTCAGCCGCAACGCGCCGGCGATCGCGTCGACCACCGCGTCGGAGACGGCGCGTGCGCGCCCCTGCTCGATGCGGGTGTAGTAGTCGACGCTGACCCCGGCAAGCTGGGCGACCTCCTCGCGACGCAGGCCGCGTACCCGCCGCCGGGCGATCCCATCGGGCAGGCCCAGCGCGGCGGCGTCCAGCGCGGCCCGCCGCGCCTTGAGAAACGGCGTGATCTCGTTCTCGGCATAGCCCATGCTCGCCATTATGCGTCTGCGGCCGATCTGGGGGGTTCTGCCAGACCCAGGTTAGGCCCGGCCTTGTGGCGAGCCGGGCACGGATCGGAGAGTGGGCCGTATCCACGAAACCATCCGCAGGAGGCGACACCGCATGAAGCGCAGGATCCTCGGCGGCACGGGCATCTCTGTCAGCCAGTACGCGCTCGGCGCGATGATGTTCGGCGCGCTCGCCAACAAGGACCACGACGAGGGCGTGCGCATCATCCATCGCGCCCTCGACGCCGGAATCAACTTCGTCGACACCGCCGACATCTATTCGCAGGGCGAGTCGGAGGAGATCGTCGGCAAGGCGCTCAAGGGCCGCCGCGACGACGTCGTCCTCGCGACCAAGGCGCACGGCTCGATGGGCCCGGACGCCAACCACGGCGGGAACTCCCGGCGCTGGCTCGTCCGCGAGGTCGAGAACAGTCTGCGCCGCCTCGGCACCGACCACATCGACCTGTACCAGATCCATCGCCCCGACCCGGCCACGGACATCGACGAGACCCTTTCCGCGCTCACCGACCTGGTCCGGGCGGGCAAGGTACGGGCCGTCGGCAGCTCCACCTTCCCCGCGGAACAGATCGTCGAGGCGCAGTGGGTCTCCGAGCGGCGCGGCCACGTCCGCTTCCGCACCGAGCAGCCCCCGTATTCCATCCTGGCGCGCAGCGTGGAGGCCGCGGTGCTGCCGACCACGCAGAAGTACGGGATGGGCGTGCTGACCTGGGGCCCGCTGTCGGCGGGCTGGCTGTCGGGCCGGTACACGCAGGCGACCGACATCGACCTGACGGGCACCGGCCGCGCGGCCGTCGAGCGGCACAAGTTCGACCCGTCGCTGCCCGAGAACACGCTCAAGCTCAAGGCGGTCGGCGAGCTGTCGAAACTCGCGGCGGAGGCCGGCCTGTCGCTGCCGCACATGGCCGTCGGGTTCGTCCTGGCCCACCCCGCCGTCACCTCGGTCATCATCGGGCCGCGGACCATGGAGCAGCTGGAAGACCTGCTGGCCGGCGCGGACACGGTGCTGAGCGATGACGTACTGGACCGGATCGACGAGATCGTCCCCCCGGGCACCGACCTGAACCGGGCCGACAGCTACTACGTCCCGCCCGCCCTGGCCGACAGGACACTCCGCCGGCGCCCTCAGGCAGGCGGCTGACCCTCACATGACCGACCACGCCGCCACCACCCGCGCCACATACGACCTCATCGCGCCGGAGTACGCGCGACGGTGGAGTTCGTCCCCGGAGTGGGTCACGGCCGAGATCGATCGCCTTCGCGCATCGCTTCCTGCCGGAGCACGCGTCGCGGACATCGGCTGCGGCCCCGGACATCACACCCGGCTGCTGCGTGAGCGTGGTTTCCGGGTCGCCGGATTCGACCTGTCCCGGAAGATGCTCACCGCCGCCGGCGGCGGGCCCGGCCTCGTCCAGGCCGACATGCGCGCGCTGCCGGTGGCGACGCGCTCACTCGACGCGGTGTGGTGTGTGGCCGCGCTGCTGCACATCCCCCGGCCTGAGGTGCCGGTCGTGCTCGGCGAGTTCGGCAGGGTGCTGCGTCCAGGCGGGGAGCTGACGCTCAGTGTCGCCGAAGGCGACGGCGAGGGGTGGGAGAACGTGTCGTACGAGCAGAGCCTGCGCCGCTGGTTCGTCTCGCACCGGATCGAGCCGCTCGGCGCGCTGCTGACCGAGGCCGGCTTCAGCGTGGCCGGCCACTCCCGCCGCTCCACCCACCGTGACTGGCTGCTGATCCACGCCCGCCGCCACTGACCGGCGGCCGACCGGCCGTCACGCCTTGAGGGCGGCCGGCCGGACGCTCAGAAGATCCAGTCGAGCAAGCCGCCGTTCCCGGTCTCCGTCGGGCTCGGAGCCGGTGGTGGCGGTGGCGGCGCCTGCGTGGTCGGCGGCGGCGTCGGGGAGGGCTCGGGCTCGTCCTCGATCCGCGGGTCCTGCGACCGTTGCGGGCGGCTGCTGGGTCCCGGCGACGGCCGCGGGGAATGGACGCGGGTGCGCGTCGGCGTCGGCCGGGGGGAGGGCTGGCGAGGCTCTCTCACCTTCGAGGCCGTGGGCGTGGGAGTCTCGCCGGGCGCCGTCGTCTCGCCAGGCTCGGCGGAGGGGCCGGCGGTCGGGGCGTCGAGGCTGGGACCGGCGGTCAGCCCGGGGTCCGGCCGCTCGACCGAGGCGCAGTTCCCCGGGCGCGAGCACTCCGCCTGCGGCGTGGAACCGGCCGACGTCGACACGATCCAGCCGCCCGCGACAGCGAGCACGACGATCGCGGCCATGGCGAAGATGAGCTGCTTGTTCTTGCTGCCCTTCTCCTCCGCGTCGTGGTCGCCGGTCCAGCCGGAACCGAGGAAGCCGCGCTCCCCTCCCCCGTCGGTGGCCCAGTCGTCGTCGTCCGACCTCGCCTGGCCTTCCGGCCGCTCGTGATCGTGGGACGCCTCGTGGTCCTCGCGGCGGTAGAGATAGTCGAATTCCTCGAGGCTCTCGTATCCTTCACGGCCGTCGGTTCCTTCGCGGCCGTCGGACCAGCGGAACTGCTCGGCCCGTTCGTGGTCCGCCCGGACGAGATCAGGCGAGTCGTCCGAACCATCCGAACCATCTGAGCCGCCTGCGCCGCCCGTGCCGTCGCCCTGGGCCAGGGCTGGTTCATGTCCGGGCGTCCATGCGTCGGACAGCACATCACCGCCCGGACGGCCAGGCCTGCCGCTCCCCTCGATGTCCAAAGGATCGACGTGCGGGAGAGGATCCTCGTCGTGGGATCTCGGGTGGCCGTCGCCGTCCATGCCGAACCTCTCTGCTCTGCATCCTTGCCGCGCAACTTCTCGGGAACTCCGACACCATCTTGTCCGGAAACTCCACATCTTTTCTCAGAGATTCGCAATCTTCCCATCAGTCACGCGGGTCACAAGCCGATGCTTGATGGCGAAGCGGCAACGATTGGGCGGCCGTCCCGGCCGAACCCGATACGCGAAGGGAGCGGCCCCGGCCTCACCGGAGCGATGCCCGCGGTCTCACCCCACCCGGCCGCTGACGCTGCCGTCGCGCCGCGAAGCCCGCGCGACGGCGTCGCGGCCGCCGCGTCGGCGTCGCGCGGTGCTGAAGCGGGCGCTCCGGCGCCTGAGGTGGCGATGGGCGCCGTAGCGCGGCGGCATGGGAAGAGTGACGGGAATCGCGCCGTAGAAGAACCGCTTGCCGATCTCGATCAGGACCAGGTACACCGCGACCATCGCGGCCAGCGCCGCGAAGAAGGCACCCGGAAGCGGCTGGAAGCCGAGCGCGTGCGCCGGCGGCGTGGCCGGAAGCAGCGCGCCCACGACGACGACCCCGATGGCGGCCAGCGCCAACGGCAGACTGGGGCGGCTGCGGAAGAACGGGACGCGGCGGGTACGGATCGCGAAGATCACCAACGTCTGCGTGGCCAGGGATTCGACGAACCAGCCCGACCGGAACTGGGCCGGACCGGCGTGGAAGACCCCCAGCATGACCGCGAAGGTCGCGAAGTCGAACACCGAACTGAGCGGACCGAAACAGATCATGAAGCGGCGGATGAAGGAGATGTCCCAGTGCGAGGGACGCCGTAGCTGCTCCTCGTCGGCGTTGTCGGTGGGGATGGCCAGCTGGCTGGTGTCGTACAGCAGGTTGTTGAGCAGAATCTGCGAGGGCAGCATCGGCAGGAACGTCAAGAACAGCGACGCGCCCGCGGCGGACGCCATGTTGCCGAAGTTGCTCGAAGTGCCCATCAGCACGTACTTGATGGTGTTGGCGAAGATGCGCCGCCCCTCGGCGACGCCGTCGGCGAGCACGCCGAGGTCCTTCTCCAGCAGGATCACATCGGCGGCGTCCTTGGCGATATCGGTGGCCGAGTCCACCGAGATGCCCACGTCGGCCGCGTGCAGGGCGAGAGCGTCGTTGACGCCGTCGCCCAGGAAGGCGACCCCGGCTCCGCCGCTCCGCTGGACGTGCACGATGCGGGCCTTGTGCTCAGGGGTGACCCGCGCGAAGACCGTGGTGGTCGCGATGACCGCCCGCAGGCCCTCGTCGTCCAGGGCATCCAGTTCGGCGCCGGTCAGCACCCCGCCGCCGCCCAGCCCCAGGTCCTGGCAGACCCTGACGGCGACCGCCGGATTGTCCCCGGTGACGACCTTGACCGCGATGCCCAGATTGGACAGCCGGGCCAGCGCCGTCGCCGCCTCCGGCTTGGGCGGGTCGGCGAACACCAGCAGTCCCGCCAGGCTCAGGCCGCGCTCGTCGTCCAGATCGAGGTCGGAGACGTCGGCGGCGGGCCGGGTGGCCACGGCGACCACTCTGTTGCCCGCGGCGAACTCCTCCTCCAGCGCCTGGCGTGCCCGCGGCGGCACCTGGACGCAACGCTCCAGGACGCTTTCCGGCGCCCCCTTGGTGATCAGCAGCCGATGACCTGCCGTGTCGCCGACCAGGACCGACACCATGCGCCGCTGGTGGTCGAAGGGCAGCACGCCAAGGCGCGTGCACCCGGCGATCGCGTCCCGCTGCCCCGCCGCGTCCGGAGCGTCCCACAACGCCTGGTCCAGCGGGTTGCCGCCCCCCACCTGACCGCCGGAGACCGCCCCTTCCGTGCAGAGCAGCCCCAGTCGCAACACGGCGGCGGTCGCGGAGGCGGCGCCGTTCTCGAAGGCGGCCGGGACGGCGCGCAGGTAGTCGATGCGGCCGCGGGTGAGGGTGCCGGTCTTGTCGGTGAACAGCACCTCGACATCGCCGAGGTCCTCGATGCACACCAGGCGTTTGACCAGCACCTTGCGGCGGCTCATCCGGCGCGCCCCCGCCGCCAGGCTGGTGGAGACCACCGCCGGCAGCAACTGCGGGGTGATGCCGACCGCGATCGCCAGTGAGAAGAGCAGCGCGTCGATGATCGGCTTGTGCAGCACCACGTTGATCAAGAAGATCGACGTGGTCAGCGTGGCGGCCACGTACACCAGCAGCATCGAGAAGCGCCGCAGCCCGACCTGGAACTGCGTCTCCAGCTGACGGGTACCCAGCCCGGCGGCGATCTTGCCGAACTCCGTGCCGCTCCCTGTGGCCACCACCACCCCGCTGCCGCCGCCGGCGTGGACCACCGTGCCCATCAGCGCACAGCCGGACAGCTCCGCCAGCGCCGCCTCCCCGGGAACGGCGGCGGTGGACTTGTCCACCGCCGACGACTCGCCGGTCAGCACCGACTCGTCGCACGCCAGGCCGTCGACCTGGAACAGGCGCAGGTCGGCCGGGACGATGTCCCCCAACCTGAGTCGTACCAGGTCACCAGGCACCAGGCCGGTGACGTCCACCCTGGCCGCCGCGCCATCGCGCACGACCTCCGTCTGGTGGCGGATCTGCGAATGCAGCGCCTCGGCCGCCCTCTCGGCCCGGTACTCGTTGACGAAGCCGAGCCCGACCGACCCCGCGATGATCAGCCCGATGATGACGGCGTCGCTGCGCTCGCCGACCAGGTAGGAGACGACGACGGCGGCCAGCAGCAGCCCGAGCAGCGGGGACCGCGACTGGTGCCACAGCACCGGCAGCCATCGCGCCCGATGCGAGGAGACCGTGTTCGGGCCGTATCGAGCCCGCCGCCGCGCCACCTCCGCCTGCGACAGCCCCACCTCGGCCGTCACACCGCGGTCCGCAAGCACCTTCGGCGCAGGCAGCGCGGCGGCGCGGGCCACCTCGCTCACCGGCCCACCCGGCGCCGAGGCCACGATCACCGGGTCCGTCGTGCTACCCATGTCGATCCACGACCAGCCCTTCACGCTCGTCGAACAGCAGACCCCGCATCGCGGTGCGCGCCGCGACCGGACACTTCGCAGCCTGTCATCACCCCGGCCGCGACCGCAGAGCCGAAAGACCCCACCTGGCGCGGCGGCCAACCTCCCGCCCGGAGCACTTCGGCAAGGCGCCGCAGACCCTCCCGTCCCGCCTCGCCGAGACACCTCGCATCGTCAGCGCCACGCCCCCCGCAGGACGACCGGTCCCCCCTCGGCGAGATGGCCGTGCCCGAACGGAACTGAGCCCAGAGCCGCACCGGGCTCGCTACCTTGGCAAGGTGCCCACCGTCGAACGTCCCCTGTCCGCCGCGGAACAGGCCGTGATCCTGACCCTCCTCCAGGAGGACCTCCCCGGCGTGGAGGAACTTCGTACCCAGGTCTCTTCGGCGGTCGTGACCCGCCACTGCAAGTGCGGATGCGCGACGGTCGATCTCGACGTGACACTCGGACCTCACACGGTCGCCGCCCCGGTCGAGGACGGTGTCCTGATCACCGCCACCGTGCGAGGCAGGCTCGACGGCGTACTGCTCTTCGTCGAGAACGGCCGCCTCTCCTGCCTGGAGATCTACGCCGTCGAGGGCGAACCGGCCCCACTCCCCCGCCCAGAAGACCTCATGATCGACCCGCGGGACCCCGGCACGCCGTAGCCGGGGTCGAAGCATGAGCCTGCCCACCTACGGCCCGTCAGCTTCTTCAGTGTCGTACTCGGGCCACATAATGCGGCCATGACTCAGCCATCTCAGCATCGCCACCACGCCATCGACTACGTCGAGCTCACGGTCACCGATCTTGAGCAGGCCAAGCGCTTCTACACCGAGGCGTTCGGCTGGCGGTTCAACGACTACGGGCCCGAGTACGCCGGCGTCCAGAGCCCGCAGGGGGATGCCGCGCCCGAGGTCGGCGGCTTCCGCACCGACCAGCAGGTACGGACGGGCGGCCCGCTCGTGCTGCTCTATTCCACCGACCTAGACCGATCTGTGGAAGCCGTGAACAACGCGGGCGGCAAGGTGGTGAGCGGCCCGTACGAGTTCCCCGGCGGACGCCGCTTCCATTTCACCGACCCGAGCGGAAACGAGCTGGGCGTCTGGGCCGAGGCGTAGGCCCGCCGCGGCATAAGCGCCACCTCTTCATCCCGCGCAACAAAGCGGTGCCATCCACCCAATATCGGACACCCTGAACCCGATGAATTCGGCCTGGACATCGACCACGACGCACGGAGAGCGCCGAACCGATTTAAGCTACTGAATTGAATATCGCCCCCCTTGGCGGGAGCCAAACCGACGATCATGCTCCTCGGAGGCAGCGTGCGTCAGCGTGGGATCACCCATCCCAGATTCAGCGCGTGGAGTCTTCTCGCCGCCCTCGTTCTCGCCACGACGGGTTGCGCCGCCTCCCCCGTAGCGCCGGACACGGCCTGCGACGAGGCCGGCGACGGCAACAGATCATCGACGGACGGCATCGGCATCAGCGGGAAGTTCGACCTGACCATGGCGCTGGCCATCGTGAACCCTCCGGACGGCGGTGGCGCACCTGAGATCGAGTGGAAACCCGTTTACTCGATCGCGAACCTCACCAAGAGCAAAATCTGCGTGCTCGATATCATCACTAAATTTCCTGCGAACCGTGATGAAAAAGGCGCATTGTTAGCACTGAAGACGGCCAGAGGGACGCGCCAGGTCGACATCTACCAGGACAATGCGGCAGTTCTCTCCCAAACGCCTTCGGCGACGCGACGGCCGCCATTCGAACTCGAACCAGGGAGCACCGTGCTGGTCCGCTTCCACCAGTACCTCACACTCACCGCCGATGATCGAGACGTCCCATTGAAAACCGACGACAACCTGTCGGAGCGCTTGGGACCGCTGTTCCGCCTGAAACGCCTGGACGACGGCAGTTACCACTGTGTCCCGCAATACCCCTTGCAGGTCACCGTGACCTCGAACATCGGCACGTCAACTCAGCAGGTGACCAACGCGATCATGCCGGACGGGTGCGGGCTCCTGATGCCGACCGGCTGACACCGCACCCGATGACGAGACGAGCGCCAATGCGGGAGACCCCACCGCACCACGTGCCCCCACCCCGGCCAGGCACCCCGGCCCCCCACCCGAAGCCGCCTCCCGGGCGGCGCTCCCAGCCCCCGTCGAGCCGCCGCCTCCCCCTCGTCGCGGCGGTACTGCTGATCTCCACGGCCCGGGCGATACTGCGCCGGATGACGAGCCGGACACCGACGAGGCAGCCCCCGCCATCCCCCGCACCCGGGCCGCGTCCCCCGGCAGCCCACTTGAGGCCGCCGGCCGAACAGCGGCGGGAACAGCAGGCGAGATTCCCTGTGGCCGGCACCCTGCTCCTCGTAGCGGCGGTGCTGCTGTGCACGCTGGCCTGGGCCCTGTTCGACGCGGGACGACCCGGCGCACCGTTGTCCCCGCACCTGCGCCCGGACTACGGGTTCGACAGCGACGTCACGATCTACCTCCCGCGGGAGGCGAAGCTCACCAACTCCTCGCTCAACGTCTCCTACGAGAAATCTCAAGAGCCCGGCCACCAGGAGAGATGGACGCAGTCCCTGACGCTCTACTGGGACACCGCGCGGGCGAAACCGTTCCCGGTCATCCTTGAGTTCCGCGGCGGCGCCCGCATCGACCGCCCCCACATCGGTAACTCGGACCTCGAATCGATCGAGCTCGGCGACCGCCAGCTCGTCCTCCTGGACGAGTCCCGCCGCCTCTCCGGCGAGATGCGCATACCGCCGATCAGCGCCGAGAACTCGCGGATCGCGTTCGCGTCTCCGGAGGTCGGTTCCCAGATGCGCTGCACGGGGCTGGCCGCCGCCACCCACAACGGGGATCTGTCCGCCCTGACCTTCGCCGAGTGGGACCGCATCTCCAGCGCGTGTGACTTCACCGACTTCAAGCGGCACACGACAATGGTTCTGCTCCTCGACGAGGCGCCACTCCGGGTCGACTACCTCAGCGTCGAGCCCGTTGAAGCGGGCAACACGCCCGGCTTCAGCTGGAGGAGCGAAGGCGACCTCGCCACCCTGCGGGTCCGGGCCAGCTACGTTGACGTCAACGGCGAAGCGATCGCGCAGCGCATGCTGTTCCTTTCCGGCATCGTCGTCGGCCTCGCCGCGGCCTGCGCCCCCAACGCCGTCCAATCCCTGTCCACCTACATCCGCCGTCGCCGCCGCCAGGTCTGACCCGACCACGCCATGCGGTTGAAAGGCGCGACCTGGCAATGGACCTGGACAATGCGACCTGACCAGCACGAAGAGACCGCGGACACCGCGGCGCTGCGCAACCGACTCCGGCACGTCTACTGGATCGGTGGCGGGACCGGCGCCGGCAAGTCGACCATCGCTCGCCACATAGCCGAACGGCACGGTCTGCGCCTCTACGCCACCGACGACGTGATGTCGGATCACGCCGGCCGGAGCTCGCCGGAAGATTCCCCGTTCCTGCACGAGTTCGCGGCGATGGACATGGACGAGCGGTGGGTGAATCGATCTCCGGAAATCATGCTCGAGACGTTCCACTGGTACCGGGGTGAAGGCTTCGGCCTGATCGTCGAAGACCTCCTCCGCCTTCCGAGGGAGCCTGGTGTGATCGTCGAAGGCTTCCGGCTGTTGCCGCATCTCGTGAAGCCTCTGCTCGCCACGCCTGGTCAGGCCGTCTGGCTTCTGCCGACGCCCGGCTTCCGCCGGGCCGCCTTCGGCAGTCGGGGCTCACTATGGGAGATCGCCCGCAAGACCAGCGATCCGGAAAGAGCACTGCGCAACCTTCTCGCCCGTGACGGGTTCTTCACGGAACGTCTGCGCACGGAAGCGCGACGTCTCCAGCTGAGCGCCATCGAGATCGACACCACGATGACGGAGGACGACCTGGCCGGACGCGTGGCACAAACGTTCCGGCTCTGAGGCTGAGGCCCGCTCCGCTCACCCGGGCGCGCGACATGCGGCACCGCCCGCGCCGGCGCCGCTGGGCGAACTGACCTGATCCGACGGCTGATCGATCTTGATCTTGTCCCCCGTGTTCGAGACGAAAATGACCAGCAGCTTCGCCGGCTCTGTCCGGCTGGGGTTCTCCGCGAGCACATGCTCGGCGCACGGCGGCTCGATCCAGTCCTCGCCTCGCTGGTAGGTACGCACCGGCTCGCCGCCGAGTTGGCTGCGCACCGCGCCCTCGAGGACGTAGGCGTAGACGAAAGCCTCGCCATGCCGATGCGGCACCGCGCGTGCACTCGGCGGGAAGTCCACGACCGCCGAGGTGAACGTCTTGCCCTTGACGTTGGGCAGCGCTTGTTCCAGCAGAAGCGTCAGCCTGTCGGACGGTGGCTGCGTGACCGTGGCGGCAACCGGCGCGACATCGGCGACCGGTCCGTTGCCGCTCGCGCGCTCTGCCGCGGGAGCGCATGCGGTGGCCGCTGAAGCCAGCACGCCGGCAGCCAGAAGGCCACCGGCGAACCGTACTCGCATCATGAGCTCTCTCCTGTCCTGCCTGGACGTTCTGGCCCAGAGGGCGACGAAGGCGTCCCGGCTTCCTCCCGAGGACGCGCTCCTCCGATGCGCCGCACTACTCGACACAACGACAGGCGGTTCGCCGCAAATGGTGTAAATAGAGCGGATCAGCGTTGTTCGAGTACGGTGCCCAGGCAGTTCGAGGGCTACCTCATGGCGAATTCAAGACTTGGCAACGGCGTCTTCCACGACCCGGATGATCGTCTTGCCAGGGGTGGGCTGAGCGAACGCGGAGGGCGCTTCGGCGAGCGTCCATACCTCCCCGATGATCGGCCGGAGCCGTCCGTCCCGGACCCGCTGAGCCAGGTCCGCGAGCCGAGCGCGGTCGGGTTCGACGACGAAGAAGATCGCGTGCCCGTCACGGGGCCGGACCGTGGGTGGCGAGACGATGGTGACGAGCGTGCCACCGGGGCGCACCAGCGCGGCCGAGCGCTCCTGGATGTCGCCGCCGATCACGTCGAACACCACGTCGACCTGACCGGCATCCTCCAGAGAATCGGCCTGCAGGTCCAGGAAGGCGTCCACGCCGAGCCCGAGCGCCGTGTCCCTGGCGGCGCCCCGGCCGGTGCCGATCACTCGCGCTCCCGCCTCGCGTGCGAGTTGCACCGCGAGCGCGCCGACGCCGCCCGCGGCACCGTGGATCAGCACGGTCCGGCCGGCGGCGAGGCGGCCGTGGTCGAACAGGCCTTGCCACGCGGTCAGCCCTGAGATGGGTAGCGCGGCGGCCACGATGTGGTCGACGTCCGCCGGCAGCGGCGCGAGGTTACGTGCCTCCACCGCCACATACTCGGCCAGCGTGCCGTTACGGGCCCAGTCGGTCAGCCCGAAGACCCGCTGGCCGACGGTCAGGCCCGTGGTTCCGTAGCCCAGCCCGGTGACGACACCGGACATCTCATGCCCGGGCACGCTCGGCGTCCGGTCGCGTCCCGCACGGTCGGACCACGTTCCCGGCCAGTCGAGCTCTCCGCGGGTGAACCCGGCCGCATGCACCCGCACGATGACGTCGTTCTCGGCCGCGTGGGGATGCGGCTGTTCCGTCAGGGCGAGCCCGGCCACACCAGCGGCGCGATCTCGGACGGTGATGGCTCGCATGACAGGACCTCGCCAATGGTGGAGACAGTGAGCAGGATGAACGTACCCGCCCGCGCGGTGATCTGACCGGCCCGCATAAAAGCGGCGAGTCGCCCGGCCTCCGCCCCCTCAACCGTCCCGCCCGAGCCACTCGCCCGGCAATCGATCTCCTTGGCGGACGTGCGGCATGAACGGCTTGCCAGGCGTAGCATCGACGTGGTGACGGCGTTTGACCGATGATGTGATCGTTCCGGATTTCCGTGGTCAGCAAGCCTTGAACGCCTGGTTGGCCGGCCACGATGCTGGGGTGCTCTTACAGGGACCGGATCCCGACAGTCCGCATCCCGTGATGAACGGGGTCGTGGTAGCGCAGGAGCCGCGCCCGGGTACTCGTGTAGCACGGTGGGAGCCCGTGACGGTGTGGATACGTCACGACCCTGACGACGGCAGCGGTGTCCGCGAACCAAGTGATCCCGTGCCACCACTGAGAGCACTCAAAGCCGAACGCGGCGACCTTCCCGAAAGCAACGGATGAGGCTCTTCCTCGCCACGCCCGACGGTCCCGACGCTCGTCCGGCGACCGGCTTCGACCGAGCCCCTCAGGCGGCGGAGTCATGGAGCAGCAGGTTCAGGGTTCGAACCTGGGTGGGCTGAGCCGACGATTTACAAAGCCCTGTCGGCGTTGGTGCATCTATCGCCCCTGGCGAGCCCATCGCTGCAAGGATCATGATGCGACGCTACTACTTCAACGCTGACATCTGGAAGACTGCGATCACGGCAGCCAGGCTCAAGCCAGACACCACGTTTCATGATCTGTGGCACACCTTTTCCAGTACGAGATCACCTACGAGGAAAGTGGTGCCCATCAACGATCAGTCGATCTATGAGACGAGCGGCAAATCTGGTTTGCGCTCTCTGCGGACGCTATTTGCAGCCGTTCTCTGACGACTCCCTCCCCGTGCTCCCGCTGCGACCACCCCATGGACCTCGCACTCACCCACCCCGACTGCGGCCCGTCCTGACCTCCATCGACGAGGCCAGCAGGGACGTGGGGCGGAGCCCTCAGCCTAGCGATGAAGGAGCGCAAGGGATTCCCGGTAAGTCCGGTCGCGACGGACGAATTTATTGGAGACATATGAACTTCGAAGTTCTCGCGGCCTACCTGGCTCTCACCATTTCGTTGATCAGCATCTTCGGAGGCCTGCGGACCGCCCGCAAATCCTATGTCAGGATGGAGTTACTCGTCGAAATCCGTGACGATGCGGCCATCATACTGACGTCTCTCACCAGCGAGACCTATCGGCCCAAGAAACTCGCCAAAGCGTTTCTCCTCATCGGGCCCGAGAAAGAAAACCCGATCACCACCTTCAATTCTCTTGTATCGCGCGCCGGCGATAAGCGTTTCGCGTGCTGCGCCATAGATTTCGAGAACTTCGACCTACCTGGCGACCTGACCGGCGAGTCGGGGCTCAGACTTCTGCTTCCACTCTCCTACTACCTGGAGGAGAACGACTACATAAGCGATGAAACGCTCTCCTGTGAGACGCGGGTCGGATTCGACTCCTTACAGGCGGGAGCGGCGTACAGTATCAGATTCTTCGTGTACGGCCATCGCTGGCTCCATACGAATCTCCACAGAAAGGTGCAGAGGCTCCTCATAGTCCCCGGCGCCCCACCGACCAGCACTTGTTCGCCCAACTCCGTCGCCGAAGAATCCGTCTGTAAATCGTTAGCAGGCTGCCACAAGAGAAAACGCCCCTTCGGTAACAGGACCGAAAGACCGACCAGAGGTCCCATAGAGCCGAAGACATAGAAGCGAGAAGCCGCCCAACAGAGACGTCCGCATGACCAGAACCAGCGTCAATGGACAGCGCCGGCGGTGGTGGGCGGCCTGTCAACCGACCTGGGGGCCCGGGCGTTGAACCTGATCCTCCGACGGCGGTCAGCCGAAGATGATCGCCACCTGTGCAAGGCCATCGCCGTCCTCCAGAATCACCGCGTCGCGCAGGCCGCAAGAGGATGAAAAGGAGCAGTGCAACTACGCCTCGCGCTCAGCGGCTACCTGAACCCGTGCTCCCTTCCGTCGTGGGCACCCAATAGCGACGCTTCTGCGCGGTGATGTCGAGAAGCTCGCCACCGTTGGCTTCGATAACCCGCTGCGAAGCGGTATTCGTCCGGTCACACATCACCAGCGCCCGAGAGATGCCCAACAATCGTGCGATCGGCAGCGCCGCCGCGAGCATCGCCGTCGCGTGCCCCTGACGACGTGCGCTGGGGCGCACGTCATAACCGATATGACCACCGATCTCCATTAACGCCGGGGTGAGCCGATGACGGATGGCCAGTCTGCCCAGAAATTGCTCGCCGTCGACCCACCACAGCGTGGTCATCGGCACGAACCCGCTTCGTGAGCCCGTTTGGGTCCGCTCACCGAGCACACGCGCGACATATGCCTCAAGGCCCCATGCGTCTGCCAGAGCTTGCGGATCAACATCGTCGACGAACCAAGGAACCGGGTAGTCACGGTCGGCCCGAAACTCAGCCATCGCTGCTAGAAACGACTTCCGCAACCCTGCCGTTGGATCGATGAACTCTGGCATGGCGACCATGATCCCGCGAGCGTACCCGCGACTCAACCTTGCCGCTGGACCCTTCCCTGCCAAGCCGTCCCGAATGCCGTGGGGCTTGCAGAGATGACAGACCCTGAAACTGTCCGAGGAGCACTGGACGAGTACGGCCCGACCGCTAAGTGTGGGAAAAGGGCTGACCGTCTCCACCGTAACATGAAACGCGAGATCTAGTCACCACTCCATGTTTTGGGATTGCGCCGCGCGAACCTACCATCCTTATTTTTGCCGTTGTTGGGCCCTCCGACATATAGCGCCTGAAATTGCGGAAACCATACATCACTGAGCCTCGGTATGGCAGCACACACCCTGAATGGTTCACCATGGTCGTCAATTGACTGGCGGATCACCCGACTTCCGTCCAGCACTAGGAGTACGACACGAAACTCACAATTGAACTTACGAGTGATCGCCCGAACCTGAAAAACCGCTTGCTCTCCAGGCTTTAGACCAACGCTCTTATGATCAAAATAGCTTTCTCCCCAACTCTCGACTTCCCCAGTCAATACCAAGTTCCGTATGTGGCCGTCGTTACTCATCCCAGAACGCACAGGCCCGTGGTCGACCCCTCTGCCCATGTCTAGTGGAGGCCGGTACTGGAGCGTGACCCGCCCACAGCGGCAAGACTGGGTCAGGCGCTCAGCTTGCGGCCCCGCATCTGGAGCTGCGACACACGATCTGAGGTGTCTAAGGACACCCACCAAGCGCCGCTCTGAGGCGGGCCGCAAGGACCGACTGACTGCGACGCGGATACGACGCGAGCCCCCGTAGCGCGCCGTTGACGACCATGAACAGCCGGACGGACAGCAAGAGGCCCGTCACCGGGTTCGTGCTGGTGACGGGCCTCTTTGGGCTTGTGTGGCAGGTGCAAGGTTCGAACTTGCGTAGGCTGAGCCGACGGTTTTACAGACCGCTCCCTTTGGCCACTCGGGCAACCTGCCGTGTCTTCGCTCTCGCGGCGACAGGTAGAAGAATAGCGGACTTCCGGGGCGGCTGTGACAACGGCCGTCCGTGCCCTGGTCCGCACGGGACCCGTCCAGGGTCGCTAGGGTCGGAGGGACGAGAGAGGACACCTATACCGATGGCCGACAGCAGTTTCGACGTGGTGAGCAAGATCGACCGGCAGGAGGTCGACAACGCGCTGAACCAGACGGTCAAGGAAGTCGGGCACCGCTTCGACTTCAAGGGCACGGGCGCGGGCATCGCATGGTCGGGTCAGGACAACATCCAGATCAAGGCCAACAGCGAGGAACGCGCGAACGCCGTCCTTGACGTGTTCAAGGAGAAGATCATCAAGCGGGGCCTGTCCCTGAAGGTGCTCGATGCGGGCGAGCCGAAGCTGTCCGGCAAGGAGTACCAACTGGCCATCGCCCTCAAGGAGGGCATCGACCAGGAGCATGCCAAGAAGATCTCGAAGATCATTCGGGATGAGGGCCCCAAGGGCGTGAAGGCACAGATCCAAGGGGATGAGCTCCGGGTCAGCTCGAAGAAGAAGGACGAGCTGCAGGACGTCATCTCCCTGCTGAAGGGCAAGGAGCTCGACATCGCCCTGCAGTTCACCAACTACCGCTAGTCAGCCGCTTCGCAAGGGCTCTGACCTGCAGACTCGCTGGGCTGGGCCTCCCGGGGGGCACATCCGGGGCACACGGCCGAGCGCGCCGTCCGTCAGGGCGGGCGTCTTCGCCTGTGCCTCGGGCCACCCCTCGCGCGCCGTCAGCCAGAGCTGGTGTCCTCTCCTGTTCCTCGGGCCGCTCCTTCGCGCTGGTACATATGGATCGCGTCCTACACCGTTCGTCGCAGTGAGGCGATGACAGAGGGACGGATCACTGCCGGCCCTCACCCTGTCAGCGATCGAGGGGCGGGCGGTCGCGCTCCGGCTGGGGGCCGCCTCGCGTTCTGTAGTGCTGGGCCTGCTCGAACAGGTACGCCTCAAGCCGGCCCAGCATGGCCGGCTCTCCGTACTCGCCACCGGGAGGCGGGGGCATGTAGTAGATGAAGCCTGACATCTCCTGCGGGTATTCGTGGTCCGACCAGATCATTTCGATGACCTGGAAGAAACCGGACACGGTGTCGCGGCGTTCGTGGAGCCGCGCTAGCGCCAGGTACGCCCAGACCTTGTTCGGCTCCGGATCCTGGCAGTCGACGTCCTCGGCCTCAACGGCGGCGGTCACCCGCTCCGCG
This sequence comes from Sphaerisporangium dianthi, assembly GCF_042654065.1. Taxonomy (NCBI): domain Bacteria; kingdom Bacillati; phylum Actinomycetota; class Actinomycetes; order Streptosporangiales; family Streptosporangiaceae; genus Sphaerisporangium; species Sphaerisporangium dianthi. The sequence continues at coordinate 282,390 of NZ_JBHSFP010000002.1, read as the reverse complement.
ATCTCGCTGGGCAGGAGACACGACAGCTCGTCCTCTGCCGGCAGTCCGGACAGGGCCAGGGAGGAGCCTTCTACGAGCTCCGCCACCGCCATCGGCGTAAGCCACCCCTTCCTGTATCCGCAGACCAGCTCCTCATGGGTCAGAGTGACTCGTGACGACACGAAGTCGGCCGGGATCACGAAACTGACGAGACCGCTCATCATCGTTGTGTCGTCCCATCGCGTGTGGGGGCGGCGGTGCACGGAAGGCAGCCGGTGGGGGAATTACGCGCTCGCCCTTTATTGGACATAGCGCATCGACATAAACCGACATATATCGATTGATACCCGACACGGGTTGCCGCTACCTTTGTGATCGCTCGGTGAGAGCCGGGCGACGCCGAATCGTGACTCAACTTTTCGTCCCTTACCTGCATCTATTGAGGGTGACGAAAGGATCACGCATGAAGCGGACACGCACATTGACCCTGCTGTCGATGGCGGCCATGGCCACGGCCACCACCCTCGCAGCGGTCCCGGCGGAGGCGTTTACGGGAGCCGCCTCCGCCGCCACCTCGTCCGGAGCCGCGACGAAGGGCAAGGCGGTGAGATATGCCTGGGTGGCGAGCTGCGACAAGGGCGATTTCGCCGTCCCTTGCGGCCCCTGGGCGCTGACCCTGCGCGACGGGAAGACCGTGAGGGTGCCCGAGGCCACCGTCTATCCGCGCAAAGCGAACGGCAAGGTGGACAAGGAGTCCAGCGCGCCCTTCGCGGTCAGCGGCGACGGCTCGCGGGTGGTGTACTTCCGCAAGTCCGACCGCAAGCTGGTGTGGAAGGACGTGCCCAGCGGCCGCAGCCACAGCCTTCCCGGCGCCGCGGCCAAGACGCCCAAGGGCCTCGACATGAGCGCCGTGGCCGCCACGCTGTCTCCCGACGGCGACATCGTCGTGGTCGACTACGGGGACGCCGCCGGCAGGCTTCCGACGCTCGTCGTGCACCTCGCGTCCGGCGAGATCGCCAGGCTGCCGGGCTCGGACACCTTCCAGGGCTTCAGCCCTGACGGACGGCACCTCCTGGTGTCCCACGCCACCGAGGACAACACGACCGAGTTGACGGTGTACGACACCGACGGCGAGGCGGGCGAGAGCCGGGAGGTGCCGCAGGTCGTGTCGAACAACTCGCCCATCGCGCTCGCGGACGACGGGGTCACCGTGGCCGTCGTGATCGTCCCGACGTCCGGCGAGCCGCGCCTGCGGCAGTACGACCTGTCCACCGACGCGGTCTCTCCTGCCGTCGGCCTGGACCTCTCCTCCCGCGATACGCTCTACCGGCTCGACTGGGACACCGCCGGGAAGCTGACGATCTGGCGGCTGCTGTCCGACGACGAGGGCTCGATCAAGCGGGCGACGGCGAGCACGGTCGATCCGTCCAACGGCCACCTGAAGAAGATCGACTCGTTCGCGGTACGCGGCGGCATCTACACCTGGTGGCTGCCCGGGGAATGATCGAGACGCCCTCCGGGAAGGTCCGATATATCGGATCTTAGGAGGGCAAATGGGCAAGGTTTACGACACCCTGAATGACCGGCTGCGCGAGTTCATCTCCGAGCAGCCGGTCTATTTCGTCGCGACGGCGCCCGAACGCGGCGGGCACGTCAACGTGTCCCCCAAGGGATATGCCGACACCTTCGCCGTCTTGGACGACACCACCGTCGCCTATCTCGACCTCGACGGCAGCGGAGTGGAGACCATCGCCCACCTCCGCGACAACGGGCGGATCACCATCATGTTCGCCGCGTTCGCCGGCCCGCCGAAGATCGTGCGCCTGTTCGGCCAGGGCCGCGTCGTCACCGCCGGCGACCCGGACTTCGACGGGTTGCTCAAGCACTTCGGGCCGCATCCGGGCGTACGATCGGTCATCGTCGTGGAGTGCGACCGCATCTCCGACTCCTGCGGCTACGCCGTGCCGCGCATGACCTTCGACGAGGACCGCACGCTGCTCGACGAATGGGGAGAGCGCAAGGACGTCCAGCAGAAGCGCGCCTACCGCGCCAAGCACAACCGGCAGAGCATCGACGGCCTTCCCGCGCTCGAAGCCGACGAGACCGACCCCGCGCACGACCGCTCCTAGATCGACCGGTGTGCGTCCCCGCGTTCTTGTGACGGGAGCCAACCCACCGCACCCTCAACCTCGTTCGTGACGGGTGAGAGGAGAGTGCATGGACCGATATGAGGGCTTCCGCGAGTTCGTGAACGCCCGGCAGCAGGCACTGATGCGCACGGCGTACCTGCTCACCGGGGACGCGCATCTCGCCGAGGATCTGCTCCAGACGGCCTTCACCAAGGTCTTCCGGCACTGGGCGAAGCTGGCCCGAGAGGGCAATCCCGAGGCGTACACCCGCCGCTGCCTGATCAACGAGTTCGTCTCGTGGAGGCGGCAGCGGCGGTGGCACGCCGAACTGTCGTCGGCCCGTCCGCCCGACGCGGGCCGGACCGGCGGTGAGAACGACGCCCTGCATCGCATCGCGCTGCGGCACGCGCTGGGCAGGCTGGCGCCCCGGCAGCGTGCCGTGATCGTGCTGCGCTTCTACGAGGACCGCAGCGTCCAGGAGACCGCCGAGTTGCTCGGCTGCTCGACCGGAACGGTGAAGAGCCAGACCAGCCACGCCCTCGACCGGCTTCGCGCCCAGGCGCCCGAACTGGCCGGACTGCTCTCCGACGCCGACCCCGTCCACCAGGAGGTGACCCGATGACCCGGTTCCATGACGTTCTCGACGCGATCGCCCAGGAGGCGCCGCCCGTCGACCTGGCCGAGCGCACGATCGGCGCGGCGCGCCGGCGGCGTTCCAGGACGCTCGCCTCCGTGGCGGCGGTGGTGCTGGTCGTCGGAGGGGGCGGAGCGGCACTGGTGACGAGCGGCGGCGTGGCGGGATTCGACGTGTACCGCGGCCCGGGCAGTGGGAGCACCACCGGCAGCAGCGTCTTCGACGGCGGCATCAGCGTCTCCGGCGTGCTTCCGGCCCGCGGCGTCGGCCCCGTCCGCTTCGCCTATCTCGACTGGTGCGGGCTCGGATGGAAGCCCGGCTTCGACGCCTCGACGCTCGCCCCCCAGTGCGCCCATTGGCGGGTCGTCACCCGGGACGGGAACACCTACGAGCTTCCGGACGCCGTCGGCGTGTACACCGAGCAGACCTCGCAGAGCCCGGCGAACAACGCCGCTCCGCTCACGGTCAGCCAGGACGGGCGGCGCATCGCGTACTACAGCGAGAAGGACGAGGCGTTCGTCGTCCGTGACCTGGAGAGCGGGCGAACATGGCCCGTGCCGCGGAAGTTGACGCGGAGCTCGCTGGTGAAGTGGGGCGGGACGGTCGTCCTGTCCCCGAGCGGCAGATACGCGGCGGTGAGCAGCGGGCCCGAGAAGCCCGGGGTGCTCTTCGACACCGCCGAAGGCGCGTCGAGGCCGATGACCGCGGGCTGGTGGCCGAGGAACGTGTCCGACGACGGCGACCTGCTGAGCACGTTGAACATCGACCAGATCATGGTCACCCCCCTGGCGGGCGAGCCCTCCCAGGCCAGGCTTCCCGAGAAGCTGACCCGGTGGACGGGGGCGCTGGCCGGCGACGGCCGGACCGTCGCGACGTTCACCGGAGGCGGCGTCGAGAACCCCCGGGCCGCGCCCGGGAGGTCCGGGGAGGCTCCCCGCCGCCCGGCCGAGGAGATCACCACCTTCGACGCGGCGAGCGGCGAGGTCCTGTCATCGGTCCTGCTCCGCGGCGCTCCTGAGGGTTTCCTGCCCTCGGGGCCGATGGTCTGGGCGGGCGAGTACGAGGTGCTGGTGGGCGGGACGGCCGCACCCTCCGCGGGAGCGCCTGCGGACGCACCCTCCACGGGGGCGCCTGAGGACGCGGACGCCACGGGGGCGCCTGCGGACGCGGACGCGCCTGCCCGGGTCGGCGTGACCACCTACGCGGTGGACGTGCGCACGGGCGAGGTCCGGCAGATCGCTTCGTACTGGGTGCGCGGCCACATCGCTCGCCTGGCGATCCCCGGAATGTGACGGTGATCGCCCGCGCGTGACCGCGACCGCCCGCATGGCGTTTCCGCAGGGTGAGGGTGATCGCCCGTATCGAGGTCCCGTGCGGTACGGCGGTCGCCCGCCTAGAGGTTCCGCGCGGTGACGGCGGTCGCCCGTCCGGGGGGTTTCCGGTAGGGGGCGGCCGCGGGTCAGCGGCGGTAGCCGGCCATGCGTTCCAGGCGGGCGACCCGGGCGGCGGTGGAAGGGTGGGTGGAGAACAGTCTGCCCACCCCGGCTCCGCGGAACGGGTTGGCGATCATGAGGTGGGACGCGGAGGTCAGCCGGCTCTCCTCAGGGAGGGGCAGCTCGCGCCCGCCCAGCTCGATCTTGCGCAGCGCCGAGGCCAGCCCCAGCGGGTCGCCGGTGAGCATGGCGCCGGACTCGTCGGCCTGGAACTCCCTGGACCGGGAGATCGCCATCTGGATCATGCCGGCGGCGACCGGGCCGAGGATCATCATGAGCAGCGCGCCGATGAAGCCCGGCCCGTCGTCGTCGTCCGCCGAGCCGCCGAAGAAGACGGCGATGTAGCTGCAGTACGTGATGATCGTGGCCAGCGCCGCGGCCACCGAAGAGATCAGGATGTCGCGGTTGTACACGTGGGAGAGTTCGTGGGCGAGCACGCCCCTGAGTTCTCGCTCGTTCAGCAGCCGCATGGTGCCGTAGGTGAGGCAGATGGAGGCGTTCCGCGGGTTCCTGCCGGTGGCGAAGGCGTTCGGGTGCACCGTCGGCGAGAGGTAGAGGCGCGGCATGGGCTGACGGGCGTCGGTCGACAGTTCGCGGACGATGCGGTAGAGGCCGGGCTCCTCGACCTCGCTGACCGGGCGGGCCCGCATGGCCGACAGGGCGATGCGGTCGGAGAAGAAGTAGGCGACCGCGTTGGCCGACAGGGCGAGGAGGACGGCGACCTGCACACCACGGCCGCCCCCCAGCCATGATCCGGCGATCAGGATGAGAGCGGATAGGGCGCCCATGAGGACTGCGGTACGCAGGCCGTTGTTGTGCACGCTTCCCCCTCTCGGAACGCTGCGCTCATAACTGGCAACGTTCGCGACCTGCCCCATCGTTCCCATCCATGGCCAGGGAACGGCGTACGCGAAGCGTCGGCACGCTGCGAGAAGACCAGCGGCCGGCCGCCGCCGCCGCGCACCGGCCGCGTTCGCCCAACGGCCGCGCGGGCGCGCCCGCCCCGGGCGATGAGCCGGCCGGTCTTAACCCGCTATGGAGAACACCAACTGGGGGGCGACCGAGAAGGCCACCGAGGCCGCGAGGCCGAGCGCGAGCGCGATCGTCACCGCGGGGGACAGAGCGCCGCGGGCGGGCGCCCCGGGCGCCGGGCCGGCGGCCTCCGCGGGCAGGAACAGCCTGGCGGTCCAGCTGATGTAGTAGTAGAGCCCGATCACCGTGTTGACGGCCATGACGACGGCCAGCCAGCCTCCGCCACCCTGGACGATCTCGCGGAACACCACGATCTTGGCGAACATCCCCGCGAGCCCCGGCGGGAGGCCCGCCAGGCAGATCAGGAAGAACCCGAGCGCGAGCGCCGGCACCGGGGCGCGGAAGGCCAGGCCGCGGTAGTCCTCCAGCTCGTTGCGCTCCGCCGTCCGGCTGACCGCCATCACCACGGCGAACGCGCCGATGTTCATGGCCGCGTAGATGGCGATATAGGCGATGGACGCCGACACGGCCGACTTCCCGGCCACGCTCAGCGGGGCCAGGATGTACCCGGACTGGGCGACCGACGACCACGCCAGCAGCCGCACGACGTGGCGTTGCCGCAGGGCCAGCAGGTTTCCGACGGTCATGGTGAGCGCGGCGAGGATCGCCACGATCGGCGCCCACAGCCCGGCCTGCCCCGCGAGCGCGGTGGTGAGCACGAGGATCAGCCCGGCGAACCCGGCGGCCTTGGAGATCACCGACAGCAGCGCGGCCACGGGCACCGGCGCGCCCTGGTAGACGTCGCCGGCCCAGAAGTGGAAGGGCACCGCCGCGACCTTGAACGCGAACCCGGCGAGCACCAGCACGACCGCCACGGTCAGCACCCCGGCCGGCGCCTGGCCCGGCGTGCCCGCCGGCCCGGCGACCGTCAAGCCGGAGGCCTCCGCGGCGGCGGCGTCGAACAGGTGGGGGAAAGCCGAGGGCGAGACGGGGAGCCGCGCGCCGATGCGTTCGAGGTGGACCGCCCCGGTCAGGCCGTACAGCAGCGACACGCCGAACAGCATCACGGCCGTGGAGATCACCGAGACGAGGAAGAGCTTCAGCGCGGCCTCCGAGCCGCGCGCGTCGTACCGCTTGAGCGCGGCCAGCGCGAAGACCGGCAGCGACACCAGCTCCAGCGCGACGACCAGCATGATGAGGTCGCGGGACGCCGGCAGCGTGACCGCGCCGGTGAACGTGCACAGCAGGAGGAAGTACCACTCGCCGGGCGGGATCGTGCGGTCGGCGAGCTGCGCCATGGACAGCAGTACGACGACGACCGCGGCGGCGAGCACGACGGCGCCGAAGACGAGGGTGATGTCGTCGACCACGAACGAGCAGGCGGCCCCGCCCTCGTGGCCTCCCAGGTCCGGCGCGCAGAAGGTGCCGAGACGCTTGCCTCGCACGGCCTGCGCGACGACCGCCACCAGCGCGCCGAGCACGCCCGCCAGCGTGAGGAGGCCGAGCGCCGTGCGCGTACGGCCGGTGCGGGGCAGGAACGCGTCGAGCAGCAGCACCGCCCCGGCCATGAGCGCCAGGATCAGCGGCGGCGCGATGGCCGCGTAGTCGATGGACTGGATCATCGTGCCCCCAGGAACGCCTGGACCGCCGGGTCGGTGACGGCCAGCAGCGCCTTGGGCCACAGCCCCAGCAGCACGGTCAGGACGACCAGCGGCGTCCAGGCGGCCAGCTCGTACGGGCTGACGTCGCGCGGCACCGCCTGCCGCGTGCCCGCGCCGCTCCACGCCGGCTCGGGCGCGGGCGCGCCAGGTGGCGTCCCTGGCACGGGCTCCGCATGTGGCGCGCCCGGCACGGCTTCGGCGTGTGGAGCCTCCGCCGAAGGCTCGGCGGGTGACGGTTCGCCTTCCGGCGGGCGGCCGTGGGTCACGCGGGAGAGCATGCGCAGGAAGTACGCCGCGGTGAGCACGGTGCCCAGGCCGCCGACGGCCATGAACGTCAGGAACAGCGGACGGGACAACCCCTGCGCGGGCTGGAAGGCCCCGAGCAGCGCGAGCATCTCCCCCCAGAACCCGGCCAGGCCCGGCAGGCCGAGCGAGGCCACGCAGGCGAAGGTCAGCAGCGACCCCACGTACGGCAGACGGGTCAGCATTCCGCCGCCGAGCCGGGAGATGTCGGCCGTGCCGTACCGCTCCTTGATCCCTCCGGCGACGAAGAACAGCAGGCCGGTGATCAGGCCGTGCGCGACGTTGCCGAACAGGGCCGCGTTCATGCCGACCGGGGTCAGCGTCGCCAGGCCGAGCAGCACGAACCCCATGTGGCCGACGGACGAGTAGGCGATCATGCGTTTGAGGTCGCGCTGGGCGAGGCAGGCCAGCGAGCCGTACACGATGCCCACGACGGCGAACGCGCCGAGCCACGGGGCGAGGACGGCGGCCCCCTCGGGCAGCACGGGCACGGCGATGCGGGCGAAGCCGTACGTGCCCATCTTCAGCAGCACGCCCGCGAGCAGCACCGACCCGACGGTCGGGGCCTCGGTGTGCGCGGCGGGCAGCCAGGTGTGCAGTGGCCACATCGGCGCCTTGACCGCCAGGCCGAGGCCGATGGCGAGGAACGCCACGATCTGCACCGCCCGCGACATGCCCGCGCCGTGCCCCAGGGCGAGCCTGACCATGTCCAGCGTGCCGGTGTGCGCCCAGACCAGCAGCAGGCCGAGGAGCAGCACGGCCGAGCCGAGCAGCGTGTACAGGATGAACTTCAGCGCCGCCGCCCGGCGTCCGGCGCCGCCCCACACGGCGATGACGAAGTACATCGGGACGAGCACGATCTCGAAGAACACGAAGAAGAGCAGCAGGTCGAGCGCGAGGAACGTCCCGATCATGCCGACTTCGAGCACCAGCAGCGTGATGGTGAGCGACCGGGGACGGCCCTGTTCCGGCTGGTGGCGCACCAGGTACACGAAGCAGAGGAAGGTCAGCAGCGCGGTGAGCACGACCAGCGGCAGCGAGATGCCGTCGATCCCGAGGTGGAAGCGCAGGTCCAGGCCGGGGATCCAGGGGACGTCGACCTCGAACTGCGGCCGCGCGGCCCGCGCGTAGTCGAAGCGCACGGCAGGCACCAGGGCGAGCGCCAGCGTCGCGCCGGAGACCGCCGCGCCGTACCAGGGCCACCGCGCGGGACCGGGGAACAGCACGAGGAGCGATGCGCCCAGCAGGGGAACGGCGAGGATCCCGATCAGGACCGCGCTCATGCCGGCACCACCGCCGCCGCCGCGTCTGTGGCGTCTGGCCGGGCCGGGTACGTCCTGCTCGGGCTCATCCCAGCACCACCGCTCCGATGACGAGGATCAGGACGCCGGCGAGGACGCCCGTCAGGTACAGCTGCGCGTTCCCGGTCTGTCCGCGCCGCAGCAGGCCCGCGAGCCCGACCGCCGCCGTTCCCGAGCCGCGCACCGCCCCGTCCACGACCGTGTCGTCCGCGCGCGCGACGACCTTCGCCAGCCACAGGACCGGGGCGACGAACACCCGGTGGTACGCCGCGTCGACGGAGAAGGCCCGCTCGCACGGACCTCGCAGCGGCCCGAGCACGCGGGCCGGGTCGGCCGCCGGGTCGGCGCGCCAGGACGCGTAGACGATGCCCGCGCCGAGCAGCGACACGACCAGGCTGACCACCGCGGAGGACCACTCGACCAGTCCCACCCCGGTGAATCCGAGCAGCAGAGCCGGGACGGCGAGCAGCCCGATCGGCCACAGCATCGACGCCGGCGCCTCGCGGCCGTCCCAGACGTGCGCGACCCCCGGCTCCGGCTCGGGCAGCGGGACGTGGCGCACGCGGCTCGCGCCGAAGAAGGTGCGAAGCCACGCGCGGGTCGCGTACGCGCCGGTCACCGCGACGGTCAGCAGGGCGCAGGCGTACAGCAGCCACGCGGCGGCGTCGGTCAGCGGCCCCGCCTCGGCCACCGCGTGCTCGACGGCCGAGAGCACGGCGTCCTTGCTGAAGAAGCCGCTGGCGGGAGGCAGCCCCATGAGGGCGGCGAACCCGATGGTCATGGCCGGGAAGGTGATCGTCATGGACCGCCGCAGCCCGCCCATGTCGCTCATCAGGTTGGAGCCGACGGCGTGGATCACCGCGCCCGCGCCGAGGAACAGCAGCGCCTTGAACGCGCCGTGCGTGACCAGGTGGAAGATCGCGGCCTGGTCCGACCCCGCGGCCAGGGCGCCGGCCATGTACGCGAGCTGGCTGATCGTCGAGTAGGCGAGCACCCGTTTGAGGTCGTCCTGTGCCAGGGCGGCCAGCGCGGCGCCGAGCATCCCGAGGGCGGCCATGACGGCGAGCAGGTCGAGCGACGGCCGGGCGCCGAGGAAGGCGGGGTACAGCCGCGCGACGACGAAGATGCCGGCCGCGACCATCGTGGCGGCGTGGATGAGGGCGCTGATCGGCGTGGGGCCCGCCATCGCGTCCGGCAGCCAGGTGTGCAGCGGGACCTGGGCGCTCTTGCCCGCCACGCCGAACAGCAGGAGCAGCGTCGCGGCGACCAGCGTGCCGGTGGACATCTGCGGCACCCGGTCCAGGACCACCGAGACGCGGAAGCTCCCCGCCGCCATGCCCAGGGTGAACAGGCCGAACAGGAAGCCGACGTCGCCTATGCGCGTGACGAGGAACGCCTTCACGGCCGCCCGCGAGTTCGCGCGGTCCTCCCACCAGTGGCCGATCAGCAGGTAGGAGCACAGGCCCATGACCTCCCAGCCCACGTAGAGGACCAGCAGGTCCCCCGCGTAGACGACGAGCAGCATGGCGCTGGTGAACAGGCTGATGAACGCGCTGTAGGAAGGGTAGCGCGGCTCTTCGCGCATGTACCCGGCGGAGTACACCTGCACGGCGAGCGCCACGCACGCCACCAGCACCGCGATGAGCGCGGCGAGTTCGTCGACGCGCAGGCCGATGGTGATCGGGACCGTGCCGGTGTCGATGATCGACAGGGTGCTCTCGACGGCGCCGGCGGGCTGCCGGACGCCGGCCTCGGGCGGCGCGTAGGAGGCGAAACCGCGCGGCAGCTCGCCGAGGTACACCACCAGGACCCAGACCGCCAGCACGGCGGCGAGCGCCGTCGGGGCGACGGCGAACCACGCCGCCCTGCGGTACACCGCCCGGTCCACCGTGCCCGGGGGCCCGCCCCGGCGGGTCAGGCGGGTGCCCAGCAGGCCGGCGACGGCTCCGATGAAGGGCAGCAGCACGACCAGGGCCGCCGGCACGGGGAGGGCGTTCACGCCGCACCGCCTCGGGCCCGCACGGCTCCGGATCCTGGGGCGGCTCCCGGCCCGGGGTCCGGTCCGAGGTCCGGGCCGGGGTCCGGCCCGGGGTCCAGGCTGGGATCCGGTCCGAGGTCCGGGCCGGGACCCGGTCCGGGGGGCGGGCCTGGGTCCGGTTCCGGGTCGGCGAGGTCGCGGAGGCGGTCGATCTCGATCGTCCGCCGGTTGCGGAACACCGCCAGGACGATCGCCAGCCCGACGCCCAGCTCGGCGGCGGCGATCACGATGACGAAAAGGGTGAGCACCTGCCCGCTGTGCAGGGCGTCCCTGAGCCAGACGTCGAAGGTGACGAGGTTCAGGTTGACGGCGTTGAGCATCAGCTCCACCGACATGAGAACGAGGATCGTGTTGCGCCGGGCCAGCACGCCGTACACGCCGATGGAGAACAGAAGCGCGGCGAGCACGACGGGATAGACGACGTGCACGTCAGTCCTTTCCGCCGATGTCGGTACGGGAGAGCACGATCGCGCCGATCAGCGCGGCGAGCAGCAGCACCGACAGCGCCTCGAACGGCAGCACCCACGTGCGGAAGATGCTGGCCCCGAGCGGTTCCGCTCCGCCCTCGCCCGGCCGCAGCGGGGCGTAAGCGGTGCCGAAGCCGTCGATCACGGTGGTGACCAGCACCCCCGCCGTCGCCACGGCGACCACCGCGGCCACCATCTTGTTCCCCGAGTCCAGGTCCGTGGAGGGGCCGATCGGCGCGCGGGTCAGCATGATGCCGAACAGGAGCAGCACGACGACCGCGCCGACGTAGATGAGCACCTGCACCCAGGCCACGAACTCGGCGGTGAGCATCAGATAGCACCCGGCGAGCGCGCCGAACGAGACGACCAGCCACAGGGCGGCGTGCACGATCTGGCGCGTGGTGACGACGAGCAGCGCCGCCCCTGCCGCGACCACGCCGAGCAGAAGGAAGACGATCTCCTGCCCTGTGGGCGGCCACAGCCCGGGCGACGCGAACGTCACGACTCCTCCACCGTCCCGGACTCCGGCCGTGACTCCGTCGGTGACTCGGCCCCCTGCTTCGGCCCCGCATCCGTTGGCGACTCCGGTCCCTGCTTCGGCCCTGCCTCCGGCTTCGACTCTCGCTCCCGCCCTGGCGGCGGTTCTGGCGGGGGGACGGGCTTCTTGGGCAGCGCGCCCGGAGGCCGGATGGCCCGTACGGCGGCGTGCGACGTCCGTTCCGGTTCCGCCGGGCCCGCCGTGGCGCCGGGTTCGGGTGCGGCACCGGGCGAAGCGGCGCCGGGCGGCTGGACGGCGCCGGGGGCGGCCTCGCCGGCGCGGCGCGGCGCCGCGCGTTCCCTGGTGGGACGGGTGGCGCCGCGCGAGGCGGCGGCGACCTCCTTGGGCGGTTCGGCGTTCGGGTCGTGCGCGGGCGGGATCGGCACCGTCTCCACCCACTCGCCGAGCCTGTCCTTCTCGTGGAGGAGGTTGCGGATGTCGTACTCGGCGTACTCGAACTCGGGCGACCAGAACAGCGCGTCGAACGGGCACACCTCGATGCAGATGCCGCAGTACATGCACAGCGAGAAGTCGATCGCGAAGCGGTCGAGGACGTTGTGGGCCCGCGGACGCCCGCCCTCGGGGGCCGGCGCGGTCTCCTTGTGGGAGTCGATGTAGATGCACCAGTCGGGGCACTCTCTGGCGCAGAGCATGCAGACCGTGCAGTTCTCTTCGACCAGGGCGATGACCCCGCGACTGCGCGCGGGCAGATCGGGATGCACCTCGGGGTACTGCCGCGTGTCCGCCCTGTTCAGCATGTGGCGGAAGGTGACGGCCAGACCCTTCGCCAGCCCTTCTCCTGGTATACGAGCCACGGTTCAACATCATGGCGCACATAGGGCCCGCCGTGAATGCACAGGCCCCAGCCATCTCCTGGTTTTCCACAATCATCACGGTTTCGGGGGACTTATCCACCGTGGCAAGTGGTCCTTGTGGCCGATGCGAGAGCCTAGGGAAGGCCGTATTGTTCGCGTTATGCACCCCACCAACGGCCACGGGGGCCCAGGATCGGGGCCACCGGGAGGCTCTTCCCCCCAGCCTGGCGATCAGAGCGGGCCGACGGTGCCACGACCCCACCAGATCGACCCGAACGGCCCCACGGCCCCACGGCCCCGCCAGACGGGCAGGCCGTTGCCGGAGCAGCCGGGTCAAGGGCGGCCCCCGCAGGGACAGGGACGACCGTATCCCGACGAGGGCCGGTCGTGGCAGGAGCAGGGACGCCCGCACCACGAAGAGGGACAGTCCTGGCAGGAACAGGGCGGTGCCCGCCCCGCGCAGGCACCCGGTCAAGGGCACGCGCAGGGGCGGCGAGCCCGGCCGGAGCAAGGACGCCCCCCGTACGCCCCGCCGAATCCGGGGCCGGGCGGCGGCCCGTACCTGCCGCCCCACCCCGACCAGCACGGCCTTGCTCCCTACACCCGCCCGGCGCCCCCCGGCCCGTACGGCGGACCGGGGCCCGCCGGCCCGCACGGCCACCACCTCTCCCAGCCACCGTTCCCTCCTCGCGTCCCGCCTCCGGCGCCATCGGGCGCCAGCGCGGCGAGCATCTTGTGGGCCATCGCGCCGTTGCTGACGTGCGGCGCCGCCACGCCGTTCACCATGGCCTTCGCGGCGGCGAGGCTGCGCAGCACGATGCTGGCGCTCTCCGCGGCGATCTACGCCATCGGCATGGTCGCCGTCGTGGTCGGCTTGGCCGCTGACGGCTCCGACGCCCTGGAGGCCCTCGCGTTCATGGGGTCGGTCGGCAGCTGGCTCGGCGGCACGATCCACTCGCTGATCATCCGCAGGAAGGTCTTCGAGCGCACCGACACCCCGAACGACCAGGCCGTGGCCTTCGTCCAGTACCGCCGCGAGCTGCGGCAGCAGGCCCGCGAGATGGTGGAGCGCGACCCGGCGCTGGCCCGCGAGCTGCGCATCGGGCGGCCCGACCTGCCCCGGCAGTACGACGACGGCGGGCTGATCGACGTCAACCACGTACCCGCGGCGGTGATCGCCGGCCTGCCGGGCATGACGCCTGAGCTGGCCGCGCGGGTCGTCGAAGTGCGGGCGAACGTCGGCGGCTTCGTCTCGGCGGAGGACATGTCCATCGCCGTGGACCTGCCGCCCCGCCTCACCTCCGAACTCGTGGAGATGACCATCTACCTTCCCTGACCGGCTCCCGTCCGCCCCCACCGGCTCTCCGTCCGGCTCCCTGGCCGCCGTCCGGCTCTCTGGTCGCGCCGACCGGCTCCCGGCCGTCCGCGGCCTCGATCCGGCGGGCGATGATGACGAGAATCGGCACTGTCACCCTGCCGGTAAAACCATGCATAACCCCGTCTATCCCCGTAATCTTCGCGATATGCAACCAGCCAGGCCCTCTCAGTCCAGCACCGCGATCAGCGTCGTGTGGGCACTGGCTCCCTTGTTCACCTGCGGGTTCGCGACGCCCTTCACCATGGGCTATGCGGCCTACCGCAAACGTGATCCGGTGATCGCGGTGGTGGCGTCGCTGTACCTGCTCGGCCTTTTCGTCATGTTCGTGCTCATCGCCGCCTACGACGGCGCCCAGGAATATCCGGGCTGGGCGGCCCTTCTCATCGTCGCCGGGCTGTTCACGAACTGGATCGGCGGGCTCATCCACTCTCTGGTCATCCGCTCCACGGTGTTCGCCCCGAGGGGCGCCGGCGCCGCGCCGTACTTCCCGCCGCCGCGGGACCACCGCCCGCCCTCCGGGCCCTACCCCCAGCACCCCGCTCGCGCCCCGTACCCGCCGCGGAACCAGCCGCCCGGTCAGCGCCGCCCCGACAACCCCTACCAGCCCGGCTCCGCCCCGCACCGGCACCCGGCGCAGGATCCCCGGCAGCAGCAGCCTCAAGGCCGGCCGCAGTACCAGCAACAGCGGCCCCAGCCGCAGCCCCAGCACCACTCCCAACCGCAGGCCCAGCCCCAGTCCCGGCCTCAGCCCCAGCCGCAGGCCCAGCACCACTCCCAAGGCCAGGGCCTGGCGCAGCCCCAACCGCAGGCCCAGCCCCACGGCCTGCCGCGATACCAGGAGCAGGGCCTGCGGCAGCAGCACCCGCAGGACCAGCGCCCGGCCACCCTGCGGATGCCCGCCCCTCCGGTGACCACGAACCCGCCCGCGCACGCCCGGACCGCGGCCCTCGACACCGGCGCGTCCACCGCTCCCGGGACGCCGAGCGCCTCGGCCACGCCGGGCTCTGGCGGCCCGCGCGGCGCCTCGACGCTTCCCACGCAGTCGCCGGGGCCGCTGCCCGCCGGGGAGCCCGACCACATCGGCCCGTACCGGCTGATCGGCAGCCTCGGCCAGGGTGGCCAGGGTGCGGTGTACCTCGGTGAGACGCCCGACGGCACCCGGGTGGCGATCAAGGTCCTGCACGCGCGGCTGGCCGCGGAGTCCGGCGCCCACCAGCGCTTCCTCCGCGAGGTCGAGGCCGCGAGGCGCGTCGCGCCGTTCTCCACCGCCCGCGTGATCGACGCCGACGTCGCCGACGACCGGCTGTTCATCGTGAGCGAGTACGTCGAGGGCGCGTCGCTGGAGCAACTGGTCCGCGAGCGGGGGCCGCGCGGCCACGACGGCCTGGTGCGGCTCGCGCTGGGCACCTCCGGCGCCCTCGCCGCGATCCACCGGGCCGGCATCGTCCATCGCGACTTCAAGCCGAGCAACATCCTGATCGGCTCGGACGGGCCTCGCGTGGTCGACTTCGGCATCGCCCGCGTGCTGGACAACGCCACCGCGACCTCCAGCGGCGTGCTGGGCACTCCGGCGTACATGTCGCCGGAGCAGGTGTCGGGCGAGCGCGTGGGGCCGGAGTCCGACATCTTCAGCTGGGCGGCGACGATGGTGTTCGCCGCGACCGGACGTCCGGCCTTCGGGGAGGACAACATCGCCGCGGTGTTCAACCGCATCTTCACCAAGCAGCCCGACCTGTCCGCGCTGCCCGACTCGCTGGCCCAGGTGGTCGGCACGTGCCTGGACAAGCGCCCGGAGAACCGCCCCACCGCCTCCGACGTGATGCTCGCCATCGTGCACTGACGCCGCGGCGGACGGCCGCCGGGAGGCGCCGCCGGCGGAGGCGGTAGATTCGCGTCCGCGCTGTCCGGCGTGTGCCGTCCGACCGCGTTTCCGCCTGTCTGCCTACCGGAAGAGGTGTGAGGGTCATCTCTCAGCAGCCTGTCGACGCGACGCCCGACGCGGCCGCCCTGCACGAGGTCGTCCCCGGGGTGCTGGCCTGGGTCCAGCCGGACGGGACGTGGTGGCTCAACAACGCCGGGGTGGTGACGGGGGACGACGGGGTCGTCCTGATCGACACCTGCGCCACCGAGCAGCGCACCCGGCGCCTCCTGGACGCCGTCCGCGAGGCGACCGGGGACGCCCCGATCCGCGTCGCGGTCAACACCCACCAGCACGGCGACCATTCCTACGGCAACAGCCTGCTGCCCGCCTCCACCGTCATCGCCGGGCACGAGGCGATGCGCGAAGGTCTGCTGGCCGACCCCATCATCGACGGGTGCCCGCCGATCTGGGCGCCGGTGCCCGACTGGGGCGGTGTGACCCGCCGGGTTCCGACCATCACCCTGCGGTCGGAGCTGACGGTGTTCACCGGCCCGCGCCGGGTGGAACTGCGCCACCCCGGGCACCCCGCGCACACCACGGGCGACGTGGTCGCCTGGCTGCCCGAGGAGCGGGTGCTGTTCTCCGGCGACCTGGTCTTCCACGGCCTCACGCCGCTGGTGTTCATGGGCTCGGTGGAGGGCGCGCTGCGGTCGCTCGACTGGATGGCGGCCTTCCAGCCGGACCACCTCGTCCCGGGGCACGGCCCCCTGGTGGACGCGCGGACGCTGCCGGACGTGCTGGCGGCCCATGAGCGGTACTACCGGCTGGTCCAGGTCACCGCCGAGAGCGGGCGCAGGGACGGGCTGACGCCGCTGGAGGCCGCCCGGCGGTGCGACCTCGGCGAGTTCGCCGGCTGGGCGGACGCCGAGCGCCTCGTGCTCAACCTGCACCGCGCCTACCTGGACGCGGCGGGCGGCGGCGAGCTGGACCTGATCCAGGCGTTCGGCGACGCCATCGCCTACCACGGCGGCCCGCTGCCCACCGCGGTCTAGCTCCGGGACGGTGCGCCGGGGCCGCGCGACGGTCGCGCCCGGCGCAGGTCAGGCCGTGGCCACGGTCGTGGCCAGCGCCGGTCAGGCGGTGGTCGTGCCGGGCGCAGGTCAGGCGGTGGCCGTGCCCGGCGCCGGTCAGGCGGTGGCCTCGGGGTGCGGGTGGAGGCCGCCGGTGAGGAGCTTGAGCACCTCGACCAGGTCGCGTCCTGACGGCACCGCCCGCGCGTCCACCAGCCACTGCGCGGCCAGGCCGCTGAGCAGGACCTGGTAGAAGGCGCCGATCTTCTCCGCGGTCTTCTCGTCCGCGCCGGCGCCGAGATCTCCGATCAGCTCGACCAGGCCCAGGCGGGCCTGCCGCCCTGCCTCGGCGAAGGCCTCGGCCAGCTCCGGCGTCCTGTCGATGTGCGCGACCAGCTCGAACTGGACGGCCCATAGCGGGCGGCTCTCGTCGAACGACCGGATCACCGCCGACCAGGCCGCCTCGAACCGCTGCTCAGGGGCCGCGGCGGGGTCGACCTGCGCGGCCAGCGTGCGGCCGAGGTCGTCGCCCCATTCTTCGAGTGCCTGGCGCAGGGCCTCGTTGAGCAGCGCCTCCTTCGACCCGTAGTGGTAGCCGATCGCCGCGAGGCTCACCACGCCGGACGCCGCGGCGATGTCGCGCGCCGTCGTGCGGGCGTACCCCTTCTCGTACAGGCAGCGCTTGGCGCCCGCCAGGAGATCTTCTCGATTACCCATGCCCGAGAGTCTACACACGTATGAGACATTCGTATCGTACATATGTATTGCACAAATGACTCGTACATATGTATCGTTCGGATCAGACGACGCGCCGGGCCGCCCAGGACCCGGCGGCCGCGACCGTCGGGAGCCCGCGACCAGCGGGAACGACCGAAACAGGAGCCCCCCATGACCGACCGCACGATCCTGATCTCCGGCGCCGGCATCGCCGGCACCGCGCTGGCGTACTGGCTGCGCCGTCACGGCTTCGCGCCCACGGTCGTGGAGCGGGCCCCCGCCGTCAGGGAGGGCGGCTACAAGGTCGACATCCGCGGCGCGGCGCTGGAGGTGGTCCGGCGCATGGGCGTCCTGGACGAGATCCGCCGCGAGCGCACCGACGTCCGGCGCGGGTCGGTCGTCGACGCCGCCGGCCGGCGGGTGGCGAGCATGGACGGCGACAGCTTCGGCGGCCGGTCCGACGAGGACGCCGAGATCCTCCGCGGCGACCTCAACCGCATCCTGTACGACCTGACCAAGGACGACGCCGAGTACCTCTTCGACACCTCCATCGCCGCCGTCGCCGAGACCGCCGAGGGGGTGTCGGTCACCTTCGACACCGGTGAGACCCGCGCGTTCGACCTGGTGGTGGGAGCCGACGGCCTGCACTCCGTCACCCGCCGCCTCGCCTTCGGCCCCGAGGAGGACTACATCCGCGACCTGGGCTACTACGTGTCGATCTTCAGCGTCCCGAACCACCTCGGCCTCGACCGCGAGGAGCTGACCTACGTCTCCCCCGGCCGCACGACGCTGATGTACAGCACGGCCAAGGACTCCGGCGCCAAGGCCATGTTCCTGTTCGCCGGGGCGCCGCAGGAGTACGACCGCCGCGACCGCGCGCGGCAGCAGAGCATTCTGGCCGGCGCCTACGCCGAGGACGCCTGGGAGGTTCCCCGGCTGCTCTCCGAGATGAGCGCCGCGCCCGACTTCTACTTCGACACGCTCAGCCAGGTCCACATGGACCGCTGGTCCAAGGGCCGCGTGGTGCTGCTCGGCGACGCCGGCTACTGCGCCTCCCCGGCTTCGGGCCAGGGCACGAGCCTCGCCCTCGTCGGCGCGTACGTCCTGGCGGGCGAGCTCGCCGCCGCGGGCGGCGGCCACGAAGCCGGGTTCGACCGCTACGAGAAGGAGATGCGGCACTACACCGACGAGAACCAGAAGCTCGGGCCGCAGAACGTCAAGCACATGGTGCTCGGCAGCAGATGGCTGATCAGGTTCCAGATGACGATGCTGCGCGTCATGCCGCACATGCCGGGCAAGGACCGCGTCATCGCCAAGATCCTCGAACCGATCCACAAGGCCGCGAACGCCATCGCCCTGAAGGACTACTGAGACCTGGCCCCACCGCCCTTGTGCGGCCAGGCGAGGGCAGGCCCCGCCAGGCCCTTGGACGCGAACGGCATGGCGCGAAACATGGTCTAATGGCGCGGCGAAAGGGGTGCGACATGGAGCAACGACGCGTGGTGGTCTCCGGTGGAGGCACCGGCATCGGGCTGGCGACGGCGGACGTCTTCGCCGGGGAGGGCGCCCAGGTCGTCATCCTGGGACGCCGGGCCGAGGTGCTGAAGGAGGCCGCGGCCAAGCTGAACACGGCCTACGACGCCGACCTCGTGAGCTGGAGGGCCGCCGACCTGTCCGATCCTGGGCAGGCCCAGGAGGCCGCCGAGGCGATCGCCATGCAGGGCCCGGTCGACGTGGTCGTCACCAACGCGGGCGGGAACGTCGCCTCCGCCGACGACGGCACGCTGGCCGGCATCGCCGACGGCTACCGCCGCAACTTCGACGCCAACGTGCTCACGGCGGTCCTGCTCACCGAGGCCCTGCTGCCGTACCTGCGCCGGCCGGGCGGGCGCGTCGTCCACCTGTCCTCGATCGCCGCGATCCGCGGCCCGGGGTCGTACGGAGGCGCCAAGGCCGCCCTGCACGCCTACACCTTCGAGCTGGCCCAGCGCCTCGGAGCCGACGGGGTCACGGTGAACGCGGTCGCCCCCGGGTACGTCGCCGACACCGAGTTCTTCGGCGGCCGGGCGACGCCGGAGTTCGTGCGATCGCGCGTCGGCCAGACCCTGGTGGGCAAGGCCGGCACGCCGGCCGAGGTGGCGGCGGCCATCAGGTACCTCGCCTCCCCGGAGGCCGGGTACGTCACCGGCCAGATCCTCCACATCAACGGCGGCACGATCTTCGGACGCTAGGCCGCCGCGTCCGGCGGCCATCGGACCATGGCGTGACCTCGCCGAGCCGCCCTGAGCCGGACGCCGGGGGACGCGTCGCTCAGCCGGTGATGAGCACCTTGACGACGCCGGTGAGCGCGAGCTGCACCAGGGCCAGCGGCACCAGGCCGATCCAGGCGAGCTTCTGGAGCTGGTCGGCCCTGAACCGCGGGAAGCTGACGCGCACCCAGATCACCACGAACGCCAGCGCGAAGATCTTGATCAGCGTCCAGACCGGGCCGGGCAGCAGCGGCCCCTGCCAGCCTCCGAGGAACAGCACCGCGGTCAGCGCCGACAGCACCACGATGCCGGCGTACTCCGCCAGCATGAACAGCGCGAACCGGATGCCGGTGTACTCGGTCATCGGACCCATGATGATCTCGGAGTCGGCGATCGGCATGTCGAAGGGCGGCCTGCGCAGCTCGGCGAGACCGGCGACGAAGAACACCACCGCGCCGATGGCCTGCCACGGCAGCCACCACCACTGCCAGGCCGCAACGATGCCCGGCAGCGACAGCGTGCCCGCCGCCATCGCGACCGAGGAGGCCGCGAGCACCAGGGGGAGCTCGTACGACATGAGCTGGGCCGCCGCCCGCATGCCGCCGAGCGCCGAGTACTTGTTGGCCGAGGACCAGCCCGCCATGATCGATCCCAGCACGCCGACGCCCATCACGGCGAGCACGAAGAACAGCCCGGCGTCGAGATCGGCGCCGAACAGGCCGGGGCCGACCGGGATGACGGCCATCACCACGAGGTAGGGCACCAGGGCCACCGCGGGAGCGATGGCGAACACCCGGCGGTCGGCCGCCGCGGGGATGATGTCCTCCTTCTGGACGAACTTCACCCCGTCGGCGATCAGCTGCGCCCAGCCGTGGAAGCCGCCGGCGTACATGGGGCCGAGGCGCGACTGCATGTGGGCCATGGCCTTGTGCTCGGTCTGCCCCACGATCAGCGGCAGGGTCAGGAAGGCGATGACGATCACCGCGAGGCGCAGCACGACGTCGAGCACCTCAGCCATCGCCGTCCTCCCGCCGTTCCGCGCCCGCGACCGACCGCTCCGCCCCAGGCGGGTCGGGCGGCGGCGAGGGCTCCTGAGGTGAGGGCGGGCGGACGGCGCGCGGGCCCCGGACCGGGGGCGGCGCGGTCGCGTTCGGGCCCCAGTCGGCGGGGACGCCGGGCGGCGCCATCTTGCGGCGGCTGGGCGAGCCCGTGCCGGACTCGCCCGGCTCCTTGGCGCCCGGCCACGACTTGGCGACCCGCGAGGCGAGGACGAAGTCCTTGCGGAGCGGGTGTCCCTCGAAGCCGTCGGGCAGCAGGAGGGGGACCAGATGAGGATGCCCCTCGAAGATCACCCCGAACATCTCGAAGGTCTCGCGCTCGTGCCAGTCGGCGCCACGGAAGACGCCCGTGGCGGTGGGCAGCCGCGGGTCCTCGCGCGGCACGCGGGTCCTGGCCAGCAGGTGGGTGTGCTCGACCGGGTCGAAGAGGTGGGCGACCACCGAGAAGCCCTGCGGCGGGTCGTCCACGCCGGTCAGCCAGTCGAAGAACGCGCACCCGAGGGCGTCGCGGGCGAAGGTCAGCAGGTCGACCCAGTCGGCGGGGCCGACGTCCACGGTGAGCCGGCCGAAGGAGTCGGAGACCTCGGCGCGCTCGCCGTACCGCTCCGCGATCGCGGCCTTCACGCCCTGCCGCCCGCGTCTGGGCGGCCCGCGCTCGAACCGCCCGCGTCCAGGCCGCCTGGGTCTGAGCGGTCGGCGTCCGAGCGGACCGCGGCGTAGCGGTCGCCCAGCGACTCGGCGGCGATCTTCTCCTGGAGCTTCATGATGCCGTGCAGGAGGGCTTCAGGGCGGGGCGGGCAGCCGGGGACGTAGACGTCGACCGGGATGATCTGGTCCACGCCCTTGGTCACGCAGTAGGAGTCCCAGTAGGGGCCGCCGGAGTTCGAGCAGGCCCCGAAGGAGATGACGTACTTGGGGTCGGGCATCTGCTCGTAGAGGCGCTTGACGGCCGGGGCCATCTTGTCGGTGACGGTCCCCGACACGATCATGAGGTCGGCCTGCCTGGGCCCGTTGGCGAACGGGATCACGCCGAACCGGATGAAGTCGTGGCGGCTCATCGAGGTGGCGATGAACTCGATGGCGCAGCACGCCAGCCCGAAGTTGAACACCCACAGGGAATAGCGCCTGCCCCAGTTGAGGATGAAGCGCATCGGTTTGGGGGCGAGCCGGGACACCGGCCCGACGGTCGGCATCGGAAGGTCGCTGGCGGCCATAAGGGCATTGTCTCCTTTCCGTCACCTCCAGGCGAGTGCCGCCCCTCACGTCCCGGCCGGCACTCCCCACGTTCGGACGAGCACTCCCCCTGTCACGTCCAGGCGAGCACGCGCTTGCGCCAGGCGTAGAGGATGCCGATGCCGATGAAGGCGAGGAAGACGAACATCTCGACCAGCGTGGTCATGCCGTAGCCGGGCGCGGCGAAGACGGTCGCCCAGGGAAAGAGGAAGACGGCGTCCACGGCGAACACGACGTACAGGTAGGTGAAGACGTAGTACCGGACCTGCGACTGCGCCCAGCCCTCGCCGACGGGGTCGACTCCGCACTCGTAGGTCATCAGCTTCTCAGGTGTGGGACGGTCGGGCCGCAGCAGCCGGTTGACGAGCAGCGCGCCGCCGAACACGGCGCCGCCGATCGCTATCAGCAGGGCCACGACGGTGTAAGAACCGAAATATCCGCTCATACAGCCTCCTACTTGCCCGCCTCCGGGACCGCGGACCCACGGAGCGATCCCACAAGCCCGCCAATACTGGACAGGAAATCGCTTTCCGTCACCTGCCCGCTACCCGTTGCGGTCAAAGGCCAGTCTTTCATCTAGGAAAAATCCAGTAAATGGGTATTTAGCGGTGCCTAGTGTGGCAGTCATGTCCCGTCTGCTCGTGACCGGAGGTGTCGCGGCCGTGATCGCGACCATCGCCGGTTGCGGGATCACGCTTTTCCTCCCCTCGCACGAGCAGCCGTCCACCCTGCCCGCACAGCCCACGACGATCAACTTCGTCGACCCCGCCTCGATCCCCGGCCTGGCCGTGCGCACCACCTCCGACGACTCCTCCAGCCGGCACGTGTTCGCCGGGTATCCCGTGCCGCCCTCCGCCCCCGCCCTCGGCCGGCGGCTTGCGCAGGTGACCTCGGCGGCCGTGCGGCGGTTCGGCGAGGACTCCCGCGACGTCCAGGGCGGCACCTCGGCGGCCGAGCTGAACATCGGCTGGCAGGTGACGGCCGCGTCCGGCGGGGTGTTCGGCGTGCGGCTGCGCGCCGGGACGCTCACCGGCTCCCGCTGGCGCAACTCGCTGACCACCTACTGGTACGACGACACCGACCGGCGCGTCCACGACTCGGCCGACCTGATCAAGGACCGCGAGGCGATGGACACCCTGGCCACGGTCGTCCGCGCCCGTCTCGGCACGCTCGGCCCCGAGATCAGCCCGAGCGCGGTGCGGCCCGACCGGACGCTGTTCGACTCGCTGAACTTCAACCCGCACGGCGACCTCGTGGCCGAGTTCGACGACGGCCGGGTGGCGCCGGCGCGGATGGGGCGCATCGCGGTCGCACTGCCCAAGCAGGAGGCCCTGCCCCTGCTGTCCGGCCTCGGCCGCCGGGTGATGAGGGCCGTGGACTCCGCGACCCCGCCGACCCTGTCGGCCTCGCCCCCGCCGGAGTTCACCCCGGCCCCCGGGGACGACGAGGCCGGCGGCGAGGGCGGCGGGGGCGGCACCAGCGGCGGCAGCGGGTCGGCGGGCAGGCCCGACTGCGCCGTCACCAAGTGCGTGGCGCTGACCTTCGACGACGGCCCCGGCCCGCAGACCGGCCGGCTGCTGGCCATCCTGGCCCGCTACGGCGCGCGCGCCACCTTCTTCACCTTGGGCCCCAACGCCCAGGCGCGGCCGGACCTGCTGCGCGGCATCGCCGCCGCCGGGCACCTGGTCGCCGACCACTCCTGGACGCACCGCGACCTGACCACCATGGACGTCAACCGGATCTCCGACGAGCTCGACCGCACCCAGATCGCGGACGCCGTCGCGACCGGCCGCGCGCCGCGGCTGATGCGGGCGCCGTACGGCGACACCGACGCCAAGGTGGTCACCGCGGCGCGCGCGCTGAACCTTTCAATCGTCGGATGGAACGTGGACACGGGGGACGCCAGGGATCCCGATCCCGGCGACGTCGTCCGCCGGGCGGCCAAGGGGATCAGGCCGGGATCGATCGTCCTGATGCACGAGACCGGCACGGCGACCGCGCCGGCGTTGCGGGAGTTGCTGGCGCGGCTGACGATGGAGGGGTACGCCTTCGTGACGGTCCCGGAGTTGTACGGCTCGCGCCGCATGGAGCCGGGACAGGTGTACGCCGGGACCGATCCGCCGCCGCGGCGCACTCGTGCACGGTCCGGCGACGGCACAGGAAGCACCCCGGGCGACGCCGGTCGGCCGGGCGTCAAGAGCACGCCTTGAGGGTGAGGCGCTCGGAGTCATCGGGTGAAGGGACATATAGTTGGGCACCGTGACCGGATACGTGCTCTACTCCCGCTTGCACGTTGACCTTTGCAGGCTGGCCGCGGGGCTGTGTACCAGGAGCCTTCTCCGGTCGTAACCACGCTCCCCGCAGTGGTCACCCCCCGTGTCGATCTTAGTCATCGGCCGCACAGGCCCGGGCCTCCCTGACATCGCCCCCGATGTCCCGGCATGCCCCGGCGCCACGAAGAGAGATCGTTGCCGTCGCCAGGGGATCACGGTCACACCCCTGATCGACGCGCATGCGTAAAGAAGCCCGCGCAGCCCCAAGGGATCTAGCATGGAAATGAATACGTGCCACGAGCGACGGCGCCCAGGCGCGTCGAGGAGGACCGAGCTGTGACCAAGCAGGTTCAGCAACTCGACCGCGTGATCATTCGCTTCGCGGGCGACTCCGGCGACGGCATGCAGCTGACCGGTGATCGTTTCACGGCGGAGACCGCGCAGTTCGGAAACGACCTTTCCACCCTGCCCAACTTCCCCGCCGAGATCCGCGCACCCGCGGGCACGCTGCCCGGCGTGTCGAGCTTCCAGCTGCACTTCGCCGACCACGACATCCTCACCCCCGGTGACGCCCCCAACGTCCTGGTCGCCATGAACCCCGCGGCCCTGAAGGCCAACATCGGCGATCTTCCCCGTGGCGCCGACGTCATCGTCAACACCGACGAGTTCACCAAGCGCAACCTGCAGAAGGTCGGCTACTCCTCAAGCCCCGTGGACGACGGCTCGCTCGGTGAGTGGCGCGTGCACGCCGTCCCGCTGACCTCGCTGACCGTCAAGTCGCTCGAGGGCTACGACGTCTCCAAGAAGGACGCCGAGCGGGCCAAGAACATGTTCGCCCTCGGGCTGCTGTCCTGGCTGTACAACCGGCCCACCGAGGGAACGGTCAAGTTCCTCGAGACCAAGTTCGCCAAGAAGCCCGACATCGCCAAGGCCAACATCGCGGCCTTCCAGGCCGGGTGGAACTTCGGCGAGACCACCGAGTCGTTCTCGGTGTCCTACGAGGTCAAGCCGGCGACGCTGGCCCCGGGCCTCTACCGCAACATCTCCGGCAACCAGGCCCTGGCCTACGGCCTGATCGCGGCCTCGGTGCAGGCGAAGCTGCCGCTGTTCCTCGGCTCCTACCCGATCACGCCGGCCTCCGACATCCTGCACGAGCTGTCCAAGCACAAGCGGTTCGGCATCCGCACCTTCCAGGCGGAGGACGAGATCGCGGGCGTCGGCGCGGCGCTCGGCGCGGCGTTCGGCGGCGCGCTCGGCGTGACGACGACCTCCGGTCCCGGCGTGGCGCTCAAGGCCGAGACCGTGGGCCTGGCCGTCACCACCGAGCTTCCGCTGATCGTGGTGGACGTCCAGCGGGCCGGCCCTTCGACGGGCATGCCGACCAAGACCGAGCAGACCGACCTGCTCATGGCGATGTACGGCCGCAACGGCGAGTCGCCGGTGCCCATCGTGGCGCCCTCGACCCCGTCCGACTGCTTCGACGCGGCGATCGAGGCCGCGCGCATCGCCGTGAAGTACCGCACGCCGGTCATGCTGCTGTCCGACGGCTACCTGGCCAACGGCTCCGAGCCGTGGCGGCTGCCCGAGGAAGACGAGCTGCCCGACCTGTCGGTCGAGTTCACCGTGGAGCCCAACGGCGAGGACGGCGAGACCTACCTGCCGTTCAAGCGCGACCCGCAGACGCTGGCGCGCCCGTGGGCCGTCCCGGGCACCCCGGGGCTGGAGCACCGCATCGGCGGCATCGAGAAGGCCGACGGCACCGGGAACATCTCCTACGACCCGCACAACCACGACCTGATGGTCCGGCTCCGCCAGGGCAAGATCGACGGCATCGCGCAGGACATCCCGCTCCTCGAGGTCGACGACCCCGACGGCGACGCCCGGGTGCTGGTCATCGGCTGGGGCTCGACGTACGGGCCGATCGCGGCGGCCGTGCGGCGGGCGCGGAGGTCCGGCGGGAAGATCGCCCAGGCGCACTTCCGTCACCTGAACCCGCTGCCCGCCAACACCGGCGAGGTGCTGCGCTCCTACGACAAGGTGCTCCTGCCCGAGATCAACCTCGGCCAGCTCGCCCTGCTGCTGCGGGCGCGCTTCCTGGTCGACGTCATCAGTTACAACCGCGTGCGCGGCCTTCCCTTCAAGGCGGAAGAGCTCGCCGGAGTGATCCAGGACGTGATCGACAGTGAGTGATATCGCGACGGACGGGCACTTCACAGAGCCGGGCGTCGGTGGCACCGGACTCACCCTCATCCCGCGGGCCACCGAGAAGCAGACCCTGAAGGACTTCAAGAGCGACCAGGAGGTGCGCTGGTGCCCCGGGTGCGGTGACTACGCCATCCTGGCCGCGGTCCAGAGCTTCCTGCCCGAGCTCGGGCTCAAGCGCGAGAACATCGTCTTCGTGTCGGGCATCGGCTGCTCGTCCCGGTTCCCGTACTACCTGAACACCTACGGCTTCCACTCGATCCACGGCCGGGCGCCGGCGATCGCGACGGGCCTGGCCGCCTCCCGCCCCGACCTGTCGGTGTGGGTGATCACCGGGGACGGCGACGCGCTGTCCATCGGCGGCAACCACCTGATCCACGCGCTGCGCCGCAACGTCAACATGAACATCCTGCTGTTCAACAACCGCATCTACGGTCTGACCAAGGGGCAGTACTCCCCGACGTCCGAGGTCGGCAAGATCACCAAGTCGACGCCGATGGGCTCGCTGGACAAGCCGTTCAACCCGATCTCGCTCGCGCTCGGCGCTGAGGCCGGTTTCGTGGCCCGCACGCTCGACTCCGACCGCAAGCACCTGCAGTCGGTGCTGCGCGAGGCGGCGGCGCACCGGGGCACGAGCCTGGTCGAGATCTACCAGAACTGCAACATCTTCAACGACAACGCGTTCGAGGCTCTCAAGGACCCCGAGGTGCGCGACGACGTCACCCTGCGCCTCGAGCACGGGCAGCCGATCGTGTCGGCCTCCAAGGCCGTGCGCCGCCGCCCGGACGGGCGCCTGGAGGTCGCCGAGCGCGCGAGCGTGCCCGAGTCCGAGATCGTGGTCCACGACGCCCACGACCCCGACCCCTCGGCCGCCTTCGCGCTGTCCCGGCTGGACGAGCCGGCGTTCGAGCACGTGCCGATCGGCATCTTCCGGTCCGTCGACCGTCCCGCGTACGACACGCTGATGAGCAGGCAGTTGCACGAGGCGGTCTCCGACCAGGGCGCCGGCTCGCTGAGCGACCTGCTGGGCGGCGGCGACACCTGGCGCGTCGGCTGACCCTGCGGCGCGCCGGCCGCCTCGGTCCGGCGCGCCCCGCCTGGCACGGCGAGCCTCCCGCTCACCGCGGCCCGACGACGAGAAGGCCCTCCACGCATCCGCGTGGAGGGCCTCGCTCTTTGGCTCGTCCGCGCCCGCCCGGCGGGGCGTGCTCAGCCCCGCGCGGTCAGGCCGCCTTGGTCAGCCGCCCTCGGGGACGGTCTTGCCGTCCTCCCAGACGTTGTTCTTCCACTCGTTGCCGGCGCCGTTCTTGTCCCAGTACGCCACCGGACCGTTGTAGCCGCCCTTGGCCCAGACGTCCTTGCTGAAGACGTTGCCGACGACCTTGATGTTGGAGGAGGTGCCCTTGGCCCCTGCGCCGCCGTAGACGGTGTAGCCGCCGCCGGCCAGGAAGTTGCCCTCCACCGTCACGTTGCGGACCACGCCGAAGTCCTGGAAGAGCGCGACGGCGCCGGTCTGCTCCAGGGTGTTGATGACCGTGTTGCCGCGGATCACCAGCGTGGCCCCGGACGGCGGCCCGCTCGTACACATGATCATGTCGGTGTGGTCGCCGGAGTAGTACTTCGGATCGTGGATGTAGGAGTCCTCGATCAGGCCCTGCTCGGTGAGGATCCCGTTGCTGATGGTGTGGATGTCGACCCGCCGCACGGTCAGGTCGCCGCCCTGGTTGATGATGCCGAACTGCGTGCGCTGCTTGCCGTTGCCGAAGATCTCGGTGTCCTCGACGGTGAGGCCGCTGTGCCCGCTGCGCTGGATGATGCCCCACTCACCCGGCGCCGCCGCCAGGCGGGTGTTGCGGATCGTCACGTCGTCGGCCTGGACGTTGATCTCGCCGCTGATCTCCAGCCCGTCGATCACCGTGCCGTCCTTGGTGATCGTGATCGACTTGCTCTCTTTGAGGCTCACACCGGCGGGCACGCCCGTGTCACCGGCCCCGGGGAAACCACCGGTGGGCGGCGGGGTGGGGGTCTGGGTCGGCTTGGGGGTGGCGCTCGGGACCTTGGTGGGCTGGTTGGTCGGGTTCGCGCTCAGCGACGGCCTCGGCGTGCCGCTGCCGGAGGCCTTCGGCGTGGGGCTCGCGGACGGCTTCGGCGTGCCGCTCGCCGACGGCGACTCGGAGGGGTCGGAGTTGTGGCTGCGCGTCGGGCTCGACTCGGGGGTCGAGGTGACCGGCGAGGAAGGACTCGGGGAGCCCGTGCCGGTCGCCGTGGGGCTGACGGTGACGCCGCCGGTGGGGGTCGCCGAGCCCTCGGGGGTCGGCGTGACGCTCGGATCGCCCGTCGTCGGGACCGCGGTCGGGTCGCCGGTGGGACGGCCGGTCGGACGGGGGAAGTGGCGGCGCTCCCGGTGCCGGAAGATGACGTCGACCCAGTAGCTCACCCGCTTGGAGTGCACCCGCGAGGGGAAGGACGACTTGGCCGCGGGGGCGAACACGCCGGCCTGGCCGGTCAGCGGTCCCGAGCGGACCGGGTCGTCGAACACGCCGGGCGAGGCGACGTACCCGCCGTTCTTCGTGTGGTACGACACGGTGTAGACGCGGCCGGCGACGATCGGCACGGGCTTGTCGAACATCGCCTGCTGCCAGCCGCTGCCGCTCTCGCCGGTGAAGGTCACCTTGGCCAGCAGCTTCTTCTCGGAGTCCCACAGGCTGCCGCGGTGCGTGCCGCGCTCGGCGGCGGGCTTGTAGAACCGCATGCCGGCGACCTCGCCGTCGCGGGCGGCCTTGAAGCGGGTGCCGAGTTCGAGCGGCGTGTGCTCGACCTGGGCCGTGGCCTTCGCGACCTTGCGCGACTTCCACAGGCTGGTCTCCAGCGTCACCTCCGCCGAGACGGGGGCGGCGTTCGCGACGGGCGGGGCGGCCGCGGGCGGGCGGTTGACGATCACCACCGTCACGGTCGCCCCGAGCACCGCGGCGGCGGCCACCAGCGTCACCCACCCGGTGACGGGGAACCGGCGCGACCCGGTGGCTCTCGAATCGGGGGACGGCCGGCGACGCCGGGCGCGCCGCCTGTCCGCGTGCCGTGAATCGCTCACTGGACGAGCCTCCACCTCCGGCGCTCGCGGACGCCGGCTCCGATCATTGTTTCAGTGCGAGGCCATTGTTGCGGTTGGGAAACGATGAGACAACCAGATCCGCCTTTTATCCCAGCAATAGCGCTAAATCAGCATGGCAACCGGGATTTCGTTACCACTATCGCTGGATTCATCATGGCCAAAACCGCTCGTAGCCTCGTGATCACTCAATGTGCGCCGCGCTCCGCCGCGGGCTCGCGCGCCGCCCGCGACTCGGCGTAGTACGCCAGGCAGTCCTCGTACAGCGGCAGCAGGCCCTTCTCGC
This sequence comes from Sphaerisporangium dianthi, assembly GCF_042654065.1. NCBI lineage: Bacteria > Bacillati > Actinomycetota > Actinomycetes > Streptosporangiales > Streptosporangiaceae > Sphaerisporangium > Sphaerisporangium dianthi. The sequence continues at coordinate 252,624 of NZ_JBHSFP010000002.1, read as the reverse complement.
GCGCCTCGGCCAGCGTGGGCGCCACGGCGTCCTTGGGCGACAGCAGCGGCTCGACGCCGGCGGGCCAGGCGATGCCGAGCTCGGGGTCCAGCGGGTGGATGCCGTGCTCGCGGGCGGGGTTGTAGACCTCCGAGCACATGTAGACCACGGTGGCCTGCTCGCTCAGCGCCATGAAGGCGTGCCCCACCCCCTCGCCGATGTAGACGCCGCGCCTGGTGCGGTCGTCGAGCTCGACGGCCTGCCACACGCCGAAGGTGGGCGAGCCGACCCGGATGTCCACGGCCACGTCCAGGACGCTGCCGCTGACGCAGGTGACGTACTTGGCCTGCCCCGGCGGCACGTCCGCGAAGTGCACGCCGCGCAGCACGCCGCGCCGCGAGACCGAGCAGTTGGCCTGGGCGAGCCTCAGTTCGTGGCCGGTGAGCGCGGACAGCCGGTCGGCGCGGTACCACTCGAGGAAGGCGCCCCTGTCGTCCTCGTGGACGGCGGGAGTGAGCAGGTAGGTGTCTTCGATCTTCAATCGTTCCACGAGGCCAAGAGTGGCATCTCCGGATCTCAGTGCGCTATCGAATGACCGCGGTGCGCAGTGCGCCCGGACGGCTTCTGCGATAGTTGGGCGGTCCCGTTGGAACGTGCCGATCCCGGCAGACTCAATGGCGGCCAGCTCCGTACCCCCCCATCGCACTCCTCGCCAAGGAGAGACCATGAGCCGTCTGAACGCTCTGCGGAGTCGTTTCGTCGACGCCCCCGACTCGCTCGGCGCCAAGGCGCGGGCCCGTCGCTGGAACTGGTTCGCGCAGACCTTCCCCGACCTGTCCGACATGTCGGTTATCGACCTTGGCGGCACGGCCAGCGCCTGGATGCGCGCTCCGGTGCGCCCGGCCCACGTGCACGTGGTGAACCTCGAGAAGCCCCCCACCGACCTGCCCGGCTGGCTGCGGGCCGACGTGGCCGACGCCTGCGACCTCCCCGCCGCCGTCCTTTCCGCCCAGTACGACCTGGTCTTCTCCAACGCGGTCATCGAGCACGTCGGCGGGCACCTCCGCCGCCAGATGTTCGCCGACTCCGTGCACCGCCTCGCCGAGCGCCACTGGGTCCAGACGCCCTACCGCTACTTCCCCGTGGAGCCGCACTTCCTGTTCCCCGGGTTCCAGTACCTGCCCATCGCCGTGCGCACGTCCCTGCTGCGCCGCTGGCCGCTGGTGCACACTCCCACCTCCGACCGCGACGCGGCGCGCAACATCGTGATGGAGGTGGAGTTGCTCAGCATCACCGAGATGCGGCACTACTTCCCTTCCTCGCAGATCCGCTTCGAGCGGCTCGGCGGACTGGTGAAGTCGGTCATCGCGCTCAAGGCCCGATAGGCCGCGCCCACCTGCGCACATCACGTGTCAGGGGTGCTCATGTTACGGATGAGACGCATGTGACGGCAGTTGGGACGACCGCGTAAACCGGTCCACTCACCCGGACGTCGTTTCGTCGGGACCACGCTCCGCAGCGTGAGCACCACCGGGGCAACGACCCTTTCGATCACGTGGGAGCTTCATGAAACCGCGCAGTGCCGCGCGCCGACACAGGTCGGCAATCGCAGCAGCAGCGTTGACTCTCGCCGCACTCCTCTCGACCCCCGCCGCGCCGGCGCAGGCGATGGGACCTTGTGACGCGGGCGGCAACAAGATCACCTGTGAGAACAGCCTCACGGGGAACGACCGGTCGGAATGGGACACCAATCCGCACGGCACCGTCGAGGGCTACGGCGACCAGATGAGCGTCAACCTCGGCCAGACCGTCAACTTCAAGATCAGGTCCACCGCCCTGAACCTCCAGGTGGACATCTACCGCATGGGTTACTACGGGGGTTCGGGCGCGCGCAAGGTCATCACCGTGCCGGCCACCACCTCCGTCTCCCGGTTCCAGCCGAGCTGCCCGGAGAACACCACCACCGGCGAAGTGGCCTGCGGCTGGGGCACCGTGGCGAGCTGGACCGTTCCCACCACGGCCGTCTCCGGCATCTACTTCGCTCACGTGGTCCGTACCGACACAAACGACGACACCCACATCGTCTTCGTGGTCCGGGACGACGCGAGCACCTCCGACCTGCTGTTCCGCACCTCCGACAGCACCTGGCAGGCGTACAACTCCTGGGGCGACATCCCCGCCACCGAGGACAACCCGAACAAGGTGCTCAACAGCCTCTACCGCGGCGACAGCATCGCCGCGCCGGGCCGGGCGGTGAAGGTCAGCTACAACCGCCCGTTCAACACCCGCGAGTCCACCCCCTGGGGCCGTGACTTCGTCTTCGCCAACGAGTACCCGATGGTGCGCTGGCTGGAGGCCAACGGCTACAACGTGTCCTACATGTCGTCGCTGGACGCCGCGCGCAGCCCCGCGACGCTGCTCAACCACAAGTCGCTGCTGTCGGTGGGCCACGACGAGTACTGGTCGGGCGAAGAACGCACCGCGTTCGAGAACGCCCGCGACAACGGCGTGAACCTCGCGTTCTTCAGCGGCAACGAGATCTACTGGAAGACCCGCTGGGAGAACAACTACCGCACGATGGTCTCCTACAAGGAGACCCACGCCAACGCCAAGATCGACCCGGCCGCCGGCGTCTGGACGGGCACCTGGCGCGACCCGCGGTTCAGCCCGCCCGCCGACGGCGGCAAACCCGAGAACGCGCTGACCGGCACGCTGTTCACCGTCAACTGCACGACGTCCAACAACGGCTGCGAGGCGATCCCGCTGACCGTTCCGGCCGCCGACGGCAAGATGCGGTTCTGGCGCGGCACCCCCGTGGGCGGCCAGTTCTCCGGGTCCATGAACATCGGCGGCATCGTCGGCTACGAGTGGGACGAGGACGTCGACAACGGCTCTCGGCCCGCGGGCCTGGTGCCCATGTCGAGCACCACCTCCGTGGCCGAGCAGGTGCTCATCGACTACGGCACCAACGTCGCGCAGAAGAGCGCCACCCACCGCCTCACTCTCTACCGCGCCCCCAGCGGCGCCCTGGTGTTCGGCGCCGGGACGGTCCAGTGGTCGTGGGGGCTCGACCCCGAGCACGACGGCTACGACGAGAACGACTACTCCAACCTCAGCATCAAGCAGGCGACGGTGAACCTGTTCGCCGACATGGGCGTGCAGCCCAAGTCGCTGACCGCCGGGCTGAGCACCGCGCTCAAGTCGACCGACGTCACCGCGCCGACCGCGGCCATCACCGCCCCGGCCGCCGGGGTCACCGTGAACAACGGCTCCACCGTCACCGTCAGCGGCACCGCCGTGGACGTGGGCGGGCAGGTCGGCGCCGTCGAGGTCTCCACCGACGGCGGCGCCACCTGGCACCCCGCCACCGGACGGACGAGTTGGACCTACTCGTGGAAGGTCACCGGGGTCGGCGCCACGACCATCAAGGTGCGGGCCGCCGACGACAGCGGCAACGTCGGCGCGCAGGCGTCGCGCAACGTCTCCGTCGACTGCCCGTGCAGCCTGTTCACCTCCTCCGTCACCCCGGCCAACCCGGCCGAGAACGACGGCAGCGCGCTGGAACTCGGCGTGCGGTTCAAGCCGTCGGTGAACGGCTACCTGACCGGGGTCAAGTTCTACAAGGGCACAGGCAACACCGGCACCCACACCGGCACTCTGTGGGGGAGCGACGGCACCCCGCTGGCCACCGGCACCTTCTCCGGCGAGACGTCCAGCGGATGGCAGAAGCTCAACTTCGGCTCGCCGGTGTTCGTCACGGCCGGCACCGAGTACGTGGCCTCCTACTACGCGCCGAACGGCCACTACGCCGCCGACGCGAACTTCTTCCGCTATCAGCCGCTGGTCAACGCGCCGCTGACGGCGCCGGCCGCCTCCGGGACGGCGGGCAACGGCGTCTACCGGGCGGGGGCCGGGTTCCCCGACCAGACGTTCAACGGCGGCAACTACTACGTCGACGTGGTGTTCACCGTCAACGACGTCTACCCGCCGGCGGTGACCACGGCCGCGCCGGTGCCCGGCTCGTCCAGCGTGCCGACCGGGGTGCAGCCGAAGGTCACCTTCGGCGAGCCCGTCCAGACCGGCACCCCGACGTTCACGGTGAAGGACGCCACTCTGGCGAACGTCGCCGGCACGGTGTCCCTGGACGCCGCCCGCAAGACGCTCACCTTCGTGCCGTCCGCGCCGCTGGCCCCCGGCGAGCGGTTCACCGTCGAGGTGTCCGGCGCCAAGGACGACGCGAACAACACCATGACCCAGCCGTACGGCTTCTCCTTCACCACGGCGAAGACCTGGACGGCCGGGCAGTGCCCGTGCACCGTCTGGCCGGACGTCACCGTGCCCGACGTGCCGAGCGTCAACGACTCCGGCTCGGTCGAGGTCGGCGTGAAGTTCCAGGCCGCCACGGACGGCTTCATCGAGGGCATCCGGTTCTACAAGGGCGCGGGCAACACCGGCGCCCACACCGGCACCCTGTGGTCGGGGACCGGCGCCGAGCTGACCACGGCGACGTTCACCGACGAGTCGACGCAGGGCTGGCAGGAGGTGTACTTCGGCACACCGTGGCCGGTGACCAAGGACACCACCTACGTCGCCTCCTACCACGCGCCGAACGGCCACTACTCGGGGACGGCCAACGGGCTGGCCTCGGCGGTGACCGCGCCGCCGCTGCGCACGCTCGCCAGCGCCACCAGCGGCGGCAACGGCGTCTACAAGTACGGCGCCCGGTCCTATCCCGACCAGTCGTGGGGGGCGACCAACTACTGGGTGGACGTCATCTTCACCCGGCTGGCCGACACCACCGCGCCGTACATCACGCTCAAGTCGCCCGACCACGGCGGCACGGGCGTGGCCACCGGCACGGCGGTGACCGCGACGTTCAGCGAGCCCATCCAGGAGAACAGCGCCACGATCACCGTCAAGAACGCCGCCAACCAGACGGTGGCCGGCACGCGGGCGCTCAACGAGGCGCGCACGCTGCTCACCTTCACGCCGGACGACCCGCTGGCGCAGAGCACGACGTACACGGTCACGGTCAGCGGCGGCGAGGACGACGCCGACAACGCCATGACCACGACGTCGTGGTCGTTCACCACCGGCGGGCCGGCGACCTGCCCGTGCTCCATCTGGGCCAGCAACGCCTTCCCGGCCAACCCGTCGAACGCGGACGCGGACGCCGTCGAGGTGGGCGTGAAGTTCACCGCCGAGATGGACGGCCAGGTCACCGGCGTCCGGTTCTACAAGGGGGCCGGCAACACCGGCACCCACGTCGGCAACCTGTGGAGCGGCACCGGCACCCCGCTGGCCAACGGCACGTTCGTCAACGAGACGGCCTCGGGGTGGCAGACGCTGCAGTTCGCCGCCCCGGTCGACGTCGTGGCCGGGCAGGTGTACGTGGCCTCCTACCACGCGCCCGCCGGGCACTACGCGGGCGACGGCGCGTACTTCAACACCGGGCCGTACGCCAACTCGCCGCTGACCGCGCTGGCCAACGGCGGCCCGGCGGGCGGCAACGGCGTCTACCGGTACGGGACCGACTCGGGCTTCCCGTCGGCCAGCTTCAACGGCGCCAACTACTGGGTGGACGTGCTGTTCACCCCGTCGAGCTAGTCCCGTCACCCGTGTGCGGTTCGATCGCCGCAGGACCTCCCGGCGATCGGACCGCACACGGCCGCCCGACCCGAACCGAACCGATCCGCACCAACCGAACCGACCGCTCGAACCGACCGACTTGAACCGACCGAACCGACCGGCACGCACCGGCCGAAACCGAAGCGAACGACCCGCACCGACCGCCCGACCCGCACCATCGAACACCGACAGACCTGACCCCCGACCTGAGGAGAGCCGCGTTGACGTCGATCGGCCTTGCCGTGATCGGTGCCGGCTACTGGGGCCCGAACCTGGTCCGGAACGCCATGGCGACCCCGGAACTGCGCCTTGAGTGGCTGTGCGACCTGGACGAGGAGCGCGCCAGGGCGGTGCTCGGCCGCTACACCACGGTGCGGCCCACCTCCTCGGTCGAGGAGGTGCTCAGGGACCCTGCCGTCCAGGCCGTGGCCATCGCCACCCCGGCGCGCACGCACTTCGACCTGGTGCGCGCCGCCCTGGACGCCGGCAAGCACGTGCTGGTCGAGAAGCCCCTGACGCCGACCTACGAGGAGGGCGCCAAGCTGGTGGCCCTGGCCGACGAGCGCGAGCGGGTTCTCATGCTCGACCACACCTTCTGCTACACGCCGGTGGTGCGCCGCATCCGCGACCTCATCTCCTCGGGCGAGCTGGGCGAGGTGCAGTTCGTCGACTCGGTGCGCATCAACCTCGGCCTGGTGCAGCCGGACGTGGACGTGCTGTGGGACCTGGCGCCGCACGACCTGTCCATCCTGGACTTCGTGCTCCCCGAGGGGGTGACGCCGGTCGCGGTGGCCGCGCACACCTCCGACCCGATCGGGGCGGGCAGGCCGTGCCTGGCGTACCTGACCCTGTGGCTGTCGTCGGGGGCCATCGCCCACGTGCACGTCAACTGGCTCAGCCCGACCAAGATCCGCACCACCGTGATCGGCGGCTCCCGGCGCACGATCGTGTGGGACGACGTCAACCCCGCCCAGCGCCTTTCGGTGTACGACCGGGGAGTGGACCTGGCGTCCGCCGGCGAGGACGAGCGCCGTGCCGCCCTGATCTCCTATCGCACCGGTGACGTCGTCGTACCCGCCCTGCCCGAGCGGGAGGCGCTGCGGGGCGTGATGAGCGAGTTCGCGGCCGCCATCGCCGAGGGCAGGGCCCCGCTCACCGACGGCCGTGCCGGGCTCCGTGTGCTCGCACTCCTGGAAGCCGCGGGACAAAGCATCCAAAATGACGGCAGACGAATCGACCTTGGGGGAACCTCTCGATGATCTCGGCACTTGAGAACAGCCGCTGCCTGGTGACGGGAGGCGCGGGCACGATCGGCTCGACCGTCGTGGACCAGCTCCTCGCGGCCGGCGCCGGCGAGGTGGTCGTGCTCGACAACTTCGTCAGGGGACGCCGCGCCAACCTGGCGGCCGCCGAGGCCGCGGCCGGGGACACCCGCCGGCTGCGCGTCGTCGAGGGGGACATCCGCGACACCGCGCTCGTGCGCTCGCTGACCCAGGGCATGGACCTGGTGTTCCACCTGGCCGCGATCCGCATCACCCAGTGCGCCGAGGAGCCGCGCCTGGCCCTCGAGGTGCTGGTCGACGGCACCTACGAGGTCGTCGAGGCGGCGGCCGACGCCGGCGTGCGCAAGGTGGTGGCCTCCTCGTCGGCGTCGGTGTACGGCCTGGCCACCGAGTTCCCGACGCGCGAGGACCACCACCCCTACGCCAACGACACCCTGTACGGCGCGGCCAAGACCTTCAACGAGGGGCTGCTGCGCAGCTTCCACGCGATGCGCGGCCTGGACTACGTGGCCCTGCGCTACTTCAACGTGTACGGGCCCCGCATGGACATCCACGGCCTGTACACCGAGGTGCTGATCCGGTGGATGGAGCGCATCGAGGCCGGCGAGCCGCCGCTGATCCTCGGCGACGGCCTGGCGACCATGGACTTCGTCTACACCGAGGACATCGCGCGCGCCAACCTGCTGGCCGCGGCGAGCGACGCCACCGACGAGGTCTTCAACATCGCCGCCTCCACCGAGACCAGCCTGCGCGGGCTCGCCGAGGCGCTGATGGCCGTCATGGACGCGAGCGACCTGGGCCTTGAGTTCGGCCCGGCCCGCGCGGTCAACGGCGTCACCCGGCGGCTGGCCGACGTGAGCGCCGCGGCCGAGCGGCTCGGCTGGAAGGCCGAGGTGGACCTCGAAGAGGGCCTGCGCCGCCTGGTCGCCTGGTGGCGCGCAGAGAAGACCCGGTGAACGACCTTCTCGTCTATGGCGCGGGCACCCGGTACGACGGGGTGAGCGGTACCGACCGGCACATGGCCGACAGGCTGGGCGCGTACGCCGACGTGCTGTACGTCGACCCGCCGCGGCCGGTCCGTTCCGGGCTGCGCGACCCGGAGACCGGGCAGGCCGGGCACGTGCTGCGGCAGGTGCGCGCGGGCCTGTGGCGGCTGAGCCCGGTGGCCCCGCCCGCCGCCTACCGCGCGGGCGTCGAGCGCGTCACCGCGGCGCTCGCCCGCCGGGCGGTGCGCGCCGCCGCCCGCAGGGTGGGGGGCCCGGTGACCGCGGTGGTCGTGGCCGGGACGACGGATCTGCTGGACGTCGCGCCGGGGGCCCGCACGGTGCGGTACGTCACCGACGACCTGGTGGCGGGCGCCTCCCTGATCCGGATGTCGGCCGCCCGGCTGTCGGCGGCCGAGCGGCGCATGACGTCGCGGGCGGACGCGGTCGCGGTCGTCTCGCTGGACCTGGCCGAGCGTTTCGGCCGCGGCGGGCGGGCGGCGACGCTGGTGCCCAACGGATGCGACGTGTCGGCATATATGGACATCGATGATGCTCCGCTGCCGGCGGACCTGCCCGCAGAGCTGGCCGCGACCCCGGTGGCCGGGTTCGTCGGGCACATCAACGCCCGCATCGACATCGCCCTGCTGGAGGCCGTCGCCGCCACCGGCGCGCCGCTGGTGCTCGTCGGCCCCCGGTCGGGCGACTACGAGCCCGAGCGGTGGCCGCGGCTGGTCGCGCGTCCCAACGTCCACTGGGTGGGGCGCAAGCCGTACGAGGAGCTGCCGTCCTACCTGCGCGTCATGGACGTCGGCCTCACGCCCTACGCCGACAGCGCCTTCAACCGGGCCAGCTTCCCGCTGAAGACGCTGGAGTACCTCGCGGCGGGCCGGGCGGCGGTCTCGACCGACCTGCCCGCCACCGCCTGGCTCTCCGCCGGGCCGTTGATCCCGGTCGCGCGGACCCCGGCGGACTTCGCCACGGCCGTGACGACCGAACTCGGCGCCCCGCGCACGGCCGCGCTCGCCGGGCGGCGGCGGGCGTTCGCCGCACAGCACGACTGGAACCAAAGGGTCCGCCTGCTGGCGGGCCTTCTCGGTCTTGAGATGAGGGAGGTGGCCGGTCGATGATCCCGGTGATGCGGCCGTGGTTCGGCCCGGAGGAGCAAGCCGCCGTCGGCGAGGTCATCGCCTCCGGCTGGGTCGCGCAGGGGCCGAGGGTGGCCGAGTTCGAGCGCGCGTACGCCGCGAGCGTCCAGGCCGGCCACGGGGTGGCCGCCTCCTCGTGCACCACCGCGCTGCACCTGGCCCTGGTGCTCGCGGGCGTCGGCCCCGGCGACGAGGTCGTCGTGCCCTCGCTGTCGTTCATCGCGACGGCCAACGTCGTGCGGTACGCCGGGGCCACCCCCGTGTTCGCCGACATCGACCCGGCGACCGGCAACCTCACCGCCAAGACCATCGACGCCGCCCGCACCGCGCGCACCCGCGCGGTGATCATCGTGCACCAGGGGGGTGTGCCCGCCGACGTCGACGACATCCGCGCGGCCCACGACGACGTGGCGCTGATCGAGGACGCCGCCTGCGCCGCCGGCTCCACCTACCGCGACCGGCCCGTCGGCGCCGGCGCGAACATCGCGGCCTGGTCCTTCCACCCGCGCAAGCTGCTCACGACCGGCGAGGGCGGCATGATCACCACTGACGACCCCGAGTGGGCGGCCCGCGCGCGGCGGCTGCGCGAGCACGGCATGAGCGTCAGCGCCGCCGACCGGCACGCCAGCGGCTCCACCGCGCCCGAGGAGTACACCGAGGTCGGGTACAACTACCGGATGACCGACCTGCAGGCGGCGGTCGGCCTCGTGCAGTTGCGCAGGCTCCCCGAGCTCATCGCCCGCCGCCGGGCGCTGGCGGCCCGCTACCAGGAACTGCTGGCCGGCATCCCGGGGCTCACCACCGCGGGCGACACCGAGTACGGCACGACCAACTACCAGTCGTTCTGGATCGCCCTGCCCGCGGACTTCCCGATGAGCAGGAACGAGCTTCTGACCTTCCTCGCCGAACGGGGCGTCTCGGCCCGCCGCGGCATCATGGCCGCCCACCTCGAACCGGCCTACGCCGGCGTCCCGGCCGCCGAGCTGCCCCACACCGAGTGGCTCACCGGCAACTCGCTGATCCTGCCGCTGTTCCACGCCATGACCGAGGCCGAACAGGACCAGGTCGCCGCGGCCGTCCTCGCCGCCGCCGGAGCCTGACCGTGCGCATCCTTGTGTACCCGCACGCCATGGAGGTCGGCGGCAGCCAGCTCAACGCCGTCGAGCTCGCCGCCGCCGTCCAGCGGCTGGGCCACGAGGTCGGCGTGATCGGCGAGCCCGGCGCGCTGGTCGCGCACCTCGCCGACGCCGGCCTCGAGCACCTGCCGCTCGACGCCGGGCGGCGCAGGCCCTCCCCCGCCACCGTGCGCATGCTGTGCGACCTGGCCGTCCGGCGCGAGATCGACGTGATCCACGGGTACGAGTGGCCGCCGGGGGTCGAGGCGTTCTACGCGAGCCTGCGCAGCCCCGCCGCGGCCGTCTGCACGATCATGTCGATGTCGGTCGCCCCCTTCCTGCCGCCCTCGCTGCCCCTGGTGGTCGGCACCCGGGAGATCCAGGAGCGGGCCGCGCCCGGACGCCGGCACGTGCACCTCATCGAGCCGCCGGTCGACGTGGCGGCCAACGCCCCCGGGCACCCGGCGGCGGAGTTCCGCCGCGCCTTCGACCTGCCGGAAGGACCGCTGGACGTCGTCGTCGTGGGCCGCCTGGTCGCCGAGCTGAAGCTCGAAGGCGTCCTGACCGCGATCGACGTCATCGGCCGGCTGGCGGACGAACTGGACCTCCGGCTCGTCGTCGTCGGGGACGGACCGGCGAGGGCCGAGGTGGAGGCGCGCGCCGCCGCCGCCAACGCCGCCGCCGGGCGCCGCGCCGTCGTGGTGACCGGCCAGCTCCTCGACCCCCGCCCCGCGTACGCGGCCGCGGACGTCTGCCTCGCCATGGGCGGCTCGGCGCTGCGCTCGCTGGCCTTCGCCAAGCCGCTCATCGTGCAGGGCGAGCTGGGCTTCTTCGAGCTGCTCACCCCCGAGAGCGAGAAGACCTTCCTCGGCCAGGGCTGGTTCGGCCTCGGCGCGGGCCGGCAGGAGGGCGCGCCGCGCCTTGAGTCCATCCTGCGCCGCCTGCACGCCGGCCCCGGCCTGCGCCACGAGCTGGGCGAGTACGGCAGGCGCCTGGTCGTGGAACGCTTCAGCCTGGACCGCGCCGCGCGCGTCCAGCTGGAGATCTACGAGCAGGCCGCCACCGAACGGCCGGCCGCCCTGGACGCGGTCGGAACCGCCGCCGGCGTGCTCGGCCACAAGCTCCGCCGCCGCTACGCCCGCCTCCGCGGCACCGAGGCCCGCGACGACTTCAACGCCGTCGCGCGGAGCGGGCGAGGCCGGGCGTGACGGACGTCGACGCGCCGTCACTGCGGGCCAAGGCGGGCAGGGCGCTCGGGTGGAGTCTTCTGAGCACGATCGCGGCGCGGCTCGGCACGCTGGCCATCGGGATCACGCTGGCCCGGGTGCTCGGGCCCGCCGAGTTCGGCACGTTCGCGGTCGCGCTCGTCGCGCTGCTCGCCATGCTGAGCATCAACGAGCTGGGCGTGAGCCTGGCCATCGTGCGCTGGCCGGGCGATCCGCGCGCCATCGTCCCGACCGTGGCGACGATGTCCGCCGCGTTCAGCGTGCTGGTGTGCGGCGCGTTCATGGCGGCGGCGCCCGCCTTCGCCGCGGTGATGGGCAATCCGGCCGCCACCGGCCCGGTACGGGTGCTGGCTCTCAGCGTCGTCACCAACGGCCTGGTGTCGACCTCCGCCGCGCTGATGCAGCGCGAGTTCATGCAGGGACGCAAGATGATCGCCGACCAGGTGGACAACTGGCTCGGCGCGCTGATCTCCCTCGCGCTCGCCCTGCTCGGCTGGGGGGCGATGAGCCTCGCGGTCGGCCGGGTCTGCGGCTCGCTCGCGGGCGGCGTCCTGCTGACCTTCTTCGCGCCCCAGCGGCCGCGGTTCGGCTTCGACCGGGAGGTGGCCCGCAGGCTGGTCAGGTTCGGCCTGCCGCTCGCCGGGGCGTCCCTGCTGGTCTTCGCGGTCGGCTACGCCGACCAGATCGTCGTCGGGCACGTCCTCGGCTCCACCGCGCTCGGCTTCTACGTCCTCGCGGTCAACCTGTCCGGGTGGCCGGTCGCGGTGTTCTCCCAGCCGGTGCGCGCGGTCGCGCCCGCCGCGTTCGCGCGGCTCCAGCACGACCGGCCCACGCTCAACCGCTCGTTCGTCACGGTCGCCGGGCTGCTCGTCGGGCTGACGCTCCCCATGTGCCTGCTGCTCAGCGGCGCGGCCCCGGCGATCATCCGGTTCGTGTACGGGGCCGAGTGGGAGCCCGCCGCCGTCGCGCTCGCCGGGCTCGGCGTGCTGGCCGGGCTGCGCATCTTCTTCGAGCTGGTCTACGACTACCTGGTCGTCCTTGAACGGTCCCGCGCGGTGCTCGCCGTCCAGGGCCTGTGGCTGGTCGTCCTGGTGCCGGCGATGTGGTTCGGCGTCGAACAGGACGGCCTTCGTGGCGCGGCGATCGCGCTCGTCGCCGTCGCCGTCGCCGTCGTGCTGCCCGGCTACCTGTGGATGCTCGGCCGAGCCGGCGTCCGGCCGGGGGACCTCGCGCGGAGCCTGTGGCCGGCCGTGCTCGCCGCCCTCGCCGTCGGCGCCTTCGCCGTGCTGGCGGGGCGGGTCATCGGCTCCGACCTCGGCGTGCTGGCCGCCGCCGGCACGGTGGGCGTCCTGGTCGCCGGCCTGTACGGCTACCTCAGGCGCGGGGTGCTCCGCGACATCAGGCAGGTCCCGGTCGTCCCGGAGGAGAGCACGGTCCTTCCTGAGGAGACCGTGGGCACTCCGCACGGGGTCCCCGTCGCCCGCGACATCGAGGAGCGCGCGTGACGCCGTTGCTGATCGTCGGAGCGGGCGGTTTCGCCCGCGAGACCGCGCAGCTCGTCGAGGCCGTCAACGCGGTCTCCCCCACCTGGGAGCTGCTCGGCCACCTCGACGACGACCCCGCCAAGCACGGCGCCCTGGTGGACGGCGTCCCCGTCCTCGGCGGGTCGGGCGAGGCGGCCGGGCGGGAGGACGCGCGGGTCGTGGTCTGCGTCGGAAGCCCCCGCGACCACGCCGCCCGCGCGCGCGTCGTCGCCCGCCTCGGCCTGCCGCCCGACCGGTACGCCACGCTCGTCCACCCGAGCGCCAGCGTGTCCCGCACGTCCTCGATCGGCCCGGGGTCGATCGTGCTGGCCCAGACCGTGCTGACCGCCGCGGTCACGGTCGGAGCCCACGTGAGCGTGATGCCGCACGTGACCCTCACCCACGACGACGTGGTCGGCGACTTCGCCACCCTCGCCGCCGGCGTGCGGCTGGCCGGGGCCGTCCACGTCGAGACCGGCGCCTACGTCGGCTCGGGGGCGCTCGTCCGCGAGACCCGCACGATCGGCTCCTATGCCCTGGTCGGCATGGGGTCGGTCGTCACCCGCGACATCCCCGCCCGCGAGGTGTGGGCGGGCGTGCCCGCCCGCTTCCTGCGTCCCGCGACCGTCACCGTCCCTCCGTCCCTTCCTGTGGAGTCCTGACATGATCCCGTTCGTCGATTTGCGCGCCGCCCACGCCGAGGTGGCCGAGGAGGTGCTCCAGGGCTTCGACCGGGTCCTCGCGAACACCGCCTTCGTGCAGGGCCCGGACGTCGCGGCGTTCGAGGAGGAGTACGCCGTCTTCTCGGGCGTGCCGCACTGCGTGGGCGTGGGCAACGGCACCGACGCCATCGAGCTGGCGCTTCGCGCGCTGGACCTGCCCGCGGACGGCGGCGTGGTGCTGCCCGCCAACACCTTCGTCGCCACCGCCGAGGCCGTCGTCCGGGCCGGCCTGCGCCCCGTACTCGCCGACTGCGACGACGATCATCTGCTGCTGGACCCCGCGTCCGCGTCCGCCGCCGCGGGCCCGGACGCCGTGGCCGTCATCCCCGTCCACCTGTACGGCCAGCAGGCCCCCATGGCCGCGGTGCACGAGCTCGCCGCGCGCCGCGGACTCGCCGTCGTGGAGGACGCCGCGCAGTCGCAGGGCGCGGAGCAGGCCGGGCGCCCCCCGGTCGGCCTGGCCGCGACCAGCTTCTACCCCGGCAAGAACCTCGGCGCGTACGGCGAGGCCGGGGCGGTGCTGGCGTCCTCGCCGGGGACGGCGCGCGCGGTGCGCCTGCTGACCAGCCACGGCAGCGAGGTGAAGTACCGGCACGAGACGCTCGGCTTCAACTCCCGGCTGGACACCCTGCAGGCCGTCGTGCTGCGGGCCAAGCTCAAGCGCCTGGCCCGGTGGAACGAGCTGCGGCGCGCGGCGGCCGATCGGTACGAGGCGCTGCTGTCCGGCATCGAGGGCGTGCGGGCGCCGCGCGCCGCGCGGGGCAACACGCACGTGTGGCACCTGTACGTGATCCGGGTGCCCGAGCGTGACCGGGTGCTGGCCGGGCTGCAGGAGGCCGGGGTGCAGGCGCAGATCCACTACCCGGTGCCGGTGCACCTGCAGCCGGCGTTCCATCACCTCGGCCACGGCCCCGGCGACTTCCCGGTGGCCGAGAGGGCCGCGGGCGAGATCCTGTCCCTGCCCATGCACCCTCACCTCACCGCCGGCCAGCAGGAGCAGGTCGCCGAAGCCCTGGACAAGGTCCTGCGGCAACTGTGACGGCTGACGGGCCGGTGCGGCCACGGTCCCGCGCCGGCTCGACCGGCCGGTGGCCCGGTCGTCAGTCGGTCCAGGAGGCGAACAGGGCGTTGAGGCCCTCGGCCATGGTGGGGTGGGCGATGATCGCGTCGCGGAGCGCGGTGTACGGGAGCCCGGCCAGCATGGCCGTCTGCACCACGGTGAGCACCTCGGAGGACTCCGGGCCGAGCAGGGCCACGCCGAGGATGCGCTCGCTCCGGCGGTCCACGATCGCCTTCCACAGCCCGCGCGTGTCGCGCATGGTGCGCGCCCGCGGGATGGCGGCGACCGGCAGCTTCGCCACCCGGACGTCCATCCCGGCCGCGCGGGCCCTGGTCTCGGTGAGGCCGACCCGGGCGAGCTCGGGGTCGGTGAACAGGTTCCACGGCACCAGCCGGCCCGTCGTACGGCGGTCCCCGCCCGCGAGGTTGGCCTTGAGGATGCGGTAGTCGTCCAGGGAGACGTGGGTGAACTGCGGGCTCCCGGCGACGTCCCCCACCGCCCAGGTGTGCGGGGCGCTGGTGGCGAGCCGGTCGTCCACCTTGACGAACCCGAGGTCGTCCACCTCGACCCCGGCCGCCGCGAGGCCGAGGTCGCGGGTGACCGGCTCGCGCCCCGCGGCCACCAGCACGTCCGAGCCGACGATCTCCCGGCCGTCGGCCAGTCGCACGGTCACCGCCCCTGGCCCGCCCGAGAACCGCTCGACCTGGACGCCGGTGTGGATCACGACGCCGTCCTCGCGGAGGAACCCGGTCAGCACCTCGGAGACGTCCGGGTCCTCGCCGGGCAGCAGCCGGGCGTTCTGGTCCAGGACGGTGACGTCGCTGCCGAAGCTCGCGAACATCTGGGCGAACTCCAGCCCGACGTACCCGCCGCCGATCACCACGAGATGGTCGGGGATGCGCGCCAGCTCCATGATGGTCTCGCTGGTCAGCGGGGACACCTCGGCCAGGCCGGGGACGACGGGGACGCGCGGGACGGTGCCGGTGTCGATCACGACGTCGGCGCCGCGCAGGACGCGCCGGCCGCCGTCCGCCAAGTTCACCTCGACGGTGCGTTCGGCGGTGAACCGCGCCGTGCCGAGGATGAAGTCCATGCCGCTGTCGATGAACTGGCGGTGGTTGAGGTCCACCATGCCGCCGACGACGCCCTCCTTGTGGGCGCGCAGCAGGGGCAGGTCGGCCTGGGCCTTGTCGACGCGCACGCCGACCTCGTCGGCGCGGCGGATCCGCTGGAGCAGACGGGCGCTGGTGACCAGGGACTTGGTCGGGATGCACGCCACGTTGATGCACGTGCCGCCGATCATGCCCCGCTCGACCATCGCGACCCGCCTGCCGCCGCGCGCGGCGTCCATCGCGAGGGTCTTGCCCCCCTTGCCTCCGCCCACGACGAGCAGATCGACGTCGTCCATTCCAGTCTCCCCCGGCCGTCCTCCCATGTCACCGCCACCCCGCCACCTGGAGCAGGACGGTATTGCCAGCGTACGACGATCGTCGTCCCGGCCTTCCCCCGCCTGCCAAGCACGCGGCAGGGACCGGCGGCGGGCGGCGAACCCGGCCTCGGCGCCCGCTCGCCGGTGATCAGTCCCCGAGTTCCTCGAACAGGGTGAGCTGCAGGCCGGCCGGCCCCCGCAGCCGGGCGTTCAGCGAGTTCCACGGCGTACGCGTGGGCGGCGCGACGATCTCCGCTCCGGCGCCGGCGAGCTCGTCGGCGGCGCCGGCCGCGTCCGTCACCTCGAAGGCCACCCGGATCGGCCCGGCGACCCGGCTCCCGACCTCCACCCGGTCGATGAACTCCGCCTGCCGGGAGTCGACGATCTCCAGCGTCGCCCGGCCCGCGTCCAGCAACCTGACCCTGCCGTCCGGCGAGGAGAAGTCGGCGAGCTCGGGCAGGCCCAGCACGTCGCGGTAGAACCGCAGCGCCTCCTCGTAGTCCTCGGCGGTGATGACCAGGCGAAGCTCGCGAACGCTCATGGCCGCACATCCTACGGCCGCGCCGGGAGCCGTGATCGGTCCAGGTGCGGGTGGGACCGGGACTCCGGCGCGCCCGATACGCGTCCCGATACGCGTCCGATCGAGGGCGTGCCCCGGGACGCTGCTCGCGCCCCGCCGGAGTCCCGGTGACGCTAGCGCTTGGCGGAGGCGAGGCCGGGAGGAGCGGCGGCCAGGGCCTTCTGGATGGCCTCGACCAGGGCCAGCGCGGACTCCTCCGTGAGCTCGACGGCCACCCGTGCCGACGGGCCCTCCGCCGGGTTGGTGAAGTCGATGTTCACCGTGTGCTCGTGGGTGGCGTGGTAGGGGTGGTCGACGTAGACGGCGCCCTGGCTGAGCGTGAACCAGCCCGTGGCGCCCTTGCCCGCGCCGTCGAGCTCGACCTTCTCGGTGAGGTAGGTGCACATGCCGGACTCCTGTCAGGCGCCGAGGTGGCGGCCGTAGAACTCGAAGATCTTCTTCCAGCCGTCGACCGCGGCGGCGGGACGGTAGGCGGCACGGTCGGTGGTGAAGAACGCGTGCCCGGCGCCGGGGTAGATGTGGAACTCGTGCTCCTTGCCGAGCTTGTCCAGCTCGGCGCCGAGCACGCCGACCTCCTCCGGCGCCGGGTAGGAGTCCTCCTCCCCGAACAGCCCCAGCAGCGGGCACGACAGGTCGGGGGCCTTCGCCAGCAGCGGTCCGGCCTTGAGCGGGAAGTCCGCAGGCGGCTCAACCGTCACGAACGCGCCGTAGCAGTCCACGGCGGCGTCGAGCCGGAGGGAGCAGGCGGCGAGGAAGGCCTGCCTGCCGCCTGAGCAGTACCCGATCACGCCGATCTTGCCGTTGGCGCCGTCCAGGGAGTTGAGGTACGCCGCGGCCCCGGCGACGTCGCCGACGAGCTGCTCGTCCGGCACGCCGCCCTTGGCCCGCGCGGCCGCGGCCTGGTCGTCCGGGCTGACCCCGGCGCCCTCCCGCGAGTACAGGTTCGGGCAGACCGCGGCGTACCCGTTCGCCGCGAACTTGCGGACGATCTCCTTGGTCCCGACGTCGTAGCCGGGCAGGTGGTGGATCACCACCACGCCGCCGCGCGGCCGGTCGTCGAGCGGCCTGGCCAGGTAGCCCTCCAGCTCGTCCTGCTCAAATCCCGGAAACGCCACCGAACCGGCCCACATCGCGTCGCTCATATGGTTTCCTCCTCGTCCTCGTACCTCCTTCACCTACCAGACGAGAACGAACACCGCTCCTCTACCCGCCCGATGAGGCGCGGTCTCCAAGCGCCGGACGCCTCCCGCGCACGCCCGGGCCTCGGGTCAGGAGACCTTGGTGGACTGCATGATCCAGTTGGTCTCCCAGGTCTGCTCTCCGTCGTAGGAGAAGGCCTGCTCCCACCGGCAGGTCTCCGGGGTGATGTCCGACCAGGTGAAGCGGACCCGGATCGGCACGCCGTCGTCGGTGTCGTCGGAGTAGAACCGGCCGACTCCGTCCACGAACCGGCCGACGACCGGGACCGGGTCCAAGCCGCGCGTGCTGTTGGCCCAGTGGAGCGACCACTCGCCGCTTTCCGGGTTGTAGAGGCGGACGGTCGCGCCGTCGAAGTCCTTGTCCGGGAACGTGATCTCGTCGAAGTTGCCGGCCCCGCCCCAGAAGCCGTGTGCCACGGACCGTCCGGGGAACTCCTCCCACTCGGTGCACCCGGCGTTCCGCTTCACGAGCCTGCGGTTGGCGACGTTCCACGTGCCGACATAGAAATCGAAGTCGTTCACAGTCCCACCATTCCTTCCGGACGCACGTCGGCGAGGTAGCCGTCGAGGTCGGGGGTTTCATTGACGAACATGTGCCGGACCCACGACGACCGCTCGTGCTCCAGGACGGGCAGTTCCCACACGCATCCGGCCCAGCGCCGCGTCTCGGGGACGAAGTGCGTCGGGTCCTCGTCGGGACAGTCCACGGCGGGCTGGCCGGCCGCGGCGGTGCGCACCTCGACCACGTTGTCCCAGGCCCAGGTGTAGGCGAGCAGATATGCGCCGGTGTCCCCGCCCCTGTGGAGGACCACCCAGCCCGCCGGAGAGCCGGCCGCGGGTGCGGGCACCAGCCGCGGCAGGTACTCGTAGGCCGCCTTCTCGACCTCCGGCTCGATCGGCTGCTCGGGCCGGTCGACGTGGTAACGCTTGTACGGACGGCCGCCCACGACGATGGGGGCGAGCGGCCGCATGTTCTTCTCGATGAACGGCATGAGAGGACCGTACGGCCCGTCCACTGACACGTATTGTCAGTGGATGTGCGAGCTTCTCGGCTTCTCTCCATCCTGCTCATGCTCCAGTCGCGCGGCCGGATGACCGCCAGGGAACTGGCCGGCGAACTGGAGGTCAGCGTCCGCACCATCTACCGCGACGTGGACTCCCTCCACACCGCCGGCATCCCCCTGTACGGCGAGGCGGGCCACGAGGGCGGCTACCGGCTGCTGGACGGGTTCCGCACCCGCCTGACCGGGCTGACCGGCCAGGAGGCCGAGGCGCTGTTCCTGGCGGGGATGCCGGGACCGGCCGCCGAGCTGGGCCTCGGAGCGCTGGCCGCCGCCGCGGAGCGCAAGATCGAGGCCGCGCTTCCGCCCGACCTGCGGGCGGGCGCCCGGCGCATCCGTGAACACTTCCACCTCGACGCGCCCGGCTGGTACCACGACGGCGACCAGGTGCCCCACCTCCCGGAGGTGGCGGGGGCCGTGTGGAACAGGCGGGTCATCACCGTGCTCTACCGCCGCTGGGCAGAACCGTCCGAGGTCGAACGGACCTTGGAGCCGTACGGGCTCGTCCTCAAGGCCGGGAAGTGGTATCTCGTCGCCCGGTGCGACGGCGCGATGCGGACCTATCGGGTCAACCAGATCCTCCGCCTCCAGGTGACCGGCGAGTCCTTCGTCCGTCCGGACACCTTCGACCTCGGCGACCACTGGCGCGCGCACCTCACCGACTTCCGGGCACGGCTGATCCAGGGGCACGCGGTCATCCGCCTGTCGCCGGCGGGGCGGGAACGGCTCACGGAAGTGGCGAGCTCGGCCGTGGCCGGCGCCGTGGACCGGACGGCCGGCCCGCCCGACGACCAGGGCTGGATCACCGCCACCGTGCCCATCGAGTCCCTCACCCACGCCCACGGCCAGTTCCTCCAGCTCGGCGCCGAGGTCGCCGTCCTCGAACCCGCCGAACTCCGCCGGCGGATGACCGGAACCGCCCACGCCCTCGCCGCCCTCTACCCCCGGCCCTGACCGGCCCGCCGCCGCGAGGACGGGCCGGCGAGCGTTCGCAAGGCGGGAGTGGTCACCCTCCATCTCGCAGGACGGCGGCTCCCGGCCGGTACGACCACTTGCCCGAGCTATCGATTCTCGATAGATTTCCATCGTTGCTCGATGGAAGGAAAGTTGATGGGAAAACTGACCGTGCTCGCGCTGCGCGTCGTGCTCGCGGCGCTGCTCGCCGGCACCGTGCTCGTACAGGCGGGAATGGTGTGGGCGCTCGCCACCGACCCGGAGGACGGGTCGCTCCCGCTGACCCCCATGCGCGTGATCACGATTCTGGGCCTGGTGACGGTCCAGGTCACCCTGGTCTGCGTATGGCGGCTGGTGACGATGGTGCGACGCGGAACCGTGTTCTCCCACGCCGCCTTCCGGTACGTGGACATCGTGATCGGCGCGATCGTGGCGGCCGCCCTCGTGTGGTTCGCGGTCACGGCCGTCAACGCGCCCGGCCAGCGGGACGACCCGGGCGTCACCGTCATCATGGGCGGGATCGGCGTGGCCATCCTGGGCGTCGCGCTCATCGTGCTCGTGCTGCGGATGCTGCTCGCCCAGGCCGTCGCGCGCGACATCGAGGCGGCGCGCATGCGGGCCGAGCTGGAAGAGGTCATCTGATGCCGATCGCCGTCGACATCGACGTGATGCTGGCCAAGCGGAAGATGTCCGTGGGCGAACTCGCCGAGCGCGTCGGGATCACGCCCGCCAACCTGGCGGTGCTCAAGAACGGCCGCGCCAAGGCGGTGCGCTTCGCGACGCTCGCCGCGCTCTGCGAGGTGCTCGAGTGCCAGCCGGGAGACCTGCTGCGCTGGGAGGCCATGGACGCCGCGGACGCGTGACGCCATGCCACGGCTCCGAGAGGCGCCGAGACGCCGAAGCTCCGGCAGGCCGGAGACCGGGCGGAGAGCGCCATGGCTAGGCGAGAGGCTCGTGCGAGAGGTGGGGCGTTTGCGTCTGGAGCCGCCAGAGGGCGCCGCAGCAGCCGACGATGAGGAACATCACGTTCGTGATCATGGGGAAGCTGAAGGCGTCGAACGTGCCGAAGCCGAAGATCGCGACGGCGACGGAGGCCGCGAGGCACTGGGCGAGGTGGCGGGTCTCGGCGTCGGCCGCGGCGCGGCGCGCCCGGCGGGCGAGCATCCATCCGGCGAGCAGGAAGACGACCAGCGCGGCCAGGCCGACGAGACCGGTCTCCAGCGCGGACATCAGATACTGGTTGTCGATGACGCGGTAGACACGCGGCAGGTAGGTGGCGAAGCCCTGGCCGAACAGGGGGCGTTGTGACACCGCCTCGACGACCGCGTCGTAGTCGCCGGTGCGCGTGGTGGAGTTCTCGTCCGACCCGATGACCGACACCAGGTTCAGCACGGTGCCGATGAGGCCCGGGATGAGCACGCGCATCACGATGGCGGCGGCGCCGAAGATCAGCATCGCGCGCAGCCGCCACTCCGACGGCCAGGTGGGCAGCAGTACCACCATGACGACGAACAGGCCGAGGATCGCCGAGCGCGAGACGCTCATCGGCAGCGCGCCGGCGATCAGGGCGACCATCAGCCACCGCTTGCGCCGCTGCTCGGGGATGCGGCAGTAGATCGCTCCATGCAGCGCGAGCGGCAGGACGGCGGCCAGCACGACGCCGAGCTCGATGGGGTGGGTGGCGGTGCCGGCCGGCCGGAAGAAGCCCTCGCGCTCGAACAGCACGGCGGAGCCCTTCTCGACGAGGCCGGGCAGCGCCAGATATTGGGTGACCTCGATGCCGGTGAAGAACTGGACCATCGCGACGAACGCCGGGAACGACGCGCCCAGCACGATGCGCTGGCGCAGGGTCTCCAGCCGGTCCATGGTGCTGATGCCGTCGGCGGTGACCAGGGCGATGCCGGCCCATCCGGCGACCAGCACCAGGCCGAGGTCCGCGGCGTTCACCTCGTCGGCGGACAGCGGGCGGGTGGCGGCCGCGATGTAGCTCGCCAGCACGGCCAGCGCCATGAAGACGATGACCAGGCGCACCGGCTGCCTGCCCCGGATGGGCGTCCAGCGCGGCGACAGGGCGGACAGCAGGTACCACACCAGCAGCAGCACGGCCACCATCGACGACGGGGAGCCCGCGCCGCCGAGCGGGCCGACCACGTACCGGGCCGGCATCACGAACAGGACGATCAAGAAGAAGCTGACGATCGTCACCGGGTCGACGCGGGTCTTCGGCTGCCTGGTCCTGCGTACCGGCCGGCCCGCGGAGTGGTGGGCGGGTGCGGCGGCCTCGGAGGTGCTGGTCACCGCCCCGGCCTGGTCGGGTCGAACACGACGTACGGCTCGTCGTCGGCGTCGCCCGAGGAGGGACGCGGGCGGGAGCCCGGCCGTTGCCGTGGCGCCGTCCCCGAAGAGGAGTCGGCGCCCGAGGAGGACCGCGACCCCGAACCCTGACGCGACCCGTTGGCCGCCGAACCCTGACGCGACCCGTTGCCGGCCGAGCCGGCCTTGGCCGAACCCGGCGCGGAGGCGCCGCGCGGACGGTCGTTGTCCTCGGTCCACACGTACAGGTCGTCCTGCGGCTTGATGGCCGGCAGGGGGGCGGTGTAGCCCTCTTCGATGTCCTGCTGCCCCGCCCAGGGGTCACGGGGTTCCTGCGACGAGGGCGTGTGCTTGCCCGGAGAGGACGGCGAGGAGGTGATGCGCCGGTCGTAGAGCTGGGGTTCTGGCGGGTCGAAAGGCCGCGGCGAGCAGGCGGACGGCCTGCCGCGGGGCGCGCCGCCGCCGGGCAGCTGCGCGGCGCCGGCGGAGAGCGGGACGCGCTGCCCCGGGTGTGAGGGCGCCATCGGCGGCTGGCCGACCCTCGTGGCCCCATGGTCGGGCTGGGTGAGCCGCCGCCGCTTCTGCGCGAGCGACTCGATGAACAGCGGGACGCCGATCGTCACCAGCATGCCGCCCGCGAAGATGATCACCAGGAGCCGGATCTTCTTCTCAGGGGTGAGCTCGGCCTTGTCGCTGGAGGTGACCAGCTCGGCCCGGATGGTGGCGTCCGGCAGGATCGCGGACTTCTGCTGCATCTCGGTCAGCCGTTGCTGGCTGAGCGTGGCGAGCGTCTCCATCGTGGCCTGGGCGATCTTGGGGTCGGCAGCGGTGGCGGTGATGTCGAGCAGCGGGCCGCGCGAGTCCTGGGCGAGCCCCACGGTGAAATCGGCCGTCTTGCCCTCGTCCTTGAGCCTCTGCAGGGTGCGTTCGTCGCTCATGCCGCGCGAGATGACCTCGGCGGTGATCGTGAGAGAGGCGTCGAACGCCAGCCAGGGGTTGCCGCCGACCGGCTGGGAGCCTTTCCTGGACGACAGGAAGACCACGGTGGCCTTGGACTCGTACTGCCAGGGAATCGCTATGAGCGCGCCGACCGTCGCGATGATGGTCACAGCCAGCAACGCGAGCGTCACGGGCCATCGCCGCAGCAGCGCGCGCAGCGAATCAAGCAGGTCCATAGTGTCCCTTCACCCCTGCCCGGCCGGCCATGTCTGCCATTTCCCACCCCGCCGAGCCGCCGAGATAAGACGCCCGAACGCCCCGGCACGTTGTCATCGCCTTCAAGTGTTTCCCCTGAGTGCTTTCTTTACCAGGCCTGGCCCAAAATCCCGTACGCCTGTGCCACGATGTGTCGGTGCGAAGGCGAGTGGTTGCGCGGTGCTGCTGCCTGGCGCTGATCTTCCTGGTCGCCGGCTGCGCGGTGTTCTGGGTCCGATATCGGTCACCTCTTTACCAGAGTTCGGTAACGGTCGCGTTCATCACCAAGACCGACCACTTCAAGGGGGAGGTCTACGACCACTTCACCGACAACCACATCTACATGGCCCTGGCCACGGCCCGATACTTCGACAATCCGAGCACCAAGGAACGCCTGCGGGCCATGGGGGGCACCGCCGCCTTCCACTTCGAGGTCGCCCACTGGGGCAACGAGGAACTTCCGGTCTACGGCCAGCCGTACGCGAACCTGCAGGCGCTTTCCGACAACCCCAAAGAGTCGATTGACACGCTCAACCTGGCGCTCCAGTTTCTTACCCAGAAACTCCAGCGCCTGCAGACCTCCTCGGGGGCCAGCGGCAAGGTGATGATCAAGTGGCAGCCCATCGGCTCCGTCATGGGGCCCGAGAGGCAGTCCCTGCAGAGAGGCCGCGCCATGGCCGGCATCGTGCTGACCACGCTGCTGTCTTCGGTGGCCGTCCTGTTCACCACGCGTGACAGGAGCGCCGACCAGCGCCGGCCCGCACCGCCGAGCCGGGCGGACGCACCACGCCCGCTGCGGCGGCCTCGCCCGCCGCGCGTCGGGGCGAGCACGAACATCTAGATCTGATCGGTAAGAGCAGACCACGCTCCCGGCGAACCGTTGTGGAGCGTTCCGCAGACCTACCACCTGGAGTTTCTCGGTGTCCTCTTCGCTGCCGCGCCGGTTGACCCTGCTCACCGTCTCCCTCGCGCTCACCGGCACCGCCACCGCGGCGTGCGGCGGCGACTCGGCGGCCACCGCGCGAGAGCCGGTGCCGGGGCAGACCCTCCAGCCCGACCTGCGCCCCTCCTCCTCCGCCTCTCCCTCCGTCTCCCCCGTCGCCGTCACCGGCGGCTTCCCCTCCGCGGCGACCACCGGCGTGCGGCCGGGCAGCGCGCTGAAGAAGGTCGGCGAGGTGACCGTGCTCAAGCCCGGCGCCGTCGTCGAGAACCTCGAGGTGCACGGGAAGCTCAACATCAAGGCCGACAACGTGACGGTGCGCAACGTGCGGGTGGTCGGCGAGGGCGACTGGTCGGTCATCCAGGCGGCGGGCGCCTCCGGCGCGATCATCGAGAACTGCGAGATCTCCGGCAACGGGGTCGTCAAGGCGCAGTGGGGCGTCCTGAACCAGGGCGGCGACATCACCGTGCGGCGGGCGAACATCCACACCGTCTCCAACTCCGTGGGCACCGACCACGGGCTCATCGAGGACTCCTACATGCACGACTTCAAGGAGTACCCCGGCGACCACGTGACCGGCCCGCAGGCCAACGGGTCACCGCAGAAGGGGCTCAGTCTGACGATCCGCCACAACACCATCCTCAACCAGATCTCCCAGACCTCCGCCATCTCGCTCTATCAGGACTTCAGCCGCGCCCACGACGTGCTCATCGAGCGCAACCTGCTGGGCGGCGGAGGCTATGCGATCTACGGCGGGGAGGGGAAGTTCGGCAAGGCGTCCGGCATCCGCATCGTCGGCAACGTCTTCACCCGGCGCCTGTTCCCCAAGGGCGGCTTCTGGGGGCCGGTGACCTACTTCGACGCGAAGGGCAAGGGCAACCGCTTCGCGGACAACACCTGGGAGGACACCCGCGAGCCCGTCACACCCTGATCCTCGCGCCTCCCGGGACGCGTAACGGGCGGGCTCACGTGGCGACCGGCGATGACGCGTCCTTGAGCAGCAGCCGGGGCCGCCCCGACCCGTCGGCCGGAACCCGCCACACGTCCGAGCTGTCCCCCCGCAGCCTGCCGTACATGACGGTGCCGTCGTCCAGCCAGGCCGCCTGGTCGTCGATGTTCGCGGTCTCCGCGAGCGCCGTCTCGCGGCCCGAGCGCAGGTCCAGCGTGTACAGCCGCCACGGGTCGCTGGAGCCGCCCATGCGCTTCTTGTACGCGACGCGCGTGCCGTCCGGGGAGAGCGAAGGGCACTCGGCGTTCTCGCGCAGCACCCGCATCCGGCGCGCCGCGAAGTCGCCCTGCAGCAGGTAGGTCCTGCCCCCGCTCGACGCCGTGGCGTAGAAGCGGTTGTCGTCGGCCGCGAACGTGACACCCCAGTAGTTCAGGTCGGCCGCCCTGTAGACGCGTCCGTCCTTGACGAGCGTGAACTCCTCCAGGTTCTTGACCAGCGTGCCGGTGCGGGTGTCCAGGATGCCGGCGCGGGTGGAGAAGCCGACGCTCACGTAGGAGTCGCCGGTGATGAAGAACGTCCAGGCGGCCATGCGCCCGCTCGCGGAGACCCTCGCCCTGCTGGGGATGCCGGACAGCTGCACCTTGCGCACCTCGCGCAGGCCGCGGTCGAGCACGATGACCTCCGACCGGGTCGCCAGGCTGGTCGCGACGCGCAGGCACAGCCCCGTGCCGGCCGCCGCGTAGAAGCGCCTGCAGTGCACGCCCGTGGGACGCTGCTCGCCCGCGTCGCCGGGCTCGACCGCGAACACCTGGCCGCTGTCGGCCGCGGGGCCCGCGCGCACCGCCATGAGGTCGCCCTCGCGCAGCGCGGTCGCGCTGGGGGCCGGGCGCGCCGACGGCACGGCGGCGGCCGCGGGGCGGACCGCCTGCGAGCGGGCCCGCAGGACGTACGCGGTGCCGGCCGCGCCGGCCAGCAGGACCGCGACCACGAGGATCGCGGCCCGCGCCCGCCCCGACAGGTCGACGACCTTCACGACGGCTCTCCCGGCCCGGCCGGCACGCCGCCCGCCTCGGAGAAGGTCCCGCCCGGCCCGGCCGGCGGGCCTCCGGTTCCTGTGGAGGTCTCGCCCGGCCCGGTCAGCAGGCCGCCCGCCTCGGTGTAGGTCTCGCCCGTGGACGGGCAGCGCCAGCGGCCGGGGGACTCCTCGCGCAGGGTGACTCCGGCGCGGCCCACCCAGCCGACGCGGCGGGCCGGGTTCCCCGCCACCAGGGCGAAGTCGGGGACGTCCCTGATCACCACGGCTCCCGCGGCGATCAGCGCGTACCGGCCGATCGTGCGCCCGGCGAGGATCACCGCGCGCGCGCCGACCGACGCGCCCGCGCGCACGACCACGCCCTCCGCGGCCCAGTCGCCGTCGCGCTTCAGCTCGCCGCCGACGTCGGTCGAGCGGGGGTAGACGTCGTTGGTGAGCACGGCGGCCGGGCCGATGAAGACCCCGTCCTCCAGCACCGCGGGCTCGTAGACCAGCGAGTAGTTCTGCAGCTTGACCCGGTCGCCGACGCGGACGCCCGGCCCGACGTACGCGCCCCGGCCGAGGATGCACCCCTCCCCCAGGGTGGCGTGCTCGCGCACCTGGGCGAGGTGCCAGATCACGGTGCCGGTGCCGATCTTGGCGCTCGGATCGACGTCGGCTGTGGCCGCTATTCGCGGTTCGGTCATCACGGACTCCCGGTACGGGTGGATACTTCGGAACTATGCCAAGCGCGAGCGTCATCATCCCGGCTCACAACGAGGCCAGGGTCATCGGCCGGCTTCTTTCCCGCCTGCTGGCGGAGGCGTCCCAGGACGAGTTCGACGTGGTGGTCGTCGCCAACGGCTGCGACGACGACACCGCCGCGGTGGCGCGCGGCTTCGGGGTCCGCGTGGTCGAGACGCCGGTGCCCTCCAAGCGTGAGGCGCTGCGCCTGGGCGGCGAGGCGGCCACCGGCCATCCCCGCGTGTACGTGGACGCCGACGTCGAGATGGGCACCTCCGACCTCCGCGCGCTGCGCGACGCCCTGCTCGGCGACGGCGACGGCGAGGCGGCGGTTTCGGCGCCCCCGGCCGCCGGGGGGCAGGTCTCGTCCGCGCCGCGGGCCGTCGGCCTGGGCTCGCCTGGGACCGCTCCAAGGACGCTCGCGGCGGCCCCTGAGCGCGCGCTGGTGCTGGGCGACCGGCCCTGGACCGTGCGCGCCTACTACGCCGTCTGGAGCCGCCTGCCGGCCGTCCGCGAGGGACTGTTCGGCCGCGGCGTGATCGCGGTGTCGCGGGACGGCGACCGCCGCCTCATGGCCCTGCCCCCGGTGATGGGGGACGACCTGGCGGCCTCGCTCGCCTTCGAGCCCGGCGAACGGCGCGTGGTGCGGCACGCGCACGCGGTGATCCACCCGCCGCGCACGCTCGGCGACCTCCTCCGGCGCCGCGTCCGCGCCGTGACGGTCGTGGCCGAGATCGAGCAGGGCCCCATGGCCGGGCAGGAGGCCCGGACGGGCCTGCGCGACCTGCTGGCCATCGCCGGCCGCGCGCCCTGGCTGCTGCCGCACCTTGGGGTGTTCCTGGCCGTGACGCTCGTCGCGCGCGCCCAGGCCCGCCGCGCCGTACGGGCCAAGGACTACACGACGTGGCTGCGCGACGAGAGCAGCAGAACCTGACAGAGCGTCGCCGAAGGCACCGTTGACCGACCGGGGGCGGGCATCCTCACACCGGGGCTCTGTCACGGGTTCTGCGACCGTGGACGTACTCCTTCACCACCATCCAGGCGAAGCGGCTGTTGGTCGACAGATAGCGGGGGCCGAGCCGCAACGGCTCCTGGAGGAAACGGTAGAGCCATTCGGCGCCGAGCCGCTGCCACAGGACGGGGGCCCGGCGCACCTTGCCCGCCAGCACGTCGAACGAGCCGCCGACGCCGTGGATCACCCCGGCGCGGATGTCGCCGGCGAACCGCGCCAGGAAGATCTCCTTCTTCGGGGAGGTCATGCCGAGGAACAGCAGATCGGGCTCGGCCTCGCCGATGCGCGCGGCCACCTCGGGGGCCTCGTCGTCGGTGAAGTAGCCGTCGCGGGCCCCGGCGACCGTGAGGCCCGGGAAGCGGGTGCGCACCTCGGCGACCACCCGCTCCAGCACCTCGGGACGGGCGCCGAGGAAGTACGCGCGGTAGGACCGCCTGGCCCCCTCCGCCATCAGCGCGGTGAACAGGTCGATGCCGGCCACCCGTTCGGGCAGCGGACGGCCGAGCAGCCTCGCGGCCCACACGACGGCCTGGCCGTCGGCGACGACGAGGTCGCACGAGGTCACCGAGTCGCGCAGCAGGTCGTCGTGGCTCATGTGGACGGCCTTGGCGGCGTTCACCACGCCGATCGTGAGGTTCTCGCGGTTCTCGACGGCCTCCATGCACCGTGCGACGGTCTGCTCCATGGTGAGGGCGTCCAGGGACACGCCGAGGAGCGCCTGGCGCGGCGCCGCGCCGCTCACCTCTGCTGCCCCGGCGTGTCGCGGGGCAGCGAGAACAGCCAGGCGTACAGCAGCCACCCCAGCTCGTAGGGGCGGCACTCGCGGTCGACGGCGAGCGGCGGGTAGATGCGGTCGAGCACGCCGATGCGCGAGCCCTGGTTGATGGCGGTCGCCACCGCGCGCACCCCGCGCACGATCTTCTTGGGGTCGTCCCGCGCGGCCTTGCGCCAGGTGAGGTCGAGCTCTTCGACGATCAGCTCGTCGGCGACCTCGGGCCGGGACGTCATCCAGTGCAGGCCGAGCGCGATCTCCTTCAGGTGGGAGGCGCCCCCGGCGTCGGCCAGGTCGAGCAGCGCCATCGGGGCCATGGCCAGCTGGTGGACGCTGTAGACCGGGTAGCCCTCGACCACCCCTCCGGTGCGGGCGTCGTAGTGCCACCACCACTGGCCCTGCGGCCCCTGGGCCTCGCAGATGCCCGCGGCGATCTGCTCGGCGGCCTTCCGGGCTTCGCCGTCCCCGGTGTGCGCGTGCAGGCGCGCGAGGGCCTGCAGGGGGTACACCTGGTCGGCGAAGCATCCGACGTGGGC
The DNA here is from genome assembly GCF_042654065.1 of Sphaerisporangium dianthi. Taxonomy (NCBI): domain Bacteria; kingdom Bacillati; phylum Actinomycetota; class Actinomycetes; order Streptosporangiales; family Streptosporangiaceae; genus Sphaerisporangium; species Sphaerisporangium dianthi. Next base: position 223,262 of record NZ_JBHSFP010000002.1, on the reverse strand, counting down.
GCGGTACCAGGAGGCGGGGCCGAGGACGTGCCGGTAGAGGCGGTCGCCGCCCAGGCCGGTGAGCAGCCGCTCTCGCGCGCGCTCCAGCTTCCCGGAAAGGCCGGCGCCGCCGCCCGCGACCCGGTGGGCGGCGACGAGGGCGGCCAGCGCCCACGACACCTCCACGGTGTACACCGGGTCGCCGGAGCTCAGCGCGCCCTCCAGCTCGGCGAGCCGGCGAAGGCCCGCGTCCAGGTCGGGGTGGCCCGTCTCGGCCGCCGCCCACGCGATGAGGGCGGCGTCGCCGAGGTTGGTGACGGCGGGCAGCTCTTTGACGAGGTTGCCCACCAGGTCGTGGACGGTGTCGCCCGCCAGGGCGGCCCGCTGACGGTCCTCGGGCAGCGCGGCCGCGCCCAGGGCGACGATCGCGCTGTAGCGCACGCTGCGTCCCTCGGGGACCGCGGTCCAGCGCCCGTCGCCGCCACGCCTGCCGCGCCTGGTGAAGACGAACATGCCGTCGGTGTAACCGGGAGGAAGCCCGCGGACCGACAGGCCGACCATGCGGTCGGCGAGCTCGGCCGCGGACGCGTCGACCGCGGCGAGCGCGCCGAGGCGGCCCTCATGGCGAGTCATCACTCACCCCACATCTCTGACTCGAATGCACGACGGAAACGGTTTAAAACTCGGAGAAAATCACTGAACATCGCAATTGATTATTGGCGATGACTTTTCACGATTTGACGGCATCCCAGCCTCCGCGCCACCGGTCACGGACCGCCCACAACTCGGCCCAGTCGCCGCGCTCGGCGGTGGGACGTCCCTGCCGTCGCGTGTCCGGCGGGGCCACCCGGCGGCTCAGCGCCGCCCGCAGCCAGACGCCGAACAGCAGCAGGGACACCCCAGCGCCGCGCAGCCCGCGCGGGAAGTGCCGCCGGACCACGGTGGCCTTGCCGGTGAACAGCAGCACCAGCTTGGAGAGGCTCGACGACGACATGCCGCCCGGATGCACGAACACGGCCCGGTCGGTCACCATGGGCCGGTAGCCGGCGGCCCCGGCTCGCAGGCACAGGTCGGCGTCCTCGCCGTACATGAAGATGCGCGTGTCGAACCCTCCCACCTCGTCCCAGACACGCCGGTCGACCAGCATCAGCGCGCCGGTCACGATCGGCACCCGCCGCTCGCCCGTCCACACCGACGGGGACTCCGGGTCGAACAGGGCGCGGCCGGGGAAGACCGTGGACAGGCCCGTGGCGAAGCAGAGCATCGACCAGGGCGTCGGGCGCCCCCACCACGACCGCGGGTCGTTCTCGCCGGTCTCGGTGATGCAGCGGCCGCCGACGATGCCGGCCTTCGGGTTGCGGGCGGCGCAGTCGAGCAGGGCGGCGAAGGCGTCCGGCTGGACCTCCGCGTCGGGGTTGACGAAGACCACATGGCCGCCGCGCGCGACCTCCGCGCCCGCGACGCACCCTTCGGCGAAGCCGCCGTTGACCTTCCTGTCCACGACGGTCGCCCACGGCGCGGCGGCCCTCGCCACCTCCACCGTGTCGTCGGGGGAGTTGTTGTCCACGACGATGACCTCGGCGTCGACGGCCTTGACCGCCCGCTCGACGGCCGCGAGGCAGCGGGCGATGTACCCGGCGCTGCGGTAGGTCACGATGATCACAGACAGGTTCATCCGCGCGCCTTCCTGAGCAGCGGGACGGCGACGGCCAGGGCGAGGCCGAGGCCCGCCGCCATCACCACGACCGCGGACCGCGGTCCTTGGGCGGTCCACAGCAGGCCGAACGCCCACGAGGCGGCCATCGCGCCGAGCGCCTGACCGGTCTGGACGACGGCGAGGCCGGTGGCCCGCCGCTCCTCCGGCAGCAGGGGCCCGGCGAGCGCGCTGACCACGCCGTCGGTGGCCGCGTACGACAGCCCGCGCAGCACCAGCGCCGCGATCAGGACGGCCGGGGCGGGCGGCAGGAGCAGCAGCATGTAGCAGGCCAGCAGGGCGAGGTAGCCGCCGATCACGACCGTGGAGCGGCCGGCCCGGTCGGCGAGCCGGCCGAACGGCACCGCCGCCAGCAGGTAGGCCGCCGCGACCCCGACCGGCAGCAGCGGCAGCCATCCGGCGTCGATGTCCAGCCTGCGCTGGAGCATCAGATAGAGGAACGAGTCGCTGATGGTCGCGAGCGACAGAGGCAGCATGGCGACGAGCACCCGGCGGAACGGCCGCTCGCGCAGCAGATCGACGGCCCCGCGCAGCGACACCGCCCGGCGCCGCTCGCGCGGCCCGGCGCCGGCCTCCGCGCGGTCCCCGGCACGCGACTCGGCCCCGGTCTCACGGTCCCAGGCGCCGGCTTCCTCACGCTCCCCGACGCGTGGCTCGGCGCCGGGCTCCTCGTGGCCATCGGCGCGTGCTTCGGCGTCCGGCCGTGCTTCGGCGTCCGGCCGTGCCGCGGGGGACGGTTCCCGGACGAAGAGGACCAGGACCAGCACACCGATCGCCGCGACGCAGCCGCTGACCACGAAGACCGCGTCGTAGCCGGAGGCGGCGCCCACGGCGGCCACCACGCCGAACGCGGCCAGCGGGCCCATGAGGGCCCCCGCGGTGTCCATGGCGCGGTGCACCCCGAACGCGCGCCCCTGCGCCTCCGGCGGCGCGCTCAGCGAGATCATCGCGTCGCGCGGCGCCGTGCGCAGGCCCTTGCCCGCGCGGTCCAGGCCGATGACCAGGCCGATCAGCGGCACCGAACGCCCCGCCAGCAGGTAGCCGAGCTTGCACACCGCCGAGAGCGCGTACCCGGCGCCCGCGACCAGCTTGCGGCGGCGGAAGCGGTCGGCGACGTGCCCGCCCACCAGCCGCAGCACGGCCGTCGCCCCGGTGTAGACGCCGTCCAGGAAGCCGAACTGCATCGGGCTCAGCGCGAGCTGGTAGATCAGGTAGAGCGGCAGGACGGCGGTCACCATCTCGGAGGAGATGTCGGTGAACAGGCTCACCATGCCGAGCGCGACGACGTTGCCGGCAAGGACGCCCTTCGTCCCGGCGCCGCCCCCGCCGCCGCCCGTCCCGGTGGGCTCCGCGCGGGCCGCCTCGCCGTCCGCGGCCGCGTCCGCCGGGGTCTTGGACGCGTCGGCCCGGCGTGTCTCCGACAGGTACATCAGGCCCGGCCTCCGGCGAGCGAGGGCCAGGCGTCGTGCAGCGCGTCGCGCCAGTGGCGGATGGGCGGCATGCCCGCGACGGCCCAGCGGTCGTGGCCGAGGACGCTGAACGCGGGCCGGGCGGTCGGCGAGGGGAAGGCCGCGCTGGAGACGGGCCTCACCCGGCCGGGGTCGGCCCCGAGCAGGGTGAAGATCTCGCGGGCGAGCTCGTACCAGGTCGTCTGGCCGCCGCTGGTGCCGTGGTAGACACCGGGCGGGGCCTCGGCGCGCGCCAGCCGCAGCAGCCGCTCGGCGAGGTCGCCGGTCCAGGTCGGCTGGCCGCGCTGGTCGTCGACCACGCTGACGGTGTCGCGGGAGCCCTCCAGGCCGATCATCGTCTGGACGAAGTTGCGTCCGCCGGCGCCGTACAGCCAGGCGGTGCGCACGACGTAACCGGCCTCGGGCAGCAGGTCGAGGACGGCGCGCTCGCCGGCGAGCTTGCCGCGCCCGTAGGCGTTGGCCGGCCGGGTCGGGGCGTCCTCGGCGTAGGGGGCGCGGGCCGTCCCGTCGAAGACGTAGTCGGTGGAGATGTGCAGCAGCCTCGCGCCGATCTCGGCGCAGCCCTGGGCGAGGGCGCGCACGCCGTGGCCGTTGACGGCGAGCGCGTCGATCTCGCGGGTCTCGGCGTCGTCCACGGCGGTCCAGCCGGCGCAGTTCACCACGACGTCCGGACGCTCCTCGCGCAGCACCTCCCGCACGCCGTCGGGGTAGCGCAGGTCGAGGCGGTCGCGCCCGCAGGCGAGGATGCCGGGCGCGTCCGGATCGCGTTCCGCCGCGGCGACCACGGCGCCGCCGAGCATGCCCTTCGCGCCCGTGACCAGCAGCCGCTTCACCGAGCGCCCTTGAGTGGCTTCCACCAGGACGGGTTGTCGGCGTACCAGCGGACGGTCGAGGCGATGCCCTCGTCGAAGCCGGTGCGCGGGGCGTACCCCATGGCGCGCAGCCGCGCGTCGTCGAGGGAGTAGCGGCGGTCGTGTCCCTTGCGGTCGGGCACCTGCTCGACCGAGCTCCAGTCGGCGTCGAGCTCGGCGAGGATGCGCCGGGTGAGCTCCACGTTGGTCAGCTCCGCCGTGCCCGCGATGTGGTAGACCTCGCCCGGCTCGCCGCGCTCGGCGACGAGCTGGATGCCGCGGCAGTGGTCGTCCACGTGCACCCAGTCGCGCACGTTGCCGCCGTCTCCGTACAGCGGGACCGTGCGGCCTTCGAGGATGTTGGTGACGAAGAGCGGGACGACCTTCTCGGGGAACTGGTAGGGGCCGTAGTTGTTGCCGCAGCGCGTGATCGACACCGGCAGGCCGTGGGTGACGGCGTAGGCGCGGGCCATCAGGTCGCCGCCCGCCTTGGCCGCGGAGTACGGCGAGCGCGGCGCGAGCGGGGCGTCCTCGGCCCAGGAGCCCTCCGCGATCGAGCCGTACACCTCGTCGGTGGACACCTGGACGACCTTGGGCACCCCGGCGGACAGGCAGGCCTGCAGCAGTGCCTGGGTGCCGAGCACGTTGGTGCGCACGAACGCGCCCGGGCCGTCGATGGACCGGTCGACGTGCGACTCGGCGGCGAAGTTGACCACCACGTCGTGGCCGGGGACGACCTCGTCGAGCAGCGCGGCGTCGCAGATGTCGCCGTGCACGAAGGCGTAGCCGCCCTCGACGGGCGCGAGGTTGGCGAGGTTGCCCGCGTAGGTGAGCAGGTCGAGCACCGTGACCTCGGCGCCCGCGAACGCGGGGTAACCGCCCCTGACCAGCGTCCGGACATAGTGCGACCCGATGAAACCGGCGCCGCCGGTTACCAGAACTCTCATGAGCTGATCTGCACCTTGCTGTGATCTCCGAGCACCAGCCGGTGGGCTCTGGGCGTGTTGGGAGCGGGCGTCACCTCGACATCGTGCCCGATCAGGGACGCCTCGATGCGGCGTACCCCGAGAATGGACGCGCGCCGCAGCAGGATCGAGTACTCGATCTCGCTGTCCACCAGCTGACAGTTCTCCGCCACGGAGGTGAACGGGCCGACGTAGGAGTCGCGCACGACGGCCCCGGCCCCAATGATCACCGGTCCGACGATGCGGGAATTGGCGACCTTCGCCCCCGCCTCGACCACGACCCGGCCGATGATCTCGCTCGCGCCGTCGACGTCGCCGTCCAGCCGCTGCTCGACGTCCTCCAGCACGAGCCGGTTGACCTCCAGCATGTCGGCGACGTTGCCGGTGTCCTTCCAGTAGCCGGAGATCACCGTGGAGGCGACGGGACGGCCCGCGTCGATGAGCCACTGGATCGCCTCGGTGATCTCGAGCTCGCCGCGCCAGGAGGGCTTGAGCGCCGCGACGGCCTCGTGCACCGCGGGACTGAACAGGTAGACGCCGACCAGGGCGAGATCGCTCTTGGGCTTCTCGGGCTTCTCCTCCAGGCCCACCACCCGGCCGGCGGCGTCCAGCTGGGCCACCCCGAACTGCCGGGGGTCGGGCACGCGGGTCAGCATGATCTGGGCGTCCGGGCGCTCATCCTCGAACCGCCGCACCAGCGGCTCGATGCCGCCGACGATGAAGTTGTCGCCGAGGTACATGACGAAGTCTTCCTCGCCGAGGTACTCGCGGGCGATGAGCACCGCGTGGGCGAGGCCGAGCGGGGCCTGCTGGCGCAGGTAGGTGACCTCCAGGCCGAACGCCGACCCGTCGCCGACGGCGGCCTCGATCTCTTCGTGGGTGTCGCCGACCACCATGCCGACCTCGCGGACGCCCGCCGCGGCGATGGCCTCCAGCCCGTAGAACAGCACGGGCTTGTTGGCCACCGGCACCAGTTGCTTGGCGGAGGTGTGGGTGATCGGTCTGAGACGGGTGCCGGACCCGCCGGCGAGCACGAGCGCCTTCACTAGTACGCCCCTCCGCCACGGGTCACGGCCGACCAGGTCTTCCACAGGATCTGCAGGTCGAGGATGAGCGACCAGTTCTCGACGTACCGCAGGTCCAGCCGGACCGACTCCTCCCAGGACAGGTCGGACCGGCCGCTGACCTGCCACAGGCCGGTCATGCCCGGCTTGACGACCAGGCGCCGGCGCACGTCCGTGCCGTACTGGGCGACCTCCTCGGGAAGCGGCGGGCGCGGGCCGACGAGCGACATCTCGCCGCGCAGGACGTTCAGCAACTGCGGCAGCTCGTCCAGCGAGTACCGGCGCAGGTAGCCGCCGACGCGGGTGATTCTTGGATCGTTCCTCATTTTGAACAACACGCCGTCAAACTCGTTGTCATCCGCCAGTTCCGACTTGAGCTTCTCGGCGTCCCGCACCATCGTGCGGAACTTGAAGACCTGGAACTCCCGCCCGTCGCGGCCGACCCTGGTCTGCCTGAACAGCGCGTACCCCGGGCTGGTCGCCCGTACCAGCAGGGCGATCACCACCATGGGAACCGCGAGGACCGACAGCGCCGCCGTCGCCAGCAGCCGGTCGAAAAGGCTCTTGACGATCTGGCGCGTCCCGTCGAACTCGGGGTGCTCGACGTGCAGCAGGGGCATCCCCGCGACCGGCCTGATGCTGGTGCGCGGGCCCGCGACGTCCATGAGGGCCGGGGCGACCAGCAGTTCGGTGCCCTTGCTCTCGATGCTCCAGGCCAGCCGGCGCAGCGCGGCGCCGTCCAGCTCGGGGCAGGCCAGCACGGCGACCGCGTCGGCGGAGACCTTGTCGGCCACGGTGGCGACGTCGGCGAAGTCGCCGTAGACGGGCACGCCGTCGACGTCGAGCCCGTTGCCGGGATACTGCCCCGGCGGCAGGCACGCCGCGACGACGCGCATGCCGTGGTACGGCTGGCGCCGGAACTGCATGACCAGGTCGAGCACGGCCGTCCTGTGCCCGACGGCGACGACGCGCCGGAGGTACTCGCCCTCGGCGCGCCGCCGGTGCAGCCGCTTGCGCATGCGATGGCGGAACACCAGCGTGAGCACCGTGGCCAGCGGCAGCATCGCCATGACGTAGCTTCGGGCGATCATCGTCTGGGTGGCGTACGCGGCGATTGCCACGGCCGCCGTGAGCCCCACCCCGCCCTCGAAGACGGCGCGGAACTCCTCGCTGCCCTCGCCGTGGCTCTTCTCGCGGTAGACACCGGCCAGCGCCAAGGCGCACGGCCAGGCGACCAGCGCGAGTCCGAAACCGAACAGCAACTCCGACCACGGGATGAAGGCGCCCACCCAGAGCCTGAATCCCATGACCGCCTCGCAGGCGATCAAGGCGCATGCCAGATCGCCCGCCAGTAGAGCCCGCATATAGGAGCGCGTCCAGATGCTCGACGCGGTCAGCGGGCCTACTTCAAGGAGCGCGACATCACGCTCCTCAAGCCCCACCCTCATGCCCACCCCTACCCTGCTCCTGCCAGACCGTGGCAACTGCCGGACCGTGCAGATACCAGACGGCCATTGCGTCTCTTTGGTTGACACGTGGCTCAAACATCACGAGCGCGGGTACCCGTTCACATCTTAAAGATCATTTGGGCCTAGCGAAATAGCCTGGCAATGGCCACAATCGGCCTGAACTCCCGACCAACGCTCCTTGACGGAACGGTCCAAACCTGTGTACGTAACCCCAGGCTCGCTAGATTCAACACATGTCTGGCATTCACCTGGAGCGATCCGGTCCGGTCACGACCGTCGTCCTTTCCCGTCCGGATGTCCGTAACGCGGTGGACGGACCGACCGCCACGGCGCTCGCGGACGCCTTCCGCGCGTTCGACGCCTCCGACGCGGCCGTCGCCGTGCTGTGGGGCGACAACGGCGTCTTCTGCTCCGGCGCCGACCTGCACGCCGTCGGCACCGAACGCGGCAACCGCCTCGCGGAGGACGGGGACGGCCCGATGGGCCCGACCCGCATGCGCCTGTCCAAGCCGGTGATCGCGGCCGTGGAGGGGTACGCGGTGGCCGGCGGGCTGGAGCTGGCGATCTGGTGCGACCTGCGGGTCGCCGCCGAGGACGCGACCTTCGGGGTGTTCTGCCGCCGCTGGGGCGTCCCGCTCATCGACGGCGGAACGGTGCGGCTGCCGCGTCTCGTCGGCGCGGGCCGGGCCATGGACATGATCCTCACCGGCCGCCCGGTGGACGCCGCGGAGGCCCTGCGCATCGGCCTGGTCGACCGGGTGGTGCCGCCGGGGACGGCGCGCGCGCGTGCCGAGGAGCTGGCGCTCCAGCTCGCCGGGCAGCCCCAGGAATGCATGCGTCAGGACCGGCTGTCGGCCCTCGCGCAGGAAGGGCTATCGGAGGAGGAGGCCCTGCGCGAGGAGTTCCGCCACGGCCTGGTCTCCCTGCGAGGGGCGGCCAAGGAGGGCGTGGGCCGTTTCCGCGCGGGCGCGGGCCGGCACGGTGACTGATCGACGGGCGGCGCGCGGCCGCACGGGAAGGCCTTCGAGGCTCAGTCGTATTCGAGGTCGGGCAGCGGGGTCGGCGGGTCGGGGCTGCGCCACACGACCACGTAGGCGGGCGCGGCGGCCGTGAACGCCTCGCTCAGCCGGTCGAGGTCGAAGTCGGGCAGATAGCGCAGCCTCGCCAGGAAGGTGGCGTCGGTCGCCGAGCGCGGCACCACGCATCCTTGCCCGTCGCGGTCGAGCAGGACTATGAGGATGTCGGATTCCGTGACCCCGCCCACCCGGACCTCGACGACGTCCTCCCACGCGAGGGCTTCCACGCTGCCATCGGCGTAGTGACGTGTGACGCCCTCTTCGGTGACGTAGACATAGGTATCCGGCACAGAGTTGCCGTGCATGGGCGCGATTGTGACGACTTACGAGCACTCCATGCAAGCGAAGCCGCTAATCAGCGCACGCTCCCGGGCGGCCGGCCGGCCGGCAGGACCCCGCCGGCGGCCGTCACTCGTCGCCCCATGTGTGGTCCAGGTGGGCGGCCACGGCCGCCCTGGCGGCGTCCTGCGGCCCGCGCGCGATGGCGTCGAGCAGATCTATGTGCTCGGCTATCAGCGTCGCCCTGTCGGGGTAGATCGTGCGCAGCCGCACGAGCCCGAGCCGGGTCTCGGCGGCGAGGACGCCGTACAGGCGCTCCAGCCGTGGGCTGCCCACGGCGATGATGAGCTCCTCGTGCAGCGTCATGTGCTCGGCCACCACGTCGGCCCACGGCGCGTCCGGCGCCAGGGCGGCCATGCGGGCGAGCGCGCCGTCCGCCCGCGGCACCCGGCGGCCGGCCAGCCTGCCCGCCATGAGGGCCTCGAGCGGCCGGCGGACGTACATCAGATCGTCCAGGTCGGCGCGGGTGACCTCGGGGACGTAGGCGCTGCGGTTGCGCTCGCGCCGCAGCACGCCTTCGTGGACGAGCGCGGCCAGGGCCTCGCGGACGGTCGGGCGCGCCACGCCGTACAGGGCTCCGAGCTCCTGCTCGGGCAGCGCGGTGCCAGGGGGGATCTCGCCGGACAGCACGCGCCGGCGCAGGGCGGCGGCGAGGGCGTCGACCGTGGAGACCGGGCGCAGCTTCACGCCGACGATTGTGCCGTGCGCGGCGCGGCCTCGGGGACGCCGGCCGGTCCGGGCAGGGCCACCAGGAGCAGGCCGGCGCCGAGCAGTGCCAGCCCCGCCCAGGAGACGGCGGTGAGCCGCTCGTGCAGGACGGCGACGCCGAGCAGCGCGGCGACGGCGGGCTCGGCGAGCGCCAGGGTGGACGCTCTGGCCACCGGCGTGGTGCGCAGGCCCCGCCCGTAGAGGAAATAGGAGAGGGCGGTGGTGGCGCACCCCAGATATACGGCGGTGAGCAGCCCGCCGGGCTCCCCCAGCCAGGCCGTGCCGCTCCACAGCAGGACCGGCAGCATCACCACGGCGGCGCCGCCGAAGAGCACGCCCATGACCGCGCCCGAGGCGGCTCCCGCGGTGATCGACCGGGCGGCGGTCACCGAGTAGAAGCCGTAGAGCAGCCCTCCCAGCAGGGCCAGCAGGACGCCGCCCGGGTCGACGCCGACGGTCTGACCGCCGAGCACCAGGGCGGCGCACCCTGCGACGGCGGCGGCCGTCGCGACCGTCCAGCGCCGGCCGGGCCGCCGGCCGTCGTGCAGCCAGGACAGCACGCCGGTGAAGGCCGGCCCGCTGCCGATCGCCACCACCGTCCCGACCGCGACGCCGGTGCGGCCGACGGCGGCGAAATAGCACAGTTGGTAGGCGGCCACGGCCAGCGCGGCGGCGGTGAGCGGCAGGACGCGCCCGCGCCCGCCGGAGAGCAGGCGCCAGGCGGCGGGCCCGGCCGCCGCCGCCAGGACGGCGCCGCCGATCACCAGGCGGGCCGCGGCGAGCGCCACAGGGTCGGCGGCGCCGCTCAGAGCGAGCGTGCCGGCCGTCCCCGCGGTGCCCCACAGGACGGCGGCGGCGACCACGGCGGCGGGTCCGGAGACGGTCGTGGAGGCGTCGGAGTGCATGCACCATATTGTCTGACAACCAGACGATAATTGCCACAGTGGAGCGACTAGTACGCCGAAAAGGGCCCGTTTAGTTACTTAGAGGCCCTACCTACACCTGACCCACGTTGGTACTGTTTCGCCACCAATAACCCGCGTGTAACGATGCGGTTCCCCTGCGAGGTCACATGGGCGGGCGTAAGAGGTCCATCAAGTTCAAGATCCTGACTCTGGTACTGGTGCCGCTGTTGTCTCTGCTGGGCATCTGGGCGTACTCCGCGATGATCACCGTCCAGAGCGGTCTTGACCTCCTCAGAGTCCGGACGATCTACGACAGCCTGATCGTCCCCACCGGAGCCCTGGCGACGCAGATCCAGAACGAGCGCTACGAGTCGGTGGTCTACCTCAGCTCGGGTTCCGGCGGCCTCAACGAACTGGAGGTCCAGCGCGCCAAGACCGACCAGGCACGCGGCGCGCTGGAGCAGGCCGTGCTGTCCAGCGCCTCGGAGCAGGAGTCCAGCCCGCAGATGTACCAGCGGGTGACCGAACTGATCGAGACCACGCACCGGCTGCCCGACATCCGGGCGCGAGTCGACTCAAGGAGCTTCAGCCGCCTGCTCACCCTGGACGCCTACCGCCTGATCTCCGACGCCGTCGGCCGCGTGTACGACAGCCTCAAGTTCGTCGGAGACCTGGAGATCGGCCCGCCGACCAGAGCGGTGACGCTGATCGACCGCAGCCGCGACCTGATGAGCGAGCAGGCCGCCCTGCTCGCCGGCGTCGTGCGCGCCGGCTCCATGACCCGCGACGAGCGCATCGTGTTCACCACCATGGTGACCAAGCGCAGGATGCTGTACGACATGGGCTTCCAGCTCCTGGACCCCGACCTGCGCCAGCCGTACCTCGTGCTGCAGAACTCCCCGACCTACACCAGGTTCGCCTCCATCGAGGACCAGGTGGCGCAGGACGTGCAGCCCGGCAGGAGACTGCCCGGCGGCTCGGTCAACTGGGGAACCAACATCATCTCCCTGACGACGGCGTTCGACCGGCAGAACGGGATCGTGTCGCAGCGCATCGCCGACCGCGCCGTCCCGCTGGCCGGCGTGATCCTGTGGCGCATCGCCCTCACGCTGTTCCTCGGCCTCATCGCGGTGGGCGTCTCCCTGTACGTCTCCATCCGGTTCGGCCGGCGCATCACCGCCGAACTGATCAGCCTGCAGCACGCCGCCCTCGAACTCGCCCACCAGCGCCTGCCGCGCGTCGTCCAGCGGCTGCGGCAGGGCGAGGACGTCGACGTGGCCGCCGAGACCCCGCCGATCGCCGCCGGCCCCACCGTGGAGGTCGCCAACGTCGGAGAGGCGTTCACCTCGGTGCAGACCACCGCGATCGAGGCGGCGGTGGGGCAGGCGGAGATCCGCAAGGGCGTCGGCAAGGTCTTCCTGAACCTCGCCCGCCGCAACCAGTCGCTGCTGCACCGCCAGCTGTCCATGCTGGACGCGCTCGAGCGCAAGGTCACCGAGCCGGAGATGCTCGACGAGCTGTTCGGCATCGACCACCTCACCACCCGCATGCGGCGGCACGCCGAGGGCCTGATCATTCTCTCCGGCGCCGTCCCGGGACGCGGCTGGCGCAACCCGATCCCCCTCTACGACGTCGTCCGCGCCGCGGTGGAGGAGGTCGAGGACTACCTGCGCGTCCAGGTGGCCATACCGGAGAGCATGTCGCTGGCGGGCGCCGCGGCCACCGACGTCATCCACCTGCTCGCCGAGCTCGTGGAGAACGCCACGATCTTCTCCCCGCCGCAGACCCACGTGGAGGTCCGCGGCGAGCTGGTCGCCAGGGGCTTCGCCATCGAGATCGAGGACCGCGGCCTCGGCCTGAGCCCGGAGGAGATGGAGCAGATCAACCGGCGGCTGGCCGACCCGCCGGAGTTCGACCTCGCCGACAGCGACCGGCTCGGGCTGTTCGTGGTGGGCCGCCTCGCGGCCCGGCGGGAGATCCGCGTCTCGCTGCGGCCCTCCCCCTACGGGGGCACCACGGCGATCGTGCTGCTGCCCGAGAGCCTGGTCATGCCGACCGAGCGATCTCCCGAGCCGCACTCGGCGGAACCGCCCTCGGCGGAGCAGACCACCGACGGCGACGAGGGGTGGTTCGGCGCCGGCCCGAGCCTCACCGCCGCGCTCGGGAGCGGCAACGGCCGGTCCGGCGCGACCACCCGGCCCACCGGTGAGGCGGGAGGCGCCCACCGCGCGAAAGGCGCCGGCGAGGAGACCAGGGGATCTCGCCGCGGCGCCGGCCTGCCGCACCGGGTGCGCCAGGCCAGTCTGGCCCCCCAGCTTCGCGAGGCGCCCGCTCCGGAGCGCGCGTCCAAGAGCCCGGGGGCCCAGGCGAACGGCGCGCCGGAGGGGCGCGCCGATGCCGAGCCGCTCCAGCCGTCCCCCGACATGTTCTCTTCGTTCCGGGCGGGCTGGGAGCGGGCGCACGAGGGTGAGGGGAACGCGTCATGAGTGAGGGCGAACGCTGGCTGGACCAGGACGCCGGACCGCTCATCCGCCCCTACACCGTCACCCGGGGCCGCACCCGGCCCTCGGGGCCCGCGTTCGACATGGTCGCGATCGTCAGGGCCGTGCCGGGCGGCAGGCCGCAGCCGGGCCTCAGCCCCGAGCATCTGCGGATCCTGCGCATGTGCGCCCAGCCCATGTCGGTGGTCGACCTCGCCTCAGAGAGCGGCCTGTCGCTCGGCGTCACCCGGGTCCTCCTCGGCGACCTGCGCGACCAGGGTCTCGTCACCGTCCGGCCTCCCGCGACCGTCTCGCAGCTGCCCGAGGAACGCCTGCTGCGCGAGGTGATCCAGGGCCTGAAGGCCTTGTGAGGCCGCCCTCGCGCCGGCCTGCGGGCCTTCACCGATCATCGGTGGGGGCGCGCCGCCTTCCCGCGCCGCGGCGCCCTACTCGTCGATGAGGTAATCGTCGCCGTACACCTTCCACGACAGCGGCGGGTTCAGGTCGAGGTTGCCCGCCTTGAGGAAGACCCGCTGCTCGGTGTCCACCCTGCTGGTGTCGCCGTGGGCCTCCTCGGTCTTCATGGCGGCCTTGCGGGCGTCGAGGAAGGCGTCGAGGTAGGCCTGCTCGTCGCCGCCCTGCGCGGGCGGCCTGGCCTTCTTCAGCGCCGTCTCGCGGATGCCGCCGAAGCTGACGGCGTCCTCGCCGGGGCCGTGCATGACGAAGGCGTCGTAGTAGATGAACTGGCCGAGGGCGCGCAGGCCGTCCTTCTTGGCCTGCTGGACCGCCGGGTCGAAGTACACCCGGTCGCGCTCGTCGTCCTGCGCGGTCTGGAAGGCCGTGTCCTTGGCCGCGGCCTTCCAGTCCTTGACGAACTCCCGGCCGAGCCCCTTGTGCGAGTCGGTGCCGTCGACGGCGCGCAGCGCGGGCAGATGCTTCGCCAGGACGTTGCCCGGCTCGCGCGCGGTGTACAGCTCGACGAGCTCCAGCATGTCGCCGGTGCCGGAGCAGAACCCGATGATGCCGGCGGTGTAGCCCCGGCCGTCGTCGATGTCCTCGATGTAGCCGTACTGGGCCTGCCATTCGAGCGAGGAGTTCTCCGCGCTCGACACCAGTCGCATGGCGATGTCCTTCTTCCGCGGGTCGGTAAGGCCGGCGGACGCCGCCATCGCCTCCGCTTTGCCCGCCGTCGTTGCCGCCGCGTGACCCGTGGACGCCCCGGCGGGCGTGTCCCTGCCCGCGCCGCAGGCCGCGACCAGGAGCACGACCACCGCCGGGACCGCCAGGACGCGCACGCGCGAGTGCCGTGAAGCCGGGGGGATCGGCACCTGGCCTCCCTTACTGGTTAGGAAACTTTACTAACGAATGAGAACATCGCCGGCGGACGCGTGTCAACGGACTCCCCAGCGAGCACCGCGAGTCTCCTTGGGTTCCCGAAGGCAGGGTAGATCGCCTGGGCCGCGTTCGTCCCGCCTGGTCAGCCGGGGCACTCCCCAAGGTAAAGAATAGGCACCCATTTGGGTGGAATGGGTATCAAAGTGGGTAGTTGTCCCGTTACTAGGTATGCGTCAACAGGACGATGCTCGAGATGTCGAGGAACACGACCCGCCAGTAAGAGATCACATCGGATTCAGGTGCCAGTCATGTGTCAACACCAACCGCAGTGCCCGCCGGCCAACGCTGTCGATCACGAAGCGGCCTGCCTGGTGGCGTTCCACCCGGAGCAGGGGTGGGGGCTGCTCTGCAACGGGGTGGTCGTCTTCGACGACACTGGCGAGTTGCTGCCTGACGGGCGCAGTGTCCCTCCCGCCCATCGCGTCGCCAACGGATGTGCCGCATGACCACCGCTTACACCCCAGGAAGGACCCGCTGGCACGCCCGCACGGCCGTGCACCTCTGGCCCGCGCGCCAGACCGGCAGACGCGCGTCGTGGGTGCTGGTCCCCGAGCCGACCACGGTCCCGCAGACCCGCAGGCGCGTGCGCAGGAAGCTGTCGGACTGGGGCCTCTCGGCTCAGGCGGAGGTCGTCGAGCTGCTCGTCAGCGAGGTCGTCACCAACGCCATGCGCCACTCGTGGGGCGCCGTCATGTCGCTGGCGATGGACGACGGAACGCTGCGCTGCGAGGTCCAGGACACCAACCCCGCCCCGCCTCGAGTCCGGGAGGTCCACGAGGGAGATGAGGGCGGTCGCGGCATGTACCTGATGCAAGCGCTTTCCACCTCGTGGGGCAGCCACCCGCTGTCCACCGGGAAGGTCGTCTGGTTCGAGGTGGCCTGCGAGCCCGAGACCGCGCCGGCCGAGACCGAGGAGAGCCGCGACGATGAGTGAGGACCCCCGCCGCGACCAGGCGGGCCCCGTCGCGGTCCCCGCGGGCCGGCAGGCGTACCGGGCCCGCCAGAAGGCGCGCAGGCCGCGCCGCCGCCTCGCCGACGAAGCCCAGGACCTGCGCACCCCGTCGGGGCGCACAATGCTCCCCTACTGAGGACGGCCGGCCCGGCGGGCCGGCGCGCACGCCGCGCCCGCGTCACTCACGCTCCCCGGCGCGGGCTTCCCCGCTGTGCCTCCCGGGCCTTCGGGCCCGCCCCCTCCCCTGGCGGCGCCGGGGCCGTCGGACCGCCCGCGTCCGCCGGCCCCGGCGTCCCGCGCATGGCGCCACGACCTTCACCTGGCCGCCCGGCCCGGCTGCCGGGCGCCCCTCCTCGCCTCCGGGCTCCCCGCCACCGCCGGGCCCCGCGGGGCGGCCGGGGACGGCCCTTCGAACTCGTGCGCCCCGGCGAGGCGATCCTGCTCGGCCATCCACACCGCGATCTGCGCGCGCGAGTGGAAGCCGAGCTTGCTCAGCATGTGCTCGATGTGCCCCTCGGCCGTCCGCCGGGCGATGACCAGCGTGGTGGCGATGTCCTTGTTGCTCGCCCCTTGGGCGACCAGCCGGGCGATCTCCATCTCCCTGCGGGTCAGCGGCGAGGACGTGCAGCGTGCCCCCTCGTCCGGGGCGGCGGGCGCCCTCTCCTGCATGGCGTAGGCGAGCACCTCCTCGAACGACAGCCGCGCGCCCTGGTCCAGGGCGGCCCGGAAGGCGGGCTCGCCGAGCGCCTGGTGGATGCTCGCCTCGCACTCGTCGTGGTAGACGAGCAGATGGCCGAACTGCAACAGCGGTCTGCCGGAGGTCCGCCACATGGCCCACAGCGCACCGATCAGCCGGGCCGCCCGCGCATGGTCGCGCTCGGCGACGGAGATCCAGGCCAGCACGTCCAGGTTGATCCCCACGCCGAGCCAGTCCTCCATCGTGCCGTTGAACCTCAGGCTCTCCTTCTCCAGGTCGATGGCGCGCGCGATGTCCCCCTCGCGCCAGGCCAGCACGCCGAGGGCCATGACGGCGTAGGCACGGTGCCAGCCCTCGCCGCGGGCGTCGCAGATGCGGACCGCCTCCTCGCCGGCCGCGGCCGCCCGCTCCACGTCCCTCTTGCGCCCGTAGGTGAGGCAGAGCCTGGTCAGCGTCAGCACCTGACCTCGCTCGTCCCCGGCGGCGCGGTGCCCGGCCAGCGCCTCCTCGTAGAGGCCGGTCGCCGTGTCGATCTCGCCGCGGTAGACGGCCGTCATCCCCGAGAACAGGGCGACGTAGGCGCGCAAGGAGGGGAGTTCGAGCATCTCCCCCAGTTCGCGCGCCTCGTCGATCATCGCGGTCGCCGCCGGGATGTGGCCCATGATGATCGCCATCCAGCTCCCGTAGCACAGCGCCCAGGCCCGTGACTCGCACGGTGCGGTGACCTTGGCCAGGCCGTCCTCCAGCCAGCGGCGCCCCTCCCCGATCTGGTGCATGGTCTTCCAGTGGTAGAGCAGGTCCGTGGCCATGCGCAGGCCGTCCTCGGCGTCGCCGTCGTCGAAGCAGGCGTGCAGGGCCGCCCGCAGGTTGGCGTGCTCCAGCCGGAGCCGGCGCTGCCACTCGAGCTGCGCGCCGGTGAAGATCAGCGCGTACGCCTGGTGCGCCACCGCGCGGTAGAACTCGCGGTGCCTGCGGCGCAGCTCCGCCTGCCCGCCGGACTCGGCGAGCCGGTCCCTGCCGTACTGCCGGACGGTGTCCAGCAGCCGGTAGCGCACGCCCACGGGGTACTCCTCGCGGACCAGCACGGACTTCTCCACCAGACCGCTGACCACGTCCACGACGTCCTCGCGGGCTATGCCGTCGCCGGAGCAGACGGCCTCGGCCGCCTCGAGGTCCAGGCCGCCGGAGAACACCGAGGCGCGCGCCCACAGGAGCCGCTCCGGCTCGGTGCACAGCCCGTAACTCCAGTCGACCAGGGCGCGCAGCGTCTGCTGGCGCAGGGCGGCCGTCCGCGACCCGGTCGTGAGCATCTTGAACCGGTCCTCCAGCCGGTCGAGGAGCTGCTGGACCGACAGGGCGCGCAACCGCACGGCCGCGAGCTCGATGGCCAGCGGGATGCCGTCCAGGCGCCGGCAGATCTGCACCACGGCGTCGCGGTTGTCGTCGGTGACCGAGAAGCCCGGCAGCACCGCGTCGGTACGCTCCACGAACAGGCGTACCGCGTCCACCTCCGCGAGCGCCTCGGTCGACAGCCGCTCCCCTTCCCCGTCGGGGACGGGGAGGGGGTGCACGACGAGGGTGCGCTCGCCGTGGATGCGCAGCGGCTCCCTGCTCGTGATGATGATCCGGAGCCCGTCCGCGATGACCAGGAGGTCCTCCACGAGCACAGCGCAGTCGTGCAGCAGATGCTCGCAGTTGTCCAGGATGAGCAGGGCCTTCTTGTCGGCCAGGTGCTCGGCGACCGCCGCCATGGAAGGGCGGCTGGACCGCTCCTCGAGCTGGAGGGTCTCCAGCAGGGTCGGCACGAGCAGATCGGGGTCGTCCAGCGCTGACAGGTCGACGAACCATACGCCGTCGGGGAAGGCGCGCTGCACGTCCTGGGCGGTCTGGGAGGCCAGCCGGGTCTTGCCGACCCCGCCGAAGCCAGTGAGCGTGACCAGTCTCGACTTCGACAGCAGCGACTTGACCTCGGCCATCTCCTGCCGACGTCCGACGAAGCTCGTCACGTCGGCCGGCAATCCCTGCGCCGGCCGGCGGCTCGCTGAGCTCGATGCCATATTCGCTCACCCAGGGCTTCAGTACGACACGCCGACTCCAAAACCGCCCTTAGTTCATGAGCCCACATCAATAGTCCATACCCCCGCAGATCACCGCGCGCACGGTTCGAATCGCACAGATCACGTCAGGTCACCGCAAAACTTTGATGGGATTCCCGCAGTCGTCCGGCTCGCCGGATAAAGACCGCTCTCGCCCAGCGGAGCGTATCGGGGTCACCCTTAGCGACATTCTCCGCAAACCACCACAATCAGCGAAAACCGTCCACCCACGCTTGGATCGCCAAATGCGACGCTTGCCGTGATGCGAGGTGGATTGGGGAGTTTGTGCTGGTAACCGGGGTGGAATCGTAACCGTGTACCTGAGGCCATGATTCGCAAGCGCCATCGCGGAAGGCCTCTTCGACCGTCAATACCGGACGAAGTCCACATATGCGAAGCCGGCCGGAGAACACCAGAACAGGAGAACCGGACACGTCGGCCCGCCTTGAAAGGAACCAGCACCTCGGCGGCCTTGAGAGGAGAGCCCGATGAGCCTGGCCGATCCCAGCGCCATATCCGAGATCCTGCCCCACCCCCTGGTCGAGGGCGACCTACCCGGTCCGCGTTCGGCCGAATTGCTCGACCGGCAGGCCGTCCGCGAGTCGAACGCGCGCACCTATCCGCGCCGCCTCCCGATCGCCATCGCCGAGGCGTCGGGGAGCTTCGTCCGCGATCTGGACGGCAACGTCTTCATCGACTTCCTGACCGGCGCCGGCGTTCTGTCCCTGGGGCACAACCACCCAGAGCTCGTGCGGGCCGCCACGGCGCAGCTCACCCGGCTCACCCACGGCCTGGACTTCCCGACCCCGGCCAAGGACGCCTTCACCGAGGCACAGCTGTCGATGCTCCCCGCCGCGCTGCGCGACCGCATGAAGGTGCACTTCTGCGGGCCCACCGGAGGCGACGCCGTCGACGCCGCGGTCAAACTGTGCAAGATCGCCACCGGCCGCGGCGACGTCGTCGCCTTCCAGGGCGGCTTCCACGGCAGCGGCCACGCGGCGATGGCGCTCAGCGGCCTCGTGCGGCAGAAGCAGCCGGTGGCCAACGGCGTCCCCGGGATCCACTTCTCCCCCTACTCCTACTGCGCGCGCTGCCCGCTCGGCCTGTCGGCCGGCACCTGCGACACCAACTGCGCCGGACAGCTCGAACGGTCGCTGCACGACGGGAACGGCGGCGTCCCGCTGCCCGCCGCGGTCATCCTGGAGATCGTCCAGGGTGAGGGCGGCGTCATCCCGGCCCGCCGCGCCTTCGCCCGGCGCGTGCGCGCGCTGACCCGCGAACTGGACATCCCCCTGATCGTGGACGAGGTGCAGACCGGCTGCGGGCGCACGGGCACGTGGTTCGCCTTCGAGAGGTACGACATCGAGCCCGACGTGATCGTCGCGTCCAAGGGGCTGAGCGGCATGGGCCTGCCCGTGGCGATCATCCTCTACGACCGGCGGCTCGACGTGTGGGCGCCCGGCGCGCACATCGGCACCTTCCGCGGCAACCAGCTCGCCTTCGCCTCGGGGGCGGAGGCCGTGCGCGTCATGCTCCGCGACGACGTGCTCGGCAACGTCCGGCGGCGCGGCGAGCAGGTCGCCGAGCGGCTGGCCCCGCTGACGGCCAACCCCTGGGTCCGTGAGGTGCGCGGCGTCGGCCTGATGTGGGGCGTGGAGCTGGCCGACCCGCGCGACGGCGCCCCCGCCACCGAGCTGGCGCACCGCGTCCAGGGCGCCGCCCTGCGCCGGGGGCTGATCATCGAGGTCGGCGGGCGCGCGGACTGCGTCGTGCGGATCCTGCCGCCCCTGAACGTCACCGCCGACGTCGTCGAGACCGCGTGCTCCATCCTCGTCGATGCCGTCACCGCGTGCAGCCTGGTGGCGGCCTGACGGTCCGGCACGACGAGGGCCCGCGGGGGTTGATGGAGGCAGCATGACCAGACAGGCCGAGGTCCGAGACGCCGGGCGCGCCGATCCCCGGCGGGGCAACGCCCCCGCCGGGCACGTCCTGATCGGCGCCGGCGGTCCGCAGGCGGCCCTGCGGCGGGACGGCGAGCGGCTGGACCACCTGTTCGAGGAGCTGTGCGACCGGCTGCGCGCCACCGGGGAGCACGCCCGGACGGCGGTCGACGCCGCGGAGGTCACGCTCACCTACGACGAGCTCGACGCGCGGGCCAACCGGCTCGCCCGCCACCTGCTGAAACAGGGCGCACAGCCCGGCGAGCGCATCGCGCTGGTCTTCGACCGCGCCGTGTGCTCCTACGTCGGCATGCTCGCCGCCTTGAAGATCAACGCGGCGTACGTGCCGCTGGACGCCGGTTTCCCCGCCGACCGGCTGGCCTACATCGCGCGGGACGCCGGCGTGCGCACCGTGCTGTCGCTGTCGCACCTGCGCGACCGCCTCGAGCACCTCGACGCCGCCGTCCTGTGCCTGGACGAGGTGGAGCCGCTGATCGAGGCCGAGGACGGCCGGCGGCTGACCGGCGAGGAGCGGGGGGAGCCGGCGGGCGAGCTGTGCTACATCGTCTACACCTCCGGCACCACGGGCCGCCCCAAGGGCGTGGCCGTCGAGCACGCGTCGATCTGCAACTTCGTCCGCGTCGCCGTCGACGCCTACGGGCTGGCCCCCGGCGACCGGGTGTACCAGGGCATGACCATCGCCTTCGACTTCTCGGTGGAGGAGATCTGGGTGCCGCTGCTGTCCGGCGCGACCCTCGTGCCGCGGCCTCCGGGGGCGACGCTGCTCGGCCGTGACCTGTCCGGCTTCCTGCGGGACCGGAAGGTCACCGCCCTGTGCTGCGTGCCCACCCTGCTGGCCACCCTCGACGAGGACCTTCCCGGCCTGCGCTTCCTGCTGGTCTCGGGAGAGGCGTGCCCCGCCGACCTCGTGCGCCGCTGGCACCGGCCCGGCCGCCGGTTCCTGAACGTGTACGGCCCGACCGAGGCCACCGTCACCGCCACCTGGGCCGAGCTCGACCCTGCCCGGCCGGTGACGCTCGGCGTCCCGCTGCCGACCTACGCGGTGGCCATCCTCGACCCGGCCGGGCCGCGCGCGCTGCCCCCCGGTGAGCTCGGCGAGATCGGCATCGCCGGAGTCGGGCTCGCCCGCGGGTACGTCAACCGCGACGACCTGACAGAACGGGCCTTCATCCCCGACTTCCTCGGCATCCCCGGCAACCCGTCCGGCCGCATCTACCGGACCGGCGACCTCGGCCGGATCAACGACGACGGCGAGATCGAGTACCACGGCCGCATCGACACCCAGGTGCAGATCAACGGCTACCGGGTCGAGCTGTCGGAGATCGAGTCGGTGCTGCTCCAGGTCCCGGGCGTCGCCCAGGCCGTGGTGGACACCTTCGAGCCGGAGCCCGGCGTGGTGGAGCTGGTGGCCTACTACAGCGCCCGCGACGACGGACCCGGGGTGGACGCCGAGCGGATCTACCGCGAGCTGCGCGGGCGCCTGCCCGGGTACATGATCCCGGCCTACCTGGAACCGCTGCCCGGCATCCCGATGCTGCTGAGCACCAAGGCCGACCGCAAGAACCTGCCGCCGCCCTCGGGGCCCCGCGGCCTCTCCACCGCACGGCCGTACGTGGCCCCGTCGACCGCCGCCGAGAGCACGCTCGCGGACGTGCTGGCCGACGTGGCCGGGGTGGAACAGGTCTCGGTCGACAGCCACTTCTTCGACGAGCTCGGCGCCAACTCGCTGCTGATGACGCGTTTCTGCGCGAGGGTCAGGGAACGCGCCGACCTGCCGCCGGTGTCGATCAAGGACGTCTACCTGCACCCCACCGTCCGCGACCTGGCGCGCGTCCTCACGGCCGGGGCCGCCGCCGCGTCCGGGCACGCGACCGAGGCGCCGCCGGCGACGGCGCCGGTCCGGGCGAGCACCGCCGGGTACCTGCTGTGCGGGCTCCTGCAGGCGCTTCTGTTCCTCGGGTACTCCTTCCTCGGCGCGCTGCTGCTGGCCCGCTGCTACCGCTGGGTGTCCGGCGCGACCGGCACGGCCGAGATCTACGCGCGGTCGGCCGCGGCCGGCGCGGCCTTCTTCGTGACGCTGTGCGCGGTGCCGATCGCGGCCAAATGGACGCTCGTCGGCCGCTGGAAACCCGGCGCCGTACGGGTCTGGAGCCTGGCCTACCTGCGGTTCTGGACGGTCAAGACGCTGGTGCGCACCAGCCCGCTCGCCATGTTCGCGGGCTCTCCGCTGTACGTGCTGTACCTGCGCGCGCTCGGCGCGCGCATCGGCCCCGGCACGCTCATCCTGTCCAGGAACGTTCCTGTCTGCACCGACCTGCTGACCATCGGCGGCGGCACGGTGATCCGCAAGGACTCCTTCTTCACCTGCTACCGGGCACGCGCGGGCGTGATCGAGACCGGACCGGTGACCATAGGCGAGGACGCCTTCGTCGGCGAGCGGACGGTGATCGACATCGGCGCCTCCATCGGCGACCGCGCCCAGCTCGGCCACTCATCCTCGCTCCAGTCCGCGCAGGCGGTGCCGGACGGCGAACGCTGGCACGGGTCGCCCGCCCAGCCGGCCGCCACCGACTACCTGGCCCTGGAACGGGCGCGCTGCGGCAGGTGGCGCACCACCCGCTTCGGCGCCATGCAACTGCTGACCATCCTCGGCGTGTACCTGCCGCTGGGCATCGGCGGCCTGCACTGGCTGGGCACGCGGTTCCCCGTCCTCGCCGAACTGGCGGACACCACCCGTCCCAGGGATCTGACGGCGTGGCCGGCCTACCGGGACGCGGTGGCCGCCTCGCTCGTCGTCTACTTCGGCGGGCTGGCGGCCGGGTTCGCCTTCCTGGCGACCGTCCCCCGCCTGCTGCGCCGGGCCCTGCGCGAGGGCCGGGACTACCCGCTCTACGGCTTCCACTACTGGGCGCACCGGGCGGTCGCGCGGGTCACCAACACGCAGGTCTTCACGCATCTGTTCGGCGACAGCTCGTGGATCGTCCACTACCTGCGCTGCCTTGGGTACGACCTGTCGAAGGTCGAGCAGACGGGGTCCAACTTCGGCCTGCAGCACAAGCACGAGTCCCCGCACCTGGCCACGGTCGGCAGCGGCACGATGGTGTCGGACGGGCTGTCGATCGTCAACGCCGACTTCTCCGCCGGGGCGTTCCGGCTGTCGCGCGCGACGATCGGCGCGCACACCTTCGTCGGCAACGACATCGCCTACCCGGCCCAGAGCCGCACCGGCGACAACTGCCTGCTCGCGACCAAGGTCATGCTGCCCATCGACGGGCCCCTGAGGCAGGACGTCGGGCTCCTCGGCTCCCCCTGCTTCGAGATCCCGCGCTCGGTGCAGCGCGACACCCGCTTCGACCATCTCAAGACCGGGGAGGAGCTGCGCCGGCGTCTGGCCGCGAAGACCCGCCACAACACGGTGACCATCGCGCTCTACCTGGTCAGCCGGTGGCTGCACGTCCTCGGCCTGATCCTGCTGGCCATGGCCGCCGCCCGCCTCTACGGCGCCGTCGGCGCTCCGGCGATCGCCGCCGGCATCGCCGGAGCGGTGGTGTTCACCCTGGCCTACTTCGTGCTGGCCGAGCGCCTGGCCACCGGCTTCCGCGCGCTGGCGCCGCGGTTCTGCTCGATCTACCAGCCCTACTACTGGTGGCACGAGCGGATGTGGAAGCTCACCAACCCGCTCTACCTGGACATGCTCAACGGCACGCCGTACAAGAACCTCGCCTGGCGGCTGGCCGGGGTGCGCATCGGGCGCAGGGTCTTCGACGACGGCTGCTACATACCGGAGCGGACGCTGGTCACGGTCGGCGACGACTGCACGCTCGCCCAGAAGAGCCTGATCCAGGCGCACTCGCTGGAGGACGGGACGTTCAAGTCCGACCACATCGCGATCGGCGCGGGCTGCAGCCTGGGGACCAACGCCCTGGTGCACTACGGCGTGCGCATGGGCGACGGCGCCGTGCTCGACGCCGACTCCTTCCTGATGAAAGGCGAGGAGGTCGCCCCTCGCGCCCACTGGCGCGGCAACCCCGCCGTCCACCTGGCCTCGGCCGCGCCCCCTGCCGGGCCGTCCGGCGGCGCCGATCGCGGCGAGATCGCCCTCGCCCGGGAGTAGTGACGGTCAGCGGGCGGCGCCATGGTGGCAGGCGCCGATCACGGGGGCGGCGATCAGGGGGCGCCGATCAGGAGGCGGCGCCGTAGCGGAGGCCGTCCATCAGCAGGTCGAGCAGACGGCCGGCCTGGGCGCGTTGGGCGGGGGCGCCCGCGGCGAGGGTGACGCCGCCCAGCCCGGTGAGCACATCGGCCGGTTCCACGTCCGCGCGCACGACGCCCGCCGCCGCCCCCGCACCGAGCAGCGCCCCGATGGCGCCGATCAGCCGGTCGCGGCTCTGCGCGAACGGGTCGCCGCCAGAGGCGATGACCGCGCGCAGCGCGTCGGCCATGCCCCGCTTGGTCGTCATGTAGTCCAGGAAGCGGTCCATCCATGCGCGCGTCGCCTCGACCGGCGGCATGGCCGAGAGCAGATCGGGCACGGCGTCGCACAGCCGTGCGAGCTCGTTGCGGTACGCCGCCTCGACCAGCGCCTCGCGGGTGGGGAAGTGGCGGTAGAGCGTGCCGATGCCGACTCCCGCCGCCTTGGCGATCGCGTCGAGCGTCACGTCGGGCCCGTCGTGGGCGAACGCGCGCACGGCGGCGTCGAGAAGCCGCTCGCGGTTGCGCCGGGCGTCCGCGCGAAGCGGCCGGGAGCCGGTGACCGACACGTCGCGTTCCTCCTCGTCCGTCCGCCGGAGCGTCCCTGCGACTGTCCCATCCGCGGGCGCCGTTTGCCAAACGGAGGAAGCTCCGATTAGAGTCCACCCAACTGGAGGATCCTCCGCTTGCAGCGTACCGCGTGGGCCTCCCCATCCGCATCGCCGAGCGAAATCAGGCACCGACATGACCACGGCACCTCGCATCACCACACCGTTCAGCGCCTCGTCCACCGCCGCGCAAGTCGTGGACGGCATCGACCTCACCGGCCGCCGCGCCATCGTGACCGGCGGAGCCTCCGGCATCGGCGTCGAGACCGCCCGCGCGCTCGCCGGCGCCGGCGCGGAGGTCACCCTGGCCGTCCGCGACCCGGAGGCGGGCCGCCGCACCGCCGACGACATCATCGCCACCACCGGCAACAAGGAGGTCCACGTCGCGCCGCTGGACCTCGCCGACCGGGCGTCGGTCGCCGCCTTCGCCGCCGCGTGGGGCGGGCCGCTCCACATCCTCGTCGGAAACGCCGGCGTGATGGCCGCCCCGGAGACCCGCACGCCGGAAGGCTGGGAACTGCAGTTCGCCACCAACCACCTCGGCCACTTCGGGCTCGCCACCGCCCTGCGCCCGGCGCTCGCCGCGGCGGGCGGCGCCCGCGTCGTGTCCGTCAGCTCCTCCGCGCACCTGCGCTCCCCGATCGTCTTCGAGGACATCCACTACCGGGAGCGCCCGTACGACCCGTGGACCGCCTACGGCCAGTCCAAGACGGCGAACGTCCTGTTCGCGGTCGAGGCGACCGGGCGATGGGCGGACGACGGCATCACCGTCAACGCCCTGCACCCCGGAGGGATCCGCACCAACCTGCAGCGGCACGTCTCCATGGAGGAGATCGAGCGGCTGCGCACCGCGAACCCCACCGCCGTGACCGACTGGAAGACCCCCGAGCAGGGGGCCGCGACCTCCGTGCTCGTCGCCACCTCGCCGCTGCTCGACGGCATCGGCGGGCGCTACTTCGAGGACTGCGAAGAGGCCGGGCCGAACCGGCCCGGCACCCGCACCGGAGTCGCGGCCTACGCCGTCGACCCCGAGGCCGCCGCCCGCCTCTGGCAGATCTCGGAGGAGTTCCTGGCCTCCTGAGACGTGCGGACGGGCGGTCAGCGGCGCGCAGGGGACGGATAGTCCGGAAGGGTGATGCCGGTGGCGAACATGTCGGTCATCTTCAGCATGCCCTTGAGCAGCAGGCGGCTTTTGAAGATCCGGTTGCGCATGCGGATCCTGCCGGGAGTGCCCGGCGCCAGGAACGGGCCCGCGTTCCCGTTCCTGGCGATCTTCGCGTAGGGCCGGAGGAGCTCCTCGTAGCGCCGGAAGGCCGCCTGGTGGTCGCCGCCGGCCATCGCCAGCTCTCCCGCGAGGACGTAGGCGCCGACCACGGCGAGGCCGGTGCCGAACCCGCCGAGCGTGTTGCCGTAGGCGGTGTCCCCGAGCAGCACCACCCGTCCCTTGGCATAGTGATCGACGCGCACCTGGCTGATCGAGTCGAGGTAGAGGTCCTCCGCGCGCCGCACCTGCTCCAGAATCTCCGGCGTCCGCCAGCCCATCCCGGCGTAGGCGTCGATGACGACGCGCTTCATCGCCTCGGTGTCGTAGCGGTCGTACGAGAGCTCAGGCGAGGCGAAGACGAAGAAGGCCGGCCCCTTCGGCCCGCCGGCGGCGACCATCCTGCCCGGCTCGTTGTACATCCGCGGGACGTCCCCGACGCTCTCGGGCAGCTCCGCGAGGGCGTAGTAGTGCCCGAGGTGGCGGACATGGTCGCGCTCCGGGCCGAAGGCCAGCCCGCGGACGTTGGAGTGGATGCCGTCCGCGCCGACCACCAGGCCGAACGTGCGGGGAGCGCCGCGTTCGAAGGTCACGTGCACGCCGTCCGCCGTCTCGGTGAGCGAGGTGAGGGAGTCCCCGAACACGTACTCGCACCCCGCCGCGGAGCTTCTGTCATACAGCAGCCGCGACAGGTCGCCGCGCCGGATCTCCACATCGCCGCCGGTGAACTCCCCGGGCATCACCGCCAGACGACGGCCGCCGGCGTCGACGATCTCCTGGTCGGCGCCGCCGGTCCGCATCCGGCGGACGTCCGCGAGGATCCCCATGCTCCGCAGCACCGAAAGGTGCGTCTCGCCCTTGAAGTCGACGGCCTGCCCGCCGGGACGCGGCGCCGGGGCCTTCTCCACGACGGTGACGCCGAACCCGTATGCCCTGAGCAGGCAGCCGAGGGCGGGCCCGGCTATCCCCGCGCCGGAGATCAGGATGGTGGTGTTGTCCATGCCCCGAGGGTGCCGGGCGGCGCTGACGGTCCGCCGACGGCCGGCTGACGGCCCGGCGGAGGTCTGTCAGCGAAGGCCGAGGGCCGCCAGCGCCTGGCCGGGGGTCAGGGCGGCGCCCTCGGCGAAGCGGGCGGCGAAGACGTCCGGCCCGATCAGGCCGGTGGCCCCCGCGGCGACGCGGGCGACGTCGCGGTCGCCGGTGACCGCGGTGCCGCGCAGGGCCACCGCGACGCCGAGCAGGAACGCGGCGCGCTCGCCCGCGCCGTCGAGCAGGGCGGGTCCCGCGCGGCCTTCCGCGATGTCGGCCATCTCCATGGCCACCACCCTCGTCGAGCCCGCCAGGCGCAGCGCCTCCCCGTGGTGGCTCACGGCCGCGGCGAGGTCGCCCTCCACCTCGGCCAGCCGTCCCATCGCGGTGTGCGCCACCGGCAGGACCCCGGCGGTGGCGAAGGCGCCGCCCGCGGCCGCGTCGAGCGCCGCCCGGTAACGGTCGCGCGCCTCGGCGTGGTCGCCGGACAGGCGGGCCAGCTCGCCGCGGCCCAGCTCGACCCACGGGGACCGGCGCGACGGGCTGGTCATCCGCGCCAGCTCGGCGGCGCGTGCCAGGTCGGCGCGGGCCGCCGCGAAGTCGCCCTCGCGCAGCATCGCCTCGGCCCGGCGGCACAGCACGTCCACCATCTCCTCCAGGGCGCCGAGCTGCTCGTACAGGCCGAGGGCCTCCGCCCAGAGCCGCCGCGCCCTCGCCCACTCGCCGCGCCTGCCGCGGATCAGCGCCAGCCATTCCAGCGGCTGCGCCATCCCCCACCGCTCGCCCAGGGAACGGAAGGCGGACAGCGTCGCCTCCAGCTCTCGCTCGGCGTCGGCGATCCTGCCGTCGAGCAGGAGCAGCAACGCGTTCCCCAGCCGGGAGGTGGCGAGGCTCCACGGGTCGGAGCCGAGCAGCCGCCCCCTCTCGGCGGCGCCCTCGGGGGCGGGCGGCCCGGCGGCCATCCCCCACAGCGCGTTGGTGAACGGATAGCGCACCGGATGGGGCAGCGACCGCATGATCTGCTCGGCCCGCGCCCACTGCTCCGGCAGGACGTGCGGCAGGGCGTTCAGCACGCACAGGACGTACTCCTCCTCCAGCCCGGCGGGCGGCTCGGCGCCGACCCGTTCGAGCAGCCGGAGCGCCGAGGAGGCGGCCTGGCCGCGCCGCCCGCTCAGCCACCAGTACGCCGCCAGCGCCGCGACCAGCCGCAGCCCGGTGGCGGGGTCGTCCTTCCCGGCGTAGGTGAGCGCGGCCCGCACGTTGCCGTCCTCGGCGGACAGCCGCGCCAGCCATTCGAGCTGCTCGGCCCTTCGCAGCCAGGGGTCGGCGCGCCGCGCCAGACGCAGGTGGTGGGCGGCGTGCTCGGCCCGTACGCGCGGCTGTTCCCCGGACTCCTCCAGCCGCTGCGCGCAGAACAGGCGGATGGTCTCCAGCATGCGGTAGCGCCCGCCGTCCGCCTCGATGAGCGACTTGTCCACCAGGTCGGCGAGCAGCTCGCCGTCGCCGCACACGCGTTCGACGGCCTCAAGAGAGGCGCCCCCCGAGAACACCGAGAACCGCCGGGCGAACGCCTGTTCGGCCGGGCCGAGCAGGCTCCAGCTCCAGTCGACGACGGCGTGGAGCGTCCGGTGCCGGGCCGCCGCGGTGCGGTCGCCGCGGGAGAGCAGGGCGAACCTGCCGTGCTCGCTCAGGCGCGCGGCGATCTCCTCGGCGGTGAAGGACCTGAGCCTGGCAGCCGCCAGCTCGATGGCCAGCGGCAGGCCGTCGAGCGCCGCGCAGATCTCGGCGAACTCCGGCCGCATGGTCACGCCGGGACGCACGGCGGCGGCCCGTTCGAGGAACAGGCGCACCGCGGGGTAGGCGAGCGCGTCGTCTCCGCCGGCGCCCGGGGGCGGCACCGCGAGCGGGGGCACCGGGAC
Organism: Sphaerisporangium dianthi; assembly: GCF_042654065.1. Classification (NCBI taxonomy): domain Bacteria; kingdom Bacillati; phylum Actinomycetota; class Actinomycetes; order Streptosporangiales; family Streptosporangiaceae; genus Sphaerisporangium; species Sphaerisporangium dianthi. Next base: position 194,134 of record NZ_JBHSFP010000002.1, on the reverse strand, counting down.
GAGCGTCTCGCCGGTGAGCCCCAGCGGCTCACGGCTGGTGCACAGAATGGACAGCCCGGGGCAGGCGTCGAGCAGGCGGCGGGCGAGCGCGGCGGCCCCGGCGACCAGGTGCTCGCAGTTGTCCAGGACGAGCAGCAGCTCTCGGTCGGCGAGCGCCGCCACGAGCCGCTCGCCCGGGTCGGCGGGAGCGCCCGGCGCCGGCGGCTGCAGCCCCGCCTCGCGCAGCCCGAGGGCGGTCAGCACCGCGGGGGCGATCTGCTCGGCGTCCTCCATCGGAGACAGGTCGACGAAGCAGGCCTCCGGCGAGCGGCGGCGGGCCGCCTCGACGGCCAGCCGGGTCTTGCCGGTGCCGCCCGGCCCGGTCAGGGTGACCAGCCGCCGATCTCGGAGCGCGCCGATGCGGGCCAGTTCTTCCTCGCGTCCCACGAGGCCGGTGAGCGGCGCGGGCAGCCGGGACGGCGCCCGCCGCCGCGCCTCGCCACCGCGACCGCCACCACCGCCACCGCCGTCGCCGTCGCCGCCGTCGCCGCCGTCGCGCAGGAGCGCCAGGTGCAGCGCGGAAAGCTCCGGCGAGGGGTCGGCGCCCAGCTCGTCCGCGAGCAGCCGCCGCAGGTCGGCGAAGACGGCGAGCGCCGCGGCCCGCCGCCCCTCGGCGTGCAGCGCCCGCATGAGCTGGCCGGCCAGGCGTTCGCGCAGCGGGTGGTCGGCCACCAGCCGCCGCAGCTCGGCGGCCGAGGTGCCCGCGGGCAGGGCCAGCTCGGCTTCGGCGAGGTCTTCGCGGGCCGTCAGCCGCAGTTCCTCCAGCCGGGAGGCCTGCGCCGCGGCGAACGGCGCGCTCGCCACGTCGGCCAGCGCGGGACCCCGCCACAGCCCGAGCGCGTCACGCAGCACGGCCGCCGCGCGGTCGTGCCGTCCGGTGACCAGGAGCCCGCGCCCCTCGCGGGTGAGCTCTTCGAACCGGCACGCGTCGACGTCGCCGGGATCCACCGCGAGCCGGTACCCCGCGCCGTGGAACTCGACCAGGCCGGGCGGCAGGGCTCGCCGGAGCCGGGAGACCTGGGCCTGGACGGCGTTGGCGGCGCCCGCCGGGGGGCGGTCGCCGTACTGCCCGTCGATCAGGCGGTCGACGCCGACGAGCCGCCCCGCGTCGAGCAGGAGCAGCGCGAGCAGCGCCCGCGGGCGGGGCCCGCCGACGTGGACGGGATCTCCCTCGTCCGTCCGCACCTCGAGCGGGCCGAGGATACCGAACTGCACGGAATCGATTGTCGCGCAGTGACCGGGGCCGATGGGCGGCGCGCGGGCCTTGGGCGGCGGCCGCCCATCGGACGCGGGGATGCGCCGATCAGGCGCGAGGGCCGGAGTACTGCTTGGGGAGCGTGAAACCGCGCGCGTCGAGCACCGTGCGCAGGCGGTCGGGGTAGTCGGTGATGAGGCCGTCGACGCCGTCGTCGATGAGCTTGTTGATCGTGGGCTCGTCGTCGACGGTCCAGGGGATCACCTTCAGCCCGAGGCGGTGGGCCTGGTCCACCATCTGCCTGGTGACGTAGGGCCGGTACCCGGGGTCGGTGACCTTCCCGTTCTGCGGGAACCCGTGGACGGGCGAGAACGCGTCGGCCCCGAAGGACTTGATCGCCTTCAGCGGGTCGCCGCCGAAGTCGTCGACGTCGATGCCGCCGAGCCACGGAGAGGCGCCCGGCTGGCCGGTCTGCAGGAAGTCGTAGTTGGTGAGCGCCACGAGCGGCAGCCGCGGCTCGACCTCGCGCATGCGCATCAGCGAGCCCCAGTCGAAGCTCTGGATGGTGACCTGGCGCAGCATGTGCGCCTTCCGGATCTCCTGGGCTGCGACCTGCACGAACTGCTCGCGCGGGGCGGTCTGCTCCGGCGCTCCCGCCTCGACCTTGGTCTCGACGTTCATCATCACCTTGTTGGCGTGGAAGCGCTTGACCAGGTCGAACACCTCGCTGAGCTGCGGCATCCGCGCACCGGGGGCGGGACGCTGCCCGGGGAACTCGGCGAGCGGCTTGGAGCCGCAGTCCAGCGTCTTCACCTGAGCGAGGCTGAGGGTGTTGATGTACTTGCCGATGTAGGGGTACTCGGGGTCGCCGGGGGTCACCGGGCCGGTGTCCTGGCACTTGCGGCCGTCGGTCTTGCGGTCGTGGGTGACGACGGCCTTGCCGTCCTCGGTGATCTGGATGTCCAGCTCCAGCGTGGTGACGCCCACGCGCAGCCCGTTGGCGAAGGAGTCCAGGGTGCTCTCGACCACGAGCCCGAGCCCGCCGCGGTGCGCCTGGAGGTCGAAGCTCTTGTGGTGCCTGGCGGACTCTCCGGGGTCCGCGAGCGCGGCGCCCGGGATGGCCACGGCGGCGGCCCCGGCGATGACGGCGGCGGCTGCGGCCGAGCGAAAACCGATCATTGGTGTGTTTCTCGTTCCCTGCGGGTGCCGCGCCCGCCCCGTACGGGACGGCTGCGGCGGCGGTCAGAACAGCGGCACGCGACACCACGGACGTGGTGCCGCCGGTGCCACTGGTCCAACCTGCCGATCACGCATGACCTGGGAGGAAACACCCGACGAAGGTCGAGCGACCTTCTGGTTCCGCGGCCCCCGGCCCCGCCGGGCCGGGGCGGCCCCCCGCGCTCACACCCGCACCGCCTAGCCCCGGCTTCGGGACGAGCGGCCCTCAGGACAGAGGCGCCGAGAGGTTCTGCTTGCTGGTGCGGCTGAACTCGTCGAATATGACCTCCGCCTCGCCGGCGGCGATGCCGTCCAGGGCGGCGGAGGCCACCGCGGCCGGGTCCGACTTGTTCTCGGGGGCGACGTAGGAGGCCATGTCGGTGTCCATGTAGCCGACGTGCAGGCTCGTCACCCGGATGCCCTTCGGGGCCAGCTCCTGCCGGACCACGTTGGTCATCGCCCACTCGGCGGCCTTGGCGACGCTGTAGCCGCCGTACACCGGCACGTGCACCCACGAGAGCACCGACAGCACGTTGAGGATCGCGCCGCCCCCGTTGGCCTCGATCACCGGCGCGAACGCGCGCGTCACGGCGAGGCTGCCGAAGTAGTGGGTCTCCATCTCCAGGCGGATGTCGCCGAAGTCGCCGTCGACCAGCCCGGCGTGCGTGGAGACGCCCGCGTTGTTGACGAGCAGGGTCGCGTCGGCAGCGATCTTGGCGGCCTGCGCCACCGACTCGGGGTCGGTGATGTCCAGCCGCAGCGGCACCGCGCCGGGCACGTCGACGGTCTCCGGCCTGCGGGCCGCCGCGTACACCTTGGCGCCGCGGTCGAGCAGCTGCGTCACGAAGGCGCGGCCGAGGCCGCGATTGCCGCCGGTCACCACGGCAACGGCGTTGTCGATGTTCATGTCGTCTCTTCTTTCATGGATGGCGGAACCGGACCGGCGGCGAGCGCCGGACGGATCCGGGACGCGCGTGATGGCCGCTGAGGGCGGCCCACCTGGCCCTCCGCTTCTCAGCGTACCTCCGGTGGACCACCTGGCTTGGTAAAACCAAGCTAGCATCTCGCTTGGAAAAAACAAGTGAGAGGTATCCTGGGCGCGTGAGAAGGACGACCCGCCGCGCCATGCTGGACGCTCAGTGCTCGATCCAGCGCAGCCTCGAAGTGATCGGCGACCCGTGGATGGTCCTGGTCCTTCGCGAGGTGTTCCAGGGCCGCACCCGGTTCGGAGACATCCAGACCGGCCTCGGCATCTCCACCGACCTGCTCACCGACCGCCTGGCGCGCCTGGTCGAAGCCGGCATCCTGGAGCGGCGTCCCTACAGCGAGGCCGGCAGGCGCGCGCGCCACGGCTACCACCTCACGCCCGCGGGCGAAGACCTGCGCGTCGTGCTCGGCGCGCTCCAGCAATGGGGCGACGTTCACCGCCCCCACGAGGCCGGCCCGTCCATCGAACGCCGCAGCAGCCTCACCGGCGAGCGCCTCGCCGTGGCCTTCGTCGACGAGTCCGGGCGCGCGGTGCCGCTCCCGGAGGTCACCTTCGTCCAGACGACCCGGCCCGAGAGCGAGCCTGAGAGCGAGCCCGCCGAGACGGCGGCGTCCGGCGTGAGCTGAATCTTTCACCGGTTTCCGCGTCCGGCCGGACCCCGCCCCGCCGCGTTTTCCAAGGTGCCGGAGCCGTCCGCGCGCCCGGGCCCGGTCCTCCGGCCCGCCGCCACCGGCCCGTGACGGCGCATCGGCCGCCCCCTGTTGTACACCTCTAGACAGGGCACCGAACCTGGAAGCGCCACCGCCTCGCATCGAACCGGGATGGGACCCGAAGGCCGCCGTCGCGCGAAGACGGCGGGCCCCCCACGGCCACGTCATGGAGATGATCTTTCATGGGACTGGGCAAGGGCCGATTACGACGCAGGATCCTGGCGGTGGCCATGGCCGCGGCGCTCGCCGCGGCGGGGCTCGTCACCGGCACCGTCGCCGCCGCCCACGCGGCCCTCACCTGCGAGGTGACCTACTCCAGCTCCCAGTGGGGCACCGGCTCGGGCGGGTTCACGGCCACCGTCGCCGTCAAGAACAGTGAACCCCTCACGTACTGGACGCTCACCTTCACCTTCCCGGGGTCCCAGCGGATCACCCAGGGCTGGTCCGCCCAGTGGAGCCAGTCGGGCGCCCGGGTCACCGCCAAGGGGCAGTCCTGGGGCCCGGCCGGCTCCTTCACCGTCGGCTTCAACGGGTCCTGGACGGGAAGCAACCCGCCTCCTGCGGACTTCGCGATCAACGGGGTGCCGTGCGAGGTCATCCTGTTCCCGCCCCCGAGCCCCTCCCCGTCCCCGAGCCCCAGCCCTTCGCCCAGCCCCAGCCCTTCGCCGAGCGCGACGCCCACGCCCGCCCCGCTGCGCATCGTCATCTCTCCCACGTCGCTCACCGTGCCGGAGGGGGGCACGGCGAGCGTCCAGGTGAAGCTCAACCGGCAACCGCCGGGCAACGTCACCGTCGGCACGGCCCGGGTGGGCGGCGACAGGGACCTCACCGCCTGGCCGACGCTGACCTTCACCCCGGCGAACTGGGACATCCCGCAGATGGTCATCGTGTCCGCGGCCCAGGACGACGACACGCTGAACGGCTCGGCGACGTTCGACTCCCGCAGCAGCCAGATCACCGGCAGCAGCGCCGTGCTGTGGAACGCCACCGAGCAGGACGACGACGTCCCCACCCCGTCGCCCACCCCCAGCCCCACGCCGGAGGTCCCGGTGGACAACCCGTTCGCGGGAGCCACCGGGTACGTCGACGCCGGCTGGACCGCCGGCGTCGAAAGCTCCGCGGCGCAGGCCGGCGGAGCCGCGGCGGAGAGAATCCGCAGTCTGAAGACGGTCTCCACCGGCATCTGGCTGGACAGCATGGCCAAGGTCACCGGCGGCGCCGGCGTCACCATGACCCTGGAGGACCATCTGGACGCGGCCCTGGCGCAGAACGCCGGCTACGTCACGGTGGTGCTGTACGACCTGCCGGACAAGAACTGCCTGTCCCTGGTCTCCGGCGCCGAACTGCACGCCGCCGAGGACGGCCTCAACCGGTACAAGACGCAGTTCGTCGACGCCATCGCCGCGATCGCCGGGAAGCCGAAGTACCAGAAGCTGCGCATCGCCGCGATCGTGGAGCCGCGTTCCCTGACCGACCTCATCACCGGCAGGCACACCGTGTCGTGCACGATCGCCGGGCAGTCGGGCGTCTACGTCTCGGGCATCCGCTATGCCCTGGACAAGCTCTCGCCGCTGCCCAACGTCTACACCTACCTCGACGCCGCTCACTCCGGCTGGGTCGGCTGGGACACCAACTTCGGACCGCTCGCCGACCTCCTCACCTCGACCGTGCAGGGCTCGGCCGGTGGCCTGACCAGCCTGGACGGCATCGCGACCAACGTCGCCGACTACATCCCCACCGAGGAGCCCTTCCTGCCCGACTCGTCCCTGACCATCGGCGGCGTCCAGGTCAGAGCCAGCCGGTTCTTCGACTGGAACCCCTACTTGGACGAGCGGGACTTCGCCACGGCGATGCGCACCGCCCTCATCGCCAAGGGCTTCCCGAGCTCGATCGGCATCGTGATCGACACCTCGCGCAACGGCTGGGGCGGGCCTGCCCGGCCGGTCTCCGTGAGCACCTCGAACGATGTGAACACCTATGTGGACCAGAGCCGCCTGGACCGTCGCCCGTACCGGTACAGCCCGTGCAACCAGAAGGGCGCCGGCCTCGGCGCCCGGCCCGCCGCGGCCCCGCTGCCCGGCGTCGACGCCTACCTGTGGATCAAGCCGCCGGGCGAGTCCGACGGCGCCGGCGGCCCGGTGCTGCCCCCGGACACCGACCGGCTGGTCGACCCGATGTGCGACCCCACCGCGACGAACCGATTCTCCCAGAGCACGCTCACCAACGCCCTGCCCAACGCGCCCGCCGCCGGCGACTGGCACCACGACCAGTTCATGATGCTGGCGGACAACGCCTATCCGCCCCTCGAGCCCGCCTCTCGGAGATGACGTCGATGGCATCCGCCGGGAAGGACCGCCGGCCACGATGGCGCCACGCCCTCGCGGTCACCGCCGCGATGACCCTCGCCGCGACGGGCCTGCTCGGCGCGCGGAGCGCGGCGCACGCCGAGCCGTACACCCCGGCGCACGCCGGCCCGTCCCCCCTCAACCCCTACGCCGGCGGGCCGGGCTACGTCGACCCGGGCTGGGCGGCCAACGTCGAGGCGTCCGCCGTGGCCGAGGGCGGCGCGACCGCCGACAGGATGCGCCGGCTGGCGAAGGTCCCCACCGCGGTCTGGCTGGACCGCATCGCCAAGGTCACCGGCGGTCCCGGCGCGGACAGGACACTGCGGGACCACCTGGACGCCGCGCTGCGGCAGCGGGCCCGCCACATCACCTTCGTCGTGTACGACCTGCCGGACCGGAACTGCGCCAACCCCGCCTCGGCCGGCGAGCTGTCCATCGTCTCCGGCGGCCTCGCCCGGTACAAGGCCGAGTACATCGACCCGATGGCCGAGATCCTCCGCCTGCCCGCCTACCGGAACCTGCGCGTCGCCCTGGTCGTCGAGCCGCACTCGCTGGCCGACCTGGCGGTCACCACGGGCGTCCCGACCATCGACTGCCAGCTTGAGCGGGCGAGCGGCGCGTACGTGGACGGCGTCCGGTACGCCCTGGACAAGCTGGGCGCATCCCCCAACGTCCGCCTCTATCTGGACGCGGGAAGCGCGCCGCTGATGGGGTACGAGCCCTATTCCACGCCGTTCGCCGAGCTGGTGACGTCCACGGTGCGCGGCACCTCCCGAGGGCTCTCCGGCGTGCGCGGCTTCGCCACCGGCGTCGCCGAGTACGTCCCGCTCGACGAGGTCTTCATGCCCGACCCGAGGGCCACCGTCAACGGCGGCCCGCTCTGGACCAGCCGCTTCTTCGACTGGAACCCAGTCTTCGACGAGCGGGACCACGCGACCGCCCTGCGCGCCGCTCTGATCGCCCGCGGCTTCCCGGCCGCCATCCGCGTGATCATCGACACCTCGCGCAACGGCTGGGGCGGGCCGGACCGGCCCACGGCGGCCGGGACCTCGGCCCAGCTCGACACCTACGTGGACCAGAGCAGGATCGACCGGCGGTCCTACCGCTTCAACTACTGCAACCAGAAGGGCGCGGGCCTGGGCGAGCGGCCGAGAGCGGAGCCGGCGGCCGGGATCGACGCCTACGTCTGGATCAAACCGCCCGGCGAGTCGGACGGCGTGAGCGTCCCGCCGATCCATGACGAGGACGACCCCCACAACCGGTACGACGTGATGTGCGATCCGACCAGGTACGGCCGCATCGACCCCGACGAACCCACCGGCGCCCTCCCCGGCGCGCCTCCCGCCGGCCTGTGGCACCACGCCCAGTTCTCCATGCTCGTGGCCAACGCCCACCCGGCCCTCTGACCGCCCACGTCCCGGCCGCGCCCGCCGGGACGATCACCCCGCTCGTGGAGGCCGCGGGGAATCCCCGACGAAAGTCAGGGGTGGTGATCGGCGAGCAGCGGTCCGCCGGCCTGGGCCGGGTCACCGCGGCACGCGTGAAGGTGGGATCCTCACCGCCGCGGGCGGCCGCGGCCGCCCGCACTCGGTGCGGGACGAGCGCCGTCCGCCCACTTATGGATCAGACCGCCGCACCGCGCAGGTCACAGGGCCGGCTTGCCGTCGGCCGCGGGCTGCCTGTCCCACGCCTCGTACCCGCTCTCGCGGATGTCCTCCTCGGCCGTCTGCTCGACCCGGGCCATGGCCATGCGCAGGATCGGCGGCGCCATCAGCGAGGTGACGATCGCGACGAGCACCACGATGGTGTACACCTCGACGCTGAGAATGCCGAGCCGCAGGCCGACCATGGCGACGACGACCTCGATGACGCCGCGGGCGTTGAGCCCGGCGCCCAGCGCGAGGGCCTCCCACCGGTTCAGCCGGCTCAGCCGCGCGCCGGCGTACGCGCCGACGAACTTGCCGATGATCGCGAGGGCCAGCACGGCGAGCCCGACGAGCAGGACCGTGGGATCGGCCAGCGCGGTGAGGTCCATCCGCAGGCCCGCGGTGGCGAAGAAGATCGGCGCGAACCCCGACAGCACGACCGTGCGCAGCGGGGCCAGCTTGGCCGGATCGACCCGGCCCGCGCCGCCGATCAGGATGCCGCAGACGAACGCGCCGAACACCGCCTCAAGGCCCAGGGCGTGGGTGCCGGCCCCGGCGAGCAGGATGAGCACGGCCGCGGTGGCGACGGTCGGGCCCGGCTCGTCCGCGTGGGCGGTGAGCCGGAACGCGCCCCTGACCAGCGGACGGCCGGCCGTGAGAGCGAAGACGACGATGGCCGCCAGATAGGCCAGCGAGGTCAGGACGGTGCCGGTGGACACCGCGCTCACGGCCATCGCGCTGACGATCGAGAGCATGAACCAGCCGAAGGCGTCGTCGATCATGCCGGCGGTCAGGGTGAGCTGGCCGATGTTGCGGTGCAGCAACTTCATGTCCATGAGCGTCTTGGCGATCACCGGGATCGCGCTGACGCACATCGCCACGCCGAGGAACAGCGCGAAGACGGTGGGGTCGGTGCCGTCCGGGATCAGCCTGCCCGGCAGCAGGAACCCGGCGCCGATGCCGAGGGCGAGCGGGACGACCAGGCCGCCGATGCTGACGCCGGCGGCCGTGGCGCCGCGCCGGCGGATCATCCCGGTGTCCATGTGGATGCCGGTGAGGCCGACCAGCAGCAGCACGCCGATCTGGCCGACCGCGTCGAGCAGGTGGAACTGCGCGGGCTCCGCGGGGAACAGCCAGTCCTGCACGCCCGGCGCGACGTGCGCCAGGAAGGACGGGCCGAGGATCACACCGACGAACAGTTCGCCGACGACCGCCGGCATGCCGAAACGGGCGGCGAGCCTGCCGAGGAGCAGGGCCAGCGCGAGCAGTAGACCGACCTGGAGCAGGAACACCAGAAGCTCGTGGGCGGCGATCGGGGCCACTGGCGCGGCGGCTAACGGGACCGGCATCCATCCCCCTCAAGGGTAGGCGACCATAACGATCTACCCTGAATCTGCTGCCCATCCGCTTGCGGGTCAATAGTGGACCGCTGGAGCCAGGGCGCGCTCGCGCCGGCCCGGTATCGGTCCCGCTCGCCGGCTGAGCCGCGGGCGTACCGGCGGTTGGTACATCTCCTACTTTGGGCCAGTCCGTAGCGACACGGGCTCTCGTACCATGATTTCGTGCGCGACCTCCTTCGCTCAGTGTGGGACGAGCCCCGCCCCCCGAACCCGCCGCGACGGGTGTGGCGAGACTGGGCTCTCGTGGCGGTGCTCGTGCCGCTCGCGGTGCTCGAAGGGGTCGTGCGGCCGGACCTTCCATGGCGGGCCATCTCGGTGGCCGTCACCGTGGGGCTGGTGCCCACGCTGTTGTGGCGCCGCACCCGGCCGCTGCTGATGATCACGATCGTCTTCTGCACCACGAACCTCGCCCCGCTGTTCGCGGGCGGTGACTCCCCCGAGACCTACACCATGGCGTATCTGCTGTGCGTGGTGTACGCGTTGTCCCGGTGGGGGTCGGGACGCGAGACCGTGATCGGCGTGGCGATCATGCTTTTCTCTGTCTATCTCGCGATCGCCTTCCACCGCATCGTGCTCGCCGACGCGGTCGGCGCGTTCACCGTCATGTGCACGGCCACCACCCTGGGCGCGACGTTCCGGTACAGGGCCAACGCCAGAATGCGCCAGCTCGACCAGGTCAAACTGCTCGAACGCGAACAACTGGCCCGCGACCTGCACGACACCGTCGCCCACCACGTCTCGGCGATGGCCATTCGCGCGCAAGCGGGTCTCGCCACGTCGGCCTCGCGACCGAACGCCGCGACCGACGCGCTCCGCGTGATCGAGGCGGAGGCGGCGCGCGCCCTGGACGAGATGCGGGCCATGGTCCGCGTCCTGCGCCGTGACCAGCCGGCCGACCTGGCGCCCGGCAGGGGCATCGCCGATCTCGGAGAGCTCGCGAGCACCGGTCGCTCTGGCCCCTCCGTCGAGGTGACGATGGCGGGCGATCTCGGCGACCTCCCTCCGTCGGTCGGAGCCGCGGTCTACCGTCTCGCCCAGGAGTCGGTCACCAACGCCAGACGGCACGCGCGTCACGCCACCCGCGTCGAGGTCCGCGTGACCGCCGACGACACGGCGGTGCGCCTGCGCGTGCACGACGACGGCGACACCAGCCTCATCCGCCCCGCCGCGTCGCCCGGGTACGGGCTGATCGGCATGATCGAACGCGCCGACCTGCTCGGCGGCACCTGCGCGGCCGGCCCCGATCCCGGCGGCGGCTGGAGCGTGAACGCCACGCTGCCTCGGACGGGCTCGGCGACGTGAGCATCAAGGTGGTCGTCGCCGACGACCAGGAGATCGTCCGCACCGGCCTCGCGATGATCCTCGACGTCCAGCCGGACATCGAGGTCGTCGGCCAGGCCGCCGACGGCCGGCGGGCCGTCGAACTCGCGCGGCGCCTGCGTCCTGACGTGTGCCTGTTCGACATCCGCATGCCCGGCCTCGACGGCATCGAGGCGACCCGCCTGCTCGCCGGGCCGGGCGTCGAGGACCCGCTCGCCGTCGTCGTCATCACCACGTTCGACCTCGACGAGTACGTCTACGCCGCCCTGCGGGCCGGCGCCCGGGGCTTCCTGCTCAAGAACGCCGGCGCTGATCTGCTCTCGCAGGCGGTCCACGCCGCCGCGTCCGGCGACGCGCTCATCGCGCCGAGCATCACCGCGCGGCTGCTCGAGACCTTCGCCCGCACCGGGCCCGCCTCACCCGCGACGCAACCCATCGAGTCGCTCACCCACCGGGAGGAACAGATCCTCACCACGGTGGCGCGGGGACGGACCAACACCGAGATCGCCGACGAGCTCCACATCTCTCTCAGCACGGTCAAGTCCCACATCGCCAGCCTGATGGCCAAGCTCGGCGCCCGCAACCGCGTCGAGATCGCCATGTGGGCCTACGAGACCAACCGCGTCTCCTTCACCGGCCCGCGCGACCGCCCGCGCAAGCATCGCTAGGCCTGCGGGCCTGGCCGAGACCGTCCGCGCGATCATCGCCAGGGCCTGGCCGCGGCGCGGGCCCGGCCGCCCGGCCGCCGCCTGCGGATGAACCATTCGGCCACGGCGAGGTTGATCACCCAGCCGGCGCCCACGAGCAGCGCCCGGGGAAGCTCGCCCGGCTGCGTGCCCACGATCAGGAACCATGGCAGGTGCGTCAGTGCCTGCGTGCCCGCGGCCACGCCGATCGCGTAACCGCGCATCATCCAGGCGCGGTGCCGGGCGATGTCCCGTCGGCGGATCGCGGAGACCCCGAGGACGATGGACAGCAGCATGGCCGTGCCGAACACGAGCCGGAAGCCGGCGAGCAGATCGCCGTCACCCTCGGGGCGAGGGTAGAACAGCGTCATCTCCAGACCGGTGAGCGCCGCCACGAGCCCGCACACGACCAGGAGCCGCCCGGCCACGCGATGCCAGCCGGGCCTCCGGCGGCGGAATCGCGGGGCGAACTGGAAGGCGCCGAGGATGCTGTACAGGGTGACGGCGACGATGTGCAGCGTCACCGGCACCGGCGAGGCAAAGAATCGCGCGTTCTCCGGCGTGACCGCGGCGCCGCCGGTCAACTCGGTCATGCGGATCACGCCCGCGACCACGGGAACGGCGCTGAGCGCGATCAGCAAGGCGGGCACGAGCCACCCCGCCCTCTCGGGCCTGGCCGTGGCGGCCGCCTCTGACGTGTTCCGGACGGTCGTCGGACCGGCGCCTCTCGGCGGCCGCGGGAACGGTGGGAGCACCGTCGGACTGTCGGTCATGAGCCGATCGTGCCGTCCGGGACCGGGGCGGCTCATCGGTAGACCGGTCCGACCTACAGTGGCCGATCATCCATCGAATGGGCGTACTTTCGGCTGATGAGCCCTTTGTTCAGGCTTCCTACATTGTCTCTTGGCGGCCCGGGACACGCTCGCCGCCATCCGGTCAGGGAGCCTCCGATCCGGCCACGCCCGCCACTTCGCCGATCCGCGAGTGCGGCGGGCCATGGGTCCGCGCCTCGGCCGGCGTCCCCGTAAAGGATGAGGAGAATGCGATGAGGGCCTTCGTCTTGCGCTCGTACGGCTCACCCGATGTCCTCGAGCTCACCGACATGGACAAGCCCGTGCCCGGCGACGACGAGGCGCTGGTCCGGGTGCGCGCCACCTCCGTCCAGCCCTACGACTGGCACCACATGAGGGGTGAGCCGTACGTCGCGCGCCTGATGGGCGGCAGCGTCGGGTTGCGCGGGCCGAAGCTCGCCATCTTGGGCGCCGACGTCGCCGGGCAGGTCGAAGCGGTCGGCAAGAACGTGAAGGGGTTCCGTCCCGGCGACGAGGTGTACGCGATGCCCTTGCAGGGCGGCTTCTCCGAGTACGTGTGCGTCCGGGAGGACAAGCTCGCGCCGAAGCCGAAGAACCTCACCTACGAGCAGGCCGCGGCGGTGCCGATGGCGGCCATGACCGCCCTGCTGGGCCTTCGCGACGCGGGAAGGATCCAGCCCGGACACGAGGTCCTCGTCAACGGGGCCTCGGGCGGCGTGGGCACGTTCGCCGTGCAGATCGCCCGCGCGCTCGGCGCCAAGGTCACCGGCGTCTGCAGCACCCGCAACGTCGAGCTGGTCCGGACGATCGGCGCGGACGAGGTCATCGACTACACCAAAGAGGACTTCACGCGGAACGGACGGCGCTACGACCTGCTGCTCGACAACGCGGGAAGCCGCTCGGGATCGGCGTGCCGCAGGGTGCTGACGCGCAAGGGAGCCTGCGTCGTCGTCGGCGGCCGGCCCGGCCGGTGGCTGCAGCCCGCCGCTCACGCGTTCTCGACGCTCGCGCTTTCACCGTTCGTGTCCCAGCGCATGGCCATCGCGGACGTGGTCCACTGCGAGGAGCCCAAGCGGAACCTCATGACGCTGACCGGGCTCATCGAGGACGGACGGGTCACCCCCGTCGTCGACCGGTGCTACCCGTTCGAGGAGATCCCTGCGGCGATCGGATACGTGGAGGAAGGGCACGCCCCGGGCAAGGTCGTCATCACCGTCTGAGAACGGCGCCCGGGTGCGGCCCGGAGAGGTCTATCGCCGTCCGACGCCGTTGAGGAGGATGTCGACGACCAGGTCGGCGGCCTGCGGCGGGTCGATCAGGGGGAAGCCGTGGGCGGCGGTGTCGACCAGGTGGTCGAGCGTGGCGCGAGCCCAGGCGACCGGGACGTCCGCGCGTAGCAGGCCCTCGTCGGCCGCCCGCTGGACGAACCGGTCGAGCCGGCCGCTCTGCTCCTCCCTGCGGACGCTCGCGGCCGGATCGGCCCGCATCATGCGGCGCACGTCCACCGGCCAGTCGCGGCTGACCGGGACGATGCCCTCCACGTACCGGTGAAGAGCCACCGCCACCGGGGCCTCGACGAGACGCGCCTCGTCCAGGACCCGCTGGGCGGAGTCGAGCTTCGCCTGGAAGACGGCCGCGAGCAGAGCCTCGCGGCTGGGAAAGCGCCTGTAGACGGTGCGCCGGTCGACCCCGGCCTCGGCGGCGATCGCGCCCATGCCGGCCGCGGGGTCCTCGGCCAGCAGGCGGGCGCCGGTGCGCAGGACCGCGTCCACGTTGCGTGCGGCATCAGCTCTCATATCCCCTCCAGCCTACACCGGTGCGACACATCACCGTTTGACATCGTCACGTGCGCGGCATATACCTTCATAAATGCCACAACGGTGTAACAGATGATCGAGACCGCGTACGGGATCGAACCGGCGCGAACAGAAAGAAGAACAGGCATGATCAGGACCTGGCTCATCACCGGCAGCTCACGCGGCTTCGGCCGCGCACTCGCCGAAGCCGCGCTGGAGCACGGCGACAACGTGGTCGCCACCGCCCGGCGGCCTGAGCGACTCGACGACCTCGTGCGCAAGTACGGCGACAACGTGCGCGCCTTCGCCCTCGACGTCACCGACGCCGACGCGGCACGCGCCGCCGTACAGCTCGCCGTCAGCGCGTTCGGCGGGCTCGACGTCGTCGTGAACAACGCCGGCTACGCCAACTCCTCCCCCATCGAGGAGACCCCCGACGACGACTTCCGCGCGCAGGTCGAAGCAAACTTCTTCGGCGTCGTCAACGTCACGAAGGCCGCCCTGCCGATCCTGCGCGCCCAGCGTCGCGGTCACATCGTCCAGTTCTCCTCCGTCGGGGGACGCGTGGGCGGATCTCCCGGCCTGGCGGCCTACCAGTCGGCGAAGTTCGCCGTCGAAGGCTTCTCCGAAGTGCTCAACAACGAGGTGAAGCCGCTGGGGATCAAGGTCAGCATCATCGAACCCGGAGCGTTCCGCACCGACTGGGCCGGCTCGTCCATGGAGATCCCCCCCGTCGGGCCGGACTACGAGGAGACCGTCGGCGCCATGAACCGCCGGCGCGCCGGCTTCGACCTGAACGCGCCGGGAGACCCCGTGCGGGCGGCGCGCATCATCCTCGACATCGTGGACCTCGACGAGCCCCCGCTGCGCCTGCTCCTCGGGGCGGGCGCCGTGGAACTCACCGAACGGTCGTCCCGCGAGCGTGCCGCCGAGGCCGCCCGCTGGGCCGAGGTGAGCCGCTCGGCGGACTTCCCGCCCGGCGAGTGAACAGCCGGCTCCGCCGGCGCGGGCGCGGTGTCACGTGGGCGATCGCGTCCACCATGCCCCTGGCGCGGATGGGCTGAGCGTCGCCGCCGGCGTCACGAGCAGGCGGCGGCGAGCTGCTGCGTGGCCTCGGTGGCCTTCGTGGTGAACTCGCTCATCTTCGTCGCGACGGCGGGGTCGGAGGTGTCGATCTTGAAGCCGGCCCAGGAGTCGGCCATTCCGGTCAGCGCCGTCTTCAGGTCGCCGTCGGTCTTGCCCGCGAGGCCCTTGAGCTCGGCGGCGAGCTCGGCGGTGGCCGAGTTGAACGTCTCCATGCTCCCGGCGGAGGCGGCCGCCTTGCTGCTGTAGTCGGTGAACGCCTTGGTGGCCTCTTCACAGACGGCGGCATTGCCGCCGGCGCCGCAGGCGCTGCTCAGAGCCATAAGGGCGCATGCCGCGGCAACGGCTAAAGTGTTCTTGAGGATGTTCATCAGTGCCTTCCCAGTGGTTCCTGTTACGCCACAGACGTTAGGAAGAACTCCTTGCAGATCGATTTCAGGCGGCTTTCAGCGCGGCGGGCGCCGACCGCGGCCCGTCGTCGAAGGGACGGGGCCTACGGCTGCGCCAGACACCTGGCGCCGGCGATTCCCACGGAGAGCTCCTTGCCCGAGCCGCCGAGCACGCGGATGGCGTTCGTGTCACCGGTGTAGGCCACTTCGGCCGCGGCCTCGCATATCCGCTCGGCCGTGCCGGACTTCCCGTCATCCAGGTCCGTCTTGATCGACAACGAGGTGCACTGGCCCGCGATGGTGACCGACAGGATCTCGGGTCGCCGCACATGCTTCTCGACCTTCTCCGCGACCCCGCCACAGGAGGTCTCGGCCGGCGCCGCGCTCTCGGATCGACCACTCCCGGCCTGATCGCGGGGCGTCGGCGTGCTCCCGCCCGCACCACCGCATCCGGACGACAGGATGGCGAGCGCTGAGACCAATACGGTCAACCACATTCTGCGAGTCATGGCGTGACGTTATTCCCGCCCGCTTGCAGAACGCTTGCTCGCACCGCCGCCGCCACCTGTCGCTCGCCCAGAACGGCAGCAAGGCCAAGCGCGGCGTGTTTCCGGCGATGCGGATAAAACAGCTGGTGTGACCGGTGAGAGATAGGACAGATTGGCTTCCGTGGAACGCCAGCTCATCAGCCATCTCGCCCATCGCGACCATCCCATCGCCGCGCCGGTCTCCGGCGCGCACGTGACCCGGCTGCTGCGCCGGGCCCGGCTGCCCGAGGCGGCGAGGGTCCTCGACCTCGGCTGCGGCGAGGCGGCCTGGACGCTGCGCGCGCTGGCGCTCTACGAGGACGCGACCGCCGACGGCGTCGACGTCTCCGCCGACGCGCTCAAGGCGGCCGAGAGCCACGCGGACATCCAGGGCGTCTGGGAGCGCATCCGGCTGCACGAGAGACCGGCCGCCGACTTCCCCGTGGCAGAGCCGTACGACCTGGTCATCTGCGTCGGGGCGACACACGCGTTCGGCGGCCTCGGCCCCACCGTCGACCGCGTGCGCCGCTACCTGAGGCCGAACGGGCTGGCGCTGATCGGAGAGGGATTCTGGGAACGGCCGCCGACGCCGGAGGCGCTCACCCGGCTGGGCGCCGAGTCCTCTGAGTACCTCGACCTGCCGGGCACCGTCGCCGCCGCCGAGTCCGCCGGTTTCAGCACCGTCTACGCGTACACCAGCGACCTGTCCGAATGGGACGACTACGAGTGGTCCTGGACGGGGACCCTCCTGCGCTGGGCCAACGAGAACCCCGGCCCGGACGCCGACGCGGCCCGCGCCGCCGCCCTCCAGCACCGCGACATGTGGCTGCACGGCTACCGGGGAATCCTCGGCTTCGTCACCCTCCTGCTCCAGCGAACAGGCTGACCCGTGCGCTACGCGACCGTCCGGGCGCGGGGCGCGATCCGGCTCACACGCGGTGCCAGCGGGCCTCCGCGAAGCAGTAGAGGGCGAACAGGATCAGGCCGATCGCGGTCACGACGAGCAGCCACGGACCGACCGGGGTGTCGGCGAGCGACTTGAGCGCGCCGTCGATGCCGACCGCCTTGTCGGGGTCGTAGGTGAGGGCCGCCTGGCCGATCAACGCGCCGGCGGCGAGAGCGATGACGCCACGGGCGACATAGCCGGCCTTGCCGATGTGGACCACGAGGCCGTGGGCGAGCGGCTCGGCCACGTGCATGTCCCGCATGAACTTCCCGGTCCACCCCTCGTGGATCCAGGACAGGCCGAAGCCGATCAGGGCGAGCGCTATCAGGGCGACCAGAACCTGACCACCGGGCAGGTCGAACAGCGCCTTGGCGGCATCCTGCGACTGACTGTCGGTCGAGGAGGCGGCCTTGTTCTTGGTGAGCAGGGCCACCATCGAGAACACCAGGGCGGTGTAGACGGCGGCCTTGGCGACGGACTCGACGCGGTAGTAGACCTCGGGCCGGCCCCAGATGGCCTCGGAGATGTGCCAGATCGTCAGTGCGGCCAGGCCGACGGCCATGACCCACAGCAGAGTGTCACCGAGGGGCGCGTCGCGCACGACGTGGATCGCGCTGCTCTTGTCGGCCTCCCCGCCGCTGCCGAACGCGATCTGGAGCGCGGCCAGCCCGATGATCGCGTACAGGACGCCACGGGCGGCGAATCCGACTTTGGCGAGTTTCTCCAGGACGGGGTGGTCGGCCACGCGCCGGGCCGCGCCCTCCAGCCGCCGGCCGGCCTGATTCGCGGTCGTCATAGCGGTTCCTCTCCTGGAAGGTGGATCGGTCTGCCTGCTGACCTGAACCGAGTCGGTCAAACGTGCGATGTCCGTACTCACTTCTCGCTATATGAACAATTTCCCCCGTTCAGGGCTCCTGACTCCCCGTAGTCCTCCTGGCGGCAGCGCCGCATCATGGCCGGAACTGCAAGGTATGTGTCCTTGTGGCCATCGCCACGGGTGGCCGAGTATGGCGGCATGTCCCATCGCGTCGTGATGGTGCTCTTCGACGACTTCCAGTTGCTCGATCTCGCCGGCCCGGCCGACGTCTTCTCCGCGGCCGGCCTGCTCGATGCGAACGCCGACTACCGGGTGGAGGTCACCGCCGTCCGTGCCGGTGCCGTGCGCTCCTTGTCCGGCGTCACGGTGACCGCCGGCTCGCCGCTGCGAAGCGTGGAGGGCCCCATCGACACGCTGCTGGTCGTCGGTGGTCTTCCGGCCCGCATGGTGTCCGCGGAAACGGCGGAGCTGGTCCCGGAGATCCGGCGGATCGCCGCGGTGTCGGACCGGGTCGGGTCCATCTGCTCGGGCACGCTGCTGCTGGCCGAGGCCGGACTGCTGGAGGGGCGGCGGGCGACCACCCACTGGGCGGTGGGAGACCTGCTCTCACGCGAACATCCGAACGTGCGGGTGGACGCCGACCGCATCTACGTACGCGACGGCAACGTCTGGACTTCGGCGGGGGTCACTTCGGGGATCGATCTCGCTCTCGCGCTGGTCGCGAGCGACCACGGGCACGATCTGGCCAGGGAGATCTCCCGCTGGCTGGTCGTGTACCTGCAGCGACCAGGCGGGCAGAGCCAGTTCAGCACGCCGCTGAGCGCGCGGACGCCGAAGCGTGAACCCCTGCGCGACCTCCAGAGCTGGATCGAGGAGAACCTGAATGCCGACCTCTCGCTCGAGGTCCTCGCGGGACGCGTGAACACGAGCGTCCGGCATTTCTCGCGCCTGTTCAGGGCCGAGGTCGGCGTGTCACCCGCACGGTATGTCGAGCACGTGCGAACGGCGGCGGCCAAGCGACTGCTCGAAAGCACCGATGAGCCGCTCGACCGGATAGCGGGCAGGGTCGGACTCGGAACGCCCGAGACCCTCTACCGCGTCTTCCACCGCCACCTCAAGATCTCGCCTGGGGAGTACCGGCGCAGATTCCACGGCAAGGAGAGCTGACATGCACATCGCCATCCCCCTGTACGCGGGTTACGACGCCATGGACGCGCTGGGACCGTACTTCGTGCTCCGGAACATCCCTGGCGCGACGGTGACCTTCGTGGCCGAGCGGCCGGGCGTCGTCGCCGACGCGGAGGTCACCCTCACCGCGACCGCCTCCTTCGCCGACCTGCCCAGACCCGACGTCCTGGTGGTGCCCGGCACCAAGGACGTGACGCGCGGCACGGCGGACCAGGCGCTGATCCACTACGTCAAGACGGCGCATCCCACCACCACCTGGACCACCTCGGTATGCGTGGGCTCGCTCACCCTCGGCGCGGCGGGCCTGCTGGAGGGGGTGAAGGCGGCCACTCACTGGGTGGCCAGGGACCTGCTCACCCAGTACGGGGCTCGACCGGTCGACGAACGCTTCGTCAGGGAAGGCAAGATCATAACCTCGGCCGGCGTGCTGGCCGGCGTCGACATGGCGCTCTACCTCGCGTCCCTGCTGGCGGACGAGGACACCGCCATGGCGATCCAACTGGGCTTGGAGTACGCGCCGCGGCCACCGTTCAACGCCGGAACGCCGGAAACCGCCCCCGCGGAGATCACCGCCCTGCTGCGCTCCTTGCTGCGGCCCGGGTGCCCGGCCGATCCACCCGCGCTCGGCGGTTGACCGGGGATGCCCGGGCTCCGGGCCTCGTCCGAGTGTCGAGGACCGTCGTGTCAGGCTCGATCGTCGGCGAACTCCGCGCGCGGATCGAGGAGCCGGCCTCGCGCGTGCTCCCCGTCGAAGGCGGCCTGGCCGAGCGCCTCGATGGCGGCGGCTCGCGCCTTGGCGAGGTCGGCGGCGTCGTCGGGGTCCGGTACCTGGCCGAGCGACGCGAACGCGACCTCCGCGACCCCCGTCAGCCGCGCCGCCCGCGCGTGATCGCCCTCGGCCGACGCGAGCGCGGCGCCCGCCACCCAGACGTACGGGACGAGGTCGGCCCAGCCGTTGCGGAACACCTGCTCGCGCCCCTCGGCGAACAGCTTCCTCGCCACGTCGAGATCGCCCAGACCCAGCTCGCAGAACGCGAGGTTGTGATTCTCGGTGTTGACCATCTTGGGCCGGCCGAGCGCCTCGTTGAGGGCGATGCTCTCCCGGTACAGATCGCGAGCGCGGAGCAGGTCGCCGGACATGCGCGCCACCGCGGCCAGCACGTGCCTCGGCCGTTCCTCAAGGCCGCGGTCACCGGAGCGCAGCGCGACCTCGAGCGCCTCCCGTGCCTTCGCCTCTCCACCCCGCAGGTCACCGCCGCGGATGGCGACCCGGGCCAGGCTGTACCGGGCCTCCACCTCGCCCGCCGGGTCGCCCGCCGCCCGGGCCCGCTCGATCTCGGCCTCGCTCATGCGCACCACGGCGTCGCTCTCACCACGCCGGAAGGCCGAGCGCACGCTCTCGCTGAAGTCCATGGATGCTCCGCCCTGAACCATGATCGCCCCCCGTGTTCCCCCTGGGCAGCAGGCCGAAGGCCCCCACCTCGCTAAAGGAACGGTAGTGCCTGCTCAGACGGTCTGTTCACGCGCCCGGTCTCAGCGACGGTCGCCGGTACAGCCGACCCCGGCAGGTCGCGGCCGGACCGCTCAGCGCGCGGTCTCGCGGGCCGCCTTCTCGATGAACGCGACGGTCGTGCCCGGCTGCGACACGAACAGCATGTGCGACGCGCCCTTGACCACCTGGACCTTGGCGCCGGCCCGCTTCGCCATGAACTCCTGCGCCGCCGGCGGAATGATCTTGTCGGCGCCGCTGATCAGGTTGTAGTTCGGGATCGTGTGCCACGCCTGCGGACCGGACGCCGGCTCGCCGAGCGCGGTCCCGGTCGCGGGGCGCTGGGTGATCGCGTAAAGCGCCGCCTCCTTGGCCGGCAGGTCTCCCGCGAACCGGGCGTGGAACACCTTCGGGTCGATGTAGAGGTCGACCTGCCCGTCCGGCAGCGGTACCGGCTTCAACGACTCGCCCACCGTGCTGCCGGGGAACTGGTTGGCCAGCTGCTCCGCGCTCTCGCCCTCCTCCGGCACGAACGCGCCCAGGTAGACCAGGGCCTTCACTCCGGTGACGCCGGTGGCGGCCGACGAGATCACGGCGCCGCCGTACGAGTGCCCGACCAGCACGATCGGCCCCTGGACGCTCTGCAGCAGGGCCTTGACCTGCGCCGCGTCGGAGGAGAGCCCCCGGAGCGGGTTGGACGCCGCGACCACCGGGTAGCCGTCGGCGAGCAGCCGCCTGGTCACCTCGTTGAACCCGCTGCTGTCGGCGAACGCGCCGTGCACCAGCACGATCGTCGGCTTCTTTCCCGGATGCCCGCCCGAGTGCGCCTCCGCGCCGGCCATGGCGAGAACACCCAGGCCCGCGACGACGGCCGCGGTCGTGGCGACCGACGCCACGGATTTGATCGTACGCAACACGTGCTTCTCCCTCGTCGATCGGTCAGTGAGCGGATGCACCCTGACTAGGGCGAACGCTAGGAACCCGTTGTGGACAGGCACTGAATCCGAACTCCGGGCGCGGGAACAAGCCGTCAACTCGATGCCGTCAGAATCCCAGTCCATGCATCACCAAGCGTTCGAAAGGCAGTGCGCCGCCGAGGAGCACCGGCATCGCGCCGGCACGTCGCGGATGGGCAGTCCGAAGCCGACCCTCTTCGCGCTGGCGCTCGGCACCTTCGCGATCGGCACCGGGGAGTTCGGCAGCAACGGCATCATCCAGCTCTTCTCGGCCGACCTGGACGTCTCGATCCCCGTCGCCACCTACGCGATCACGGCGTACGCCTTCGGCGTCATGATCGGCTCTCCGGCGATCACCCTGCTCGCCGCCCGGGTCAATCGGCGTACCCTGCTGCTCGGCCTGATCCTGCTGTTCCTGATCGGCAACGGGCTTTCCGCGCTGGCGCCGAACCTCGAGCTTCTCGTGGTCTTCCGGTTCGTCGCCGGATGCGTGCAGGGCGCGTTCTTCGGCGCCGGCGCCGTCGTGGCCGGCTATGTGTACGGCCCGGGCCGCGGCGGCAAGGCGTTCGCGACCGTCATGGGCGGCCTCACGGTCGCGACCATCGTCGGTTCCCCGCTCGGCACGTTCATCGGGCAGAACGCCGGCTGGCGGGTCATGTACTGGACCGTCGTCGCCATCGGGCTGGCCGCCGGCGCCGCTCTGGTCGCGTGGCTGCCGCGCACCGACGACCTGCGCGGCGGCTCCATCGCCGGTGAGCTGGGCGCGCTGCGCCGGTTCAACGTCTGGCTGATGGTCACCGTGGCGGCGCTCGGCATCTCCAGCATCTTCGCGGTCTACACGTTCATCGGCCCGTTCATCACCGACGGCGCCGGCCGCGACGCCTCGCTCATCCCGATCGCCCTCGCCGTCTTCGGCCTGGGCATGGCGGCCGGCAACCACCTCGGCGGGCGGGTCGCGGACCGCCATGAGAACCGGGGCCTGCTCTACGGCTACGGCGGTGTCCTGGTGCTGCTCGTGCTGCTCGGCGTGGCCGGTTCCGATCTCGCGGTGCTGTTCCCGTGCCTGTTCGGGGTCGGCGCCACGATGATGTACGCCATCCCGACGATCCAGGTCCGGCTCACCAGCCTCGCCCCGGACGCGCCGGCGCTGATGGGGGCGCTCAACCTGGCCGCCCTCAACCTGGCGAACTCGCTGGGCGCGATCGGCGGGGCGGTCGTGATCGACGCGGGCTGGGGCACGCTGTCGACCGTGTGGGCGGGCTTCGCGCTCACCGCCGCCGGCCTTCTCCTCTACGTGGTGACGATCGCACGGACCAGGGCCGCGCCCGTGGCGGTGCCGGCGTGAACGCGGGTCCCGCGCCGACCGGCAACCCGCCGAGCGGCCCGCGCCTTTCCGACGAGCAGTTCCGCCGGCTCGCCTCGTACGGCGACGTGGAGCCGGCCGAGGCCGGCCAGGAGCTGTACGCGACCGGCGACGACTCCTACGACCTCTTCCTGCTCGGCTCGGCGACCGTGGACATCGTCCGCGAGGCGACCGCGCTCGAGCCTGAGCACCGGGTCTACCAGGGTCACCCCGGGGACTTCCTCGGCGAACTGAGCCTGCTCACCGGTCAGCACGTCTACCTGACCGCCCGGGTGGTGACCGCCGGAACGGTGGTCCGGGTCCGCGCGGCGATGCTGCGCCGGGTCCTCGCCGAACAGGTCGACATCGCCGACGTGCTGATCGAGGCGTTCAGGACGCGTCGCGACGCCATCCGGGCGGCGGCCGGCAACGCCTTGGAGATCGTCGGCCGGGCGGGCGACGCGGCGGCGCTGGACCTGCGCACCTACGTGACACAACTGCTCCTGCCGCACGCGTGGTTCGACGCGACAGCGGTGTCCGGACTCGCCCTGATGCGCTCGGCGGGGATCGGCGAAGCCGACCTGCCGGCCGCGGTGGTCACCGGCTCGGTCCTGCGGAATGTGACGCCGGGCGCGGTCGCCGACGCGCTCGGCCTCTCCTACCGGTCCGACGGGCGTCCGGTCGATCTGGTCGTGGTCGGCAGTGGCCCCGCGGGGTTGGCCGCGGCCGTGTACGCGGCGTCCGAGGGCCTGGTCACGGTGCTTCTCGACCGTTCCGGAATCGGCGGTCAGGCCGCCAAGAGCGCCCGTATCGAGAACTACCTCGGCTTCCCGCAGGGCGTCAGCGGCGAGAACCTGACCCGGCTCGCCATGATCCAGGCGCTCAAGTTCGGCGTACGGATCTTCTCGCCGTGCGCGGTCACGAGTCTCGATCCGTCCGACGAATGCCGGCCGGCGGTAGTGCTTGCGGACGGCTCACGCATCGAGTCGCGCGCGGTGATCGCCGCGACCGGGGCGCACTACCGGCGCCTCGACATCCCTCGCTGGGCGACGTTCGAGAAGGCGGGCCGCATCCGGTACGCGGCGACCGACCTGGAGGTGCGCGGGTACGAGGACCAGCCGGTGACCGTCATCGGCGGCGCGAACTCGGCCGGACAGGCCGCGCTGTCCCTCGCCGCCCGCGGCGCGTCGGTCGACCTGATCATCCGCGGCGCCGCCCTCGGCGCCCGGATGTCGTCCTACCTGGCCGACCGGATCCGCACGCATCCCGCGATCCGCCTGCACACCGGCGCCTCGGTATGCGACCTCGACGGCCAGGACACGCTCGCGTCGATCGTCGTCGAACGGCACGGCGGATCCCGATACCGGCTCGACTGCCGGGCGCTGTTCTGCTTCATCGGCGCCGATCCGGTGTCGGCCTGGCTGACGGGCGTGGCCAAGGACGAGCGCGGCTTCGTCCGTACCGATCACCGGTCGGCGCTGCCGTTCCAGACCAGCGCGCCACGGGTGTTCGCGGTGGGCGACGTGCGCTCGGGCTCGATCAAACGCGTGGCCACCGCGGTCGGTGAGGGCGCGAGCGCGGTCTCCTCGGTCCACGCGGCGCTCGCCGGCGACTGACCGGACGCTGCCGTCCGCCGCACGCTCAGCGACCCGCTCCGCCGTGGATCCGGTTGACCTCACGTTCGATGCGCGCCTCGTCGAGGCTGGCGCCCGAATACACGGCCCAGATGTGGAAGACCAGGCCGATGCCCCAGCCGAGCAGCGACCAGAGCGGCCAGAAGAACTGCTCCGAGGTGTACGCGAACCACACGACCACCTGGATGACATTGGCCATCACGTAGATCAGGGCATGGAGCTTGAGGCCCCGTTTGAGATGCAACTGCCGGATGGCGCGCGCCCGGATCGGGTCGGGATCGACATCGGGCAAGGGCTGGCGGTCGTACATTTCCGCTCCTCACGATCATGATTTCTTCGTTCCGTGAAACCGGTGGGCGATGGGTGCGAGCGCGGTGCATGGGTTCGGGTTCCGACGCCCTCGAAGCCGGCCGTCAGCGATCGATGACCAGGTCACCGGTGGGCAGGGTCTGGCAGGCCAGCCGCCAGCCCTCGTCGAGCTCCTCGGCCGAGAACAGGCCCCGGGTGTCGGTCTCGTAGTTCCCCTTCAGCACCCGCACCCGGCAGGTGCCGCAGGCGCCCTCACCGCAGGACTGCGGGAACGGGACGCGGGCGGCGTTCGCGGCGTCGAGAACCGTCCGTCCCGGCGGGCACGGGAAGGACCCGCCGCCGGGAGTCCCGATCGTGTAGCCGGTGACGCCGGCCTCCTGCGCCGCGACCGCGATGGCGTGCGCGCGCTCCCGCCGGGTCTGGCCGCTGCGGCCCGACACGAACGCCTCGGTGCGCACGATGTCCCGCGGCACGTCGAGTCTCGCCAGGTGGCCGAGCACGTCCTGCATCATCGGCGCCGGTCCGCACAGATGCACGCGAGCCACGCCTGCGGCATACGGACGCAGCCCGTCGAGGTCGATCCGCCCCCGCCCGCCCGGCCCGGTCCGGAAGACGACCACCTCGAGGCCGGGCAGGCCGGCCCGCAACTCATCCAGTTCGCGCTGGAACGGCACTTCGTCCCGGCAGCCGACCAGCAGTACGATGCGGCCGCGATGCCCGGCGGAGGCCGCGGCGGCCAGGACGCTCATCAGCGGGGTGATGCCGACGCCGCCGGCGATCAGGAGCAGTGTTCCGCCGCTTCCGGTGGGAGCCCACGTGAACTCACCGAACGGCCCGCCCACCCGCAAGGCCTGCCCGACCTGCAACTCGTCGTGCAGGAAGGTGGAGCCGAGGCCGTCCGGCTCCCGCTTCACCGCGATCTCGACGAAGTCCGTGACGTCCGGACCGCTGGAGATCGAATAGGAGCGTTCGACCGGTTCGACCGCGACCGGCAGCTCGATCTTCAGATACTGCCCCGCGACGAACCCGAACGGCGTCGCTCCGGTGTCGAGCGGCACCAGGCGGATCTTGCGGATCGACGGGGTCAGCCGTTCGATCGCGGACACCCGCAGGTAACCGCGCCAGTCACCCGAACGCCGGGCGACCGGGCCGCGCACGGCCCGCCACATCGCCCCGACCTGCCGTGGCCGAAGCACCGCGTTGGCCGCCATCAACCCGCCGGCGAGGGCGCCGACCAGGCCGGAACCCCAGGCGTCCTGCCCGGCCACCACCAGGCCCTTCACCGGCGTACGCGTACCCGCGCGCCGGGAGCGCAGCCGTTCCGGGGTCGCCGCGAGACCGTAGAACGAGCCGCGGACGCTGTGCTGGTAGTGCTCGAACGTCAACGGTGTCGCCAGCTCGGCGAACGCGACGGTCTCCCGGAAACCGGGCCATCGCTCCTCCAGGCGGTCCAGCAGGCGCTCGGTCCACTCCTCCTTGATCTTCCGGTACTCCTCGGGCCGGTCCCGCCACTGGTCGAACGTGGCCGGATCGACGAGCTCCAGCACCTCGACGGTGTGGAAGCGGGCGGCAGGGTTGTTCAGGGACGCGAACGAGACGTAGAGCGTGCCGTGCGGGGAACCGTCGAGGTCGGGCATGAACCAGTGGTTCTCACCGCGCAACCCGAACGCGGCCGGCGACCGCTCGAGACCGAGGAAGAGCATGACCGCCGACGGCTCGGCCGGCAGGTCCGCCACCTCGGCCGAGCGGTCCAGCAGGGCATAGGTGTTGCGTACACCCGCCGCCGAGACGACCGTCGGCGCCTTCACCCGGTAGGCGCGCCCGGTGGCGGTGTCGGAGACGTCGACGCCGGACACCCGGCCCCGCTCGACGACGATCCGCTCCACCAGCTGGCGGGCGCGCAGTTCGACGCCGTGCTCGCCGAGGGCCGCAAGGACGACCTCGTTGATGGCCTTCGGGCCGCCCACCGGATGGGCGGTGCCGTCCATGAAGAACGTCGTCGGGACGGCGGCGTGATAGCCGAACGCGCTTCTCGCCGGTGGTGTCCCGTACAGGCCCCAGCGCGCCTGGAGGATCGCCCGGAGCCTCGGATCGGCGACGCTGCGGTGAACCTCCTCGCGCAGCGGGCGATACGTGGCCGGGAACAGCCGCTCGACGACGGGGAGACCGACACTGCGCACCGGCGCGGGCAGCGACGACACGACGTTGCGCGCGGCGAGTCCTGCCATGGCCCGGCGCGTCTTGCGGAAGTACCGGTCGATCGCCTCGACCTCGTCCGGGAACCGTTCGGCCAGCCGTGCCTGGAACTTGGCCCGGGTGGCGGGCACCGCGAAGTCGAACCCGGGAAAGTGCAGCACGTCGTAGTCGTCGGGGAGCGGCTGCAGTTGCACCCGCCCATCGGTCATGAAGTTCAGGAACGGACCGGCATTCGCGCTGATGTAGTGCACGCCGGTGCCGAACCGATACCGGTCCTCGCGGGAGAACTCGTGCGTCATCCCACCGAGCGTGTAGTGCTGCTCCAGGACGAGAACCCGTTTGCCGCCGAACTGCGCTAGCATCCGGGCCGCCGCGAGCCCACCCATACCCGACCCGATGACCACCACGTCGGTCTCTTCGAACGCCATGCGGGCAGCCAACACCGCGCCACTGGATAAAGTGTGAATCGCTTCAGCGAGCCGACCGGTCGTCCGCGCTACGCGTCGGGCCGCGCCCCTGGAGGGACGCGGCCCTTGACTCAGGGGACGAGTCAGCGTTCGTAGAGTTCCCACCTGGCGGGTGTCAGCTCGCAGGTGTACCAGTCCCCGGGGTGCCCTTCCGCCTCGGCTTTCCGTGCCTCGAAGTAGTCCTCCACCGCGTGGCAGAAGATCCCGCCGGCCTCGCTGGGCGCGAAGGTGCTGATCAGCCTGGCCGCCTGTGCGGGGGCGGCGAGCAGGCCGGCGCTGGAGGCGACGACGGCCGCGACGACGGCGACGCGCGTTCTGAGTCTCACGGTTCGGCTCCCATCGATCAGGGTTGGGTGCAGGTCCGGGCCCCACGACGAGTTGACGTCGTATCGCCGACTGTAGGACCGGCGGCGGAGGGCTCCCTGGATCTTCTGAACCTGGGTTTGGCATGCCTACCAAGAGGCTGTGGTTCCGTGCTGCGGCGGCGGCCTGAAGGCGCATCCCGCCCGGCACGGCCTCATGTATCTTTCATGCCGCTCGCCGCTCGCGGCGTCACGTACGGCGAGGATGACGCGCGCACCGTGCCGGGCCGGCCCGGTGATGATCAGCGGTCCGCTACCGGGGCCGGCTCCGGTCACGGGCTGCGGTGATGTGGCTCCGGGACATCGGGTGTGTTCCACGGGTTCGTGACCGAAGACGCCAGGAGAGGACCGGACAGTAAGAGAACCCGGAAATGTCGGATGTGGTGGAGCCGCCATCACGGCACGGTGACAGTGCAAACTTCAACCATGGTCAACGAGCGGGCAGCGGCCCATGAGCTCGGGATGTTCCTGCGCTCCCGGCGCGAGAGGACGACCCCGCAGGACCTCGGGCTGGAACCCGGTCCGAGGCGGAAGGTCGAGGGACTGCGACGCGAGGAGGTCGCGGCTCTGGCCGGGCTGAGCACCGACTACTACCAGCGCCTGGAGCAGGGCAGGAACGTGCGCCCCTCCGACGCGATACTGGACTCGATCGCCGACGCGCTCGATCTGGACGAGGTGGAACGGCGTCACCTGATGAGGCTGGCGCAGTTGACGCGCAGGCCACGACCGCCGGCCCGCCGGGTGACGGACCAGGTGCCGATGAACGCCAGGCTGCTGCTGGCGGCGATCGACCTGCCGGCGTTCGTGGCCACCCGCCACCTCGACATGCTCGTGTGGAACGATCTGGCCGCGGCGCTGCTGGGCGATCCCCTCGAGCTTCCACCGGCCCGGCGCAACGTGCTCCTCACGCTGTTCCACGAGGAGTTCCAGCCGCGGTGCCCGGAGTGGGAGGCCACGGCGCTGGGCTACATCGGCATACTGCGCGCCGCCGTCTCCACCGATCCCGGCCACCCACGAGCGGTCGCGGTCGTGGACGAACTGAGCATCGGCAGCGCCGACTTCCGCAGGCTTTGGG
The DNA here is from genome assembly GCF_042654065.1 of Sphaerisporangium dianthi. Lineage (NCBI taxonomy): Bacteria > Bacillati > Actinomycetota > Actinomycetes > Streptosporangiales > Streptosporangiaceae > Sphaerisporangium > Sphaerisporangium dianthi. The sequence goes on along the minus strand of NZ_JBHSFP010000002.1, from coordinate 165,199 downwards.
CACGGCACGACGTCAGGGAAGGCGTCCACGGCGCCAAGACCATCCAGCACCCGCGCGTCGGCGGCATCGCCGTCGAATGGGACGCCTATCCGCTGCAGCCACCGCCCGGACCGCTGATGATCGTGTTCACCCCCCAGCCCGGACATGAGGAGCGGCTGCGCCTCCTGAAAGTCATCGCGGACGCGGGCGAGGACGCACATCGGCCTGGTGTTCCCGGGGGAGGACGCACATCGGCGCCTCCACCGATCCCGGAGCGGGTCATCGAGAGCGGTTGAGCAGTCCCTGCCGGGAACGGACGAGGTCCACGAGCGAGGGGCCTCCGCGGAGGCACCACAGGGCGATGACCGGGTCGCAAATGGCGCAGCCGAGGGACGAGTCATGGGCGAACGGGATGATCGGGTTGCCCTTGAGATGGTGCAGGACGTCCCACGCGGTGTGCAGCAGCCAGCCGACACCGATGAACGTCCACGACTCCAGCCCACGGTAAGCGCAGTAGGTGACGACCGCGGTGAAGGCGAACTCCCAGCCGTTCAGGCCACCGCCGCTGAGGTAGGCGGCTCCCGCCCCGGCCAGCATGATGGCATTGAAGCGGCGCCGGTGCGGTTCGCGAATCAGTGACATCACCACGACGTAGAGCAGGCCGATCAATACCGGCGGGACGACGCTCATGATCATCTGGTTGCCCCCCTACGCCGGAAGCCGATGCGTACGTGGTCCGGACCGCCGCCGGGGCGGACGAACGGGTACATGTTCCTTCTCTCGCCGAAGCCGGAAACGTCACCGACGCTAGCCGGGCCGCCGGTTCGGCTCCCAGAGGGATTTCCGACATCTTTCAACGGGATACCGCCATACGGACTGACCGGGAGACTCCTCGGTGGCAGCGGCAGCGGCAGCGGATCCGGAGCCTCGGCGCAATACGGGCGGATGGGTACTGTTCCGCCATGCACACCGTCGCCGTTCTCGCCCTCGACCTGGTGATTCCCTTTGATCTGTCCACCCCGATCGAGGTCTTCACCCGTACGCGGTTGCAAGACGGCCGTCCCGGCTACCAGGTGCGCATCTGCGCCGAACACCCTGAGGTGGACGCCGGTCTGTTCACCCTGCGCGCCCCCTTCGGGCTGGACGGGCTGGAGGACGCCGGCACGATCATCGTCCCCGGCACCGCGCGCCCGATGGACCCGCTGCCACCGGCCGTACGCCACGCGCTGAAGGCCGCCGCCGCCAACGGCACCCGCATCGCCTCCATCTGCTCGGGCGCCTTCTCTCTGGCCGCCGCCGGGTTGCTCGGCGGACTGCGTGCCACCACCCACTGGGCCGCGGCCGACCGGCTGGTCACCGCCTACCCCGACATCACGGTGGAGCCCGACGTTCTCTATGTCGACAACGGGCAGATCCTCACCTCCGCGGGCGCCGCGGCCGGGCTGGACCTGTGCCTGCACCTGATCCGCCGCGACCACGGCTCCGCCGTGGCCGCCGACGCCGCACGACTGTCGGTCATGCCGCTGGAACGGGAAGGCGGGCAGGCCCAGTTCATCGTCCAGCCGCTCCCGCCCGCGCCCCGAGGCTCCGCGCTCGAACCTCTGCTCATCTGGCTGCAAGCCTCCCTGGCTCGCGATATGACCATGACCGACATCGCCGCCCACGCCGGCATGAGCCCCCGCACACTGATGCGCCGCTTCCGCGAGCAGACCGGCGCGACCCCGCTCCAATGGCTGCACCGAGCCCGCGTCCGCCAGGCCCAGCACCTGCTGGAGACCACCGACCACACCGTCGAACGCATCGGCGCCCAGGTCGGTTTCGCCTCCCCCACCGCTTTCCGCGACCGCTTCAAGCGGGTCACAGGCGTCAGCCCGCACACCTACCGGCGCACATTCCGCTGAGCCCGGCCCCGACGGAGCCGCCCGAGCGGAGCAGTGACCAGTCAGGCGGAACGACGTCCAGACGTCCATCCGGCGATTCGCTCTGATTTCCGATGTCTCAAGCAGCATCCCGGCCGCCCGTGCGTCTCTGTGATGTGGAAGTCGACCTGCTCTCCACAGGGGAGCCCCTCATCAAAGAACGAGTGAACGTCGCGGCGATCTTCTCGGAGCATCATCTAGGTCTCGTCCGGCTGGCACTGATCATGGTGGGTGATCGGGCGACGGCCGAAGACGTGGTGCAGGAGGCGTTCGCCCGTACCCACGCGAGCGGGTGTCTCCACGACCGTTGACCTGACGTGCCTGAAGGAGCGCCGGCGGACCGGCGACTCATGCGAAACAGGCGCCCGCCCCCCTCCTGAGTCGAGCCGACACCTTCGGCGGAGCGAGCGCCATCTCAGGGCGGAGTCGTACGCATGCCCACGGTCGCACCTGGACAGGTGCGACCTTGGTCCGGCGGGTCAAGCCCCACCGGTGGCGAGGCCAATGGCGCAGCTCACGCCGGTGCCGCAGTGGCCGTTCGGGACCTTGAAAAGGTACTTGGAGGGCATACTCGAGCGCTACAGCGTGTGTACCGGTTCGGCGGGCCGGTCGAAGGTCTCGGCCGGCCGGCAGTAGGGGCAGGGGCCGCGTCGGCGCAGGCCGTAGGCGCAGGCGGCGGCGCCGAGTGCGGCGCCCCACACGATCCACAGCATGCTCGGCGCGTTGGCGCCCCACGAGGCGAGATCGACGCCCATCCGGACGTTCATCAGGCCGGCGGGTATCAGGACGACCGCCACGATGGACGCGGGGATCACGGCGAGCGCCGGCGGCACTCGTCCGCCCGCCCTGAACCAGACCCAGCGCGGGTACACCTCGCCCCACCTGTGGACGAGGCCGTGGGTGAGGACGCACCCGCAGATCGACGCGATGGCGCAGCCAAGTCCCACCTCCAGCATGCCGGGCGTCTCCCGCATCATCCGCGCGAAATCCTCGGGGATGCCGAGCGGGATTCCGAGATACCAGGCGATTCGGGTGACCTCGTACGGCACGGGCGCGGCGCACGCCACGTAGACGGCCCATCGGCCCCAGCGGCGCACCGCGTCCGGCGTGGTCCACCGCCCGGTCGCCGCGCCGCGCCGGCCGCAATGCGCGCACGCCCGCCTGGTACGCCTCTGGTAGGCGAGGGTCGCCAGGGCCCACAGCAGGCCACCGGCGAAGATCACGATCAGGTTCACCCGATGCCAGTACAGGATGTCCCCGATGCCGTCCTGCGGCCCGGGCACCCCGGTGAAGGCGAACACCAGCAGCAGCGGGGCGAAGGCCAGCAGCGCGAGCAGGGTGTAGTCGGGGATCACCAGGGCGAGCGTTGCGGCCAGGGCCCAGCCGAAGACGACCAGTGCCCTACGGGTACCGTCTCGTCCCCATTCCCGGGCCATCGCCAGCGCGGCGATCGCGCCGGCCGGCCCGATGGCGGCCATGGCCGGCGCGACGATCCCGACCCGGCCGCCCTCCAGGATCGAACCCGAGGCGTGGGCGTCGTCGACGGACGCGAACGGGAAGCCGCCGCCGCCCAGCGCCCAGAAGAGTCCGAGCGCCCCGTATGACAGCGACCACGCGGCCGCGGCGTACCCGGACCAGGCCGGCCAGTACCTCCACCAGCGGAGCATCCGCCCATCACATCCCCACGATCTCGTTCGCGAACCACGTCCGGACGCGCCCGCGAGGCGGCGCGGCGAGCCCGTGTCCGCGGCACTGGAAGGTCACGTCCCGGATCCAGCGTCGAGGAGGGACAGCCATCGGCCCAGGTGCCGAACGGCATGGCCGGAAGCGGATTCGGGCGGGTGAATGTGCCGTTCGGCACAGGCCGGTGGAACGGCCGAATATCTAGGCTCGGTGTATGCGCAGACGAAGCAGCGGAGCCCGGCGGTGGCGCGAGCGGGCCGGTGCGGCCGCCGCCGTCCTCGTGGCGCTGGCCGGGATCGCCACCGCGCCCGCGTACGGCTGGTCGGCCACGCTGCCGATGTCCTTGACGATGGCGGCCGCGCTCGGGGTGCTCGCCGCCTGGCCGTACGAGGGCCGCCGGATCGCGGCGGTCACCGGCGGGGCGGGCATCGTGTCGCTGGCCGCGACCGCCGCCGTCCTGCTGCTCGGCGCGGCCCACCGGGTGGAAACCTCTGCGACCGGCTGGGTGGCCGGCGAGTCCGCGGGCTTACTCATCCTGGTCATCCTGGCGGTGCGTGCCGCGCCAGTCCGCCACGCGCTGATCGCCGCGGGACTGGCGGGGGTGGCCACGCCGGTCTTGCTGCTGCGGTTCGGGCTGGGGCCTCCGACCTTCGAGGCGCTGGCCGGATTCGCGGTCTGGGGGCTGTCGGCGGTCCTCGCGGCCACGGTCGGGCTCTACCTGCGCTCCCTGGACGACCATCGCGCCCGCTCGGTACGCGCGGCACGCCAGGCGCAACGCGCGCAGCTCGCCCGCGACCTGCACGACTTCGTCGCCCACGACGTCAGCGGGATGCTCGCCCAAGCCCAGGCCGGCCGAATCCTCGCCCGGCAGGACCCGCGGCAGGCGGAGGCCGCGTTCCAGCGCATCGAGCAGGCCGCGCTCCAGGCGCTGGCGTCGATGGACCGGACCGTGCGGATGCTGCATGACGCGGACGATCTGACGGCCGGGGAGTCGGCGGGCCGAACGCCGCTCCCGGCCTTGGCGGACCTCCGCGAGCTGGCCGATCGGTTCTCCGTCTCCGGCGCCGCAATGGTTCACCTTGACATCGACGCGCGGCTCGAAGACCCCGATGGCGTCGTGCCCCGGGAAGTGGCCGCGACGGCGTACCGCATCGTCGTGGAGGCACTGACCAACGTGCGCCGCCACGCGGAGCCGGCCGGCCGGGTGGAGGTGACCGTCCGCCGCACCCGTACCGTGAGTGATCTCACCGGGCATGCCCTGGAGGTCACCGTGACAGACGACGCCCGAACCGGACCCGCCGCCGGGCAGGTGCCCGGCACTGCGGCCCGCACCGGCGGTTTCGGCCTGGCGGGCCTGACCGAACGCGTCGAGGCGCTCGGCGGCGAGCTGGCCGCCGGCCCGCATGCTCCGCACGGATGGCGTGTCGCCGCCACCATGCCGCTGCCGGCCTCGCCCCACGGCGGGGGCGTCAGGCCGGTGACGGCATGACCGGCAGGCCGACCCGCGTCCTGGTCGCCGACGATCAGGAGGACATCCGCAGCGCGTTCCGGATCATCCTTGACGCCCAGCCGGACATGACCGTCGTCGCCGAGGCCGCCTGCGGGGCGACCGCCGTCGAACAGGCCCGCCATCTGCGCCCCGACGTGGTGCTCGCCGACATCCGAATGCCCCGCATCGACGGGCTCGAGGTGACCCGCCTGCTCGCCGGGCCACAGGTGGCCGACCCGATCCGTGTCGTGGTCGTCACCACCTTCGGCCTCGACGACTACGTCTACACCGCGCTGCGCAACGGCGCCTGCGGCTTCCTGCTGAAACGCTCCAGCCCCACCCTCCTCGCCGAAGCCGTCCGCGCCGCCATGTCCGGTGACACCCTCATCAGCCCGCAGATCACCGTACGGCTCCTGCGCGATCTCACCGCGCCACCGCCGCCCACGTCCGGCCGCGCCGACCGCGCGCGACTCACCGATCGCGAACTCCAGATCACCCGCCTGGTCGCCCAGGGTCACACCAACGCCGAGATCGCGGCCGCCCTGTTCATCTCGCCCGGTACGGTCAAGAACCACATCGCCGGCATCCAGCGCAAGCTCGAGGCCCGCAACCGCGTCGGCATCGCCGCCTGGGCCTGGAACACCGGCAACGCCACCCCATGACCGACGAACCGTGCCAGCATGGTCGGCATGCTCGCGATCATGGCGCAGACGGAGGACGGCCATCGGTACGTCCGGGCGACCGCGGAAGAGCTCACCGAACTGATTCGTCGGCTCGGCGGTCAGAACAACCGTTTTCTGGTCGTCCAACGAATTCCGGACCTGCCCGACGTCTTCATCCAGGTTTGGCACGAAGAGGGAAGCGACTACGCGCTGGAGCATCGCGACGGTGCGCCGGATCGGCACTTCGAGGTGACCCTGAACACGCCTGCCCCCGTGATCGCGGCCATCACAGGCTGGGCACGTTCGCAGGCCGACTGGGATTCGGGGCTCAACTGGAAGCCCTTGGACCTGGGCAGCCCGGAGCCTGTGCCTCCGATCGAACTTGATGAAGATGAGCGGCAGGAGCTCGAGTCGTGCCTCCGCGTCGTGATCATGGGCGGCTACAACACTCGCGCACAACTTGCGGAGATCGCGGAGGAATATCTCGTGTCAGGGGACCGCCGACCGGTGTCCTCCGAGCAGGCGTGGCAACTGGTGAATCGGATGTGGCTGGAGCGCGTCGAGGAGCAGACCGCCTGGGAGGGAGAGACGGACCCGGAACGACTCACCAGAGCCTTCACGAACCTGGAGGCCGCAGGCGTCACCGCTCGGGAGAACTTCGCCTGCTGCCGTTCGTGCGGTCAGGCCGAGATCGGCGAGGCAGGCTCACCGGATGCCCGCGGCTTCGTCTATTTCCACCAACAATGCACAGACACCGCGGCGGAAGGACACGGACTGACACTGCTGTACGGCGGCTTCGATGGCTCACCGGACACCACGGCGACCATCGGCCGGCAGGTCGTGGCCGCGCTGACGGAAGCCGGGCTTCCGGTGAAGTGGAACGGCGACCCCGGCCGGGCCATGACCGTCGCGCCCCTGGATTGGCGCAAACGGCTCATCGGATGAGAAGACTTCGGCTGGTCAGGTAAAGCCCGCCCTCCAGGTGAGAGCGAACTCCACGGATCAGGCTTCGCGACGGTGAGGCCGGTGAGCGCAGCTCACACCCGTATCGCCGATGCCGCAGTAGCCGCCAGGCTTCTTTACAGGTACCGCTGGTGGCGGCACCGCGCTTCAGGCATCGATACGTGTCGGGACCACAGTGCGCATGGCCCGGGTGGGATACGCGCCGCGATCTGCTCGCGGGCGTGCTCGCAGTCCGTGAAACCCTGCTGGACTCCCGGCCGGCGCAGCATGGACACATACCTGCGGGCCGCACCTGGGCATGGCGCGGCCCGTGGACGCGTCGTCTTTTCGCCGGTCTTCACGCACGTAGCCTGCCGAGTCGCTGCGCCAGGTCGGGAATGCCCTCCAGCTCGGACAACAGCCGCTCCGATCTTGCACTTTTCACACTTACATGATCACGAGCGGCTTTTCTAGTTGCCTCGCATTCCATCACAAGATCGATCGGAGTGGGGCGCATTGTCCCAGCTCACCCCGCAAATGGCGGTTGCCGTATTAGCCATGCTCTCCATCATGAGGACGACGGTCGCCAGATCTTTGTGGCCGATCGGTAAATATCGCGCTGTATCGATCTACGCTAAATCAATGTTGATCGTTCAAAGGCCCGTCCTCCCATAAGGAGAAACATGCAAAAAGTCACTTGGCTCCGCCGGCTCGGCCTCGTCTCAGCGGTGGTGGCGGCCGGCCTGGCCACCGCGTCTGTGGCCGCGCACGCCGACGGCTACGACACTCCCCGCAACGCCACTGCTACGGGGGCAGGCAACACCTACGCGGCCGGGGTGGCGGCGGCCGAACAGCGGGCCCGGCAGGCCGTCCTCGCGGTCGGCCACGACTGCACCACTGGGACCTACAACACGATATTGACCTATGCTTCTCCGGGTGGCGGCACATGGGTCTTCCGGTCCACCCACGAGGCGACGTGCGTCGACTGATCAAGGTTCGGCAGATCGGCCCCCGCCCAGGTCGCCCGCCGCAGGGGAGCCCAGCGCCGGCAGGCCAAAACGCTGAATCCTGACCTGCTGTGTGCCGTAGATCGGCGACGTCCTCGCGAGGCATGCCGACGGTGTAGATCGAGCGGTCCGCGAGCCAGTCCGGCACCGGTTCCCTGGGAGGCGGTTGATCGACGCGAAAGTGGTCGGCCAGCGCCCACCTGGCACTGATGAGCCTGGATCCCACCGGCAAGGCCGGGCCCGCTGGGTCATCCGCCGGAAAGCCGCCATCCGGTCCGCGGCCGCCGCCTCGATTCGACTGCGCCACGCCCACGCCCACGCCACCGAACTCATCAACGCCAGCGTCTTCATCGAGGCCGTCCGTCGCCGTCTCGGCCACGCTTCCACCGAAACCATCCCGGCTGTACGCGTTACTCGGCGACAAGATCGCCGACGCCGAGATCCGCGCCGCAGTGCGCGCTCGCCATCGCCGCCCGCGCCGATCCGGACCGCGGGGTAGGCGGGGAGAGCCTTCGCGGCCGTCCAGGGGATCCGCGGTCCGATCGCCAACCCGAGCTCCCCCTGCCTCCGCCCGTTCACGCTGCCCGCCTCATCGCTCGCGGAGCAGGGCGGCCTGGTCGCGGGCGACCGAGCGCATACGGGTGAAGAGCTCGAGCATCGTCTCGACGATCTCGTCGTCGTAGACGGCCAGCGCCTCGGCCCATCCGCGTGACATGCCAGCGAGCAGCGGCCAGATCTCCTCCAGCCGCTCGGCCACCGGCTCGACGATGACCCGCCGCCGGTCCTCGGCGTCGTGCCGGCGGGTCACCCACCCGGCACGCTCAAGACGGTCGATCATGCGCGTCACGGCCCCGGTGGTGAGACCGGTGCGGACGGCGAGATCCCCGGCGGTGGCCTGGCCGGTCTCGCCCAGCGCCGTGAGGCACTTGAAGTCGCTCAGGCTGAGGCCGAGACGGTCGGCGACCGCCTGCTGGAACAGGATGCCGTCCGCGATCGTCTGGGTCACCTCCACCTGCAGCCGCGCGAGCAGGGCGTGGCGATCGGCCGACCCGGGACTTGACATAGGCCCACCTTACATGCGCATATTCTGCACTAATCAATATCTGCATCATGCAGAAGATGAGGAGTGCAGACAATGCGGAGATGGATGCTGGGCGGCCTGGCAGGGCCGGTGCTGTTCACCTTGGTGTGGCTCATCGAGGGGACGCTCAGGCCCGGCTACGACCCGATGCGCAACTGGATCAGCGAGCTCGCGCTGACCGGGCGCGGCTGGATCCAGATCGCCGCCTTCCTGGCTTGCGCGGTGGCGATCATCGGGTTCGCCGACAGCCTGCGCAGGACGTTCCCGGCCGGTCCCGGCTCGGTCTGGGGGCCACGGCTGGTCGCGGTACACGGGGCCGCCCTGTTCGCGGCGGGGATCTTCTCCTCCGATCCCGGCCTCGGTTACCCGCCGGGAAGCGACCCCGCCGTGACCTGGCACGGCATCCTGCACAGTGTCGCCGGGCCGATCGCCTTCTTCTCCCTGGCGGGCGCGGCCCTCGTCTACGCCCGCCGGTTCGCGAAGGCATACTGCATCGCCAGCGGAACGCTGGTGGTGCTCTTCTGGGTGGTGGCCGGGGTGCTGGCCGGCCTCGATTACGGCGGCACCTGGTCGCCCGCGCCGAGCGGGCTCGCCGAGCGGCTGTCGATCCTCACGGGGTACGTGTGGATGGTCTGGCTGGCCTGGAAGGCACGGGACGCCGCCGGACGGACCGGGGCTGACGAACATCGGAACAGAAGGTCTCGCTAGGCGCCTCGGTTGATCTCCTTGACGGGACTTTCCGTTCCGATGCGTCCCGCCCAGGTCAGCGGGTTGAGGCTCTGCGGCCGGGCTGAGCTCGGTGCGTGGCTGGGGTAGGTCGGCCTCGATCTGGCGGTCGCTGCCGGGCTTCAGCTCGGGGACGTACTTGTAGATGGTGGAGCGGCTGACGCCGAGGAGCCGGGCGATCGAGGAGACGTCCATGTGTCGCAGCAGAGGTGGGGGGTGACCGCGCCAACAGCCCACACGTCGTTCGCGGCGAGCGCGGTGATGTCGCTCAACAGGCTGCCGGGTTCTTCTCCGTCGAGAGAGTCGGGCATCGGAACCTCAGGCATGGGGGCCGGGATCCACGCATGGCCGTCCGAGCGGAGCGAGGGCCATGTCCGGGCGGAGCCGCACACATGCCTACAGGCCGCACCTGGACGTGGTGCGGCCCGTGGCTGAGTGGATCAGGCCTCGCCGGTCGTCAGGCCGATGGGGCAGCTCACGCCGGTGCCTCCGAGGCCGCAGTGGCCGTTTGGGTTACGGAACAGATACTGCTGGTGGTAGCTCTTTGCCTGGGCTCTTCGCGCTTGAGTCGATCCGGCGAGAAGCCGAGGCGCAACGACGGCTGAACCCAGTTCAGGCGCCGTCGACACCGAGAACCGAACCGTTCCCATCGGCATCTAACTCTGCATGATCAACGTGACACTCTCGTTGCTGCTGGTGCTGTCCCCGGCGACCGCGATCGAGATTCCGAAGAACTTCCTGATTTACGAGCACGACGCGCGCAGGCGCCTGAGCTCCGAAGAAGCGGAAGAACAGGGCTATCAGATCAGCGACAAGCTCACGAAGCCGTTGGAGCTGAACCCGTGCGGACACCGGCGTGCCATCGATCGCGATCGGGCGGCGGTCCGTACGATCACGCATTGGACCAGCGCACCTAGCGGCTCCTCCGAACAGCTCGTCATCTACAAGAGCCCCCGTGCCGCCCATACCTCGTTCACCCGTCTGCGCGCCGAGGTCAAGCGGTGCGCGCGCAAGGGTGACCCGTCGGAACCCGAACTCAAGATCCGTTGGCGGACGAGTAAGGCCAAGGCCGGTGACGAGTCCATGGGCATGGGTTACCAGACCTGGCAGGACGGCAGCGTGAACACGACGGTCAGCGGCATCGTCGCGCGCAGGGGCAGCGCACTGATGATCTACACGACCACCGAGGGAACCTACGACCCCGGCCGGCTGACCAGAGACGTCAGGAAGATGGCCACCAAGGTGTGTACGTTGCCCGGCGTCTGCTAGCTCAGCCACAGCGCCGGGAAAGATCTTCGGCGGCGACATCCACGATCGCCAGTCGGGTGGCAACGAACGAGGCGCCGAACAGCCCAAGGCCGTAGGAGGGTCTCCACGCTCTCCCGGCTACTCATCCGAGGTCGTCAGCCCCGTCGGACAGGACCACTCGGACAGGTCACCCAGCCTGACGCCGGTGCCGCAGTAGCCGCCCGGGTTCTTGTCCAGGTACTGCTGGTGGTGGTCGCACTCGGTCATGCGGACACGATCGTGAGGGCCGGGATGTGAGCCGGCCTGACCACCGAGAAGTCTCTGACGTCGACCGTGAAGACCTCGGGGAGGTGGAAGCGCTCCGCGAGGGCGATCACCAATGCGTCGGCGGAGCCCAAGGGGAGGTCCGCGTAGCGTTCCACCAGGACAGAGATCCGTCCGAGGTCGTTGGTCGTGCCGCCCAAGCCCTGGTTGTGACCTGCGCAGGCGCACACATGACTAGGGGCCGCACCCGGATGAGTGCGGCCCCTAGCTCGATCGATCAGGCCTCGCCGGTGGTCAGGCCGATGGGGCAGCTGACGCCGGTGCCGCCGATGCCGCAGTAGCCGCCCGGGTTCTTGTAGAGGTACTGCTGGTGGTAGTCCTCGGCGAAGTGGTACTCGGGGGCCGGGGTGATCTCGGTGGTGATGTCGCCGTAGCCGGAGGCGATGAGGACCTGCTGGTAGGCGTCGCGCGAGGCCGCGGCGGACTTCTCCTGGGCGGGGCCGTGGGTGTAGATCGCGGAGCGGTACTGCGTGCCCACGTCGTTGCCCTGGCGCATGCCCTGGGTGGGGTTGTGGCCCTCCCAGAAGACCTTGAGCAGCTCCTCGTAGGAGACCTTCGCGGGGTCGAAGACCACTCGGACGACCTCGGTGTGGCCGGTGAGGCCGGTGCAGACCTCCTCGTAGGTCGGGTTGGGCGTGTAGCCGCCCTGGTACCCGACCGAGGTGGAGACGACGCCGGGGGTCTGCCAGAACGTGCGCTCGGCGCCCCAGAAGCAGCCCATCCCGAACTCGGCGATCTCGGTCCCGTCGGGGTACGGCGGGGCCAGAGGCGCGTCGAGGACCTCGTGCCGCGCCGGCACGGGCATCTTGCCCGGGCGGCCGGGCAGTGCCTCCTGCGGAGTCACCATCGAAGTCTTGTTCTTGCCGAAGAGCCAACCCATCGCGCACCTCCGTCGGACACTCTTTGCAGACTAGGCAACCAGCGGGGGCCGCCGGTTGTTCCTGAAATAAGCATCTCTTAAGAGAGGGAGAAGACTTACTTATTTGTGTTAAATGCTGCCAGCAGCGAAGATAGCGTACATGCCTGATTCGCGCCGTGGTGTCCTGTATGGCGTAGCCGCCTACAGCATGTGGGGTCTGTTCCCCTTGTACTGGCCGCTGCTCAAGCCGTCCGGGGCCGTCGAGATCCTCGCGCATCGCATGGTGTGGTCGCTGGTCGCCGTGATCGCGGTTCTGGCCGTACGGCGCCACTGGGCGTGGTTCCGCGAGCTGGCGAGGCAGCCGAGGAAGCTGCTCCTGCTCTCCCTCGCCGCCGTACTCGTCTCGGTGAACTGGGGCGTGTACATCTACGCCGTGAACGCCGGACATGTGGTGGAGAGCGCGCTCGGGTACTTCATCAACCCGTTGGTGAGCGTGCTGTTCGGCGTATTGATCTTCCGCGAGCGGCTGCGGCCGTGGCAGTGGGCGGCCGTGGCGCTCGGCACGCTGGCCGTCGTCGTGCTGACCGTGGACTACGGCCGCCCGCCGTGGATCGCCCTGGTGCTCGCGGTCACTTTCGGCACGTACGGGCTGGTCAAGAAGTCGGCGAACGTCGGCGCGGCGGAGAGCCTGACCGTGGAGACGCTGGTGCTGCTGGCGCCCGCGCTCGCTTACCTGGCCTTCCTGCAGGGGCAGGGGACGGCCACGTTCGGGACGGCGGGGCTCGGCCACGCCGCGCTGCTGGCCGGCGCGGGTGTGGTCACCGCGGTTCCGCTGATGTGCTTCACCGCCGCCGCGATCCGCGTGCCGCTCACGACCATCGGGCTTCTCCAGTACATCGCCCCCATCCTGCAGTTCCTGTGCGGCATCCTGGTGGCGCACGAGACCATGGCGCCCAGCCGATGGGCCGGTTTCGCGATCATCTGGCTGGCGCTGGCGGTGTTCAGCTGGGAAGGGCTGCGTCACGCCCACGCGACCCGACGCGCCGTCGGCTCCGCTCCCGCGCTCGAGACCGTCTGACGCGCCTCCGGCCGCCCTGCGGCACGGGCTACGACCCCCGGCGTACCCGCCGGGCCGCCGCTACGTCCCGGGCGGTAGGGCGGACGGCCCCGGCCGGCGGACGACGACTCCCCGTCGCGCGCGAGAGCATCGGCGGAGAGCCGAGGGAGTACACGATGGCAGATCGCCTGTTCCGCTTCGGGATCGTCGCAGGGACGGCCCGCGACGCCGATCAATGGTCCAAGCTCGCGCGCCGCGCCGAGGAGATGGGGTACGCGACGTTCCTCACCCCGGACACGCTGGGCACCCTGCCACCCCTCCTGGCGCTGAGCGCCGCGGCGGCGGCGACGTCGACCCTGGGGCTGGGCTCCTTCGTCCTGTCGGTCGCCAACCGGCGGCCGGAGCAGCTGGCGTGGGAGGTGAACGGCCTCGGCATGCTGTCCGGTGGCCGCTTCGAGCTGGGACTGGGCGTCGGGAGGCCGGACGCCGGCAAGGACGCGGCCCGGCTCGGCATGCCGTTCGGCACGGTCGACCAGCGCATCAGGAGGCTGGAGGAGGTCATCCGGCAGGTGCGCAGGTGGCCGGGCGCCGACGGGCCGCACGGCGACAGGCCTGGCGCGGACGCGCCAGGCACCGGCAGGCCCGGTGCGGTCGGGTCGGGCACCCACAGACCACGTGTCGACGGATCAGGCACCGGCAGGCCGGCAACGGACGGGGCTGGTACCGGCAGGCCGGCGACGGACGGGGCTGGTACCGGCAGGCCGGCGACGGACGGGGCTGGTACCGGCAGGCCGGCGACGGACGGGGCTGGTACCGGCAGGCCGGCGACGGACGGGGCTGGTACCGGCAGGCCCGGTGCGGGCGGGGCGGGTGGTCCTCGAGTGCTGATCGCGGCGGGCGGGGCGCGCATGCTGGGCTTCGCCGCCAGGAACGCCGACACCGTCGCCCTGGGGCTGCCCCCCTCCACCTCCGAGGACGGCCTGGCCGACCCCGTACGGCTGGTCCGGCAGGCCAGTGACGACTTCGACCGGCTGGAGCTCAGCGTCGGAGTGCACGTGGTCGGCGACGAGGTGCCGCCGTGGCTGGCCGGCCGGCTCGGCCCGGACCTTCCGGCGGACTCGATCGCCGTGCTGGACGGCTCGCCCCGGCAGATGGCCGACCGGCTGCTGCGCCGCAGGGACGCCCACCAGATCTCCTACATCACGGTGAACGCCATGTACGCCGACCGGCTGGCCCCGGTCGTGGAGCTGCTGAGCGGCGCCTGAGGCGAGAACGACGTCGGCCCGCCGTACCCGCAGGGGCGGCCCCGCGACCGCCCCGTCCGGGAACGGTTCGGCCCGCCGACACGTGAACGGGTCAGCCCGGCCGGTCCAAACGGGTCGGCCCGGCCGGTCCAGGGAAGCTCAGCCTGAGCGGTCCGCGACGTAGTCGCAGAGGGCGAGCAGGGCGGAGCGGGCCGGGATGTCGGGCAGGGTCATCAGGTCGTCGCGGGCCCGCCCCACCCAGGACATCAGCTCCGCGCGGGCGCGGACCATGGCCTGGTTGGCGCGGAGCAGCTCCACCGCCTCCGTCACGTCCTCGTCGGCGACCGGGCCGGACAGCAGCTCGCGCAGCCGGGCGTCCTCAGGGGCCGTCGAGGCGAGCACATAGAGGACGGGAAGGGTGCGGATGCCCTCGCGCAGGTCGGTGCCGGGCGTCTTGCCGCTCTGTCCGGCGCTGGACGCCACGTCCAGCAGGTCGTCGCCGAGCTGCCAGGCCACGCCTATGGCCTCACAGGCGCTGGTGAGGCGGTCGGCGATCTCGGGGGACGCGCCGGCGAGCATCGCGCCGAACCGTCCTGAGGTGGCGATCAGCGAGCCGGTCTTGTCGGCCAGCACCTCGATGTAGTGGCTGACGGCGTCCACGCCCGGGCGCGGCCCGATGGTCTCGCGGATCTGGCCGCGGACCAGGCGGGAGAACGTGCGGGCCTGGATGCGGACGAGCTCGGGCCCGAGGTCGGCGAGGATCTCGGAGGCCTGGGCGAAGAGGTAGTCGCCGGTGAGGATGGCGACCTTGTTGTCCCACAGGGCGTTCGCTGACGGCGAGCCGCGCCGCACCCGCGCCTCGTCCATCACGTCGTCGTGGTAGAGCGTGGCCAGGTGGGTCAGCTCGATGACCACCGCCCCCGGGATCACACCGGGGGCGCTGAAGTCACCGAAGTGCGATGCGAGCAGCACGATCATCGCTCGGAAGCGCTTGCCGCCCGCCTCGATGAGGTGCTTGGACGCCTCCTTGACGAAGGCGTCCTCGCTGTCGGCGGACGTGCGGAGCAGCTTCTCGACAGCGTCGAGACCGCTCGCGATATCCGCTGCGAGCCCCTCGTCGATGAACGGCAGGTCGACTACGGGCGGCGCGGCCATCAAGCATTACTCCTAACGAACGAACAGCGACTGCGCGGCCGTGTGCGCTAGGTCGAGCACCGGCTGCGGGAAGACCCCGAGCACTACCGTAGCCGCCGCGGAAAGCGTGACCACAGCCGCGGTCCCCATGCTGGGGGCGGCGATGGTGGGGCCCTCGGGCGCCGGGTCGCTGAAGAACATCAGGACGATCACGCGGACGTAGAAGAACGCGGCCATCGCCGACGTCACAACACCCACGATGACCAGCTGAACAGCTCCGCCCGAGACGGCGGCCGCGAACACGGCGTACTTTCCGAAGAACCCGGACGTGAGCGGGATGCCGGCGAAGGCGAGCAGGAACAGCGCGAAGATGCCGGCGAGCATCGGGGAACGCTTGCCAAGGCCGGCCCAGCGGGACAGGTGGCCCGCCTCGCCGCCGGGGTCGCGCACCATGGTGACGACCGCGAACGCGCCGACCGTGGCGAAGCCGTAGGCGACGAGGTAGAACAGGATGCCCGCCAGGGCGCCGGCGTTCTGCTCCGACTTGCCGGTGGCGACGACCGCCGTGAGCAGGAAGCCGGTGTGCGCGATCGACGAGTAGGCCAGCATGCGCTTGATGTCGGTCTGGGTGATCGCGAGCACGGCGCCGACGACCATCGTGAGGATGGCGACGGCCCACAGCACCGGAGTCCACTCGGCGTCGAGGTTGCCCAGCGCGACCCAGAAGACCCGCAGCAACGCGCCGAACGCCGCGATCAGGGTTCCGGAGGCCATCAGCGCGGTGATGGGCGTGGGCGAGCCCTGGTACACGTCCGGCTTCCACGCCTGGAACGGCGCGGCGCCGATCTTGAAGAGCAGGCCGACGCCCAGCGTCGCCGCGCCCATGAACAGCAGGCTGTCCTGGCCGCCGACGGTGCTGAGGGACTTCTCGATCGCCGCGAGGTCCACCGACCCGGCGAACCCGTACAGCAGCGCGGTGCCGTACAGGAAGAACGCCGAGGAGAAGGCGCCGAGCAGGAAGTACTTCATCGCCGCCTCCTGCGAGAGGAGGCGGCGGCGGCGGGCCAGGCCGCACAGCAGGTACAGCGGGAGGGACATGACCTCCAGGGCCACGAACATGATCAGCAGGTCGTTCGAGGCGGGGAAGAGCATCATGCCGCCGACCGCGAAGAGCACCAGCGGATAGATCTCGGTGTGGGCGCCGCCCTCGGACAGCGCCTGGTCCTCCTCGGCGCTGCCCGGCACGGCCGAGGCCTGCGCGACGAAGTGGTCGTCGTCGTTGATCAGCAGCACGCAGACGATCGCGAGCAGGAGGATGGCGCCCCAGATGAACAGCGACGGCCCGTCCACGGCGACGGCGCCCATGGCGGCGGCGTTGTGCACGCCCTGGACGCCCTCCCAGACGGTCAGCGCGAACGCGCCCGCCATCGACAGGATCGTGATGGGCATCTGGATCGACTTGCGCAGGTAGCGCGGCGTGAACGCCTCGACCAGGACGCCGATCATCGCCGCGCCGAAGACGATGAGCATCGGCGCGAGCTCACCGTATTCGATCTTCGGCGCCTCGATCGCGGCGGCGGAGAGCGTGCTCACTGGCCTGCCCCCTTCTTCTCAGCGGTGGCGGGTATCGCGGGAGTGAACGGGGGCGCCTGCACGCTGGTGAGGGTCTGCTTGACCGCCGGGTTGATCACGTCGAGCAGCGGCCCGGGGAAGAAACCGAAGCCGATGAGCAGCGCGATGAGCGGAGCGACGACGACCTTCTCGCGGAGGTTCAGGTCGGGGAGCGCCTTGACCGACTCGGCCGTCGGACCGGTCATCATGCGCTGGTACATCCACAGGATGTAGATGGCCGCGAGGACCATGCCGGACAGCGCGATGATGCTCGGCACGACGTAGCGCTCGTAGGTGCCGATCAGGACGAGGAACTCGCTGACGAAGGTCGAAAGGCCCGGAAGCGACAGCGACGAGAGGCCGGCGACCAGGAAGGTGCCCGCCAGCACGGGGGCGACCTTCTGCACGCCTCCGTAGTCGGCGATGAACTGTGACCCTCTGCGGTTGATCAGGAAGCCCGCCAGCAGGAACAGCGCCCCGGTGGAGAACCCGTGGTTGACCATGTACAGCGTCGCGCCCGAGCCGGCGTCGGCCGTCATGGCGAAGACGCCCATGGTGATGAAGCCGAAGTGCGAGATCGACGTGTAGGCGATGAGCCGCTTCATGTCGGTCTGCCCGATGGCGACGATCGCGCCGTACACGATGCCGATGACGCTGAGCGCGATCACCAGCGGCGTGAAGAACTTCGCGGCGTCGGGGAACAGCTCCAGGCAGAAGCGCAGCATGCCGTAGGTGCCGACCTTGTCCAGCACGCCGACGAGCAGCACGGCCGCGCCGGCGGGCGCCTGGGCGGCGGCGTCGGGCAGCCAGGTGTGGAAGGGCCACAGCGGCGCCTTGACGGCGAAGGCGACGAAGAAGCCGAGGAACAGCCACTTCTGCGTGGCCGGGTCCTTGATGACCCCGATGAGCTCGGGCTGCAGGAAGGTGCCCTTGCCCGCGATCGAGTACAGCGCGATCACGGCCACCAGCATGAGCAGGCCGCCGAACAGCGAGTACAGCAGGAACTTCACGGCCGCGTACGACCGCTGCGCCCCGCCGTAGGACCCGATCATGAAGTACATCGGGATCAGCATGGCCTCGAAGAACACGTAGAACAGGAAGATGTCGGTCGCCGCGAAGACGCCGATCATCATCGCCTCGAGCACCAGGATGAGCGCGAAGTACGTCTTGACGGACCGCTTGGCCTCGGGCCGGTCGGCGTCGTGCCAGGAGGCCAGCACCACGATCGGCACCAGCACCACCGCGAGCGCGATGAGCACCAGCGCGATGCCGTCGACGGCGACCGCGTAGTGCACCCCGAACGACGGGATCCACGAGTAGACCTCGCTGAACTGGTCGCGGGCCCCCGACGGATCGAACCGGGACGCCATGACCAGCGTGAGCGCCAGCACGACGAGCGACACCCCGAGGGTGAGCTGCTTGGCGAGTTTGTCGTTGCCCTTGGGCACCGCCGCCACCGCCAGCGCGCCCACCACGGGCACGCCCATCAGGATTGAGAGCCAGGGCATCACAGGTTCCCTACGACGAACCATGCGCCGACCAGGAGGGCGGCACCGAAGAATATCGACAAGGCGTACGACCGGACGAAGCCGGTCTGGACGCGGCGCAGGCGCCCGGAGGTGCCGCCGATGAGCGCCGCCAGCCCGTTGACCAGCCCGTCGACGCCGCGGTTGTCGAAGAACACCGCGAGCCGGGTCAGCCACTGGCCGGGACGCATGAACAGCGCCTCGTTGATCGCGTCGCCGTACAGGTCACGACGGGCGAAGACGGTGAGGAACGACCCGCGCGGAGCGACGGCGGGGACGTCGGCCCTGCCGTACTTCATCCACGCGTAGGCGACGCCGACCGCCACCAGCGCCAGGGTCGCGAGGCCCGTGACGCTGAACGGGTGGAACGCCGGCAGTTCCTCGGGGCGGCCGACGGCCGGGGCCAGGAACTCCATGAACCGGTTGCCCGCGATGAGGAAGCCGCCGCCGAAGACCGAGCCGATCGACAGCAGGATCAGCGGCCAGGTCATCACGGCCGGCGACTCGTGCGGGTGGGCGTTCTTCTCCCAGCGGGGCTTGCCGTGGAAGGTCATGAAGAACAGGCGCGACATGTAGAAGCCGGTGATGCCCGCGCCGATCACGGCGAGCCAGCCGAGGACCGGGTTGTGCTCCATCGCGGTCTCGATGATGCCGTCCTTGGTCCAGTAGCCGGACAGCAGCGGGAAACCGATGATCGCCAGGTAGCCGAGCCCGAACGTGGCCCAGGTGATACGCATCTTGGAAGCCAGGCCGCCGTACTTGCGCATGTCGACCTCGTCGTTCATGGCGTGCATGACCGAGCCGGCGCCGAGGAACATCGAGGCCTTGAAGAAGCCGTGGGCGATCAGGTGGGCGATCGCGAAGGCGTACCCGACCGGGCCGAGGCCGGCGGCGAGCATCATGTAGCCGATCTGCGACATCGTCGATCCGGCGAGGGCCTTCTTGATGTCGTCCTTGGCGGTACCGATGATCGCACCGGCGAGCAGCGTGGCGACGCCGACGATGGTCACGACGAGCGCCGCCGTCGGGGCGCCGACGTAGATCGGACCGGAGCGGACCACGAGGTAGACGCCGGCGGTGACCATGGTGGCCGCGTGGATGAGGGCCGAGACCGGGGTCGGGCCCTCCATCGCGTCCAGGAGCCAGGACTGCAGCGGGAGCTGCGCCGACTTGCCGCACGCGCCGAGCAGGAGCGCGAGGCCGATGAGGGTCAGCGTGCCCTGCGACGCCTGCGGGACGCTGGACAGGACGGGGCCGAACGCCACGGTGCCGAACGTCGTGAAGATGACGAAGATGCCGAGCGCGAGGCCCATGTCACCGACGCGGTTGACGATGAAGGCCTTCTTGGCCGCGGCCGCCGCGGAGGGCTTGTGCTGCCAGAAACCGATGAGCAGGTAGGACGCCAGGCCCACGCCCTCCCAGCCGACGTACAGGCCGAGGTAGTTGTCGGCCAGCACCAGCAGCAGCATCGCGGCGACGAAGAGGTTCAGGTAGGCGAAGAACCGCCGCCGGTTCGGGTCGTGCGCCATGTAGCCGATCGAGTAGATGTGGATCAGTGACCCGACACCGGTGATCAGCAGGGCGAACGAGATCGACAGCGGGTCCAGCAGCAGGCCCATCTTGACGTCGATGGAGCCGCCGGGCAGGAAGTCGTACAGCTCCACCGCGCGGCGGCGCTGGTCGGCTCCGAAGCCGAGCAGTTCGAAGAAGACGAGCACGGCGACCACGAACGACGCCAGTGACATGGCGACGCCGAGGAAGTGGCCCCAGCGGTCGCTCCGGCGGCCGCCCAGCAGCAGGATCGCCGCGCCCAGCAGGGGCAGGGCGATCGTGAGCCAGGAGAGGCCGATCACTCCACCGGAGTGCTGGACGATCTCAGCAGCGGTTTCCACGGCGACCTCTTAGTACTTCAGCAGGTTGGCGTCGTCCACCGACGCGGACCTGCGGGTTCGGAAGATCGTCACGATGATCGCGAGACCGACGACTACCTCGGCTGCGGCCACGATCATCACGAAGAACGCGATGATCTGGCCTTCCAGGTTGCCGTGCTGCCGGGCGAAGGTGACGAAAGCCAGGTTGCACGCGTTGAGCATCAGCTCCACGCACATGAACACGACGATGGCGTTGCGGCGTACCAGCACGCCCACGGCGCCGATGGCGAACAGCAGCGCCGAGAGCACCAGGTAGTGGGTGGTCACTTGCCTTCCTCCTCGAGGGGGCGGTCCGCGGCCGGGCCGGCCGTCTGGGCGGCCTTGGGCTGCTCCTGCGCCGCGACCGGGGCCTCGGGGGCCTCGGCGACCGCCTGGACGACCTTCGGCTGCTCGGTGCGGACGCCGCTCGCGGCGACCTTCCTGATCGCGTCGGCCAGCCTCGGATTGTCGGGCAGGTGGCCGTCCTCGACGTCGTGGCGGGCGATGACCCGGTTGACCGACAGCTCGGAAACGGTGCCGTCCGGCAGCAGGGCCGGCATGTCGATCGCGTTGTGCCGCGCGTAGGTGCCCGGCCCGGGCAGCGGGGTCGGGTGCTCGCCGAGGAAGCGGGCGCGCGCCAGGTCCTTCTGCGTGGGCTTGGGCGCGCTGCGCTCGCGGTGCGCCAGCACCATCGCGCCGAGCGCGGCCGTGATGAGCAGCGCGGAGGTGACCTCGAAGGCGAAGACGTAGCGGGTGAAGATGAGCCCGGCGAGCGTCGGGACGTTGCCGCCCTCGGCGCTGACCGCCCCGCTCAGCCCGGTGGCGTCGCCGATCACCGCGTTGCCGATGCCGGCCGCCAGGAGCACGGCGAAGCCGAGCCCGGCGACGAAGGCCCAGAACCGCTGCCCCCTGATCGTCTCGACCAGGGAGTCGGAGGAGTCGACGCCGACCAGCATGAGCACGAACAGGAAGAGCATCATGACCGCGCCGGTGTAGACGATGATCTGCACCACGGCGAGGAACGGGGCGTCCTGCACGGCGTAGAGCACCGCCAGCGACAGCATCACCACGCCCAGCATGAGCGCGGAGTACACCGCCTTGCGGCTGAAGACGAGCCCGAACGCGGCGGTGACCGAGACGACCGCCAGCACCCAGAACGTGATCGTTTCACCCATTGCTACGGCCCAACCGGTAGTAGTCCTCTTCGGTCTCGCCGAGGCGCATGGGATGCGGAGGCGTCTCCATGCCGGGACCCAGCGGCGCGAGCAGCATCTCTTTGGTGTAGATGAGGCTCTCACGGCTGGTGTCCGCGAGCTCGTACTCGTTGGTCATCGTGAGCGCCCGTGTCGGGCACGCCTCGATGCACAGGCCGCAAAGGATGCACCGCAGATAGTTGATCTGGTACGTCCGGCCGTACCGCTCGCCCGGCGAGTAACGCTCTTCGTCGGTGTTGTCGGCGCCTTCCACGAAGATGGCGTCGGCCGGACAGGCCCAGGCGCACAGCTCGCACCCGACGCACTTCTCCAGCCCGTCCGGCCAGCGGTTCAGCTGGTGGCGGCCGTGAAACCGAGGAGCCGTGGGCTTCTTCTCCTCGGGATAGTTCACCGTCACCGGCTTCTTGAACATGTGGTGGAAGGTGACGCCGAACCCCTTCACGGGGTTCAGGAAATCAGTTAGTCCCACTGGGGACCTCCTTGCGTCCGTTGACGCCGTGGTAGTGCGGCAGGTCGAGGGCCGGCACCGGGAACCCGCCGGCGGTGGGTTCGTCGCGCAGCTGTTCGAAGTCGGCCTCGACCTCCGCCGCCTGCGCTTCCCTGCGACGCTGGTTGACCGTGTCGAAGCGGAAGTAGATCGCAAGGCAGCCGATGACGACCACCGCCGCGATCACGAGCACCAGGTTGCGCTGGGCGCCGGCGTTCTGGGTGGCACGCACGGTGGCGACCAGCAGGATCCACGCCAGGTTCAGCGGGATCAGGACCTTCCAGCCGAAGGCCATGAGCTGGTCGTAGCGGATGCGGGGCAGCGACGCGCGCACCCAGATGAAGAACGCGAACACCAGCACGAGCTTGACGAAGAACCACAGCATGGGCCACCAGCCCACGTTGGCCCCGTCCCACAGCGAGATCGGCCACGGTGCCCGCCACCCGCCGAGGAACAGCGTGATGCAAAGGCCCGACACCGTGAACACGTTGGCGTACTCGGCCAGCATGAACATCGCGAACTTCAGCGACGAGGAGTACTCGGTGTGGAAGCCGCCGACCAGTTCGCCCTCGCCCTCGGGCAGGTCGAACGGCACGCGGTTGGTCTCGCCGAGCATCGTGATCACGTAGATCAGGAACGACGGGATCAGCAGCACCGCGTACCAGGACGGCAGCGGGATGTTCAGCCCGCCGAGCGCCCAGGTGCCGCCGGACGCCTGCTTGGCCACGATCTCGGAGGTGGACAGCGTGCCCGCGAACAGGAACACCGCCACGAACGACAGGCCCATCGCGATCTCGTAGGAGATGACCTGCGCGGTGGAGCGCAGGCCGCCCAGCACGGCGTACGGCGAGCGCGAGCCCCAGCCCGCGAGCACGATGCCGTAGACGCCGATGGAGGCCATCGCGAGGACGACCAGCACCGCGACCGGCAGGTCGGTGAGCTGCAGCGGGGTGCGCACGCCGAACATCGACACCATCGGCCCGAACGGGATGATGGAGTACGACAGGAAGGCCGGCACCGCGATGATGATCGGGGCGAGGACGTAGACCAGCTTGTCGACGGTCCTCGGGAGGATGTCCTCCTTCAGCCCCATCTTGATGCCGTCGGCCACCGACTGCAGCAGGCCGAACTTGCCCGCGCGGTTGGGGCCGTAGCGGTGCTGCATGCGCGAGATGAGCTTGCGCTCGGTCCACACGCCGAACAGCACACCCAGCATCAGGAACACGAAGATGAAGACGGCCTTGATGATGGAGATCCACAAGGGATCCTTGCCGAAGTCGGCCAGGGTGGGCCCGGCCGGATCGGCGACGAGCAGAGGCCCTGTCATTGGTCGCTCACCAACTCCTCATTCGCTGCGCGGGCGGCGCTTGCCCCGCAGGCCACTGCGCTCACTGCCCTGGGCGTGCCGCTCACGAGACACTCCCGATCTTGACGACGTCACCGGCCACGGCGCGCAGGTCTCGGGTGACCGAGCAGCCGGCGGAGTTGGCCGGCACCCACACGACGCGGTCGGGCAGGTCGGCCACCCGCGCGGGCAGCGTGACCGTGCCGCCCTCCGTGGTGATCGTGACCTTACCGCTGTCGAGCGCTCCGATCTCGGCGGCCGTGGCCTCCGACAGCAGCGCCTCCACGGCCCGGCCCGTACCCGCCAGGTAGGGCTCGCCGTCCTGGAGCCGGCCGGAGTCGAGCAGCAGGTGCCAGGTGGCCAGGACGGCCTCGCCGGTCGCCGGGTCGGACTGGGTGCCGCCGGTGACGCTCGGGGCGGCCGCCCGGGAGCCGCGCCAGGCGCCGACGGCCGCGAGCTCGCGGCGGGCGGCGGCGGCGTCGGGCAGGCCCAGGTGCACGTCCATGTGGTCGCTGAGCGCGGCGATGGCGCGCAGGTCGCTCATCAGACCCGGCACCTCGATCGCCCGCTCGAACGAGCGGCCTCGTCCCTCCCAGTCGACGAACGTGCCGCTCTTCTCGGTGACGGCCGCGATGGGCAGCACCACGTCGGCCCGGTCGGTGACGGCGCTGGCGCGCATCTCCAGCGAGACGATGAACGGGGTGTTCTCCAGGGCGGCCAGCGCCGCCTCGGGGTCGGCCAGATCGTAGGGGTCGACGCCGCCGACGACCAGGGCGTCCAGCTCGCCGGTGAGCGCCGCGGCGAGGATGGCGCCGGTGTCGCGTCCCGGGGCGTCGGGCAGGGCGCCGACGTTCCAGGCGCGGGCGACCTCGGCGCGGGCGGCCTCGTCGGAGACCGGGCGGCCGATCGGCAGGAGGTTCGGCAGCGCGCCGGCCTCGACGGCGCCGCGCTCGCCGGCCCGGCGGGGCACCCAGGCGAGCCGCGCGCCGGACGTCGCGCTGAGCCGCACGACGGCGGACAGAGCGCCCTTGGAGGTCGCGAGCCGCTCGCCGACCAGGATGATCGTGCCGGGCTGCTTGAGCGCGTCGGCGACGGACGAGGAGCCGGAGATCAGCTCGCCCAGGGCCTCGGCCTCGGCGCCGGGCAGGGTGCGCACCAGGGTGCCGCCCATCTTGGCCAGGCCGGGGGCGGCGAACGGCGCCACGGAGAAGACCTTCACGCCGCGCTTGCGCCATGCCTTGCGCAGGCGCAGGAAGACCATCGGCGACTCTTCCTCGGGCTCGAACCCGACGAGCAGGACGGCCGGGGCCTTCTCGAGGTCGGTGTAGGAGACCTCGATGCCCTTGCCCGCCACCGCGTGGGCGAGGAAGGCCGACTCCTCCTCCGACAGCGGGCGGGAGCGGAAGTCGACGTCGTTGGTGCCGAGCGCGACGCGGGCGAACTTGGCGTAGGCGTAGGCGTCCTCGACGGTCACCCGGCCGCCGACCAGCACCCCGGCCTTGCCGCGTGCCCGGGCCAGGCCCTCGGCGGCGGCGGTCAGGGCCTCCGGCCAGGAGGCGGGACGCAGGTAGCCCTCGGCGTCGCGGACCAGCGGAGTCTGCAGGCGATCGGGCTCGGTGGTGTAGGAGAAGGCCCAGCGGCCCTTGTCGCAGTTCCACTCTTCGTTGACCTGCGGGTCGTCCATGGCCAGGCGGCGGGTGACCCTGCCGCGGCGGTGGTCGGTGCGCAGCTCGCATCCGCTGGCGCAGTGCTCGCAGGCGCTCGGGGTGGACACCAGGTCGAACGGCCGCGCCCGGAAGCGGTAGGCCGCGCCGGTGAGCGCACCCACCGGGCAGATCTGGACGGTGTTGCCCGAGAAGTACGACTGGAACGGCTCGCCGTCGGCGACGCCGACCTGCTCGGCGGCGCCGCGCTCGAAGAAGTCGATCAGCGGGTCGCCGGCGATCTCGTCGGAGAAGCGGATGCAGCGGGCGCACTGGACGCAGCGCTCGCGGTCGAGCAGCACCTCGGTGGACAGCGGGATGGGCTTTTCGAAGGTGCGCTTGTGCTCGTGGAACCGGGACTCGCCCTGGCCGTTCGACATGGCCTGGTTCTGCAGCGGGCACTCGCCGCCCTTGTCGCAGACCGGGCAGTCGAGCGGGTGGTTCATGAGCAGCAGTTCCATGACGCCGCGCTGGGCCTTCTCGGCGACCGGCGAGGTGAGCTGCGTCTGCACGACCATGCCCTCGGCGACCTCGATGGCGCACGACGGCTGCGGCTTGGGGAAGCCGCGGCCGTTGCCGGCGTCGGTGATGTCCACCAGGCACTGGCGGCAGTTGGCCGCCGGCTCGAGCAGCGGGTGGTCGCAGAACCTCGGGATCTGGATGCCCAGCAGCTCGGCCGCCCGGATGATCAGGGTGCCCTTCGGGACGCTGACCTGGAAGCCGTCGATGGTGAGGGTCAGCATGTCCACCGGCTGCTCGACCGGCCCTGCCGAGGATGTCTGAACGGTCATGCGGAGGCCCCCCACACGGTGGACGCCGCCCGGTCGAAGGGGCATCCGCCGATCTCGAAGTGCTTGAGGTATTCGTCGCGGAAGTGCTTCACCGACGAGTGGATCGGGCTGGTCGCGCCGTCGCCGAGGGCGCAGAACGATCGGCCGAGGATGTTGTCGGCGATGTCGGTGATGGTGGTCAGGTCCTCTTCGGTGCCCTGGCCCTTCTCCAGACGCTTGAGCACCTGCTTGAGCCAGTAGGTGCCCTCGCGGCAGGGGGTGCACTTGCCGCAGGACTCGTGCGCGTAGAACTCGGTCCAGCGCAGGACGGCGCGCACGACGCACGTGGTCTCGTCGAAGATCTGCAGCGCGCGGGTGCCGAGCATCGAGCCCTTGGCGCCGACCGACTCGAAGTCGAGCGGCACGTCCAGGTGCTCGTCGGTGAAGATCGGCGTGGAGGACCCGCCGGGCGTCCAGAACTTCAGCCGGTGGCCCGCCCGGATGCCGCCCGCCATGTCGAGCAGCTCGCGCAGGGTGATGCCGAGCGGCGCCTCGTACTGCCCGGGGCGGGTCACGTGGCCGCTCAGGGAGAAGATGCCGAAGCCCTTGGACTTCTCGGTGCCCATCGAGGCGAACCAGTCGGCGCCGTTTCCGATGATGCTGGGAACGCTGGCGACCGACTCGACGTTGTTGATGACGGTGGGACACGCGTACAGACCCGCGACCGCGGGGAAGGGGGGCTTGAGCCGAGGTTGGCCTCTGTAACCCTCCAGCGAGTCGAGCAGAGCGGTCTCTTCGCCGCAGATGTAGGCGCCGGCGCCGCTGTGCACGATCAGCTCCAGGTCGTAGCCGGAGCCGAAGATGTTCGTACCGAGATAGCCCTTCTCGTACGCCTCGCGCACGGCCGCCTGCACCCGGCGGATGACGTGGAGCACCTCGCCGCGCACGTAGATGAAGGCCTGGTTGGCGCGGATGGCGTAGGCCGTGATGATGACGCCCTCGACCAGCGAGTGGGGGTTGGCCATCATGAGCGGGATGTCCTTGCAGGTGCCCGGCTCGGACTCGTCGGCGTTGACGACCAGATAGTGCGC
This sequence comes from Sphaerisporangium dianthi, assembly GCF_042654065.1. NCBI lineage: Bacteria > Bacillati > Actinomycetota > Actinomycetes > Streptosporangiales > Streptosporangiaceae > Sphaerisporangium > Sphaerisporangium dianthi. The sequence continues at coordinate 138,188 of NZ_JBHSFP010000002.1, read as the reverse complement.
CTTGCCGTCGCCCTGCGGGATGAAGCCCCACTTCATGCCGGTCGGGAAGCCGGCGCCGCCGCGGCCGCGCAGGCCGGAGTCCTTGACCGCCTTGATGATGGCGTCGGGGTCCATGCCGAGCGCCTTCTTGGCGGCGGTGTACTCGCCGTATCCCTGGAGGGTGAACGAGTCCGCCCGATCCCAGTTCGCGGTGAGGACCGGAGTCAGAGTCGTCATTCCGAGGCCCCCTTCGGTGCCGTCCAGCCGTTCGCCTTGGCGATCTTGAGGCCCTCGAGCGAGGGGCCGGCGGCCGAGGGGCCGTCGCCGGCCTGGCCGTCGGGCAGGCCCGCGAGCACGCGCGAGGCGTCCTTGAACGAGCACAGGCGGGCCGGGCCGCGGGTCGGCGCGACCTCCTTGCCGGCGCGCAGGTCGTCGACCAGCTTCTTGGCCGTCTCTGGGGTCTGGTTGTCGAAGAACTCCCAGTTGACCATCATGACCGGCGCGAAGTCGCAGGCCGCGTTGCACTCGAGCCGTTCGAGCGAGACCTTGCCGTCGCCCGTGGTCTCGCCGTTGCCGACGCCGACGTGCTCGGTGAGCTCGTCCCAGATCTGGTCGCCGCCCATGATGGCGCACAGCGCGTTGATGCACACGCCGACGTGGAACTCGCCGGCGGGCTTGCGCTTGTACATCGTGTAGAACGTCGACACGCCCACGACCTCGGCCTTGGTGAGGCCGAGCATCTCGGCGCAGAACTCCTGGCCGGCGTCCGAGACGTATCCGTCCTCGGCCTGCACCAGGTGCAGCAGCGGCAGCAGCGCCGAGCGGCTCTTCGGATAACGTCCGATGATCTCTTTCGCGTCTCGTTCGAGACGCTCGCGGACTTCCGGCGAATAAGTCGTCACCGGTCCACACCTCCCATGACCGGGTCGATGGACGCGACCGCGGCGATGACGTCGGCGATCATGCCGCCTTCGCAGGTCGCGGGCACGGCCTGCAGGTTCGTGAACGAGGGGTCGCGGAAGTGTACGCGATAGGGGCGGGTGCCCCCATCGCTCACGACGTGGGCGCCCAGCTCGCCGCGCGGCGACTCGACCGGCACGTACGCCTGCCCGGCCGGCACGCGGAAGCCCTCGGTCACCAGCTTGAAGTGGTGGATGAGCGCTTCCATGGAGCTGCTCATGATGTGGGCGATGTGGTCGGGCGAGTTGCCGAGGCCGTCGGGGCCGAGCGCGAGCTGCGCCGGCCAGCCGATCTTCTTGTCCTCGATCATGACCGGCTTGCCCTTGAGCTCCGAGCCCGACAGCCGGTCGAGGCACTGGGAGATGATCTTGAGAGATTCCTCCATCTCGGCCACGCGCACCAGGTAGCGGCCGTAGACGTCGCAGGAGGTCTCGGTCGGCACGCCGAAGTCGTAGGTCTCGTAGCCGCAGTAGGGCTGCGACTTGCGCAGGTCCCACGGCAGGCCCGCGGCGCGCAGCATGGGCCCGGTGATGCCGAGGGCCATGCAGCCGGTGAGGTCGAGATAGGCGACGTCCTTGGTGCGCCGGGTGTAGGCCGGGTTCGCGTCCAGGAGCTTGCGCATCTCCTTGATGCGGCCCGGCATGACCTTGAGGAACTCGCCGATCTTGTCGACGGCGCCGGCGGGCAGGTCGACCGACACACCGCCCGGGCGGACGTAGGCCATGTTCATGCGCAGGCCGGTGATGTACTCGAACAGGTCGAGCACCATCTCGCGCTCACGGAAGCCGAACAGCATCGGCGTGGTGGCGCCGAGCTCGAGGCCGAAGGTCGCGATGGCCACCAGGTGGGAGGAGATGCGGTTGAGCTCCATCATCATGACCCGGATGGTCTGCGCGCGCAGCGGCACCCGGTCGGTGATGCCGAGGAGCTTCTCCACCGCCAGGCAGTACGCCGTCTCGTTGAAGATCGGCGAGAGGTAGTCCATGCGGGTGACGAACGTGACCCCCTGGGTCCACGTCCGGAACTCCATGTTCTTCTCGATGCCGGTGTGCAGGTAGCCGATCACCGTGCGGGCCTCGGTGACGGACTCGCCGTCGAGGGTCAGCACGAGCCTGAGCACGCCGTGGGTGGACGGGTGCTGGGGGCCCATGTTGATGACCAGGCGCTCTTCCGAGGACTCGGCGACGGCCTCGACGACCTGGTCCCAGTCTTGCCCGTTGACGTTGTAGACCCGGCCCTCGGCGACGTCCTGCTCGTTCTGGGCGGTCTCACCGTCGTGGATGGCGGTCATGCGTACGACCTCCTGTTGTCCGGCGAGGGGATGGTGGCGCCGCGGTACTGGACCGGGATGCCGCCGAGCGGGTAGTCCTTGCGCTGGGGGTGGCCGTCCCAGTCGTCGGGCATCTCGATGCGGGTGAGCGCGGGGTGGCCGTCGAAGACGATGCCGAAGAAGTCGTAGGTCTCGCGTTCGTGCCAGTCATGCGTCGGGTACACCGAAACCGTGGACGGAATGTGCGGATCTGCGTCGGGGCACGAGACCTCGACCCGGACGCGCCGGTTGAGGGTGATCGAGCACAGGTGATACACCGCGCGCAGCTCGGCGCCGGTCTCCTCGGGGTAGTGCACGCCCGAGACGCCGAGGGAGAGCTCGAACCGCAGCGACGCGTCGTCACGCAGGTGGCTCATGACCTCGACGAGCCGCTCGCGCGCCACGTGGAGCGTCAGCTCGCCGCGGTCGACGACCACCCGCTCGACCATGCCGGCGTAGGCGTCGCCGGCGGCGCTCTCGAGCGCGTCGGCCACCTCGTCGAAGTAGCCGCCGTAGGGCCTGGCGCTCGACAGCGGCGCGGGCCGGCGGACGACCAGGCGGCCGTACCCGGAGGTGTCGCCGGAGTCGGAGGCGCCGAACATGCCCCGCCGGGCGATCGGCTCCTCGGGCACTTCAGGCACGTCGGGCAGGTTGTCAGTGCTCATTTCGAGGTCCCCTGATCGATGAGCGGCAGCGACCGCAGAGCACGCAGTTCCAGCTCGTCGATCTGCTTGGCGCGGTGCGCGCCGAACTTCGTGTTCTGGATCTTGTCGTGCAGCTTGACGATCGCGTCGATGAGCATCTCAGGGCGCGGCGGGCAGCCGGGCAGGTAGATGTCCACCGGCACGACGTGGTCGACGCCCTGCACGATCGCGTAGTTGTTGAACATGCCACCGCTGGACGCGCAGACGCCCATGGCGATGACCCACTTGGGCTCGGCCATCTGGTCGTAGATCTGGCGCAGCACCGGCGCCATCTTCTGCGACAGGCGACCGGCCACGATCATCAGGTCGGCCTGGCGAGGGGACGCCGAGGCGCGCTCCATGCCGAACCGGGCAAGGTCGTGGTTGGGGCCGCCGGTGGCCATCAGTTCGATGGCGCAGCAGGCCAGGCCGAACGTGGCCGGCCACACGGAGTTCTTCCGCGCCCATCCGGCCGCCTGCTCCACGGTGGACAGGATGAACCCGCTGGGCAGTTTCTCTTCGAGACCCATCTCAGTGCTTCCTCTCGCGCGCCTCCGGCACGCTGCCTCTCAGTCCCAGTCCAGGCCGCGGCGACGCCACACGTAGGCGTAGGCGACCAACACGGTGACGATGAACAGCACCATCTCGACCAGACCGAAGACCCCGAGCTTGTCGAAAGCGACCGCCCACGGATAAAGGAAGATGATCTCGATGTCGAACACGATGAAGAGCATCGCCGTGATCATGTACTTCAGGGGGAACCGGCCGCCGCCGACGGGCTGCGGCGTGGGCTCGATGCCACACTCGTAGGCGTCGAGCTTCGCGCGGTTCCAGCGCTTGGGGCCGGTGAAGGGCGCGATTCCCACGGAGAAGACGGCGAAGCCCGCCGCGAGAACCGCGAGCACCAGGATCGGCACGTACAGTTCCATCGCTTATGCGTCCCCTCTGAGCGCTATGGCTTTCTTCGATCGGTTGACGAGTCTAAGCAGGGCGATCATCGATCTTCGTTCCGGGTGCGGTGTCATGCCGGCGGCGTGACCTTGGACAGGGCGTTGATGATCCGGTCTGGCGCATCGCCCCGCCGGTCCGTGAGATTAGCAAGGAGCTTCAGAGCGAACCGCATCAGAGTGGGATGTGGCAGACCGTGCCGCGTGAGGAAGCCCATGACGCCCGGCTTGCCGATGGCCTCGACGAACAGCCTTCCCAGTGTGTAGTAGCCGCCGTAGACGTCTTTGAGCGTCTGGGGATAGGCGCGCAGCGCCCGCTCCTGCTGGGCGGGGGTGAGGCCGGACAGCGCCGTGGCGATCGTCTCGGCGGCGATGCGCCCGGTCTCCATGGCGTAGGCGATGCCCTCGCCGTTGAACGGGTTGATCATGCCGCCGGCGTCGCCGACCAGCACCAGGCCGCGGGTGTAGTGCGGCTGCCGGTTGAAGGCCATCGGCAGCGCCGCGCCGCGGATCGGCCCGGTCATGCTCTCTTCGGAGAACCCCCACTCGGACGGCATGTTCTTCACCCAGCGGCGCAGCAGGTCGCGGTAGTCCAGGTGCTGGAACGCCTCGCTGGTGTTGAGCAGGCCGAGCCCGACGTTGCTGGTGCCGTCGCCGACGCCGAACACCCAGCCGTACCCCGGCAGCAGGCGGGCCTGGCCGTCGTCGTCGGTGTCCCACAGCTCGAGCCACGACTCGAGCCAGTCGTCGTCGTGCCGGGGGCTGGTGAAGTAGGTGCGCACGGCGACGCCCATGGGACGGTCGTCGCGCCGGTGCAGGCCCATCGCCAGGGACATCCGCGTGGAGTTGCCGTCGGCGGCGACGACCAGGCGGGAGCGGTAGGTGACCGGCTCGCCGTCCTTCTTGGCGGTCACGCCGATGATGTGGCCGCCGCGCGGGTCGAGGACGGGCCCGGTGACGTTGACGCCCTGCAGCACGGTGGCGCCGCCGCGTTCGGCGTGGGCGGCGAGGATCTCGTCGAAGTCCATGCGCGTGCGCACGAGGCCGAAGCCGGGATAGCTCGACAGCTCGGGCCAGGGCAGCTCGAGGCGCAGGCCGCCGCCGATGACGCGCAGCCCCTTGTTGCGGATCCAGCCTGGGGCGTCGATGTCGACGCCCATGTCGATCAGTTCTTTGACCGCGCGCGGAGTGAGGCCGTCCCCGCAGACCTTCTCGCGCGGGAAGCGCGTCTTCTCCAGCAGCAGCACGTTCAAGCCGGCCTGCGCGAGATAGAAGGCCGTGGTCGAACCTGCGGGACCGGCGCCGACGACGATGACGTCGGCGTCCGCCGCGGGGGCTGACTCGCTCACGGGACCTGTCCTGTCGTGGATGTCGAGGGCCTTGGGATCGGGGCCTTCGTTCCTTTGTGAACTACTTCACAAACTTGTCGGCGGAAGTCTAACCCTTTTTCCGTGCCCGCTGTCAGATGGAGCTTACCTACTCACCCGCGCTCGGCTTAACCGCGCGGTGCAAGGCCACGATGCCCAGCGAGAGATTGCGCCACTGGACGCCCCGCCACCCGGCCTCGGCCACCAGCCGGGCCAGAGCGGGCTGGTCGGGCCAGGCGCGGATCGACTCGGCGAGGTACTCGTAGGAATCGGGGTTGGAGCTCACGGCCCGCGCGACCGGCGGCAGCATCTTCATCAGGTACTGCGTGTAGACGAGCTCGAACGGCTTGATCGTCGGGCGGGAGAACTCGCACACCACCAGCCGCCCCCCCGGGCGCGTCACCCGGAGCATCTCGCGCAGCCCGCCCACCGTGTCGTTGACGTTGCGCAGGCCGAAGGAGATGGTCACCGCGTCGAAGGCGTCGTCGGCGAATGGAAGTTTCAGTGCGTCGCCCCCGACGAACGTGACGCCGCGCACCCCGCCGCCGGACAGGCCGGAGCCGCCGCGCCTGGCCGCGCCCGTGCGGAGCATGCCGAGGGAGAAGTCGCACGCGATGGCGCGCGCGCCGAGGCCGGTGAAGGCGTCGGTCGAGGTGCCGGTGCCCGCGGCGAGGTCGAGGACCAGCTCTCCGGGACCGGCGTCCACCGCGGCGGCCGTGGCCCTGCGCCAGATGCGGTCTTGACCGAGAGACAGCACGTCGTTGACCAAGTCGTAGCGCCGGGCCGTGCGGTCGAACATCGCCGCCACCTCGTGCGGCTGTTTGTCCAGGGAGGCACGCGTCATGGCGACAAGCTTAGTGGGCTTGCGCTCATCCACCCAAAGTAGCCGCCCGATCACCGTCCGTCTGCTAGGACTTGGTGGATGTACGCCCGAATGTCGACCCGGAGGTCGACCGCAATCTCCGCCCCACTGCTCGCCGGGGCCCTCGTCCTGCTCCCGGGCTCTCCCGCCTCCGCCGGGGGCGTGCCCCACCCGCGCGTGGTGTCGGCCGACCCCGTGGCCTCCACTCCGCACGTGCTCGACGGCATCGTGAACGCCTTGGCCCTCGTCGGTGGCACCGTCGTCGTCGGCGGCTCGTTCAGCCAGGTGCGCGAGGCCGGCGGGTCCGGCCGGCTCGCGAGGAGCAACCTGTTCGCCTTCGACCTGGCCACCGGGCGGGTCGACCGCCGCTTCGCACCGCGCCTCGACGGTCCGGTGCACGCGCTGGCCGCCGGCCCCGACGGCACGGTGTACGCCGGCGGGGCGTTCGTCTCGGCCGGCGGCGCCGCCGGGCGGGGCCTGACCCGGCTCAAGGTCGCCGACGGCTCGCCGGTCCCCGGCTTCTCGGCCCCGGTCAACGGCGGCGAGGTCGCGAGCCTCGTGCTGCACGGCGACCGCCTGTACGTCGGCGGCGACTTCACCGGCGTCGGCCGGGTCCCGCGCACCGCGCTGGCCCGGGTCGACCCGGCCACCGGGGCGGTCGACCCGTCGTTCACCGTCACCCCCGGCGGCGGCATCGGCGGCGAGGTGAAGGTCCACGCGATGGCCGCCGCCCGCGACCGGCTCGCGGTGGACGGCTCGTTCACGACGCTGGACGGGCACCGCCGCCCCCAGGTGGGACTCATCGACATCGGCGCGGCCCGGCCGTCGGTAACCGGCTGGCACACCGAGTCGTACGCCGCCGCCTGTAAAGAGGTGTTCCCTTCTTACGTGCGGGGGCTGGATTTCTCACCTGACGGGCAGTATTTCGTCGTGGTGACGACAGGAGGCGCCAAGGGCCCGCGCAAGCTGTGCGATTCAGCGGCCCGCTTCGAGACCTATTCTCGCGGGGACCACGTCCGGCCCACTTGGGTCAACCACACCGGCGGTGACTCGCTGTACTCGGTGGCCGTCACGGGGGCCGCGGTGTACGTCGGCGGTCATCAGCGCTGGCTGAACAACCCGCGCGGCTCGGACTCGGCGGGGCCGGGCGCGGTCGCGCGGCCCGGCATCGGGGCGATTCACCCCTCGACCGGCAAGGCGCTCGCGTGGAACCCGACCCGTGACCGGGGCATCGGCGTCAAAGCGTTCCTCGCGCTCAAAGACGGCCTTCTCGTCGGAAGCGACACCACGCACCTCGGACACGAGTACCATGCCCGGGTCGGCATGTTTCCGCTCCCCTAGCCTCTGCGGCCCTTGCTGATCTGCTCACTCACCGCGTCTCGCTGCTTGGACAGCAGCACGTAACTGGCTATGCCGCTGACCACGAAGCTGGTCACGATGAGCCACAGCGCGTTGTGGAGGCCGATCAGGTAGAGCACACCCAGGGTGACGGCGAACAGACCCAGCCGTGACGCGGTGTAAACGAGAAACGGTCGCACAACGTCGAGGTTACGTCACCTGCCGGTGGGCGCGGCCAACGGCCTCCCTGGAGGGGGAGCCGATTTCGGGCACGGAGCTTTACAGCGCTCACTTCGCATCGGGAGCGAGCACTGCTAGTGTTCCCATCACGGCGCTTATGTAAAGAAACACCCACGAGCGCCCCAAAGAGGCTCTATCATATAACAAACGGGCAGTCAGCTGATAACAACCCGTGATCATTGGATGTAAATCACGGATATATCAGTTTTCGCTCGGCAAACTGGATACCTGTCCGCCCGCTTCAGGACGCGGGATGCGAGGGGGAGAGATTGTGGAGAGTAGCAGCGAGCGCCTGCTGACCCCTGGAGAGGTTGCCGCCCTCTTCCGGGTCGATCCAAAAACGGTGACGCGCTGGGCGGCAGCCGGCCGCATCAGTAGCATCCGCACCCCCGGAGGGCACCGGCGTTTCCGCGAGTCGGAGGTGCACGCTCTCCTGCGTGGCGAGGAAGTCCTCACGGCCGAAAGGCCGAGCGGCGACTCACCGCGTGTTTGATGTACGGGTGAGAGCCTGCCGAGCCTGGCGTCCGTCGCGAGGCACGGTGATCTCGGGTCTCACCATGCACCACCGGTGATCCTGCGTGCCCCCCGGAAGCCGCAGGGTCACTGTTCTTTTTTGGTCGCGCCTTTAACGCGATTTCGGGCCCGATCTCTTTGGCCCTCTTCGAGCGGCCGCCCCGGACCCGCGCCCTCACGCGGCCACAGCACGCCGACATGCCATTTCGGGCGCCGCGGGCACGCGCTCAGTGGTCGGAGCCCGCCTGTGACTGCTTGAAGGCCAGGAACTCCCGCTCCAGGTCGTCGTTCTCGTCGCGCCAGCGCCTGCGCCGTTCGGCCTCCTGCTCCTCGGTGATCGACTCGGGCAGCCATCGCGCGTACTCGGGATCGCTCGGCGCGAGTTCCACATAGGCGTTGCCGATCAGGCGACCGTCGTCGCTCGTCAGGGTGCGCGGTATCCGCAACGTCCCATCGGCGAGCCGGATGACGTACATGGCGGATCACCTAGATTCCGTAGCGCCGATTGAAGAACAGCATGACATTGAGCGCCGCGCGCGTGTCCCCGTTCAGCATGTCCACCAGCGCCGGACGCTGCCGGGAGGCGATGGCGGCGAAGGCGTCCGCGAAGAACTCTTTGCGCCCGAGACCGCCCAGCTGCTTGTGGAACGCCGACGCGAACAGCGGGGCGCACTCGTCATAAAGCGCGGCGAACTCCGGCGAGTCAGACACCCACTCGCCCGTCGCGGAGTCGATGTCGTCCAGAGCGTGGCCGGTCTCGTGCATCATCACGTCGGGCGTCGGAGAAGGCCGGTCGCCCACCACGATCTTGCGGTCGCCGTAGGCGCCGGCGCAGACGTCCCACGTCGCCTTGCCCGAGGGCAGCGGAGCGCCCCTCAGATAGCCCATGTCGTCCAGATCGGGCACTCCGCCGGGCCCGACGTAGATGCCGTCGAGTCCGACCGCCAGGAGCGCCTTCAGCCGCTCGGGAAGCCGGGCCAGGCTGTCGACGGCGCGGACGGCGTCCGCGGAGGGCGGCCCCTCGGCGGCGTCCCACTGGCGATGCAGGATCTGCTCCAGCGGGCCGCAGTGCTTGAGGCCGTCCCCGCGGTCGGGCGTGTCAGGGGAGTTCGGCTGCGCCAACGGCGGCTCGTCGTCCAGCTCGAAATCGCGCCAGATGTACTGGGGCCGGTCGACGACCGGGGCGGTGACGGCCCGCGCCGCGTCGGTGTGCGGCCGCTCGTCGGCGAAGAACGCGTCGGCCTTGCTCTCACGGCGGCCGGCCCTGCGCCCGCCGTCGCGAAGCTCGGCGCGAGCCTCGCGGAAGGACTCGGGACGCCCGCCGTCGCGGCGGTCGCCGCGGCCCTCGCGCGGGGAATCGGCGCGGTCGGCGTCGCCGGACTCGGCGGCCCCCTCACGGGGCGCCTCACCGCGATGGGGGAAGACGTAGGACCCCCGCTGCCGCCAGCGCGGCCCTCTGCGATGGCGCCCCTTGTCGCCGGGGAACGCCGTCAAGGCCGCGCCCAGCGGGCCCTGGCGAACGCGAGCATCGGCAGCCTCTCCCATCCGCGAAGCGTGGTCACGGTCCACCGTACGACGAGGCCGCCCGGGAGTCATCTGTAATGTCCGATGGGGATGGATCGCGGGCCCCGGAGATGCCCGGCTGGACACGATCTCCTGTTGGATGACATACCCTGCGGACATGCCTAGCGTGCTTCTCGGCCTGGCGCTGTTAGCCTTCTGGCTCTACTGCCTCTTCGACGTGATCACCACGCCGGATGGCGACGTCCGGAACCTGCCCAAGTTCCTGTGGGTTCTCATCGTCGTCCTGCTGCCCGACATCGGCGGCGTGTTGTGGCTGCTTCTGGGCCGCCCACTGAGTCAGCAGGCCGTCCAGCGGCAGCGCATGGGCCGGTCAGGCCCCCGGCCCGCCGCGCCCCGCGGCCCCGACGACGACCCCGACTTCCTGCGCGACCTCGACCGTCGCCTCCGCCAGGAGGACGATTGAGGGTGTTCACTTCGCCTCGCTTCGCCCAGGGCTTCGCGGGGGCGGGCGGGCTTCCGCGCCGGGGGAATTCCGGCGCGGAAGGTCGGGCCTAGGGGGTGCTCTGGGCGGTCAGGGGAGGGTGCGGGGTCAGGGCACCTGCGCGTAGGAGTGCAGGCCTGACAGGAAGATGTTCACGCCGACCAGATTGAACAGCAGGCAGCCGAAGGCGACCAGCTGGACGATCACCGCGGCCCTTCCCCGCCAGCCGGCGGTGGCCCTGGCGTGCAGGTAGGCCGCGTAGGCGATCCAGGCGATGAACGACCAGACCTCCTTGGGGTCCCAGCCCCAGTAGCGTCCCCACGCCTTGTCTGCCCAGAGCGCTCCGGCGATCACCGCGAACGTCCAGATCGGGAAGGCGATGACGATGGCGCGGTGCGCCACCTGGTCGAGCTCGGCCCGGCTGGGAAGCCGCGAGGGCCCCTCTCCTCGCAGGAGGTACAGGACGCCCGCGACGCCGGCGAGGATGAACAGGCCGCTGGCGCAGATCGCCGCGGTGACGTGGATGGCGATCCAGTAGGAGTTCAGCGCGGGCACGACCGGGCCGGCCTGCACGTGCAGGTAGCGGACGGCGAAGCCGAGCCCGAGCGCCGCGGCCAGCGAGACGAAGGCGCCGAGGAAGCGCACCGGCTGGCGCGCCTGCATGACCAGGAACGCGGTGACCGCGGCGAAGCAGATCGCCACCACGAACTCGTACATGTTGCCCCAGGGCCAGCGGCCCACGGCCAGGCCCCGGGTGACGAGGGCGCCGAGGTGCGCGGCCCAGCCGAGCACGCTCAGCGCGACCGCGACGGTGGCCGCGCGCGCCGCCCACGCCGGCGGCGACCCGCCCGCGGGGCGATCGCCGCCGCTCGCCGCGGCGGCGCCCTCGGAGGCGTCCTCCTCGCGCGTGCCTCCGTCTGAAGGACGGTCGAGCGTCTGGACGGCGCCCGCCGCCCGCGCCGCGACCCCGGCCCGGGCGCCCGCCTCGGCGGCGACCGTCCGGCCCGTGCCGCGAGCCCGGCCGAAGCCGAGGTCGAGCGCGTACCCGATCATGGCGAACACGTACAGCAGGACGGTGGCCAGGATCAGCTGGTCGCTGAGCGTGGCGAGCCCCGCGTTGACCTCAGTGGGCATCCTTGACTCCTTGCGGCGAGGCGGCCTGACCGGCCTCGACTGCTTGCGACGGGGCGGCGCGGCCGCCCTCTGATCCCTGCGGAGAGGCGTCCGGCCCCTCCCCCGGGCCGTGCGGCGGACCGTGGTCCTGGTCCGCCTGCGTGCCTCTCAGGGCCGCGACGATCTGGGCGAACTCCTCGGCGAACCCGGCGTCGCCGCCCTCGGTGCGGGTGAGCCCGCCCACCTCCACCGTGCGGGCCCCGCCGGCGGCCTCGGCCACCCGCACCCAGACGCGGCGGCGGCGGACGGTCAGCGACAGGACCAGCCCCAGCACGGCGAGGCCCGCCGCCAGCAGCGCCGGGAACCGGCCGGGGTCGTAGGCGATCTGGAGGCTGATCCACTCGCGCACGCCGCCGAGCTGGATCGAGCCGGCGCCGCCGGGCAGCGCGAGGGTCTCGCCGACGGCGAGCGGCTTGGTCTTGAGGCCCATGACCAGCGGCTTGAGGTTCTTGGTGTCGAGCTGGTACACCGACTGCGGTCGCCCGGAGCTCATGCCGAGATCGCCCGAGAAGGCGAAGACCTGCGCCGTCGGGTTGGCCGCGCCCGGGAAGATCGACACGTATGAGCCGTCCTGGGCCGGCACGGTGGTGGGCAGGAAGCGCACCAGGAAGCCGAGCTGCTGCGGCCGGGCGTCCGGCACCTTGATCACGCACTCGGAGGTGTAGGTCGTCTGGTCGGCGGTCAGGCACGGCACGGGCCCCTCGAAGGCCACCTGTCCCTTCCCGTCGAGCACCTTGAACACCGGGGCGTACCCGTGGCCGAGCAGGTAGGTCTGCGTGCCGTTGACGTCCAGCGGCTCGTTGACCTTCAGGTCGTACGGCCGGTCGGCCGCCCCGGGGCGGTCCGACACCGAAAGCCGCGCCGAGAAGTCCAGCGGCTGGCCGCGGCGCTCTCCCGAGCCGACATAGGTGGCCTGGAAGTCGTTCAGCGTGAAGGAGAAGGGCTCAAGAGAGTCGGCGGAGACCCGCTGGCCGGGGATGTAGCGGTCGTAGGCGGCGACGGTGTTGGCGAAACCGTTGCCCTCGACGAGCAGCACGTTGCCGCGGTAGCCGTACAGGCCGCCGGCGCCGACCGCGAGCAGCAGGGCGAGCAGCGCGACGTGGAAGAGCAGGTTGCCGGTCTCGCGCAGGTAGCCCTTCTCGGCGGCCACCCATCCCGGCCCGGTGACGGTGCGAAAGCGCCTGGCCCGCAGCGCCCCGGCCGCGGACGCGACCGTGAGGCCGCCGGACTCGAAGGAGGCGTGCTGGGGAAGCCGCGCGAGGTTGCGCGGCACCGCCGGGGGCTTGCGCCGCAGCTCGCGCAGGTGGCTCGCCGCCCGGGGGATGACACACCCGGCGAGCGAGATGAACAGCAGCAGGTAGGTCGCCGCGAACCACGGTGAGGTGAACACGTCGAACAGCCACAGCCGGTCGAGCCAGGCCGCGGCGCCTGGACTGTCCTTGAAGTACTGCGCCACCTTGTCGGGGCTGATCGACCGCTGCGGGTAGATCGACCCGGGCACCGAGGCCAGCGCGAACAGGAACAGCAGGATCAGCGCCGTGCGCATCGAGGTGAGCAGGCGCCAGGCCCAGCGCAGCCACCCGGCCGCCCCGTGCCCCGCGGGGCGGCTCGGCTCGGTCGTGATCGGTTCGGTCGTCGTCATCAGATCACCGGTTCGAATGCGCCCACCCAGCCCTGCAGGCCGGCGATGAACTGGCCCCACAGGCCCGTCACCAGCAGCACGCCGACGACGACGAGCATGGCGCCGCCGGCGCGGGTGATGAGCCGCGAGTGGCGGCGTACCGCCTGGAAGGTCTGGATGGCCTTGCGGTAGGCGAGCGCCGCCAGGACGAAGGGGACGCCCAGGCCCAGGGCGTAGGCGAAGGCGAGCAGGGCGCCCCGCGCCGCGCTGGCCTGGTCGAGGGAGAGGGTGAGCACGGCCGACAGCGTCGGGCCGATGCACGGCGTCCAGCCGAGGCCGAAGACGATGCCGAGCAGCGGCGCGCCCGCGATGCCGGCGGCGGGGAAGCGGTGGATGCGCACGTCCCGCTGCAGCCAGGGCAGCAGGCCGAGGAAGCCCAGCCCGAGCACGATCGTCAGCGCGCCCAGGACGCGGGTGATCACCTCGGCGTTGCCGAGCAGCAGCGAGCCGAGGCCGCCGAACAGCGCGCCGCCCGCCACGAATACCAGGGAGAAGCCGAGGACGAACAGGACGCTGCCGGCCACCATGCGCCCGCGCCGGGGGTCACCGCTCATGCCGGTGACGTAGGACAGGTAGCCGGGCACCAGCGGCAGCACGCACGGCGACAGGAACGACACCAGGCCCGCGGCCAGCGCCACCGGCAGGGCGAGCATCAGTGAGCCCGCCATGACCGTGCTCGCGAAGCCGCTCACGGCCCGCCCCGCCGGCCGGGGCGGGCGCCGGGGCGGCGGCTACCTCTCATCGCTGACCTTGGTGATCACGTTCAGCAGGTCGGAGTAGCGGACCTCTCCGAGCGCCCGGGCCGCGACCCGGCCCTTGCGGTCGAGCACGAGCGTGGAGGGGATCGCCGCGGGGTTGACCATGCCGCGGAAGGCGAGCGCGATCTTGCCCGGCTGGTCGTACAGGCTCGGATATCCCGGCTGCTGGGTGCGCTGGAAGGCCAGGGCCTGCGCCTTGTCGTCCTTCGCGTCCACGCCGAGGAACCGCACGCCGCGCTCTCCGGTCTTGGCCGCGAGGTCCTTCAGGATCGGCGCCTCGCCGCGGCAGGGGCCGCACCAGGAGGCCCAGAAGTTGAGCACCACGACGTTGCCCTTGTGGGCGGCCAGCGAGACGCGTTCGCCGTCCAGCGTCTGCCCCTCGATCGCCGGGGCCGCCTGCCGCTCGGCGGCGGGCACCACGCGCATGCTGCCGTCGCCTGCGACGAAACGCGTGTCACCCGACTGCGGCTGCGATGATCCCTGACTGCCGGCGCATCCCGCCAGGGCCGTCACGGCCAGCAGCGCGGTGACGAAGGCACGTGACTTCGAGGACACGGAGCAGGGTCTCCTTGTACTACAACTGGTAGAGCTTCAAACCCTACCCAGCGCATCGCACGCTCTCGAAATCGGGGCACGAGGCGCGCGGCCGGCGGCTAGCGTCGTCTGGCCGGGCGGACCGGCCCGGCCGGCTTGACGAGCGCGCCCGCGGGCTCGCTGTAGCCCACGCTCGCCAGCCGGTCGCCCTCGAAGGTGAAGCTCGTCAGGCTCGCCAGCGCGCACTGGCGGCGGCGCGGGTCGTGCCACAGCCGCCGGCCCTCGGCGGCCAGCCGGATCACCCAGATCGGGAGCTGGTGGCTGACCATCACCACCTCGTGGCCTCTGGCTCGCGAGCGGGCGGCGTCGATCGCCGCGCGCATGCGCCGGACGATCTCGACGTACGGCTCGCCCCATGACGGCCGCGCCGGGTTCCACATGTGGCGCAGGTTGCGGGGCGCGCGGAACATGCCGCCGACGGCATGGCCCTGGAAGATGTTGTCGGCCTCGATCAGCCGCTCGTCGGTCTGGACGGGGAGATCGAGCGTCTGCGCGATGGGGGCCGCCGTCTCCTGCGCGCGCTCGAGGGGCGAGCTGCAGAGCGCGACGATGTCGCGGCCCGCGAGCGCCTTCGCCACCACCTCGGCCATCGAGCGGCCGTTCTCGGAGAGGTGATATCCGGGCAACCTGCCGTAGAGCAGGCCCTGTGGATTGTGCACCTCTCCGTGCCGGAGCAGGTGAACAACGGTGCTTTCAGTCATGACGGACAACAGCCTACTGGCCCCGCCCCCGCGGGCCGCGCCGCGTCGGCCCGGCGTGGCCCCGCGCCGCGGCCGAGGACAGGGCGCCGTCCCCGCCGATCGCCGGGGCCGGGACGCCGGCCCTCTCGACCGCCGGGGACGGGGCGTCCGCCGCCGGCAGCAGGCCGGGCGGCGGGGCCATCTGCCGCAGCACCTCCACGGCCGCGCGGATCGCCGGGCGGCGGGCCGCGTCGGTGCGCCACACGGCGTAGATGCGGCGGGTCGGGCGGGGCCTGATCGGCACGACGGCGACGTCCGGCGGGATGTGGTCGCGGCCGAGGCGCGGCACGATGGCGCAGCCGTGACCGGCCGCCACCAGCGCGATCTGCGTCGGGTACTCGTCGGCCATGCAGGAGAACTCGGGCTCCAGAGACGCGGTCCGCAGCGTGAAGAGCAACCAGTCGTGGCAGACGGTGCCGGGCGAGGAGATGACCCACCGCTCGCCGTGCAGCTCCGCCAGGTCGATCTCGCGGCGACCGGCCAGCGGGTGGGAGGCGGGGAGGATCACATCGGCCACGTCGTCGAGCAGCGAGGCCCGCGACAGTCCCTCGGGGATGGCCATCGGGCGGTTCAGCCAGTCTTGGACGAGCCCGAGGTCCAGCTCGCCGCGCGCCACCTCGCGGACCTGCCGCTCGGGCTCGCGTTCGTACAGCACCAGGTCGAGATCGGGGTGGCGCTGCCTGAGCTCGCTGAGCGCCCCGGGGAGCAGCCCGCGGGCCGCCGTCGGGAACGCGGCCATCGTCAGCCGCCCGACCACCGCGCCGCGCAGCGCCTCGAAGTCGGCCTCCGCCGTCTCGACGAGGGCGAGGATGCGCTCGGCGTGCTCGGCGAGCAGCCCCGCGGCGTCGGTGAGCTTGACCCCGCGTCCGTTGCGCTCGATGAGCCGCGCCCCGGTCTCGCGCTCGAGCTTGGCGATCTGCTGGGAGATGGCCGAAGGCGTCACCATCAGCGCCTCCGCCGCGGCTCCGACCGACCCGTACACCGACACCGCGTGCAGTGCCTTCAACCGATGAAGATCGAGCATATAGCGATGCTAAATCATCAACCCCGCCGCGTCGCCCTCACGCTGAAACCAGGGGAACCGGGTCAGCCGGTGGACGCGGCGGCCGCGGCGGCCTTGGCGGCGGCGGGCAGGGCCTCCGCGACGCGGGAGACGGCCTCCTCGCCGTGGGCGGCCGACAGGAACCACGCCTCGTACGCCGAGGGCGGCAGGTAGACGCCCTGGTCGAGCATGGAGTGGAAGAAGGCGCGGTAGGCGCCGGTGTCCTGGCGGCGCGCCCCGTCGAAGTCGGTGACCGGGTCGGCCGTGAAGAAGACCGAGAACAGGTTGCCCGCCCGCTGGAGCCGGTGTGGCACCCCGGCCGTGGCCAGGGCGTCCGACGCGGCCCGTCCGATGATCAGCGCCGCGGCGTCCACCCGGTCGTACACCTCGTCGTCGCAGGCCCGGAGCGTCGCCAGCCCGGCCGCGCAGGCCAGCGGGTTGCCCGAGAGGGTGCCCGCCTGGTACACCGGCCCCTCCGGCGCGAGGCGGCTCATGACCTCGGCCCGCCCGCCGAACGCCGCGGCCGGCAGACCGCCGCCCATGACCTTGCCGAACGTCATCAGGTCGGCCTCCACCGGGTCCAGGCCGTACCACCCGGCGCCGGTGACCCTGAAGCCGGTGAGCACCTCGTCCACGATGAGCAGGGCGCCGTTCGCCGTGCACAGCTCGCGCAGCAGGGCGTTGAACCCCGGGGCCGGCGGCACCACGCCCATGTTGGCCGGGCACGCCTCGGTGATCACGCAGGCGATCTCGCCGCCGTGCGCGGCGAACGCCTCGCGGACCGCGTCGGGCGAGTTGTACGGCAGGACGATGGTGTCCGCCGCGGAGGAGCCGGTGACGCCCGGGGTGTCCGGCAGGCCGAAGGTCACCACGCCGGACCCCGCGGCGGCCAGCAGCGCGTCGACGTGGCCGTGGTAGCAGCCGGCGAACTTCACGACGCGCGAGCGCCCGGTGAACCCGCGCGCGAGCCGCACCGCCGACATCGTCGCCTCGGTGCCCGAGCTGACCAGGCGGACCTTCTCGACCGGGGCGACCCGGGAGACGATCTCTTCGGCCAGTTCGACCTCGCCCCGCGTCGCGGCGCCGAACGAGGTGCCCCGCGTGAGGGCCCGCGTGAGCGCCTCCACCACGGCCGGATGGCGGTGGCCGAGGATCATCGGCCCCCAGGAGCACACCAGGTCGACGTAGCGGTTGCCGTCGGCGTCCACGATGTACGGGCCCTCGCCGGACTCCATGAACCGGGGGGTGCCGCCGACGGCGCCGAAGGCGCGCACCGGGGAGTTGACGCCTCCGGGCACGACGGCGCGGGCGCGCTCGAACAGGTCCTCTGAGATCTTGGTACGGCTCACGCGTCCAGGTTAGTCCCCGGCGGCGCCGGCCCTCGGCGGGCCCCGGAACCGCCCAGGCGCCGGACGTACGGAGAACACGCGGCCGGAGGCGCGTCCGAGCAGGTGGAAGGCGCATCCGAGGGCGGCCGGTCGCTCAGGACCTGTGACAGGCCGCGACGGTCACTCGCAGGCGTCGGCCAGCCAGTCGAGGACGTGGAGCGGGTCGGGGAGGGGCCGGCCGTCGGGAGGGCGCAGCCAGCGGGCGTGGCTGCCGTCGGCCAGCGACGACGGCGGGGCCAGGACGTAGCTGTCGCGGCAGTGCCAGCGCAGGCCCGGAGTCGCGTCGATCGTCTCGGGGGCGTAGTCGAGATGGCAGGACCACCACTCGTCCTCGTCCTCGGGGGCGCCGCGCGTGGCCACATAGAAAAGGACCCGGTCGCCGTTGGCGGCGACCGGGCCCGTGGTGAAGTTCGCGGCGTCCATGGCCGTGAGGGCCGTCTGGCCCGCCGTGCCAGGTACGTCGAAGACGTCGAACACCCTGCCGGTGGGGAGGATCACGTTCGCGTCGGGGTTCTGCTCCCACCAGCGGGTGAGCAGCGCGGTGTCCGTGGTGGCCATCATCTGCCAGGCCGGTGAGATCGGATGGGCTCCCGGATCGGGACAGCCGACGCGGTCGCACGAACAGGCGCGCGCGCCCTCGCGCAGTGAGTGGGCGCCCAGACAGCTCGCCCAGCCCATCTCGGCGTACTCGATCACCGAGGTGATCGCGTGCGCCTTCGCATGAGATCGAGCTCGCCTCTTCGCCCGGCGAGCCGCCAGCGGTACCCCCACCATCGTGTTCCTCCCCCACCCCTGCCTTTCACCGATGATGCATGATGGGGGTCGCCCAAGGTGAGCCGACCCCCGGAAAATGGCCCGTCAGGATAGTCTCCTGGCCACTTCGGTAGCCCAGTAGGTGAGGATCATGTCCGCCCCGGCGCGCCGGATGGCGATCAGAGACTCCATGATGATGCGGTCGCGGTCGATCCAGCCGTTGGCCGCCGCGGCCTCCACCATGGCGTACTCGCCGCTCACCTGGTAGGCCGCGACGGGCACGTCCACGCTGTCGCGCACCTGCCGCAGGATGTCCAGATAGGCCAGCGCGGGCTTGACCATGACGGCGTCCGCGCCTTCGGCCAGGTCCAGGCGCACCTCGCGCAGCGCCTCACCCACGGGGCCCGCGGGATCCTGCTGGTAGGCGTTGCGGTCGCCGAACTGGGGAGCGCACTCGGCGGCCTCCCTGAAGGGCCCGTAGAAGGCCGAGGCGTACTTCGCCGAGTAGGCGAGGATCGGGATGTGCGAGAAGCCGTTCGCGTCCAGAGCGGCGCGGATGGCGCCCACCTGGCCGTCCATCATGCCGCTCGGCGCGACGACCTGCGACCCCGCGGCGGCCTGGGCGAGCGCCACGGAGGCGTACCGTTCGAGCGTGGCGTCGTTGTCGACCTCGCCGGCGGCGGTCAGCACGCCGCAGTGCCCGTGGTCGGTGAACTCGTCCAGGCAGGTGTCGGTCATCACCACGACGGCGTCGCCGAGGTCGGCGCGCAGATCGGCCACGGCCTTCTGCACGATGCCGTCCGGGTCGTCCCCGGCCGATCCCCTGGCGTCCTTGACCTCAGGGATGCCGAACAGGATCAGCCCGCCCACGCCGGCCTCGGCGGCCTCGTGGGCGGCCTTGCGCAGCGAGTCGCGGGTGTGCTGGAACACCCCGGGCATCGACGTCACCGGCTGGGGCTCGGTCACGCCCTCCTTGACGAACATCGGCAGCACCAGCTCGGCCGGGTGCAACCGGGTGCCGGCCACCATGCGCCGCATCGCCGCGGTGCCGCGCAGCCTGCGCGGCCGCGCGACGGGGAACTCCGCCTCGGTCATCCTCATCTCCCCTCCCAGGCCTGGTCGCGGGGACCGCGCGTGCGCGCGACCTGGGGATCTGTAATGCGTCGGTGACCCGGTCAGGCCGGCCGGGTCACTTTGCCCGGCGGCGGGCGCCCCTGCGGGTCTGTGAGGGCCGCCGGGGAACGTCGCCGGCGGCGAGGGCCGCCTGGCGCTGCTTGGCACCGTACTCCGCCAGGGCGGCCGCGAGTGCCGAAGCCGAAGGATTGTCGGCCATGATGTCGACCCGCAGGCCGAACTCCTCCGCGGTCTTGGCGGTCTGCGGCCCGATGACCGCGATGACCGTCACGTTGTGCGGCTTGCCGGCGATGCCGACCAGGTTGCGCACGGTGCTGGAGGAGGTGAACAGCACGGCGTCGAAGCCGCCGCCCTTGATCGCCTCGCGGGTCGGGGCGGGAGGCGGCGCCGCACGGACGGTGCGGTAGGCGGTGACGTCGTCGCACTCCCAGCCCAGCTCGGTGAGCCCGGCGATGAGCGTCTCGGTCGCGATGTCGGCGCGCGGCAGCAGCACGCGGTTGATCGGGTCGAGCATCGAGTCGTACGGCGGCCACTCGGCGAGCAGCCCCTCGGAGGAGTGCTCGCCCACCGGCACCAGGTCGGGCTTGACGCCGAACTCCACCAGCGCCCTGGCCGTGGCCTCGCCGACCGCCGCGACCTTCAGCCCGGCGAACGCCCGCGCGTCCAGGCCGTACTCCTCGAACTTCTCCCTGATCGCCTTGACGGCGTTGGCAGAGGTGAAGGCGACCCACTCGTAGCGGCCGGTGACCAGGCCCTTGATCGCGCGGTCCATCTGCTGCGGGGTGCGCGGCGGCTCCACGGAGATCGTAGGCACCTCCTCGGGCACCGCGCCGTACGAGCGGAGCTGCTCGGACAGGCCGGCGGCCTGCTCTTTTGTTCGCGGCACGAGGACCCGCCAGCCGAACAGCGGCTTGTTCTCGAACCACGACAGCCGGTCGCGGGTGCCGACGGCCTCGCCGACGACGATGAGCGCGGGCTCGGTGATGCCGGCGTGCTTGAGGTCGGCGGCGAGCCTGCCGAGCGAGGAGACCACGGTGTACTGCTCGGTCGTGGTGCCGCTCTGGGTCACGGCGACCGGCGTGGTGTCGGGCTTGCCCGCCGCCACGAGCGCCTTGGCGATCGGGACGGCCTCCGCGATGCCGTTGTAGATCACCACCGTGCCCGCGGACCCGGCGTGCGCCGACCAGTCGTCCACCTGCGTGGCGTCCACGATGCGGAACTCCGGCACGGCGACGGCGGGGGCGATGCCCGCGTAGGTCAGCACCGCGGTCGCCGGCGGCACGCCCGGCACGATCTCGAACTCGACGTCGGCCTTAGCGCACGCCGCGACCTCCTCGGTGACCGAGGAGAACAGGCCGGGGTCGCCCGCGCACAGGCGCACGACGTTGCACCCCGCCTTGGCCTCCTGCACGGCCTTCAGCGACACCGCGCCCATGCCGTCGGCGACGTCAACGACCTTGACGTCGTCGCGGCAGTGGCGCAGCAGGGCGCCGTAGGCCTCCCTGTCGAGCACCACGACGTCGGCCCGCGACAGCAGGTCGGCGCCCCGGAGCGTCAGGAGGTTCTCGTCACCCGGCCCGGCGCCCACGAACGCCACGAAACCGGCGTGACCACATGCGCCGACGCCCTCCCGGCCGCCGGTGGCCGAAGGCGCCCCCGTGGTCTCCGCCGTACCGGGCTCGGTGGTCTTGCTGGTCTGGCTTCCGGAGCTCAATGGGTCCGCTCCCCCATCAACGTGCCGGCCCCCTCGGCGATCATGGCGGTCGCGAGGTCGCGACCGAGCTCCATGGCCGCCGCGGGATCACCGGCGGTGGACTTGCGCACCGACCGTGTGCCATCTATGGCGACCACGGTGGCGGTCAGGTTGAGAATGTGCCCGTCATCGGCCGCGTACGCACCTACGGGCGCGCTGCAACCCGCCTCCAGGGTGGCCAGCACGGCCCGCTCGGCGACGACCGCCGCGCGGGTGCGGGGCTCGTCCAGGACGGCGAGCAGCTCGATCAGGGCGGTGTCGTCGGCGCGGCACTCCACCGCGAGGGCCCCCTGGCCCGGCGCGGGAAGCATCTCGGCGACGTCGAAGAATTGGGCGACCTCGGCGTCGCGGCCGATGCGCCCGAGCCCGGCGGCGGCCAGCACCACGGCGCGAAGCTCGCCGGAGGTCACCTTTCCGATGCGGGTGTCGGCGTTGCCGCGGATCGGGACGTATTCGAGGTCGGGGCGGAGCATGCGGAGCTGGGCCACCCGGCGCGGGGAGCCGGTGCCCACCCGGTCGCCGGGCGCGAGGTCGGCGAGCTTGGCCGAGCCGACGAGCGCGTCCCTCGCGTCGTCCCTGGGCGGGATGGCCGCGATGACCACGCGCGGGTCGGGCTTGGTCGGCAGGTCCTTCAGCGAGTGGACCGCGAAGTCGATCTCGCCTTCGATCAGCTTGTCGCGAAGGGCGCTGACGAACACGCCGGTGCCGCCGAGCTGCGCCAGATGGGTCTTGGTGACGTCGCCGAAGGTCGTCACGCCGACCAGTTCGACCGGGCGGCCGGTCAGCGCGGTCAGCCGGTCGGCCACCTGCCCTGACTGGGTCGTCGCCATCAGGCTCCTGCGCGTGCCCAGGCGAAGGACGCGCCGGCCGGTGTCGAGTCCCACGGCCTCGCCGCTCATGCGTCCTCCTCGCCCGCGTGACCGGTGGCGTCGGTCTCGACCTCCGCCACATCGGCTCTCGTCACTGCCTCCGGCACCTTCGGGTTCAGGTCGAACAGTTCGCGCAGCGCCTCGGCATAATGATCACCCGCCGGGGACGCGGCCAACCGCTTGACACGCACCGTCGGCTCGTGGAGCAGTTTGTCCACGACCCGGCGCACAGTCTGCGCGATCTCGCCCCGCACCCGCTCGTCCATCTCGGGCACCCGGGTGACCAGGCGTCCGAGCTCGGCCTCCACGACGTCGGCGGCCTTGGTCCGCAGGGCCACCACCGTCGGGGTGACCTTGGCCGCGCGCTCGGCACGGAGGTACGCGCCCACCTCGGCCGCCACGATGGACCGGACCGCGTCGACGCCCTCGGTGACACCGTCGCCACCATCGGCCTGGTCGCCGAGCCCGGCCTGCTGCATGGACTCGAGGTCGACCAGCGTGACGCCGGGGATCGTGCGGACGCCGGGGTCCACGTCGTGTGGGAGCGCGAGGTCGAGCAGGAACAGCGGCCTGTCGCGCGCGGCCCGCGCCACCATTTCGGTGTCGATGACCACGCTACCTGCTCCGGTGCATGAAATGACCAGGTCGGCGGCGGCGAGCTCGCGCTGGACGTCGGCCAGCTCGACCGCTCGGCCGCCGACGCTCTGCGCCAGCCGCGCGGCCCGCTCGAAGGTGCGGTTGGCGACCACGATGTCGGTGACGCCGGCGCGGCCGAGCGTCGCCGTGGACAGCGCGCTCATCGACCCCGCGCCCACCACCAGCGCCCGCTTGCCCTGGATCGGGCCGAGGACCCGCTCGGCCAGGGTGAGGCCCACCCCGACCAGGGACGCGCCCGCGCGGTCGATGCCGGTCTCGGTGTGGGCCCGCTTGCCGACGCGCAGCGCCTGCTGGGCCAGCTCGTTGAGCGTGGTCCCCGCGGTGCCCTGCTCTTGGGCCAGGCGCAGCGACTGGCGCACCTGGCCGAGGATCTGCCCCTCGCCGACGACCATGGAGTCGAGGCCGCAGGTCACCGTGAACAGGTGCTCGACCACCCTGTCCTCGTAGTGGACGTACAGGTGGCGGGTGAGCTGCTCCTGGGGGACGCCGGAGTGCAGGCTCAGCAGCTCGGTGACCGCCGTGACGCCGCCGTGGAAGCGGTCGACCTCGGCGTACACCTCCACCCGGTTGCAGGTGGAGACGAGCATGACCTCGGACACGTGCGCGTCGCGGCTGATGTCGTGCAGGAGCTTCACCAGGGCGTCCCCGGACGCCGAGACGCGTTCGAGCAGCGCAACCGGCGCCGTCCGGTGGCTGAGGCCTACCGTGAGAAGGCTCATGCGTCCATCGCCTCGGCCCAGTCCTCGGCCATCATTGGACTCCCTGTTTCGCGATCCGCTTTGCGCTGCTCATGGAACGCAAGGATTTGCAGTTCGGTCGAAAGGTCGACCTTGCGGACATCGACTCCGTCAGGCACGGTGAGCACGACGGGGGCGAAGTTCAAGATACTCGTGATCCCGGCGGCGATGACCCGGTCGGCCACCTGCTGGGCCGCCGCCGCGGGCGTCGCGATCACCACGATGGAGACCCCCCGCTTGTCGATCACGCTTTCCAGCTCGTCGATGTGGTCCACGGCCATCCCCACGAGCTGCTCGCCGACCACGGCGGTGTCGGCGTCGAACAGCGCCGCCACCCGGAACCCGCGGGACACGAACCCGCCGTAGTTCGCGAGCGCCCGGCCGAGGTTTCCGACCCCGACGATGGCGACGGCCCAGTCTTGCGTCAGGCCCAGCTCGCGGGAGATCTGGTAGATCAGATATTGGACGTCGTAGCCGACACCACGTGTCCCGTACGACCCCAGATGGGACAGGTCCTTGCGGAGCTTCGCCGAGTTCACCCCCGCGGCGACGGCCAGGTCTTCTGAGCTTACGGTGGCGATGCCCCGCTCGGCGAGTCCGTTCAGCGCGCGCAGGTAGAGCGGCAACCGCGCGACGGTCGCATCGGGGATGCCCCGTTCACGCGCTTGGGACGGGCGGCGGGTCACTTGGCCGTAACTCCAGGGGACGGGCGGCCGGTGCGCCCCGGCCGCGCTCGCAGTTGCGACGGATGTCGAGGAGAAAGGGCGCAGGTCTTCAGGTTAGTACCTTTGTGAAGCTATGCACAAAGTACGAGCGCCCGCTCTCGGGTCCCAACCTTCCCAGGTAGGGGTGGCGGTCCCTGATCCACCCCCCGCGGATGTGATCCTTCACACACCGTGAGGGCCCGCTAGGCTGGGCGCATGGCTCCGCGAGACCACACGATCACCCTGCTCGGCAAGCCCGGCTGCCATCTCTGCGACGATGCCAGGGCCGTCGTCCGGCGGGTGGCCGACGAGCTGGGCGTTCCCTGGGAGGAGCGCGACATCACCGCCTCCGAGCAGGACCAGGCGGCCTACTGGGAGATGATCCCCGTCACGCTGATCGACGGCGTGCAGCACGACTTCTGGCGCGTGGACGAATCCCGCCTGCGCACCGCCCTGTCCGCCTGACCCCGCCATGTCCGCCTGACCCCGCCCCGGCCCGGGCGCTCCGAGCGGGGTCCGGCGCGCGAAGCTCTCAGACGCGGAAGGCGGTCGGGAGGGGGACGACCTTGGCGGCGTTGACGTTGAGTTCGATGACGTTGGCCGCCAGCACGTGGGCGACGCGCTCACGGGCGAACCGTTCCATGTGCGCCTGGCGCTGGTGCTCGCTGAAGGCCACCTCGTCCCGGTAGAGCTCGTAGACGATGCGCTGGGCCGGCGCCGACTTGACCGCGTGGCAGATGAAGATCAGCGTGTCGGGCTCGCTGCGCTGCACGGCCTCCACGGTCTCCTCCGCCAGGCGGTCGAACGCGTCGCCCGACCCGTCTATCAGGGTGAACACGGTGAGCAGGCCGTAGATGCTGGGCGAAGGCCTGACCGAGGGCCCCGAGCCCAGCGGTGCCTCGGCGCGGCGCCCGCCCGCCACCGGCACGTCCGGACGGGCGAGCGACCGGTTGATCTCATTGCTGTTGAAGAGCATGCCCGTGGCCGGGAACGAGGGGTCCTGGCCCCCTGGGCCGCGGTGGGCGCCGTTCGCCCCGGGGCCGGCGTCGAACGGGCCGCGCCCGTACTGTCCGGTGGGGTCCCCCGTGGAAGGCCCCGGCCCGTGCTGGCCACGCGAGGACCGGCCCGGCGCGCCGGCCATGGGGGAGCCGAAAGGCCCCGCGGGCCCGGGCGCGCCCTGCCCCTGGGGGCCGCCGCCCGGCGCGTCCGGTCCCATGAACTCGCCGGTCATCGGCCCGCCGTAGCCGCCGGGGCCGTTCATGCCGCCCGGACCGCCGAACCCGCCGGAGGGCTGCATGCGGGCCGCGTAGTCCACGTCCCCCGGATCGTTGGCGCGGTACTCGGCCACGAGGTCGCCGAGACCCGAGCGGCGCGGCGGCGCCGCGGGCGGCCCCGGGGTCGCGGGCAGCGGCCCCGACTCGTAGGCGGCCTCGGGCGCGTGCTCGGGAACCCGCCGGCGCGCGGGCGGGCGCTCGTCGTCCCAGTCGTCGTCGTCCGCGCCGTCACGCTCCTCGTCGTAGGGGGCGAGCGGCCGTGCGACGGCGTACCAGACGGCCCCGACCATGAGGATGGTCACCAGGGCCGCGAAGACGCCCGGGATCGCGAAGCGCACGGCGCCGACCAGGGCGAGCCCCGTCGGCGCCAGCACCACGCCGGCGTGCATGTTGTCGGCGTCCACGTCGTCGCCGCCGCGCCAGCGCAGCACGGCGAGGACCAGGCAGCCGATGAGGATCAGATAGGTGAGGGCGTGCGCGGCGTTCAGCAGGGTCGTCGGGATGATCGTCCAGTGGGTGTCCCCGAGCGGCAGGGTGGTGCCGAACTTCTCGGGGTTGCTCACCGGGTCGAGGACCAAGATGACCGTGGTGATCAGCGTGAAGGCGGTGCCGAGGAGCCAGGCGGCGAACCTCGCGGGGGCCTTACGGGCGAGCATCTGGATCATGCCGATGGCCAGCCAGAACGGGGCGAGGAACGCCCCGGTGATCTGGTAGACCCTGAAGGTCGCGGGCCCGAACTTCATCAGGTGGCCGATGGCGACGGCCCCCAGGGCCAGGCACAGGGCCGAGGTGGTTATGGTCCAGGCGATGAGCCAGCCGCTCCGGTCGTCTCTGAGGCGTCCGACCAGGATGCCAGTGGTGATGGCGGCGAACAGCGCACCTGCGAAGGCTGTGACGGCAACGACGGCTTCCATGATGCTCCCAACTCTGCCGGACATTACCTCCAAACCGGTAGCCGGTGTCCGAAGTGCCATCGCACTCCTGTTACGGGTGGTAGTTACTGAGGCAAAGTGGATTGTGTAAATTCGTGATGATTTCTAGAGTGTTCGAGCACGCACGCGCCCTTCCCTTTGCTCCCCAGGGATACCGGATGTCGAACTCATGGTCGGTCGCCGGGCTTTCCCCTCCAGGATCGGCCGACACGGTGAACCCCACGCGCGCCGCCGCCGAGCAGCGCGAACGTCCCTCCCCGGACGTCGAAGAACTGCGCAGAGTCGTCCTGCGCGCCAAGACCGGCGACGCGGACGCCTTCGCGGCGCTGTACGACCGTTACGTCGATCTTGTCTATCGCTATGTGTACTTCCGGGTCGGCAGCCACGCGCTCGCGGAGGACCTCACCAGCGAGACGTTCCTGCGGGCGCTGCGCCGCATCGCCGACTTCACCTGGCAGGGCAGGGACTTCGGGGCGTGGCTGGTCACCATCGCCAGGAACCTGGTGGCCGATCACTTCAAGTCCGGCCGCCACCGCATGGAGGTCTCCACCGCCGAGGTGCTGGACACCCCTCTGGACGGCTCGCACATCCCCGAGAACGCGGTGGTCGCCACCATGGTCAACGAGCGCATCCTGCGTGCCGTCCGCGACCTCAATCCCGAGCAGCAGGAGTGCGTCGTCCTGCGCTTCCTGCACGGCATGTCCCTGGCCGAGACGGCGCTGATCATGGGAAAGAAGAGCGGCGCGATCAAGGCCCTGCAGTTCCGCGCGGTCCGGGCACTGGCCAGGGCGCTTCCCGACGATCTCAATTGATCTAGGGTGACCCGCGTGAGGGATCTCCAGTGCGCCGGGCGGCCGTAACCTGATGGCTCCCCGCATCGTTGGGCATGTAGCACCTATGGATCATCGTAGTGGGCGCGGCAGGGAGCTTTCATGGGCAAGTGGGGGCCTACGCGGTGGCTGCACAGGCGTTCGTCCGCCGGCAGCCGGCGGCAGCCCCAACCCCATTTCGCGGCCCGGCTCCGCGAGATAGGCGCCGAGCCGTCCCACGGCCCGCGTCCCGACTTCCGCACGCGCCTGCGCGAGGAGATCATCGCCGCCCGCGCCACCGGCGGCGAGCCCGACACAGAGACCGGACGGCACCGGCGGTCCTCCCCTCGGCTCGCACGGCTGCGCCCCGGGGTGCTGATCGTCGCCATGACGAGCCTGCTGGCCTTCACCGGCGTGCAGACCTACGCCTCGGTGCCCGGCGACCGCCTCTACCCGATCAAGCGGGCGGCCGAGGCCACCATGCTCAGCCTCACCACCGACGACGTCGAACGCGCCCAGCGCGAGCTCACGGCCGCCCACTCGCGTGCGACCGAGGCCGCCGCGCTGCTCGGCTACCCGGACTCCCAGCGCGAACGGCTCATCGGGCCCACCCTGGACGAGATGGCCTCCACCACCCGCTCGGCGCTGTCCGCGCTCGGCCACGTGAAGCGCGAGGGCAAGCACGCCCCGGCCCTCAAGCGCTTCACCAAAGAGCAGCGCGACGTCGTGGAACCGATGATCCCCCAGCTCGGCGGCGATGACCGCATGAAGGCCAGCGCCTACCTCGACATGATCGACGACCTGACGCCCTGACCGGGTGTCCCGGGGCCTTCCGACACCACCTGGACCACGGCCCGCGCCGGAATCGTCACGCCACGCTAACGCCGCGTACACCGACTCCACCCTCGGCTCCCGGTTAAGCTGAGGTGCTATGAGGCGGTTACTTCGACGGCACACCGAGGCCGAAATGGCCGGGGAGGTCGCGGCGGCGGCCGCGGTGTCGGCGCCCATCGCCGACCCCGACCCCGCCGCGGCGGCCTTCTTCGACGTCGACAACACGATGATGCGCGGCGCCTCGATCTACCACTTCGCCCGCGGCCTCGCCTCCCGAGGCCTGTTCACCACCAATGACCTGGTGAAGTTCGCGCTCGGCCAGGCGCTGTTCCGCGTGCGCGGCAACGAGAACCCCGAGCACATCGCCCGGGCGAAAGAGACCGCCCTCGCCTTCGTCGTCGGCCTCAAGGTCGACGACGTCGTGCGTCTCGGCGAGGAGATCTACGACGAGGTCATGGCCGACCGCATCTGGGCCGGCACCCGCGCGCTCGCCCAGAGCCACCTGGACAACGGCCAGCGCGTCTGGCTGGTGACCGCCACCCCCGTCGAGCTGTCGCGCGTGATCGCCCAGCGTCTCGGGCTGACCGGCGCCCTCGGCACGGTCGCCGAGACCGAGAACGGCGTCTACACCGGCCGCCTCGTTGGCGACCTGCTGCACGGCCCGGCCAAGGCCGAGGCCGTCAAGGCGCTGGCCCGGCGGGAGGGCCTGGACCTGTCTCGCTGCACCGCCTACAGCGACTCGGCCAACGACCTGCCCCTCCTGCAGCTCGTCGGCAACCCGATCGCCGTCAATCCCGACAGCCTGCTGCTGGAGCACGCGAAGAAGCACGACTGGGCGGTCAGGGACTTCCGCACCGGCCGCAAGGCCACCATGGTCGGCCTCCCCATCGCCGCCGGAGCCGGAGCCGTGGCCGGCGGCATAGCCGCCGCCATAGCCCTCAGAAAGCACTACCGCTCCACCTGACCACGCGACCACTCCTCGCGATTCCCTCATGACACTGCGCGTCCGCCCTGGCGTCGCCGCGTACTCCCGATCGGCAGGAGGACCGGCGGCCGGTCGGCGTGCCGGTCGTGGCAGACTCGGGGCGGCTCAATCTCGGAGTGCTTCGGAGGATGATCTTGCGTCGTGTCGAACCTGATGTCCGTCTCATCGCCCGGCCGCGGCTGGACTACGAGGAGGTCGCCGGCTACCTCGCCGAGGTGGGCGGGGACAACTGGCTGGAGCGGGTGGACCGCGGCGAGATGGACGACGCGCAGAACCTCGCCGAGTTCGCCGGGCGCATCTGCTACCGCTCGTGGGAGCCGGGGCTGAACCCGAACGTCACCCGCATCCGCACCGACCAGGAGGAGTACCTGCGCAACATCCTGGCCAGCGCGCACGGGTCGGTGCTCGAACACGTCAGTTTCTCCTTCGTGCTGCACAACGTCAGCCGGGTGGCGACGCACGAGCTCGTCCGGCATCGGGCGGGCACGGCGGTCTCCCAGGAGTCGCTGCGCTTCGTCCGCCTGGACGACCTGCCGTTCTGGTTCCCGCAGTGGGCCCAGGAAGATCCCGAGCTGATGGAGCGGGCGACGGCGCTGCTGTCGGAGATGGAGTCCTTCCAGCACTGGATGGCCGGCCATTTCGGGCTGGACGAGCAGGGCGTGCCCTTCGGCGAGAAGAAGGCGAAGACGTCGTTCATGCGGCGGTTCGCGCCCGAGGGCCTGGCCACCGGCATGGTGTGGACGGCGAACGTCCGCACCCTGCGGCACGTCATCGAGAACCGCACCGCGCCGGGCGCCGAGGAGGAGATCAGGCTCGTCTTCGGCAAGGTCGGCGAGCTGATGGCCAAGGAGGCCCCTGCCCTCTTCGGCGACTACACCGTCGAAGACGGCACCTGGACCCCCGGCTGGCGCAAGGTCTGAGACCGGACTCCCGGGCCTACCCGATCCACACCCGGCGCCCGAGAACCCGATCGGAGACTTCCTCAGGCCGACAGCAGCAATTCGGCGCGATCGTTCTCCGACAGTCCCGCCTCCGACAGCCGGTCGCACAGTTCCCGGTGCGCCCGCCATACCTCGGCGGAAACACCAGGAAGGTCGTAGACGTATTCGACGATGATCGCCGTCTCCTCCGAGACGCCCAGGGCGAAGTGCTTCACCGACTCGACGGCCGCCCGCAGGTCCGCGAGTGTCTCGGCGGTCACCCCCGACCGCATGGCCGCATTCACGGGGCTCGCGTACCAGACATCGGCATCGAGATCGAGGGCGCGTTCCCGGCTGACGCGAAAGGTCAGCCGGCGGACGGTCGTAGTCACCGCAACCAGTCCTTCCCGAAGACATGCTCAAGATCAGCCTGTAGGTCCTCCAGCGCGCGAACGCTGATGCCTTTCACCGGCACGCTCGCACGAGCCACGACAACCTGCCGGTGGTCGTAGAGCAAGAGTAGGCGAAACAGGGGCGTCGTCTCGGCCCAGTCGACACGCACGGCTCTTTCGCGGGCCAGCATGTAGATACGGTCTCGGATCTCATGATAGGCAGTCAACACAGGGTAACGGTATGACTACAAGACCTTTGTGACTTCGAGATTGCGACATCGAAGCGGGAGAAGCGCACGGTGGGGGGTCAGAAGAACGGGGGGAAGGCGTGGCCGCGTTGGAGGCGTAGCCGGTTGAGCTGCTGCTGGACGAGCTCGCGGATCTGGTCGGTGAGGTTGAAGACGATCATCGGGTCGTCGGCCTCTTCGGGGTCGTACTCGTCGGTGCGCACCGGTTCGCCGAACTCGATCATCCACTTGGACGGCAGCGGCACCAGGCCGAGGGGGCCGAGCCAGGGGAACATCGGCGTGATGGGGACGTACGGCAGGCCGAGCAGCCGCGCGAGCGACCGCCAGTCGCCGATCTTGGGGTAGATCTCCTCGGCGCCGACGATCGCGCACGGGATGATCGGCACCTGGGCGCGGATCGCCGAGGCCACGAAGCCGCCGCGGCCGAAGCGCTGGAGCCTGTACCTCTCGGAGAACGGCTTGCCGACGCCCTTGAAGCCCTCGGGGAACACCCCGACCAGCTCACCCTTGCGCATCAGCCGGTCGGCGTCCTCCGGGCATGCCAGCGTGTGCCCCGACTTGCGTGACAGGTGGCCGAGCACCGGAAGCTGGTAGACCAGGTCGGCGCCGAGCAGGCGCAGCGGGCGGTGCGCGGGATGCTCGTCGTGCAGCGCGACCTGCAGCATCAGGGCGTCCACCGGAACGGTGCCCGAGTGGTTGGCGACCACGAGGGCGCCCGCCTCTCCGGGCACGTTGTCCATGCCGGTGGTCTGGACGCGGAACCAGTGGCGGTACAGCGGGCGGATCAGTTCCAGGAGCACCTTGTCGTTCAGCTCGGGGTCGAACCCGAACTCGTCGACCTCGTACTCTCCGGCGACGCGCCGGCGCAGGAAGTCGAGGAAGTCGGCCAGGCGGTCTTCGACGGCGCTCGCCCTGCCCGCGGCGGTGTGGCGCCGCGCGGCCGTGATGGGGATCACCCGGGCGTTGCCGGGTTCCTCGTCACGATAGTCATGCGGCATCTCTGTCTTCTTCACCGTCGCACACCCCCACCCAGCACTGTCGACAACCAGTCGATCACAGCGAGTGGCATACCGCCAAACAAGCCACGCGAGTGGAGGAAGTCATCGAACGCCGACGCGGTGGAGAACTTGGGCCGCCAGTCGAGCTCGGCGGCGAGCCTGCCGGCGTCGACGGCGCGCCCGTAGCTCATGAGGCCGAGCTGCTCGGGCGAGAAGTCGACGCGCCCGGCGCCGCGCGCGATGTCGCCGAGGGCGCGGAAGGCGGCGGAGGGCACCGGGAGGGCGGGACGGCCACTCCTGCGCACGCACTGTGACAGGAGCAGGACGCCGTCGCCCGTGACGTTGTAGGTGCCAGGGTGGTCTTCCAGGGCCATGCGCCGCAGGACCTCGACGCCGTCGTCCTCGTGGACGAACTGCAGGCGCGGGTCGAAGCCGAACACCGTCGGCAGGACGGGGAGTTCGAAGTAACGCGTCAGCGGCGACTCGACGCCGGGACCCATGAAGTTCGCGAAGCGCAACGTGGACACGGTGACGTCGGGACGCCGCCGGGCGAAGCCGCGCACGTAGGACTCGACCTCGGTGGCGTCCTTCGCGTAGCCGCGGTTCGGCACCTCGATCGGCTCGGCGTCCTCGGTGAACACCGCCGGATCATGAGAGGAGGAGCCGTAGACGGCCGTGGTCGAGCGGACGACGACCTTGCGCACGGTGGCCGAGCGCTGGCAGGCGGCCAGCAGCTGCATGGTGCCGATGACGTTGTGCTCTTTCATCGACGACCGGCCCGCGCTGCCCGAGGGAGCGCTCACCAGGCTCATGTGCACGACGGTGTCGATGTCCGCGGCCGCGATGACCTGCGCGATGTCCGGGCTGCGCAGATCAACCCGGACGAACTCGGTGCGACCCAGTGTGACGCCGCCGCCGCCCAGCGCGTTCGAGGACGGCGGCGCGGTGTCCACTCCGATGACCCGGCCGATGTCCGGGTCCGCCGCGAGAACGCTCGCCACCCGGGCACCGATGTGCCGGGAGACCCCCGTGACGAGCACGGTGTGTGTCATCGGCGCCTCGCAAAATCACTTACCAGTGGTCGCGCTTAGCTCGGGGTACGCACCGGGATGGCGATCGTGAGATCGTCCGCCCGGCTCGCCGCTCTGCGTTGTCGGTCCGCGCTACTACTTCTTGTTACGCCGCTGGATGCGGGTCTTCTTCAGAAGCTTGCGGTGCTTCTTCTTAGCCATGCGCTTACGACGCTTCTTGATCACAGAGCCCACGGGACCCCCAGGTGAAGGTAGGTTTGTCAACAGCGGTGCACAGGAGAAGGCGAGTCGCGCGCCACTCAGGGCCCGGATGCGCCATTGCCACAGCACACCCCGACCACGAGCCCGCGCGTCGCCAAGACGCACACCGAGCCAACAGCCTACCGGCGATTCGCGGTCGATCGCCCCCTGGGGGGAACCCGCGTGGCCGCCGAAGGTCACGACCGGCGACCGGGCGACGCGGGCGGCCGGCCGCCCACCCCGCTTCCCGGTCAGGTTCGCGTCGCCGCGAACCATGCGGACATCATCAGCAGATCAGTAGATGATCAGTGACGTTGTCACTGATCCATTCAACCCGCTTCGATGAACGCATCTCTGAGGTAGTCGTGCACCGCCTGCTCGGGCACCCTGAAGGATCGCCCGACCCGGATGGCCGGTAACTCGCCAGAGTGGACCAGCCGGTACACCGTCATCTTGGACACCCGCATGACGGTGGCGACCTCTGCCACCGTCAGGAACTTCACCTCGCTGAGAGGTCTTTCGCCTGCACCCATCGGACGCCTCTTCCGCACGTGTTTCCGGGTTATCCCCACTGGTGCCATTGCTCACGCACGTGTACTGCTGTCAGCGTAGAACGCGACTCCGATCGAGCAAACCCCCTATTCCATCAGTGATCGGAGACTCCTGCCACCAGAATGGGAAAAGTCGCTGGCCAGCAGCCAGGCCGAGCCTTGATCTCGATCTGTCACTCGGTCCAACCGTGTCCCATTAGAGTCGCTTGGGATCACAAAAAAGTTGGCAAACGGTCGATGTCCGCGAGTCAATGCGCGCGCGAAACGCACATTAGAGACAGACCGGAACAGGTGCGGTCGCCTCAGAGGTCACTCTCGACCCTTGAGATCAGATAAGCGGTCAACGCATCGTAATGACGCGGGAACACGTTGTCATCGAGGGGCACGGTCACGGCGATCTTGTCCTCCGCCTCGCCCACGAACAGCCCGGGGTCGTTGCTGTCGGCGAATCCGACCGTCTCGACCCCCGCCTCGCCGGCCGCCCCCGCCCACCCGTGGTCGGCGATCACCAGATCGGGCCCGTCGCCGCCGAGCCGGGCGAGCACGGCCTGCATCGGGGCCGGGTCGTGGGTGTGGACCAGCGCGCCCCCGTCGGCCAGGACCGCGACGTTGTCGAAGTACAGGATGCGGCGCTTGCGGCCCAGCCCTCCGCTGGAGATCATCAGGCCCTCCGCCGGGGTGAGCAGCGTCGCGCCACGGCCGGCGGCGAAGCGCGCCAGGGCGAGGTGGATGGTCATGATGCCGGTGGGGTGGCCGGTGGCGATCAGGATGCGCGGATCGGGCCCGCTGAGCGCCGCCGCGATGCGCCCGGCCATCGCGTCGAGGGCGTCGATGGTCCGCTCGGGGTCGATGGTGTCCTGGCCCGCCCGGTGCTCGGGATCGTCGATCACCCCGGCGGACTTGGCCATGAGCGCCAGCACGTCGCGATAGGTCCAGTCGCTTTCGAAGGTGAGGCCGAACATGTAGTACGGATCACCGAGGGCGAGCGAACGGTAGTGGTCGAGGTTGTTCTCCCGGCTCGTGGCGATGTTCCCGGCGATCTTGGTGTCCACCAGGTGCTGTCTCAGCTCGCTCCTCGTGGGAGGGCTCGCGGTCTGCATGATTGTCTCCGTGCGCTCAACGGCCGGCCGGCGTTCCACGGCATCACGCCGGCGGCTCGACCAGGCAGGACCACGGCGCTGAGTCACCCCGTGGAACGACGGATCACCGCGTGTGTCGCCATGAGCGCTCGATCGGCAGGTCCCACACGATCGTAACCTTTGGGCAAATGATGCAATTCCGGTTTCCACCGCCGGGCCGCGGTCCGGGGAAAGGCCCCTCCTCCCCAGTCTGCCCCGCCCGCCGCGCGGGGGGGCACCGGGGGCGCGTCAGGGCATCGGGTCCAGGCCGTGGAAGGGGAAGACCGCCTTGCGGGTCGCCATGATCGCACGGTCGACGGAGTCGGCCGGGTCGTAGCCCGCGGAGAAGTCGCGATGCTCGGGCGTACGGCCGTCGGTCATGTGCAGCGGCGGCACCTCGCCCGTGCGCAGCGAGACGAACTCGCGCCAGCTCTGCGGCGTGACCGTCTGGGGGTCGATCGGCGCGCCGGCGGCCTCGGCGATCAGGTGGCTCCACGCTCGCGGCACCACCTGGACCAGCTCGTACCCGCCGCCGCCCGTCGCCACCCACCGGCCGGCGGCCGTCTCGTGCGCCAGTGCGTGCAGCGCGGCGTACGCCTGCCGCTGGCCGTCCAGGCTCAGCATCAGGTGGGCCAGAGGGTCCAGGGCGTGGGTGTCGCAGCCCTGCTGGCTGAAGAGCACCTCGGGCTGGAACTCGCGCAACAGCGGCGGCACGACCGCGTGGAAGGCGCGCAGCCACCCGGCGTCGCCGCACCCGGCCGGGAGCGCGACGTTGACCGCCGTCCCCTCGACGCCGGTCTCGCTGGGGAAGCCGGTGCCGGGGAACAGCGTGCGCGG
The DNA here is from genome assembly GCF_042654065.1 of Sphaerisporangium dianthi. NCBI lineage: Bacteria > Bacillati > Actinomycetota > Actinomycetes > Streptosporangiales > Streptosporangiaceae > Sphaerisporangium > Sphaerisporangium dianthi. Next base: position 102,833 of record NZ_JBHSFP010000002.1, on the reverse strand, counting down.
GCTCTCGTGCAGGCTGATCGTGAGCACCCGCGGATCGTCGTGGAAGATCGCCTGGACGCCGTCGCCGTGGTGGACGTCGACGTCGACGTAGGCGACGCGCCGGGCGCCGTGCTCCAGCATCCAGGCGATGCCCACCGCCGGGTCGTTGTAGACGCAGAAACCGCTGGCCAGCCCCGGCATCGCGTGGTGCAGCCCGCCCGCGATGTTGAGGGCGTGCTCGGCCTGCCCCGTCCACACCGCCCGGGAGGCCGCGATCGAGGCCCCGGTGATCAGCGCGGACGCCTCGTGCACCCCGGCGAAGGCCGGATTGTCGACCGTGCCGAGCCCGCACGACAGATCGGGCCGCCCGGTCGCCGAGACCCGCTTGACGGCCTCGATGTAGTCACGTCTGTGCACCAGGGCCAGCTCGTCGTCGGTGGCCGGGGAGCAGCCCACCAGCTCGACCTTGTCGAGCACCCCGAGCTCGCGCGCCAGGGCCATCGTCAGCTCGACCCGGACGGGCGCCAGAGGATGGCTCGGCCCGAAGTCGTAGGAGATCAGCCTGTCATCCCAGACGACCCGCACGGACCGGCTCATTCGATCACCAGCTTCCCGCGCCACCACATGAATCGACCGTACCGCACACCCGATCGGTTCATTCGGCACGCAGGGCGATGACCGGGTCGAGCCTGGCCGCGCGGCGGGCGGGCGCGACGCCGAAGAAGACCCCGACGCCCGCCGACACCCCGAACGCCAGGGCGACCGACCACCAGGTGATCGCGGCCGGCACGGGCGAGACCGCCTGGATCAGCAGGGAGCCGCCCACGCCGAGCAGGATGCCGATCACCCCGCCGATCGTGGTGAGCAGCACGGCCTCGATGAGGAACTGCCCGAGCACGTCGCGCTGCCGGGCGCCGAGCGCCTTGCGAAGGCCGATCTCGCTCGTGCGCTCTCGCACGCTGACCAGCATGATGTTGGAGACCCCGACCCCGCCGACCAGCAGCGAGATGCCGGCGATGGCGGCGAGGACGCCGGTCAGCATGCCGAGCACGCTGCCGATCGTGCCGAGGAGCTGGGTCTGGGTCACCGCGCTGAACCGCTCGCCCGGGTAGCGACCTTCGAGCCCCCGCAGGACCCGCTGCCGCAGCGGCTCGATCTCGTCGGGCCCCGCCGCCCCGACGGCGATGCCGTTGATCCGCGACAGGCCGATGAGGCGCTGCGCCGTCGTGACCGGTATGTGGACCTCCTGATCGCGCGCCACGCCGAACGTCGCGCCCACCGGCTCGTACAGCCCGATGACGCGGAAACGCACGCCGGAGATCGTCACCTGGCGGCCGATCGGGTCGACGTCCCCGAACAGCTTGGCCGCGACCTCCGAGCCGAGCACCGCGACGCGCCGCCGGGTGTCCACGTCGGTCTCGCTGAGGTACCGGCCGCGGCGCAGCGGCCGTTCGAAGATGTTCGGCAGGTTCTCGTCGGTGCCGGTGACGGTGGCGAAGACCTCGGTACGGCCCACCCGCACCGACTCACCGGAGTTGACCGCGACCGTGACCTTGCCGGGGTCGCCGACCAGGCGGCGGACGTAGGCGACGTCCGCGAGGTCCAGGCGGCTCTGGGTGGGCGCGGCCCCGAGGCCGACCTGGCCGGGCACGACGAGGATGATGTTGCTGCCCAGTCCCGCGATCTCCTGCTCGACCGCGTTCTTGGCGCCCGTGCCGATGGCGACCAGGATCACCACGGCCGACACCCCGATGACGACGCCGAACATGGTCAGCGCGCTGCGCAGCCGGTTGACCCTCAGCGCCTCCAGGGCCATCCGCAGGGCCTCCGCGGTCCTCACGACTCGTCCCGCTCGTCGAGCTCGACGACCCCGTCGCGGACGTGGATGCGGCGGCGGGCGAGGCCGGCGACCTCGCGCTCGTGGGTGACCAGGACCACCGCCACTCCGCGCTCGGAGTTCAGGTCGGCGAGGATGCCCATCACCTCCTGGCCGTTGCGCGAGTCGAGGTTTCCGGTCGGCTCGTCGGCCAGCACCACCTTGGGGTCCCCGACCAGTGCTCGCGCGATCGCCACGCGCTGCTGCTCGCCGCCGGACATCTGGGACGGCCGGTGGTCCAGGCGGTGCGCGAGCCCCACGGCGGAAAGCGCGCGCCTGGCCCGCTCTCTGCGCTCGGACCGGCTCACTCCCCGGTACACCAGCGGCAGGGCCACGTTCTCCAGCGCCGAGGTGCGCCCGAGCAGGTGGAACGACTGGAACACGAAGCCGACGGCCTGGTTGCGCAGTTCGGCGAGCCCGGTGTCGTCCAGCGTGGACACGTCCACGCCGTTGACGCGCAGCGTGCCCGAGGTCGGCTTGTCCAGGCAGCCGAGCAGGTGCATGAGCGTCGACTTGCCCGACCCGGACGGTCCGACGATGGCGACGAACTCGCCATGGTCGATGCGCAGGCTCACCCCGCGCAGCGCGTCCACCGACACGCCTTCGAGCCTGTAGGAGCGGGCGAGGTCGACGGCCTCGAAGGCCGGCGGCGGCGCGCCCGCGTCCTGCGGCACGCGACCCGCCTCGGGTGCGTGGCCTCCCGCAAGAACGTGGTCCTCCCCCGGGAGGCGGCCCTCCTCGGGGACGTGGCCCTCCCCTGGGCGGCTGCCCGCCCCGGGGACGTGGTCCTCGCCCGGCACCCGCCCCTGGGCCATCACGTGAGCTTCTGGTCCTGCCGCACGGTGTCGGCGCCCTTGACGACGACCCGTTCACCCGGCGCGACGCCCCCGGCCACCTCGACCAGGGCGTCACCCTGGGCGCCGAGCTTGACCACCCTGCGTTCGGCCGTGCCGTCGCCGCGGACGACCCACACCACGCTCTCCTTGCCGCTGCTGACGATGCTGGCCGCCGGCACCGCCACCGCGTCGGGCGATTCGCGCACGGTCAGCCGGACGACGGCGCTCATGCCGGGTTTGGGCGGCGGCGCCTCGCCGCCGTCGTCGTAGGCGCCTTCGCCGAGCGTGAGCCGCACGGGGTAGCTGACCCCGCCCGTGGTGCCCTCCTTGGGGGTCACGCCGATGCCCGCGACCTTCGCCCGGTAGGTGGCCCCCGAGACGGCGTCCAGCTCGGCCTCGGCCTTCACGCCGCGGGTGACGAGCAGCACGTCGGTCTCGTCCACGTCGGCGGACAGCGTCAGCTCCGACACATCGGTCACGGTGGCGATGGCGTCGCCCGCCGCGACCGGCACCCCGGCCGCGATCGTGCCGCCGGAGGTGCCGGTCGCCGCGCCGGACGCGCCCGCGGCGGCGCCGGCCTGGCCGGACAGGCCGGCGGGGAGCTGCCCGAGCAGGGAGCCGAGATCGGGCCCGCCGCCGCCGGACGCGCCGCCCAGCGTGACCACCCCGTCGAACGGCGCCTTGACCGTCAGGCCCTTCACCGTCGCGTTCGCGACCTTCACCGCCGCCTTCGCCTGGCTCTTGGACGCCGCCTGCAGGGATGACATGGAGGCCGCGAGCCCGCCCAGGCCCGCGCCGATCTGGCCGCTGACCTGGCTGAGCGTCTGGTTGACCGACCGGGTGAGCCCTTGGGTGATCTGGTCGAGCGCCGCGCGCTGAGCGCGGTGCTGCGTCTCGGCGGCGTCGATCGCGGTGAGGAGCTGCGCCCGGACCCGCCTGTCGCCGATCTTCCGCGCCGCGGAGCGCGCCTTGGCGAAGCCGCGCGCCACCTTGCGGTCCAGGGAGGAGGTGAGGTTCAGGCCGGCGAGCCGGATGCTCGGCGCCGGCGCCGCGCCGCCGAACCGCACCGGCCGTGACGCCTGCCGCTGGGCGCCGCGGGCCTGCCGGAGCTGCTCTTCGGCCTGCGGGGAGCTGATGCGGGCGAGGATCTCCCCCTTCTCCACCGTGTCGCCGTCGTGGACGTACAGTTTGGCGACCGTGCCGGCCGCGGGCGAGCGCATCGTGGCCGTGGCGCGGGCGCCGACGGTGCCGGGGGCCTCGACGACCTCGCTGACGGGGGCGCGCCTTGCCTCGCCGATCTGCACCTTGGGCGTCTCGTCCTGGGAGCAGGCCGAGACGAGCAGGCTGAGACCGATGAGAAGCGGGGGGATACCGCGACGAATCGTCACCCGGCCCATCGTATGAGGGCCATTGCCGGCCCTGCTTGGGCCCCCGCGAATCGCGCCGGGCGGGCGCCTCAGACGGTGTGGTGGACGCGGCGCAGGCGGCGGATCGCGGGCACCGACAGCAGCAGGACGCTCCCGGAGACCGCCACCGCCGAGGAGACCGCGAGCACCTCGCGCGCGCCCATGAGCGAGGCGACCGGCCCGCTGAGGGCCTGGCCGACCGGGATCGCCATGACCGAGCCCGCGACCTCGTAGGCGTGGACGCGGTTGAGTACCTCCGGCGCCACCTGGGTCTGCACGCTCGTCATCCACATGACCCCCCAGAAGGCAGATCCGGTGCCCGCCAGGAGATGGCAGGCGGCCATCAGCGGCAGCGGGAGTCCGAGCGTGATCGACAGGGGCTGGAGGGCGAGCAGGAACAGCGCCGTCGCGCCCGCGGCCAGCGGCCGCGCGGGCTTGACGCGCATGGCGGCGATGCCGCCGACGATGGTGCCGGCCCCGTAGGCGGAGGTCACGAACCCGAACCCGGTGGCGTGGTAGGCGCCGTCGATCAGGAGCGCCCCGAGCGGGGTCACCGGCCCGAAGACCGCGATGCCCATGGCCGCCCAGACGAGGATCACCCCCCACATCCAGGTGCGGGAGCTGAACTCGCGCCACCCCTCCTTGAGGTTGCCCCATATCGACCCCTCCGCGGCGGCGACGGGGGCGCCGCGCAGCCGCAGCAGGGCCAGGCAGAGCGCGCTGACGCCGAATCCCGCGGCGTCGATCAGGAACACGACGCCGACGTCGGCGAACGCCACCAGCATGCCGGCGATGGACGGCCCGGCGAGGAGCATGAGGGATTCGGAGGTGCGCTGGGTCGCCACGGCGCGCTGCACGTCCCTGGCGATGCGCGGCACCAGGCTCGCCAGGCCCGGCTGGAACATCGCGGCGGCGATGCCGTTGACGGCCGAGATGGCCATGAGCTGCCACAGGGCGGGGACGCCCGTGAGGAAGAGCACCGCCGTGAGCGACTGGGAGACCAGGCGCGCCAGGTCGGCGCCGACCATCATGCGCCGTGGGGTGAACCGGTCGGCGAACACCCCGCCGAACAGCACCAGGGCGGCCATCGGCACCGTCGAGGCGGCCAGGGTGTAGCCGATGCCGCTCGCCCCGTACCCGGCCCGCAGGACGCCGATCGCCATCGCGACCGGCACCATGGCCGTGCCGAGCATCGACACCGACCGCGCCGTGAAGAACAGCCGGAAGTCGCGCGTCCAGACCGCGGGCTCGGCCGCCCGCTCGCGCGCGCCCGTCGCCGCCGTCATCGTGCCCCCATGCCCGCGCCCCTCTCCACCGGCCACGAGCACTCTATTAGCAAACTTTCCTTACCTTTGCCGCACCCCCGCTCCGTCCTCCGGGTGCGCGCGCCGTCATCGAGCGCACGCTCGATGGGCGATATCAGGAGAATTAAGGCGGTCCAGAGCCCTATCCGGCGAACGCCGCAACTAGGGTGTTCGCCGTACCTTGCAACTTCTCGCCCCGGAGGCAGATCTCTTGACGGCGACACCCGCGGACCCCCGATGGGCACGGCTCAAGGAGCAGTTCGCGTCCATCGACAGCGACGGCGACGGGTTCATCACCGGCGCCGAGTACCTCGAGCACTTCCCGCACCTCCCGGCCGAGGCGCTGGGCGCGCTGGAGCGGGAGGCCGACGCCGACGGCGACGGCCGCATCTCCTTCGAGGAGTTCCTCCGGCTCGTCACCGAGAACGGCTGACCCGCCCTCAGCCGGCGGCCAGCTGGCCGCTGCGGTCGCGGGCGGCCTCGATGGCGGCCAGGAAGGCGGCCCGGACGCTGTGCCGCTCGAGCTCGGCGATGGCGGCGATCGTCGTCCCGCCGGGCGAGGTGACCGCCTCGCGCAGGATGACGGGGTGCTCGCCGGAGTCGCGGAGCATGATGGCCGCGCCGACGATCGACTGCGTGACCATGTCGAGCGCGGCGGCCCGGGGCATGCCCAGCAGGATGCCGGCGTCGACCATCGCCTCCACCAGGTAGAAGAAGTAGGCGGGGCCGCTGCCGGAGAGCGCGGTCGCGGCGTCCTGCTGCGACTCGGGGATGCGCAGCACCTTGCCGACGGGCGAAAGGAGGTCCTCGGCGTGCTTGAGATGGGTCTCCGCGGCGTGGGCGCCGGCCGAGATGACGCTCATGGCCTCGTCGACCAGCACCGGGGTGTTGGACATGACCCGCACGACGGGGACCTCGTCCCCGAGCCGGGCCTCGACGAAGGACGTCGTGATGCCGGCCGCCACCGTGATCACGAGTTTGCCCGCCGGGACGTGGGGGGCGATCTCGGTGAGCAGCGCCGCCATGTCCTGCGGCTTGACGGCCAGGATCAGCGTCTCGGCGAGCTCGGCGGCCTCGCTGTTGGTCACGACCCGCACGCCGTGGCGCTCGCGCAGCGCCTGGGCGCGCTCTGGGCGCCGCGCGGTCGCCACGATCTCGTCCTGCTTGACGCCGGCGCGCAGCAGCCCTGACAGCAGGGCCTCGCCCATCTTGCCGGTTCCGAGAATCGCGATCATCTCTGCGCACCTTGTGTAGGAGTCGGGGAACGCTCGAAGCCTACCGACTGCCGGGCGGTCAGAGCCTTGCCAGAGAGCGGGCCAGCAGCCCCAGGTCGGCGGGGCGGCGGGCCAGGTGGCGGGCCAGGTGGGGGTACCAGCCGGCGCCGTAGGGGACGCGCACGCGCACGCGGGCGCCGAGACCCGCGAGCCGGGCCTGCTCGGCCGGCCGCACGCCGTAGGACATCTCGTATTCGACGCCGTCGCGCTCGCGCTCGTTCAGCACGGCGAGCGCCGAGGCCACCTCGACGAGCCGCCGGTCGTGGGTGGCGACCACCACGCGTCCCTCTCCGGCCATGAGCTCCTTGAGACAGCGCACGAACGAGCGGTCGATGGCGGCGGGGTCGCGATGGGTCACGGCGACGGGGCCGTCCCCGTGGCCGCGGCGGAGCCGGACGCGGCCGAAGGCCCGCGCGCGGCAGTGCTCCTCGGCGCCGCGCAGGCACGCCTGCACGGTGACGCCGGTGGCGGGGTGCTCCTCCAGCAGCGCGGCGTGGACGCGCAGGGCGGCCTCCGCCGTCGCGGGCTCCTCCCCCTCGACCGTCACCGTGGCGCCCACGTCGCCGGCGGCCTGGCAGACGCGGGCGGCGTTGCGGCGCGCCAGGTCGTCGTCGAGGCCGAGCCCGAGGGAGGACAGCCGCAGTGACAGGTCGGCGCCCTTGGCGATGCCGCGGCGGTCGAGCGCGTCGAGCAGGGTCAGCCGGTCTTCCACCGCGCGGGCGGCCCGGGCCGTGTCGCGCGCCTGCCCGTCCAGATGGTCCAGCGTGACCAGCAGGCCGTCCGCGACGAGCCCCGCCGCGACCGAGGCGGCGTCCTCAGGGCCGTCCCCGGCCACATAGCGGCCCGCCAGCGCCCGGATGACCCCGGTGTTCCTGACGACGCTCTCGACGCGGTCGCTGCTCGACGCAGCCAGCAGAACCTGACGCAACACCATCGGCACCCTTCCCGGCACGGCTGATGGACGGCTAATGGGGAGAGACCTCCCCACCCTACGGCGGTTCAGGCGTCGATCATGGGAGGCTGCCTCAGGTTGCGGTTTGACAACCAACCGAAAACAGCTGTCGTTTTATAGGGGGTTTATACGCATGATCTACCGAAGGTGCCATAAGTCGGGTCCAACGATGGGACCGCCGGCGCCGAAGGGGTAGATCGTTGAAGAAGATCCTCATAGCGCTGGCCACAGCCGGCCTGGGTCTGAGCGGAGCACTGATCGCCACGCCCGCGACGGCCGGGACCCAGCAGGCGCCCGATCACACGCCTCCCGCCCCGCAGTGGGCGCAGTGCGACGACCTGCCGGAAGGGATCGAGTGCGCGTCCGTCGCGGTGCCGCTCGACCACTCCCGCCCGTGGGGCAGAACCATCAAGATCGCCATCACACGCAAGAAGGCGACCGACACCGCCCACTACCAGGGCGCGATCCTGTTCAACCCCGGCGGCCCCGGCGGCAGCGGCAGGGCCTACCCGGTCGTCATGCAGACCCGGCTGGGCGCGGCCCTGGCCGCGCAGTACGACCTCATCGGCTTCGACCCGCGCGGCGTCGGCGCGAGCGAGCCGGCGCTGCGCTGCGACCCGCACTTCTTCGACCCGGTGCGCCCGGACTACGTCCCGTCCGGTTGGGCGGAGGAGGCCGCCTGGCTCAAGCGGATGCAGGGCTACTCCAAGGCCTGTGACGCCGCCCACGGCGAGCTGCTGAAGCACATGACCACGGTGGACGCCGCCAAGGACATGGACGAGATCCGCAAGGCCCTCGGCCAGAAGCAGATCAGCTACGTCGGCTACTCCTACGGCACCTACCTGGGCGCCACCTACGCCACTCTGTTCCCGTCCAAGATCCGCCGCCTGGTGCTGGACAGCATCGTGAACCCCGAGCGGGTCTGGTACGACGTCAACATCGACCAGAACCACGCCTTCGAGGTCCGCGCCAAGGACTTCTTCGCCTGGATCGCCAAGTACGACGCCACCTACCACCTGGGCACGGCCGGCGCCGACGTGGAGAAGGCGTTCTACGCGACCCGCGCGAAGCTGAAGGCCACCCCCGCCGAGGGCCGGGTCGGCCCGGACGAGCTGGACGACACCTACCTTTCGGGCGGCTACCTCAAGAGCCGCTGGCCGCTCCTGGCCAACGCCCTGTCCAAGTACGTCGCGGGCGATCCCGCCCCGCTGGTGGCCGCGTACGCCACCTACGGCGACAGCAGCGGCGACGACAACAGCTTCGCGGTCTACTCGGCCGTGGAGTGCACCGACGCCCGCTGGCCGCGCGACTGGGGCACCTGGCACCGCGACTGGTGGGCGTCCTACCGCGCCGCGCCGTTCCTGAGCATGGGCAACCTCTGGTACAACGCCCAGTGCCAGTCCTGGCCGGTGCGCGGCGGCCACCCGCAGCGCATCGACGGGCGGGCCATCAAGAACGCCCTGCTCTTCCAGGACACCAAGGACGCCGCCACCCCGTACCAGGGCGGCGTCGAGATGCACAAGCGCTTCCCGTCCTCGCGCCTGGTCGTCATGGACGGCGGCGGCAACCACGGCCTCACCGGCCGCGGCAACGCCTGCATCGACGACATCTGGAAGGCGTACCTGACCGACGGCACGCTGCCGGCGAGCCTGCCCGGCCCTGACGTCCACTGCGCGCCGTTCCCCGACCCGGTGCCGCCGGCGGCGACCCTGCGGTCGGCGCCGAACTCGGCGGACGATGACTGGGTGCCCGGCGAGCGCTGACCCGCCGGACCACTGAAGCCCCCCAACGGAAGGGCCCCCGACCATCCAGGCCGGGGGCCCTTTCGCGTCCGCCCGTCCAGCGCTCGCGAACCCAGGCGAGATCGGATACGTCGAAGGGTCATGCGGACGATGACGGCGACACTGGTGACCGGATCCCTTCTGCTGACCATGGCCTGCGGCAACACGCCGGGCACGGCCACGGCCACGAGCACGGCCACCGCCACGAGCACTTCCCCCGACCAGCCGGTGACGGCGCCCGCGAACTCGGCGACCGCCACGACGCCGGCGGCCGGAGGCTCCCCCACCAGGCCGAAGGGCGGCACGGTGAACACGCGCAAGGTGCGGTGGGAGAAGGCGCGCCCCTCGCGCGACGGGCGGCGGCTCACGATCACCTGGTGGTCGGGGGTCGAGCCCTGCAACGTGCTCGACCGGGTGAGCGTGCGCGAGACCGCGAAACGGGTGACCGTGACCCTGTACGAAGGCCTGGCCGCGGACGCCGGGGACGTCGCGTGCATCGAGATCGCCCTGCGGAAGTCGACGACGGTGAAGCTCAAGAAGCCGCTCGGCCACCGCAAGATCGTCGACGGCGCGCCCCGCTGACCGTCCCGCGGCGGCCGGAGGCCCGTGGTTCCAGGGTGGAACGCGCGTTCTTGCCACCCTTGTGCGCGGAATAGTGACCGGCCGCGTAGGGTTGAGCCCGACAGACTCAACTCGCTTGACAAAGGGTCGAGCGGAGTTACGATTGAGTCACTCGCACTCAACTTTTACTACAAGGACGTACTCATGGCACGTGCGGTAGGTATCGACCTTGGGACGACCAACTCCGTCGTCTCGATCCTCGAGGGCGGTGAGCCCACCGTCATCGCCAACGCGCAGGGCTCGCGCACGACTCCGTCGGTCGTGGCCTTCGCCAAGAACGGCGAGGTCCTCGTCGGCGAGGTCGCCAAGCGGCAGGCCGTCACCAATGTCGACCGGACCATCCGCTCGGTCAAGCGAGAGATGGGCTCCGACTGGTCCGTCGAGATCGACGGCAAGAAGTTCTCTCCCCAGCAGATCAGCGCCTTCGTCCTGCAGAAGCTCAAGACGGACGCCGAGGCCTACCTCGGCGAGAAGATCACCGACGCGGTGATCACCGTTCCCGCGTACTTCAACGACTCCCAGCGCCAGGCCACCAAGGAGGCCGGCCAGATCGCGGGCCTCAACGTCCTGCGCATCATCAACGAGCCGACCTCGGCCGCGCTGGCGTACGGGCTCGACAAGGAGAAGGACCAGACCATCCTGGTCTTCGACCTCGGCGGCGGCACCTTCGACGTGTCCCTACTCGACGTCGGCCAGGAGGACGGCCACGGCTTCGTCGAGGTCAAGGCCACCAGCGGTGACAACCACCTGGGCGGCGACGACTGGGACCAGCGCGTCGTCGACGAGCTGGCGACCCGCTTCAAGAACGCCCACGGCGTCGACCTGTCCAAGGACAAGATGGCCCTCCAGCGCCTCCGCGAGGCCGCCGAGAAGGCCAAGATCGAGCTGTCGGCGCAGACCGAGACCTCGATCAACCTGCCCTACATCACCGCCTCGGCCGAGGGTCCCCTCCACCTGGAGGAGAAGCTCACCCGGTCGGAGTTCCAGCGCATCACCGCCGACCTGCTCGAGCGCTGCAAGGGCCCGTTCCACCAGGTCATCAAGGACGCCGGCATCAAGGTCGCCGACATCGCCCACGTGGTGCTCGTCGGCGGTTCCACCCGCATGCCCGCCGTCAGCGAGCTGGTCAAAGAGCTCACCGGCGGCAAAGAGCCGAACAAGGGCGTCAACCCCGACGAGGTCGTCGCCATCGGCGCCGCACTCCAGGCCGGCGTGCTCAAGGGCGAGGTGAAGGACGTCCTGCTGCTGGACGTGACTCCGCTGAGCCTGGGCATCGAGACCAAGGGCGGCATCTTCACCAAGATCATCGAGCGTAACACCACGATCCCGACCAAGCGGTCGGAGGTCTTCACCACGGCCGAGGACAACCAGCCGTCGGTGCAGATCCAGGTCTTCCAGGGTGAGCGCGAGATCGCGGCCTACAACAAGAAGCTGGCCACCTTCGAGCTGACCGGCATCGCCCCGGCGCCGCGCGGCATCCCGCAGATCGAGGTCACCTTCGACATCGACGCCAACGGCATCGTCAACGTCTCCGCCAAGGACCTCGGCACCGGCAAGGAGCAGTCGATGACCATCACCGGCGGCTCGGCGCTGCCGAAGGACGACATCGAGCGCATGATGCGCGAGGCCGAGTCCTACGCCGAGGACGACAAGAAGCGCCGCGAGGACGCCGAGACGCGCAACAACGCCGACGGCCTGGCCTACCAGACCGAGAAGTTCCTGCGTGAGAACGAGGAAAAGGTCCCGGCCGACGTCAAGACCGAGGTCGAAGAAGCGCTGAGCGAGCTGAAGAAGACCCTCGAGGGCAGCGACTCCGCCGCCATCAGGGCCTCCGCCGAGAAGCTCGCCACCGTCAGCCAGAAGATGGGTTCGGCGATCTACGCCCAGTCCCAGGCCGCGGGCGCCGAGGACGGGGCCCCCGGAGCCGGCGCGACCGGTGCCGCGGGCGGCGGCGCCAAGACCGACGACGACGTCGTCGAGGCCGAGATCGTCGACGACGAGCCTAAGCGGGAGGGCGGTGCCGCGTGACGTCCCCGAACTCTGGGAGCGAGCACGAAGGCCTGGTGATCCGCGACAACCGGCGCATCGACCCCGAGACGGGAGAGGTGCGCCAGGGGGCGGGGAAGGCGGCCGGCACGCCTTCCCCCGCCGCCTCGCCCGAGGCGGCGGCGCCGGACGACGGCGTCGCCTCGCAGCTCGCCGAGCGCACGGCCGACCTCCAGCGCCTCCAGGCCGAATACTCCAACTACCGCAAGCGCGTCGAGCGCGACCGGGTGACGGTCCGCGAGCAGGCGGTCGCCAGCGTGCTCACCGAGCTGCTGCCCGTCCTCGACGACATCGGCAGGGCCCGTGACCACGGCGAGCTCACCGGCGGGTTCGCCAAGGTGAGCGAGGCGCTCGAGAGCTCCGTCGGCAAGCTGGGCCTCTCGACCTACGGCGCCAAGGGCGACCTGTTCGACCCGACCGTGCACGAGGCCCTGATGCACAGCTACTCGGCCGAGGTCACCGAGCCCACCTGCGTGGAGATCCTCCAGCCGGGCTACCAGATCGGCGACCGCATCCTGCGCCCGGCGCGGGTGGCCGTCGCCGAGCCGCAGGAGCCGGAGGCCGCCTCCGAAGCGGACGGAGCGGGCGCGGCGGCGGCCGATCCCGAGGACAATTGAGCGATCACCCCTTTGGTCCACGAAGGAAGCGATAGATGAGCACCAAGGACTACCTGGAAAAGGACTATTACGCGGTCCTTGGTGTGTCGAAGACCGCCACAGCCGAAGAGATCAAGAAGGCATATCGGAGGCTGGCCAGGAAGTACCACCCTGACGCCAACCAGGGCAACACCGAGACCGAGGCCAAGTTCAAGCAGGTCTCGGAGGCCTACGACGTCCTGTCCGACAGCAAGCGCCGCAAAGAGTACGACGAGGCGCGCACGCTGTTCGGGTCGGGTCTCGGCGGATACGCGGGGGGCGGCGCCCCCCGCGGTGGCGGCGGCTTCCCGTTCGAGTTCGGCGACCTCTTCGGAGGCACGTCGCAGAGCGGCGGCGGCACGGGAGAGCGCATAGGCGACCTGTTCGGCGGCCTGTTCAACCGTGGCGGCGGCGCGCGCACCTCGACCACGACCAGCCGGCCCCGCCGAGGGCAGGACATCGAGTCCGAGGTCACCCTGTCGTTCATGGAGGCCGTGGACGGCACCACGGTGGCCCTCAGGCTCACGAGTTCCTCGGCGTGCTCGGCCTGCAACGGCACCGGCGCCAAGGCCGGCACGACCCCGCGGGTCTGCCCGACCTGCGAGGGCACCGGCGCGGCCAGCCGCAACCTCGGCAACTTCGCCTTCTCCGAGCCGTGCCGCGACTGCAAGGGCCGCGGGCTGCTCGTCGACGACCCCTGCCCGGTGTGCGAGGGCAGCGGCCGCGGCAAGAGCACCCGCACGCTCCAGGCGCGCATCCCCGCCGGCGTGGCCGACGGCCAGCGCATCCGGCTCAAGGGCAAGGGCGCGCCCGGCGAGAACGGCGGCCCGGCCGGTGATCTGTATGTTCAGATTCACGTGAAACCGCATGCCATCTTCGGCCGGTCGGGCGACAACCTGACCATCACCGTCCCGGTGACGTTCGCCGAAGCGGCGCTCGGCGCCGAGATCAGGGTGCCGGTGCTCCAGGGCATGCCGGTGACCCTGCGGATTCCCGAGGGCACCCCGAACGGCCGCACGTTCCGCGTGCGCGGCCGGGGTGTCACCCGCAAGGACGGAACCAAGGGTGATCTGCTGGTCACGGTCGAGGTGGTGGTCCCCCAGCGTCTCGGCGACAAGGAGAAGGCCGCGCTCGAGGAGTTCCGCGCCGTTTCCGACGGCGTGGATCCCCGCGCCGAGCTGCTCAGACAGGCGAGTACCGAGTAGCCCCGGAAGGAGGCGACGCCGATGGACGCCAATTACTTCGACCTGTCCGACGACACCCCGGTGTACGTCATCTCGGTGGCCGCTCAGCTTTCCGGGCTCCACCCGCAGACGCTCCGCCAGTACGACCGTCTCGGCCTGGTCAGCCCCGGCCGGACGGCCGGACGGGGCCGCCTGTACTCCACCCGCGACATCGTGATGCTCCGCGAGGTGCAGCGGCTCTCCCAGGAGGAGGGCATCAACCTGGCGGGCATCAAGCGCATCCTGGTCCTGGAGACCGAGAACCTCCGCATGCGCGAGGAGATCGGGCGGCTCAGGAGCGAGATGGCGATGATCCGCGCTCTGATCCAGTACCAGCTGCCTCCCGCGTGAGCGAGAGCGCACACCCGCCACGGCCCGGCGGCACCGTTCCGGGCCGCGCGGCGGCATCACCACCGGGCCCGGGTGCGGCTCCGCACCTTCGGCCACGGCGCACATATCGCGGAGCGACGCAGCACTGCCGCACACCCGGCGGGCGCCGGGCGGTCCGCCATGCGAGAAAGGCAAGGTAGGCATGGACTACAAGCTCACGCGTAAGAGCCAGGACGCCCTGTCGGCCGCCGTGCGGCGGGCCGCCGCCGAGGGTCACCCCGAGGTCGCCCCGGCTCACCTGTTCACCGCCCTGCTCTCCCAGAACGACGGCACGGCCGTGCACCTGCTGGAGGCCGTCGGCGCCGACTGGAAGCGCCTGCGCACCGAGGCCGAGAAGCAGCTCGAGCAGCTCCCGAAGGCCCAGGGCGCGACGGTGAGCGCGCCGTCGTCCTCCCGTCAGCTGCTGGTCGTGCTGAACACGGCCGCGGCCAGGGCCAAGCAGCTGGAGGACGAGTACGTCTCGACCGAGCACCTGCTGGTCGGCCTGGCCGCCGACGGCGGCCGCGTCGCCGAGCTGCTCAAGGCGCAGGGCGCGAACGCGAACGCCCTGCTGGAGGCGTTCGAGAAGGTCCGCGGCCACGCCCGGGTCACCAGCGAGAGCCCCGAGGACACCTACCGCGCGCTGGAGAAGTACGGCGTCGACCTCACCGAGCTGGCCAGGGCCGGCAAGCTCGACCCGGTGATCGGCCGGGACAACGAGATCCGCCGCGTCGTGCAGGTGCTCAGCCGGCGCACCAAGAACAACCCGGTGCTGATCGGCGAGCCCGGCGTCGGCAAGACCGCCGTCGTGGACGGCCTCGCCCAGCGCATCGTGGCCGGCGACGTCCCCGAGAGCCTGCGCGGCAAGCGCCTGGTCTCCCTGGACCTCGGCGCGATGGTGGCGGGCGCGAAGTTCCGCGGCGAGTTCGAAGAGCGGCTCAAGGCCGTGCTCACCGAGATCAAAGAGAGCGACGGCCAGGTCGTCACGTTCATCGACGAGCTGCACACGATGGTCGGCGCGGGCGCGGCCGAAGGCGCGATGGACGCCGGCAACATGCTCAAGCCGATGCTGGCCAGGGGTGAGCTGCGCATGATCGGCGCGACAACCCTGGACGAGTACCGCGAGCGCATCGAGAAGGACCCGGCGCTGGAGCGCCGCTTCCAGCAGATCTTCGTCGGCGAGCCGTCGGTCGAGGACACGATCGCGATCCTGCGCGGGCTCAAGGGCCGTTACGAGGCGCATCACAAGGTGCAGATCTCCGACAGCGCCCTGGTGGCCGCGGCCACCCTGTCCGACCGCTACATCACCGCCCGGTTCCTGCCCGACAAGGCGATCGACCTGGTCGACGAGGCCGCCAGCCGCCTGCGCATGGAGATCGACTCGCGTCCGGTGGAGATCGACGAGCTCCAGCGGGCCGTCGACCGGCTCAAGATGGAGGAGCTGGCCCTCGCCAAGGAGACCGACGAGGCGAGCATCCAGCGCCTGGAGAAGCTCCACAAGGAGCTGGGCGACCGCCAGGAGGAACTCGACGCCCTGGTGGTGCGCTGGCAGAAGGAGAAGGCGGGCCTCAACCGGGTCGGCGAGCTGAAGAAGCAGCTCGACGAGGTCCGGTCCGTGGCCGAGCGCGCCCAGCGTGACGGCGACTTCGAGGCGGCCTCCCGGCTGATGTACGGCGACGTGCCGCGCCTTGAGAAGGAGCTCGAAGAGGCGAGCGCGCAGGCCCAGCCCGAGGACCCGATGGTCAAGGAGGAGGTCGGCGCCGACGACATCGCCCAGGTGATCTCCTCGTGGACGGGCATTCCCGCCGGCCGGCTGCTGGAGGGCGAGACCGCCAAGCTGCTGCGCATGGAGGACGAGCTCGGGCGCAGGCTCGTCGGCCAGCGCGAGGCCGTGCAGGCGGTGTCGGACGCCGTGCGCAGGGCGCGCGCCGGGGTCGCCGACCCCGACCGGCCGACCGGCTCGTTCCTGTTCCTCGGCCCGACGGGCGTCGGCAAGACCGAGCTGGCCAAGGCCCTCGCGGAGTTCCTGTTCGACGACGAGCGCGCCATGACCCGCATCGACATGAGCGAGTACGGCGAGAAGCACAGCGTGGCCCGCCTGGTCGGCGCCCCGCCCGGGTACGTCGGCTACGAGGAGGGCGGCCAGCTCACCGAGGCCGTGCGACGCCGGCCGTACACCGTGGTGCTGCTCGACGAGATCGAGAAGGCCCACCCCGAGGTCTTCGACATCCTGCTCCAGGTGCTCGACGACGGCCGCCTCACCGACGGGCAGGGCCGCACCGTCGACTTCCGCAACACGATCCTGATCCTGACCTCCAACATCGGCTCGCAGTACCTGGTCGACCCTGCGCTCGACGGCGTCGCCAAGCGCGACAAGGTCATGACGGCGGTGCGGGGCTCGTTCAAGCCCGAGTTCCTCAACCGGCTGGACGACGTGATCCTGTTCGACGCGCTCGGCTCGGAGGAGCTGTCGCAGATCGTCGACCTGCAGGTCACCCGGCTGGCGCGACGCCTGGCCGACCGGCTGCTGACGCTGACCGTCACGCCGGCGGCGCGCGACTGGCTGGCGCTCACCGGGTACGACCCGCTGTACGGCGCCCGCCCGCTGCGCCGGCTGGTCCAGTCGGCGATCGGCGACAAGCTGGCCAAGCGCCTGCTGGCCGGCGACATCCGCGACGGTGACGAGGTCGTCGTCGACCTCGACGCCGCCGGTGACACTCTGACCGTGCAGGCGTCTCGGTAAGGAATCCGCCAGCATAGGGTCAACGACCCGCCGACGGCGAGGCTCATTGACTACCTTCAGTGCTCGTCCGAGCACGAAAAGGTAGTCAGGGAGTCTTCATGCGTAGTTCGATCAATATCCGGGGGTTCCTCGCGGTGGCCGCGATCGCGGCCGGCGCGGCCTGTCTGGCGACCGGCAGCGCCTCCGCCGCCACGTCCTGCGAGCAGAGCGCCGTGACCGTCCTGCGGTCGCCGGGCTTCGCGTCCGCGGCCTGCCACGCCCTGCACGCGATGGCGGCGCCGCAGGCGGCCACCTCCTCCATCACCGCCCGGCACACCCGGGACGAGCTGAGCGTCGGCTTCGAGCACATCGGGCGCACCTGGGGCCTGCCGTCGCGCACGGCCGCGGTGATCGGCCTGCACGAGCTGCCCGCGATCGCGCGTGGCCCCCTGTCCCGCCTCCCCGAGGGCACGCTGGTCTACCAGACCAGCCGCAAGCTGACGGTGACCGTTCCGGGCCTGCCGCAGCAGGACGACCGGCCTCTGCGGCGCGGCGCGTACGCCTCCGACGAGCCCGCCGCCGCCCCCGCGCCGCTCATGCCCGTCGAGCCGGAGCCCCTGCCCGGCCTGGTGGCCGCGAACGGCCCGCACGGGCTGGGCGCCCGGATCGGCAGGGTGCTCACCGTCGACACGACGATCTCCGGCCTGCGCGTCCGCTGACCCGGGCGCCGGCTCGCGGCGCCGGCTCGTGGCGCCGTCCGAAGCCGCCCCGGCCGGCGAGTGGCGCGCTCGCCTGCCGGGGCGCCCGCCAAGCCCCCCGCACCGCGCGGGCCGTGACGCCTGGGAGTCACGGCCCGCGCGACCTTCACGCCGAGGTCAGCGGGAGACGTCGAGCAGCGCGTCGAGGTCGTCCTCGGGCAGGCCGAGGTCGACACGGATGCGGTAGCGGGTGCGCAGAAGCGCGTCGCGGATGCCCGCGGGGCCCTCGCCGGCGAGGATGCCGTCGGTGGCCCACTCGTGGGCCGCGCGCGGGTCGCCGTAGGCCAGCAGGGTCTCGGCGACGTTCAGCGCCGTACTCGGATCGACGTGCCCGTCGGCCTTGATGGAGTCGACCAGTTCACGGGCCTCGTCCGGGCGGTCGAGCTCGAAGAGGGTGTCGGCGATGCCCGCCCGTGGGTCGACGCTCACCTCGCCCCCGTCGTCCAGCGCTCTCTGGAAGCACTCGAGGGCCCGCGCCGGCTGGCCGGCCTGCCGCCACTCTTCGGCGGCGAGCACGAGGATCGCGGCACGGGACACCTCTCCCGACCCGTAGGCGCGCGCCAGATCGTCGAGCCTCCCCGCCAGAGCCCCGTGATCGTCGTCGAGGAGCGCCTGCTCGAGAAGTCGATCAAGCTGCCCACGTGTCACATGTGCCACAAGACGAGATTACCGAGCGCCGCTCGACTGTGCGGGGACAACGGCAGGCATTACTTACGTCCTGATTTGCACATGTTTGACTACCCTCCGCATGTCTCCCGAGCGAGAGGGCATATTCGCAGCGCCTGGAACGTCACCCGCTCTTCGAAGGAGCTGCGATGGACATGTCCTGGCAGACCACCTTCGTCCTCGCCTGCGCCGCCCTGTGCGCCGCCGTCGTCCCCGGAACCCTCGGGTACGCCACCGCCCGCAACGAGACCGCCGACCAGCAACGCCAGGAACTCGTCCGGCTGCGCGCGGAGGTCCAGACCGCGCGGAAGCTCGTGCGCGGGGTCTCCTCCTTCTGCGAGGCCGAGACCGGCGACGCGGGCGCCTCCTCCTCCAGGTCGTCCGGCTCCCCCGCGCCCCTCGGATCCTCCAGGTCGTCCGGCTCCCCCGCGCCCCTCGGATCCTCCAGGTCGTCCGGCTCCCCCGCGCCCCTCGGATCCTCCGGCCGGCCGGGGTCGCCCCGGACCTGACGGCGCCGCCTCCCGGCGCGTCCGTCAGGCGGCCGGCCCATCGTGGCCGGGCCGCCCGTCGCCGTGCGAGCGCAACTGGCTGGACAGGTAGCCGCGGATCAGCCGCTTGGCCTCCTCCACCAGCGGCGGCCACCCCGCCGGGTCGCGGCGGAAGGCCAGCGTCAGCACCGCGCCCCCGGCCTCGACCGCGACGGTGAGACACAGGTCGAGCTCTTCGCTGTCGGCCATCCCGAACTCGGCGAGGAGCAGGCCGCGCAGCCGACCGGCGATCACGGTGTTGTTCTCCGACGACGAGTCGAGCAGGTTGAGGTCGACCGCGTCGCCGAACCGCAGGAAGCGGAACCCCGGAATGGTCCTGTTCATGTCGACGTACTCGTCGATGATGGCGTCGACCGCGTGCCACCAGCCGGTGTAGTCCTCGGTCATGAAACGCCTGCCGACCCGGGCGATGAAAAGCTCCACATTGCGCTGGGTCAGCGCCTGGGTGATCGCCCGTTTGTCGGGGAAGAACTGGTAGACCGAGCCGATGGCGACGTCGGCCCGGTCGGCGATGCGGGTCGTCGAGAGCGCTTCGTAGCCGACCTCGTCGAGCAGTTCGGCGCAGGCGTCGAGCATGCGCTCGACGCGGCGGGCGCTGCGGCGCTGCGAGGGTTTGCGGCGCAGCGGCATCTGGTCGTCGTCGTCGTGGGAATGGTCAGTGGGCAGCCCGGACACAGCTTCATCTTGCACTTTTCCGGTGCGGCGGTCAGTCCTTCCCGGCCAGACGTCCCATATCGGAATTCATAAGACGGGCAATTCCCCGCAATAGCCCCGGAGAAATACGCGACAGCGCATATCCGATCTTGCCTTCGGCGTTCACCGGGACGACGGCCGTGTTGCGATGGAGGGCCCGCAGAATGTGGGCGGCCACGCGCTCGGGCGGATAGCCGCGCCGCCGCAGCGCCTTCTCGCCCAGCGAGCGGTCGGTCTCGCGGTAGATCGCGTTGCTCGCGATCGGCGTGGAGACGAACCCCGGGCAGATCACGCTCACGCCGATGCCCCTTCCCGCGAACTCGGCGCGCAGGCAGTCGCTCAGCATCTTCACCGCCGCCTTCGACGTCGAGTAGGCGGGCAGCAGCCGCGACGGGGCGAAGGCCGCGAGCGAGGCGACGTTCACGATGTGCCCGCCCTCGCCGCGCTCGACCATCTGCCGCCCGAACAGCCGGCACCCGTGGATGACGCCCCACAGGTTGACGTCGAGGACGCGCCGCCAGTCGGCCACCTCGTGGTCCAGGAAGGGCCCGGCGACGGCGACGCCCGCGTTGTTGACCACGATGTCCGGCGTGCCGTGCTCGTCACGCACCGCCGCGGCGAACCGCTCCATGTCCTCGGCGCGGGAGACGTCCACCTGGCGGGCATGGGCGCCCAGGCCGCGCCGCGAGATCTCCAGCGCCGTGCGCTCGGCGGCCGCGAGGTCGATGTCGGCGCAGATCACCTCGGCGCCGTGGGCGGCGAACGCGCGGGCCGTCGCGCGTCCGATGCCGCTTCCCGCGCCGGTCACGACCACCAGCCGGTGCCGGAACGCCGTGCGCGTCGCGGCCGCCCCGGCTCGCCGTGGTCCTCGCGAGGCCGCCACGCCCTTTCCGATGGAGAACCGCATACGCCCCCTTGAACGGTCGTTGGACGTTCGATCCGAATATAGGACGGGCAGAGCGGCCAGGACCGTTATGGCGTGGCGCGCAGCCCCGCGCAGCCTCGCAGCGACTGCCACCCGGTCAGGGCCTGGGTGCGCGCGGCGCCGGTCAGCGGAATCGGGATGCCCCCGTTGATCCGCGCCGGCGTCCATCGGTCCTTGAGCACCTTCCGTCCCTCGATGGTCAGGGTCAGCACCCCGGTCGCGCCCGTCTGCGGGCCGGAGTTGTAGAAGACGAAGTTGCCCATCCCGTAGTTGACGTAACGTCCCCGCAGGTAACCGCTGCCGAGCAGGATGTGCGCGTGGCCGCCCACGATCACGTCGGCGCCCGCGGCGATCAGCTTGGGGGCCAGCGAGAGCTGGGCCTGGTTCGGGCACTTCTGCAGCTCGGTGCCCCAGTGGAGATGGACGATGACGGTGTCGGAGGTACGGCGCGCCTGCCGGACGGCCTGGATCAGCCGCGCCTCGTCCTTGGCCGAGGCGAGGCCGCCCTTGGTGGCGGTCGCGGTCCAGGCCTGGATGAACTGGCTGTCGAGCACCTGGGTCGCCCCGATGATGGCCACCCGGTTGCCGTTCACGACCTTGCGGAACGGCCGGTACGCCTCGGCGGCGTTCTTGCCGATGCCGACGACGGGAAATCTGGCGCTGCGGATGGCCGCCAGGGAGTCGCGCAGCCCGACCTGCATGTAGTCCATGCCGTGGTTGTTGGCCATGGACGCCACGTCGACGCCCGCGGCCTTGAGCGCGGCGAACGCCGTCGGCGGCGCCCGGAAGGTGTACTGCTTGCCGGGGGCGGGAGTGCCGCCCTGGGTGATGGCGGTCTCCAGGTTGACCATCGTCAGGTCCGCGCGGCGCAGCACCGACGAGATCGGGCCGAGCGCGGTGCGCGGGTTGGCCAGGCGGTTCCTCAGCGCACCCTCGAAGTGGACGTCGCCGCCGAAGGAGATGGTGAACGGCCGCCGCTTCGCGGTGTCCGGCTGCCCGGACGCCGCCTCGCCGGGCTGCGCGGCGGAGGCATCGGCGCTCTTGGACGGGGGCGAGGAGGACTCCGCGGCCGCGCAGGCCACGACCGGCGCCGCCGCGATCGCGCCCGCGAGGGCGAGGGCGGCGGCACGACGAACGCGCGCCATCCGCGGGGAAATCTCTGGCAAATGGGGCAGTACGCCGGGTATGGACTCGGTTCTCATCGTTCCAAGAGCATGCCACCTCCGCCCAGATCTGGCACCGCCCACCCGGTGGCGGATCGAAAATCGCCATACCGGGAAGGTCCCTTTACTTGAATGATTCAGGTTTACGGCTTATGGTGCAGGTCGTGGGGGATGTCGAACGGCTGCACGGTGCCGGGCTGCGCGTGACGGCGGCCCGCATCGCGATCTTGCATACCGTCAGGGACGGCGACCACCTCGATGTGGACGCCATCTATCGCGGTGTGCGCGAGCGTGTCGGCCACGTGTCCCTCCAGGCGATCTATGACGGACTGCACGCGCTGCGCCGCGCCGGGCTCCTCCACAAGATCGAGCCCATGGGCAGTCCCGCCCGTTACGAGGCGAGGGTGGGCGACAACCACCACCACCTCGTCTGCCGCACGTGCGGCAGGGTGACCGACGTGGACTGCGCGACCGGCGAGGCCCCCTGCCTCGACCCCGTGGACGCCGCGGGTTTCCATGTCGACGAGGCCGACGTGATCTATTGGGGCACCTGCCCCGGCTGCCTTCCTTCCCAGAACTGACTCCCGCATCGAACCCATTTGGAGCCACGGGCACAAGCCGTACTCCATGACGACGACGAACCGGAGGACCGCGCGATGACCGATCGGCCTACCACCACGACGGACGCGGGCATTGCGGCGGAGAGCGACGAGTTCTCGCTCTCCGTCGGCCCCAATGGCCCCCTGCTGCTGCAGGACCACTACGTCATCCAGAAGATGGCCCAGTTCAACCGCGAGCGGGTACCCGAGCGCGTGGTGCACGCCAAGGGCGGCGGCGCCTACGGCATCCTCCAGATCACCGAGGACGTCAGCCAGTTCACCAAGGCCGGCCTGTTCCAGAAGGGCAAGGAGACCGATCTCTTCCTGCGCTTCTCCACGGTCGCGGGCGAGCTCGGCAGCGCGGACACCCAGCGCGACCCGCGCGGGTTCGCGATCAAGTTCTACACCGACCAGGGCAACTACGACCTCGTCGGCAACAACACGCCGATCTTCTTCATCCGCGACCCGTCGAAGTTCTCCGACTTCATCCACAGCCAGAAGCGCCGCGCCGACACCCACCTGCGCGACCACAACATGCAGTGGGACTTCTGGACGCTGTCCCCCGAGTCCGCCCACCAGGTCACCTTCCTGATGACCGACCGCGGCACGCCGGCCAGCTGGCGGCACATGCACGGCTTCGGCTCGCACACCTTCCTGTGGTACAACGCGGCCGGCGAGAAGTTCTGGGTGAAGTACCACTTCAAGACCGACCAGGGCGTCCGGAACTTCACCGACGCCGAGGCCGGCGCCGTGATCGCGCAGGACGCCGACTTCCACATCCGCGACCTGCACACCGCGATCAAGAACGGCGACCACCCGTCCTGGACGGTGAACGTGCAGATCATGCCGTTCGAGGAGGCCGCGGACTACCGCTTCAACCCGTTCGACCTGACCAAGGTGTGGCCGCACGGCGACTACCCCGAGATCACGATCGGCAGGTTCACCCTCAACCGCAACCCGGAGAACTACTTCGCCGAGGTCGAGCAGGCCGCCTTCGAGCCGGCCAACCTCGTGCCGGGCATCGGCGCCTCCCCGGACAAGATGCTCCAGGGCCGGCTGTTCTCCTACCCCGACACCCACCGCCACCGCATCGGGGCGAACTACCTGCAGCTCCCGGTGAACCGGCCGAAGTCGCCCGTCCACAGCTACAACAAGGACGGCGCGATGCGCTACAGCAACCCGGGTGACCCGGTGTACGCGCCGAACTCCGCCGGCGGCCCGGTGGCCGACCCGTCGCTGTTCGCGGGCGAGAGCTACCAGATCGCCGGCGAGATCATCCGCAGCGCCTACCAGAGGCACGCCGAGGACGACGACTTCGGCCAGCCGCGCACCCTGTGGGAGAACGTCCTGTCCGACACCGACCGCGCGCACCTGGTGAGCAACATCGTCGGCCACGCGTCGGCGCCCGAGGTCACCTCCGAGACCAAGAAGCGCGTCGTCGAGTACTGGACCAACGTCCACAAGGACCTCGGCGAGGGCGTCGCCCAGGGCCTCGGCGTCGCCTGACCCACCCCCACGCGAACCGGCCCGCGCCCCCACAGGGGCGCGGGCCGCGTCCGTTCCGCCGTTTCCTTCGGGACGGACCCCGTCCGCTCCTCGGCTCACCGGTTGGTGATGTACCAGACGGCGAGCCCTGCCACCAGCGGCACGCTCACCAGGACGGCCCATCTGGCGAGGTGGAGCAGCGGCATCCACCACCGGCCGCCCGTCCAGGCGAGCGCGCCGGCGACGAAGTCGTGGTGCCACCTCAAGATCGAGACCTTGAGGTCCTCGGCGTCGGGGCCATGCGTCTCACAGTGGACCTGGGCCCCGAACAGGCCAGGCTCCAGCGACATCGCGACGCTGTTGTGCCGCACCGCGTCCCTGGCCCGCAGACCGTCGTGGTCGACGTCGACCGTGGTGAAGCCCTCTTCCAGCAGGTTGTTCCTCATCCATCGCAGATGCCTCCGCGCCATCTTCCTGCGCGGCAATGGGAGCGCGAACGCGCGGTTCACCGGCGCTCCCGGGGGTTGGGCGTTAGCCACCATGAACGTTTCCGCTCTCATGAGTACCGTTTGGTGAAGTCGCCGACGCCGGCAGCACCGCTCCGGTCGTCAGCGGGGTTCATCGCCAGCGCTCGGCGGTGTCACGGACCAGCCGCCGGGACGCGGCCTCGTCGAGCGCGATGGAACGAAGATGGTCGAAGGCCCGCTCGTAACCGTGCACCTGCTCGGCGTCCTCGACGAACCGGGCGCCCATGATCTCCTCCAGGTGGACGACACCGGGGAAGTCGGGGAACTCCAGGTGCACGAACGGACCGGCGACCAGCGGATGCGGGGTGTCCTCGGTCAGGATCCGCACATCCACATGGTCGAGTTCGGCGACCTCGACGAGATGGTCGAGCTGCTCGCGCATCACCCGGCCGTCGCCGAGCGGACGCACCAGCGCCGTCACGTGGACGACGGCCGCGAGGGCGAACGACCGCGAACCGTCCAGCAGGTGCTTCTGCCGCGTCATCAGCGCTTCGAGGCGCCGGGCGACGGCCGTCGCCGGAATGGGCTCGACAGGCTGAATGGCGGCCATCACCGCCCGCTCATAGTCATAGGTCCGCAGCAGCGCGGGCATGATGTGCGGCTCCCAGTTGCGTGCCCGGCGGGCCTCCGCCTCCCGGTCCATCAGTTCCAGGGCCGCGCCCGGCACCGCACCGCGGTACTCCTCCCACCACCGCCTCCGCCCGGCATCCCGGTGCAGTTCGACGGCCCGCTCCCGTACGGCATCATCGGCCCCGTACAGCTCCACAAGCCGCTCGACATCGCCCAGCGAGGGAAAGGTCCTGGCCGTCTCGATCCGGCTCACCTTCGCGGCCGACCACTCCAGCCGCGCGGCCACCACATCACCGGCCATCCTGGCCTGCTCCCGAAGCCGCCGCAGCTCCCGCCCCAGCCGCACCCGGCGAAGGTACGGCCTACCCTGATCCGACACTCCAGCCTCCCAGGACTTTCAGTCGATCACCCATCTCGCCGACAGGCAGAGGGAATTATCGATCTTGCAAGTTGCATCAGTGTTTGCAATGCAGCTATCGCTAGCTATACCCATGCACATGGCATTACAACTTTCGGAGCAAGAATCTGGCGATTATCTGGTCAAGAACGGCATGCCATGCATGGCGGTACGAAAGTTGCAGCGCGTGTCATACCGACAGACCAGCACCGGGATGCCGCGAGCGGTGGACCGTCACGCCTCGCAGCCCGATCCCGGCGGGCGTCGCCTTCCCTTTGATCGACAAGGACCGCCGAGCCGGCGTCGTTCACCCCCCCACGCTCGGAGACGGCCTTCCGGCCACTTCTGGCCGGCCACCGGAGGAACGCCGGCCCATCAAGGGTCTACGGCGTGACCGGCATCGGTGTCGCGTCAGGTGTCAGCGCCAAAGCGCAGGGGCTCCACCCACTGATGGATGGAGCCCCCATGGACCTTCGAGGCGTCAGGCGCCCTGGTAGGTGTTCAGGAACGCGCGCCAGGCGGGCCCGCCGACGCGGATGGCGGGACGGCCGGTGTCTTTGCTGTCGCGCACAAGGACCCACGGATTGGCACTGGACGCGACTTCCACACAATTACCGTTGGTACTGTAGGAGCTTTTCCGCCACACCCCGCACCCGCTGTCCGTAACGGACATTAGTGACCTCCACCCCAGACGACAGCATAGGAGCATTTTTCATCATGGAGGTGGATTGCCCGAGGCGCAAGGTTATGACGATCTTACCGGTCGGCCTCTCTCGCCAAGAACACGCAGAGAGCCGCGAATTCCCGAGCCGAAACGCTGATCATCGGGCCGAGATTCTTGCTGTCCCGCAGGTAGGTTCGGCCGGCGCGATCGATCGCCGTCTCGACGCAGTTGCCGTTGGCGCTGTAGGAGCTCTTGCGCCACTCCCCGATACGGCTGTCGATATTTTCCATCATGTTCCCTTTCACGGCCTGAAGCCGGCATCCCGCCGCCCCCCGATGAAGCGTTCGCGCTACTGCCAGCGTTCCGAAATGGAGCGAATCAGCTGCTGCGACATCGCCTCGTCGAGCGAGATGGACAGAAGGTGCTGGAAGGCCCGTTCGTAGGCGAACACCTGCTCGGCGTCCTCGACGAACCGTGCTCCGAAGAACTCTTCCAGGTACACCACGTCTGGGAAGTCCGGAAACTTCAGATGGAGAAACGGACCCGTGGGCGTCGGAGGCGGGGTCTCCTGGGTCAGAATCCTCATCTCGACATGTTCAAGATCTGCGATCTCGACGAGATGATCGAGCTGCTCCCGCATCACCTTGGCGTCACCGAATTGGCGGCGTAGCACCGACTCGTCGATGACCGCCATGAAGGAGAGCGGGCGTGAGCCGTGCAGCAGGTACTGCTGGCGCGCCATACGGGCCTCGACCCGTTGATCGATGTAACTGTGCGGAATCTGCACGATCGGCTGCATGGCCGCCATGAGCGCGCGCGAATAGTTCGCCGTCTGCAAGAGCCCAGGGATCACCTGTGGTTCCCAGTTGCGAGCCAGCGTCGCCTCCGCCTCCCGATCCATGAGAGCCATAGCCGTCGGCGGCAACGCGGCGCGATATTCCTCCCACCACCCCTTCTGGGCGGCACCCCGGCGAAGGTCCAGCAACTGCTGCCGTACAGCACGATCGGCCCTGTACAGCTCCAGTAGATCCTCGACGTCCTTCGGCGTGGGGAACGTCTTGGCGGTCTCGACGCGGCTCACCTTCGCCGCCGACCAGCCCAGCCGCGCCGCCACGTCGTCGCCGATCATGTCAGCGCCTTCTCGTAAGCGCCGAAGTTCCCGGCCGAGCCGTTGGCGACGCAGAGTTGGACTACCACGGTCAGGCAACCCGGCCTCCTCGTCGAGACGTCAGGTGGCGGACGCGAGAGTCGCGGCCCCCCACCAGGCACCGTCCATCCTAGTGCAACTTGCACGCTGCATTGCACAGCATCTCAGAAAGACACTTTCAGATTTTGTTTCATCTGGCCTTGCACGGCAATATCCGATGAGAGAGCATTTAGGGAGAAGGTTTCCCGAATGATGATCGGGAAGGGGGCGCCGAATGACCGTGAGAGAGATCGGTCCGGCGGCAGCGGTGATCTCACGGCCATTCGCCGGTGGATCCCGCGGCGGTGTGGAGGCGGCCCGGCGGCCACGGGGAGGAGGCCGGTAACGAGAAAGCCGGAACGTCACTGTCTGATCTTCGGGGGAAACACGCCCTGCCGGGCGAATCAAAGCCGGGCCGTAGGCTGCCACCTGCGACCCGGCTGAACGAGAGCTCCGTCTCAAGCCATGGATCGGGAGTCTCAATGACTTTCCACGTTATCAAGCCATTGTCGCAAATCAAGGATTTCTTAGCCGGCCTGGCCGATCGGGCCGACCAATCCCTCTGCGCGGAGCAGGACAAGCGTGCCCACGCGCGGGGGTGGACGGTCACCCGAACGGGGTTCGGCGCCCGGCGCTACCGCGATCCCCGGTTCGACCGCCTGCGCGCCTCGGACGAGTCGCTGGACGCCCGGCGTGAGCCGGTTGGGCCCGTTCGTACGACGAAGGGGCGGTGATCGCGTGGACGCGCGGAACCCGCGGCACAACCGGCACGCCGCCGGGCCGTACCCGCCGGCCGGCCGCCCCTCCGGCCTCACGATGCTGTGGCGGCGGCGCAGCGAGATCATGGCGGCGGCCGGCGTCCTGACGCTGGGCGTGCTCGCGTACGCCGCACACGGCTGGTGGGGGTTCGGGCTGGTCACCGGCGCGGTCGCGGCGCCGGTGACGGTCAGGGCCGGGCGCGGGCGCATCATGGCGCACCTGCGGTGCGTCTACTCCCGCCATCGCATGCAACGGCTGTTCCTGGACGCGCCCCTGCACACCGCGCGGGGCCGCGTCCCGCTGATCCTGTGGATCACCCCGACACGGGCGGGCGAGAAGGCGCTCATCCTGTGCCGGGTGGGGATCTGCGCGGAGACGTTCGAGGCGTTCGCCGGTGAGCTGGCCTCGGCCTGCGGGGCGGTGACCGCGCGGGTGGCCCGGCACCACAAGTGGTCCACCCTCGTCACGGTGGAGATCGTGCGCCGTCACCCGCGGCCGGTCGGAGCTCCGGTCGGCATGGACCGCCTCCTGTCCGACCCGTCCGTCTGGCCGCCGCTGGGCGAGCCCACCGAGGAGCCGCGCCAAGACGACTTCGGCGGGCGGCGCGGGGACGACCCCTGGGACGACCTGCTGGACGGGCGACGGGAGGAGGCCTTCGCCTGGCACAGAACCGCCGGGCGGTGAGCACGCGGAACCACAGGCGCCGACGGCCCGCGGAGCAAGCCCGCGAACCCGGTCCACGGAGCTGCTCCGCGAAGCCGGTCCGCGGAGCAGCCCCGCGAACCCGGTCCGCGGGCCCGCGGCACGCGCGAGCAGGGGGCCGGGACGCGGGCCGAGGCCCATGACGTACCCGGGCGGCAGAGGGGGCCGCCCGGGCACTTCCTTGATCGCACTCGGAGCGGTAATGATGGGTTCGGTCCTCGAACTCAGGAGGCTCGTCATGCCGCACCGAACCTGTCCGCTCTGTGAGGCCGTGTGCGGCCTGTCGATCGCCCTGGACGGCGACGGCAGGGTGACCTCCGTGCGCGGCGACGACGCCGATCCGTTCAGCAAGGGGTTCATCTGTCCCAAGGGGGCCAGTCTCGGGCGCCTGGACGAGGATCCCGACCGGCTGAGCCGCCCGCTGGTCCGTGAGGGCGCCGAGTGGCGCGAGGTCGGGTGGGAGGAGGCGTTCTCCGTCGCCGAGCGAGGACTCGCGGCCGTGCCCGGCCCGGCGCGGGCGGTCTACCTCGGCAATCCGAACGCGCACACGATGGCGGGGGCACTGTACGGAGCGCCGTTGATCCGGGCGATCGGCACCCGGCAGGTGTACTCGGCGGGCACGGTCGACCAGATGCCCAAGCATGTGGCGGCGGGGCTGATGTTCGGCGACCCGATGAGGATCCCGGTGCCCGACCTGGACCGCACCGGCTACCTGCTCATGCTCGGCGCCAACCCGCTGGAGTCCAACGGCTCGCTGTGCACCGCGCCCGACTTCCCCGGCCGGCTCAAGGCGCTGCGCCGCCGCGGCGGCCGGCTCGTGGTCGTCGACCCGCGCCGCACGCGCACCGCCGCGCTGGCGGACGAGCACGTGTTCATCCGCCCCGGCGCCGACGCGTTCCTGCTGGCCGGCATCGCCCACACCCTCTTCGCCGAGGGCCTCGCCGGCGTCCGCGTCCCGGTGAACGGACTCGCCGAGGTGGAGGCGGCGCTGGCGGCCTTCACCCCCGAGGCGTGCGCCGCGGCCTGCGGCGTGCCGCCGGAGGTGATCGTCCGGCTGGCGCGCGAGCTGGCCGACGCGCCCGCCGCCGCCGTCTACGGACGCATCGGCACCTGCACCGTCGAGTTCGGCACGCTGGCCCAATGGCTGGTCGACGTGGTGAACGTGCTGACCGGCGGCCTCGACCGGCCCGGCGGAGCCATGTTCCCCCGTTCGGCGACCGAGGGCCCGCGGCGGCGCAGGCCGTACGCGACCGGCCGCTGGCACAGCCGCGTGCGCGGCCTGCCCGAGGCCAACGGCGAGCTGCCCGTGGCGACGCTGGCCGACGAGATCGAGACGCCCGGCGAGGACCGCGTCCGCGCGCTGGTCTCGATCGCGGGCAACCCCGTGCTGTCGGCGCCGAACGGCGCGCGGCTCGACCGGGCGCTCGCCGGCCTTGAGTTCATGGTCAGCATCGACCCCTACCTCAACGAGACGACGCGCCACGCGCACGTGATCCTGCCGCCGCCCCGCGTCCTGCAGTCGGGCCACTTCGACTTCCTGCTGCTGAACTTCGCGGTGCGCAACTACGTGCGCTACTCGCCGCCGGTGCTGCCGCTGGAGCCGGGACGCCCGTCCGAGGCGGAGATCTTCGCCCGGCTGGCCATGATCGCCTCCGGGCAGGGCGCGGGCGCCGATCCCGCGCTGCTGGACGAGCTGATCCTGGACCAGACGCTCCGCAAGGCGGTGGACAGGCCAGGGTCGCCCGTCGAGGGACGCGACCCGGCCGAGCTGCGGGCGATGCTCACCGGCGCCACCGGCGCCGAGCTGCGCCTGGACGCGATGCTGCGTCTCGGCCCCTACGGCGATTGGGGCGGCCTCGAGCCGCATGGGGATGGCGCGCAGGGCCTGTCACTGGCGCGGTTGCTGGAGTCTCCGCACGGCATCGATCTCGGGCCGCTGGAGCCGCGTCTGCCGGGCGTCCTCGCCACGGCGTCCGGCGTCGTCGAGCTGGCCCCGAAGGCGATCGTCTCGGACGTCGCGCGGCTGCGCGAGGCGCTCGGCAGGCGGGAGGAGGGCTTCGTGCTCATCGGGCGGCGGCACCTGCGCTCCAACAACAGCTGGATGCACAACGTCGAACCGCTGGTCGGCGGCAGCAACCGCTGCACGCTGCAGATCAACCCGCAGGACGTCGCCGCCCTGGGGCTCGCCGGGCAGGCGGTGATCCGGTCGGCGGTGGGCGAGCTGACCGTCCAGATAGAACCGACCGACACGATCATGCGCGGGGTGGTGAGCCTCCCGCACGGGTGGGGCCACGCGGGCACCTCGCAGCTGGTCGCCGCCAAGCACGCCGGGGTGAGCGCGAACACCCTGACCGACGAGTCGATCGTCGACCCGTTGTCGGGGAACGCGGTGCTCAACGGCGTGCCGGTCACCCTGAAGCCCGTCTGATCCGCTGGAGGCAGAGTGGGAAGGCGCGGGTCTGGGGCAATCGGGGCGTCGCCGGTAATAGGCTGTGGCGCGTGACCACCGTGCCCGATAAGGAACGTCTGCTGGCCCAGGTCGGTTTCGCGGTCGAAATCGACAAACTGAAGCGCGTGCTGCGCCGCAACACCTTGATGGACGGCTCCCGCCGGGAGAACGACGCCGAGCATTCGTGGTATCTCGGCATGCTGGCCATGGTCTTCGCCGAGTACGCGCCGCCCGGCGCCGACCTCGACCGGGTCACCGCCATGCTGCTCGTGCACGACATCGTCGAGATCGACGCCGGCGACACCTTCGTGTACGACCTGACGGCGGTCGAGGTGCAGGAGAAGGCCGAGCGGGCCGCGGCCGACCGCATCTTCGGGCTGCTGCCCGCCGACCAGACCGCCGCCCTGCGCGCCCTGTGGGACGAGTTCGAGGAGCGCCGCACTCCCGAGGCCCGCTTCGCCAAGGCGCTCGACCGGCTCGCCCCGATGATGGCCAACCATCACAACGAGGGCGGCAGCTGGGTGCGCCACGGCGTCACGGTGGATCAGGTGATGGAGAAGGTCGAGATCATCCGCGAGGGGTCACAGGCCCTCGGCGACTACGCCACAGAGATCATCGAACTGTCGGCCGTGCGCGGCCATCTGGCCCGCGTCCGGGCGTAGCCGCCTCCGCGGTGTTCTCTGTGGCCCAAGGGGGGTAGGTCCTCCCTAGGGCGAGAGGGGGCGAAAGTGGAGGAAACGTCTAAGTCCATCAACTCACGACGTCGCACGATCCGGGAATCCCTGAGCCTGGCACGCATGTCACTGCCGGTGGGGGTCACCGATCGCATCGAGCACATGAGATCTCTCGACCGCGTCGTCGTCCCGCTGGCCAAGCTGATCCGGCGCAGGCTGCCGCTCGGCAGCCCGGTCAGAGACCTTCTGCACGGCGTGCCCACCGGCCATCCTCTTCATCCTCCACTGGCCACGGTCAGCCTCGGCTGTTTCACGGCCACGGCGGTGCTCGACGTCATCGACGTGGACCCCCGCGCCTCTGAGGCCGTCCTCGCCACCGGGATCGCCGCGGCGATCCCGGCCGCCGCCGCCGGGTTGACCGACTGGTCGGTGCTGCACCTGGAGCAGCAGCGGGTCGGGCTCGTCCACGTGCTGGTCAACATGGCGGCGCTCGGCCTGTACTCAGGGTCGTTGCTGCTGCGGCTGGCCGGCAGGCACCAGGCCGCGCGGGCGCTCGCCTTCGCCGGTCTGGGCGCGGCGGGCATCGGCGGGAACCTCGGCGGGCACCTGGCCTACCGCATGGCCGCCGGGCCGAGCCACGCCGAGCAGACCACCCACCTGGTGCCGCTCGGCTGGCACGACCTGTGCCGGCTGTGGGACCTGCCCGACGGGCGGCCGGTGACCCGCCGTCTCGGCTACATCCATCTGTTCGTGCTGCGCCACGGCACCGACGTCAAGGTCCTCGCCGACCGCTGCTCGCACCTGGCGGGCCCGCTGCACCAGGGGCGGCTCATCCTCGAGGACGACGAGGCCTGCGTCGTGTGCCCCTGGCACGGCAGCACGTTCCGCCTGGAGGACGGCGGGGTGGTGCACGGCCCGGCGACCGCGCCCCAGCCCTCGTTCGAGGTCAACGTCCGGGGCGACGGCATCGTCCAGGTGCGACCGCGCCAGGTGATCTGAGCCGCGCGGCGGGCGGGCTCAGTCCTTCTCCCGGTC
Source organism: Sphaerisporangium dianthi (assembly GCF_042654065.1). NCBI lineage: Bacteria > Bacillati > Actinomycetota > Actinomycetes > Streptosporangiales > Streptosporangiaceae > Sphaerisporangium > Sphaerisporangium dianthi. The sequence continues at coordinate 70,009 of NZ_JBHSFP010000002.1, read as the reverse complement.
GGCGGCCGGGTGCTCGACGAGCGCCAGGATGCGGCTGGCCATGAAGCGGGCGGTGCGCACCGGCGTGCCGCTCCTGGTCACTTCGCTGACCTCGACGAGCCCTCTGCGGGTCTCGACGTCGACGCGGCGGCCGGCCTTCGTGGCCACGACCTCGTACGTGCGCGGAGTGCCGCCCGCGTCTATGACGATCTCGACCCGGTCACCCTTCATGTCCAGGTAAATACCCACTTATGCGAACGATTACCCGTACACCAGTTTGACAATCGCCACGATTCCCACGCAGACGATCACGCCGCGCAGCACCCGGGCCGGCAGCCGGCGGCCCACCCGCGCGCCGAGGAAGCCCCCGAGCGTGGAGCCCAGTGCCACCAGCAGAGCCGCCCACCAGTCGACCGGCGCGATCAGCACGAACACGACGGCCGCCGTGGAGTTGACCAGCAGCGACAGCATGTTCTTCGCCGCGTTCACCCGTTGCAGCTGCTCTTCGAGGAAGGTGCCGAGCAGCCCGATCAGCACCACGCCCTGCGCGGCGCCGAAATACCCGCCGTAGACGCCGGCGCCGAAGACGCCCAGCCACAGCCACGGCCCGCCGTCCGGGTGAGGCTCGCCCTGCCGCTCGGACAGCCAGGCGTTCAGCCTGGGCTGGACCACGACCAGCACGCAGGCGAGCGCGATCAGCACGGGAACGATCACCTGGAAGGCCCTGGCGGGCAACTGGAGCAGCAGCAGGGCGCCCACCAGCGAACCGAACACCGAGGCCACGCCGAGCCGCATCAGCCGCCGCCGCTGGCCCTTGAGCTCGTCACGGTACCCGAGCACGCCCGTCACACCGCCGGCCACGAGCCCGACATTGTTGGACACGTTGGCGACGATCGGCGGATAGCCCAGCGCCAGCAGCGTCGGGAAGGTGATCAGCGAACCCGACCCGACGACGGCGTTGATGCCCCCGGCCGCGACCCCGGCCGCGAGGACCGCGACGACCTCAGACGGTGTCAAGACCCCACCTTTCGTACGGCTCCGCCCGATGTTAGGCGGCAACCGTACCCACCCCGCGCCGGGGGCTCACCGCGCGCTCCTCACCGCGCCGCGGGAAGGCCTGGGACCTGAGAGGTCAGTGTGCCTCGCGGGCCGAGTTGCGGTTGGCCGAACCGTCCCTGGGCGGGGTGAACAGCCCACCCAGGCCTTCCAGCACCCTGCCCATCTCGGACGGGATGATCCACACCTTGTTGGCGTCGCCCTTGGCGATCTCGGGGAGCGTCTGCAGGTACTGGTAGGCGAGCAACTGCTGGTCGGGATTGCCCTCGTGGATGGCGCGGAACACCATCGCGATGGCGTCGGCCTGGCCCTTGGCGCGCATGGCCTGCGCCTCGGCGTCGGCCTGGGCGCGCAGCACGGCGGCCTCCGCCTCGCCGCGGGCCTTCAGGACCGCGGCCTGGCGCTCGCCCTCGGCGGTCAGGATCGCCGACTGCTTCTGGCCCTCGGCGGACAGGATGGAGGCGCGCTTGTCGCGGTCGGCCCGCATCTGCTTCTCCATCGAGTCCTGGATGGACGCCGGCGGGTCGATGGCCTTCAACTCGACGCGGTTGACCCGGATGCCCCATTTGCCGGTGGCCTCGTCCAGCACGCCGCGCAGCTCGGAGTTGATCTCTTCGCGGGAGGTCAGCGTGCGCTCGAGGTCCATGCCGCCGACCACGTTGCGCAGGGTGGTGACGGTGAGCTGCTCGACTCCGGTGAGGAAGTTGGCGATCTCGTAGGTGGCGGCCCTCGGGTCGGTCACCTGGAAGTAGATGACGGTGTCGATCGACACGACCAGGTTGTCGGAGGTGATCACCGGCTGCGGCGGGAAGGACACCACCTGTTCGCGCAGGTCGACCATGGTCTTCACCCCGTCGATGAACGGCACGACGATGTTCAGGCCCGGGGTCAGGGTGCGGTGGTAGCGCCCCAGTCTCTCAATGATGAACGCCTGCGCCTGGGGGACGATGCGGATGGTCCGATATAACGCGAACCCAGCGACGGCTACCACGACCATGGCGACGACGAGCTGTGTCATGAGCCAACTCCGACCCGAAGAAACCGATGAGCCCCCCGCCGGAATGCTATTTGGTTTTCCCTTTACGCGTCCGTCATCCGCGCAGGGCGATCGATATCGATCACAAATCGCCCAGGCGCGTTCGCCATATCCCCGTTCGCCCGGTCAGCCCGGCAGCGCGCGGGCGTACCAGCGGCCGTCCATGCTGCGCTCGAGGCTCAGCGGCACGCCGAACGTGCGGGACAGGTTGTCCGCGGTCATGACGTACTCGATCGGGCCCTGGGCGACCACCGAGCCGTGCCGCAGCAGCAGCACATGGGTGAACCCGCTCGGCACCTCCTCCACGTGGTGGGTGACCAGCACCATCGTCGGAGCGGCGGCGTCGTGGGCCAGCGCGGACAGCCGGCGCACGAGATCTTCGCGGCCGCCGAGGTCGAGGCCGGCGGCGGGCTCGTCCAGCAGCAGCAGCTCGGGGTCGGGCATGAGGGCGCGGGCGATCTGCACGCGCTTGCGCTCGCCCTCCGAGAGCGTGCCGAACTTCCTGCGGATCAGGTGGGCGCAGCCGAGCTGGTCGATGAGCTCGACGGCGCGCGTGACGTCACCGGAGTCGTACTCTTCGTTCCACCGGCCGAGGATCGCGTAGGAGGCGGTGAGCACCAGGTCGATGACCTTCTCCTCCGGGGGCACCCGCTCGGCGAGCGCCGCGCTGGCGAGGCCGATGCGCGGGCGCAGGTCGAAGACGTCGGTCTGGCCCATCCGCTCGCCGAGGATCTCGACCGAGCCTTCGCTCGGGTACAGGAGCGCCGCCGCGACCTGGAGCAGTGTCGTCTTCCCCGCGCCGTTCGGGCCGATGACCACCCAGCGCTCGTCCTCCTCGACGGTCCAGTCGATGCCCCGCAGCAGGGCCGCGCCATCTCTGCGGACGGCGACGTCCTGGAGCCGAAGCACCTGACCACCCATCCCGGATACCTCCTGACATGATCGTCCGGAGCGCCCCGTTCATCGGGAGCGCCCCGGCTTCACCGGGCGAGTCGGTCCGCCCAGTGTCCCTCCGGACCAAACCTATTGCAGCATCAGCGCATATCGTGGATCGGTGCACCCCGATTCACCGATCTCCGCCACCTTGGTCGCATGGGGCAACGCTTGGCTTGCCGGACATGTCGGCCTGGACGAGGCTGTCGACCGGCTCGAGCGCGCTGCGGGACCCCAGGTGGTGGCGAGCGAAGTGACCGAAGTCTCTCTCCGGGGGTTCCTCGCCGACCTGCGCGTGGAGGGAGTCGGCGCCCTGCGCCTGTCCCTGCCCGCGGCCGGCGACCCCCTCGGGCTGACCGGGCCGCCCTCGTTCACCATGGCCGCCGTCGAGGCCGGGCAGGCCGCCACCGCCGTGTTCCCTGGCCGGTGCCTCGGCCTGATCCCCGGGCCCGACCGCCGCGGGTCTTCGTACGAAGGCGTCCGCTGGACCGTCATGGAGGCCGAGCCCACCCCGCCGGACGTCCCCGGCCTCGCGGAGGCCGAGCACGCGCTGACCTCCGCCATGCGCGCGGCCACCGACGCCCTCACGAGGGTCGACGGCCCCGGCAGAGGCCAGCCGTCGATCAGGACGGCCGACGACGGCCTCGCCCCCGGCTATCCCGCCCGCGCCCACCGGGTGGCCGCCCTGACGGCCCGGCTGGCCTCGGTGCTGCGCCTGGCCGACGAGCGAGGGCTCACGGCCGAGCAGGTCGCCGTGCGCGGCCAGGCGCTGCGCGACCTCGACCGGGCCGTCCGGCGCGCCCGCGTGGCCGCTCACAACGCCATCATCGAGGCCAGGAACGTGCGGGACGACGCTCAGGCCAGGCCGTGACGGACGGCGTACAGCGCCGCCTGCGTGCGGTCCTGCACGCCGAGCTTCATCAGCACGTTCGAGACGTGGGTCTTGACGGTCTTCTCGGCCACGACGAGCCGCCTGGCGATCTCTCTGTTGGACCGGCCGGAGGCGATCAGCTCGAGCACCTCCCGCTCGCGGTCGGTGAGCACGGCGATCGACCCGGGCCCCGCGGCGGGCTCGCCGGCTCCGCCGCACGGCGCTGACAGCACGGCCTCGGCCGCGTCGGGCGCCAGCACCACCTGGCCGCCGTGCACCGAGCGGATGGCCTGCACGAGGGCGGCCGGCTCGACGTCCTTGTACAGGAAGCCCGAGGCCCCGCCGCGCATCGCGGGCGCCACGTCCTCCTTGTCGCTCACCGAGGTCAGCACGATCGCGCGCACGCTCACCCCGAGCGCGGACATCTCGCGCAGGGCGCCGAGGCCGTCCAGCACGGGCATCTTCAGGTCCAGCAGCAGCACGTCCGGCGCGAGGGCCCCTGCCATGTCCACCGCCTCGGCCCCGTTCGCGGCCTCCCCGACGACCTCCAGATCGTCCTGGAGGTCGAGGAACGTGCGCAGGCCCTGGCGCACGACGGGATGGTCGTCCGCGATGAGCACCCTGATCATCGCCGTCCCCGCGCCGGCCGGGCTCACGTCGGCACCTCCAGCCGGACGAAGGTCCCCTCGCCCGGCTCCGACGTCACCGTCAGCGTTCCGCCCACCGACTCGGCCCGGTCTCTCATCGACACCAGTCCAAGGCCCCGGGAGGCCGGCGCGCCGTCCGGGAAACCGCGCCCGTCGTCCCTGACGTCCAGCTGGACGCGCCTTCCCTCCACTTCGAGGCACACCTCGATGGACGAGGCGTCCGCGTGCCTGAGGGCGTTGTGCAGGGCTTCCTGGGCGACGCGCAGCACGGTCATCTCCGCCTCGGGCGGCAGGTCGCCGAGGGCGCGGGACGCGAAGGTGATCGCGACGGGGTGGAGGCGGTCGAGCACGGCCACGTGCTTGCGCAGCGTCTCGGCCAGCCCGTGGCGGCCGAGCTCGGCCGGGCGCAGCTCGACGATCGCGGCCCGCAGCTCGGTGAGAGCCTCCCCCGCCAGCCGCTGCACCCGGCCGATCTCGGCCGCCGCCCGCTCGGGATCGGCTCGCACCAGGGAGCTCGCGGCCTGGGCCGTGAGGCGCAGCGAGAACAGCTTCTGGGTCACGGCGTCGTGCAGCTCGCGGGCCATGCGCGTGCGCTCCTCGACGACCGTCAGCTCGCGGCTCCGCTCGTACAGGCGGGCGTTGGTCAGCGCGATCGCCGCGTGCGCGGCGAACAGCGTGAGCAGATCCTCGTCCTGGCTCGTGAACCCGCCCGGCGTGCGCTTGTCGGCCAGGAAGATGATGCCGAGCACCAGGTCGCCGTCGCGGATCGGCACCCCGATGAAGTCCTTGAGCACCGGATGGGCGCTCGGCCACCACTCGAACCTCGAATCCTCGCGGATGTCGGGCAGCCGCACCGGCGAGGCGTCCTTGAGCATCGCGGCCAGCATGCCGTGCTGGCGCGGGAGCGGGCCGATGGCCTCCCACTGCTTGTCGCTGACGCCCTCGGCGACGAACTCCGCGAACGCGCCGTCATCGTCGGGCACGCCCAGAGCGGCGTACCGCGCGCCGAGCAGAGCGCGGGCCGAGCGCACGATGACCTGGAGCACCTCGCGGACCGACAGGTGCCGCGTGACGGCGAGCACGGCCGAGCTGACGGCCTGCAGCACGGCATCGAGCTGTTCGCCGCCCGGCACGTCGCCCGGGATGGCCGGTTCCGTCGTCACGCCCACAATCTAAGCGCGCGGGCCGCCGGAGCGGCTCGGCCGATGGTCCTAGGCCAATGAGCCCATAGGGAGACCGGTCCGCGGCCCGATGCCGGACGCGGCGCCCGTTCCTAGCGTCGCCCTCATGGCACACGACATCGCAACGACGACGCGCCCAAGCACCGCCGCCGTACCCGCCGGCCCGGCCGGTGGCGCGCCCACCGCCCTGGTGACCGGAGCGTCGCGCGGCCTCGGCCTCGCCCTGGCCCGCGCGCTGGCCTCCGACGGCTGGCGCCTGATCATCACCGCGAGGGACGCGGCCGGCCTCGCCGAGGCCGCGCGGCAGACCGGCGCCACCGCCCTGGCCGGCGACGTCGCCGACCCGGTCCACCGCGACCGCCTGGCCAAGGCCGCGCACGAGCTCGGCGGCCTGGACCTGCTGGTGAACAACGCGAGCACGCTCGGGGCCGTCCCGCTGCCCCCGCTGGCGGCCTACCCCCTGGACGCGCTCACCGACGCTCTCGCGACCAACGTCGTCGCGCCGCTCGCGCTGATCCAGGCCACGCTGCGCGGGCTGCGCGAACGCGGAGGCGCGGTGATCAACATCTCGTCGGACGCGGCGATCGGGGCCTACGAGGGCTGGGGCGGGTACGGCCTGACCAAGGCCGCGCTCGACCACCTGTCCCATGTGCTCGCCGTCGAGGAACCCGGCATCGCCGTGTGGTGGGTGGACCCCGGCGAGATGCGCACGCGCATGCTCGCCGACGCCCTCGGCGAGGAGGAGGCGTCGCACGCGGCCGACCCCGCCACCGTGGCGCCGTTCCTGGCCGACCTGGTCAAGCGGCGGCCCGGCAGCGGGCGGGTGACCCGGTGATCGCCTTCGACCTCCCCCCGGTGCGCGAGGCGCACGAGCCGCCGGAGGCCCGAGGGCTGGCCCGCGACGCCGTCCGCCTCATGGTCAGCGGCACCGACACCGGGTCGATCACCCACCACGCCTTCACCGGCCTGCCGGACCTTCTCCGGCCCGGCGACGTGCTCGTGGTCAACGACTCGGCGACGCTGCCCGCGGCCGTCCCGCTGGACCGGCTCGCCGTCCACTTCTCCACCGAGCGCGAGGACGGCTCGTGGCTGGTCGAGCTGCGGAGCCGCACCCGGGGCACGACGACCCCGTACGCGGGCGGCCGTCCAGGCGAGTGGCTGCCCCTGCCCGGAGGCGCCACGCTCCGCCTGCTGGAGCGCGAGACGTCCCGGCTGTGGCGGGCGACGCTCGACCGCGACGTGCCCGCCTACCTCCAGGAGCACGGGATGCCGATCCGCTACTCCTACGTCGGGCAGGACTGGCCGCTGTCGGACTACCAGACCGTCTTCGGGGTGCGCCCAGGGAGCGCCGAGATGCCGAGCGCCGGGCGGCCGTTCAGCCACGAGCTGGTCACCGCGCTGGTCGGCAGGGGCATCGTCGTCGCCCCGATCACCCTGCACACCGGGGTCGCCTCGCCGGAGAAGGACGAGCCGCCCTACCCCGAGCGCTTCGCCGTCCCCGCCCCGACCGCGCGCCTGGTCAATCAGGCGGGGGGACGCGTCATCGCGGTCGGCACCACGGTCGTGCGGGCCCTGGAGACGGCGGCCGACCACACGGGCGAGGTGCACGCCGCCGAGGGGTGGACCTCGCACATCGTCACCCCGGCGACGGGGGTGCGGGCGGTGGACGGGCTGATCACCGGGCTGCACGAGCCGCGCTCCAGCCACCTGCTGATGCTGTCGGCCATCGCGGGCGAGGATCTGCTCGCCCGGTCGTACGAGGAGGCGTTGCGAGAAGGCTATCTGTGGCACGAATTCGGTGACCTGCACATGATCATGCCGTATCAATTCCGCATAAAGTGATGCACAAGGACGCTTAAAGGCGATAGTTCGATGCAGAACCACGTCATCACAGTCACTTCAACGGGAGATCACCCATGCGCCGGCACCTCTCCGCACTTGCCGCCCTCACGCTCGCAGGGGCCCTGGCAAGCGCCTCACTCGCCGTTCCCGCGACGGCGGGCACCGTCGCGGTCACCACCGCTCCTGCCAGCGCCACGCACGTCGCGGCGGCCCCGCAGTCCCCGCTGTCCACCCGGGTCCTCTGGAATCGCACCGTGCGCCGCGGCGGCGCGATCACCTACTCGCTCAAGAGCACCAACAAGGGCGAGTGGCCGACCGACGTCGCGGGCGTGTTCGGCATCATCCCCAAGGGCGCCGCCAAGGTCCGCGTGATCAGCAAGGCGTCGGCGACGTACTGCGCCATCGAAAAGCGCGAGCTGTTCTGCGTCTTCGACACGCTCAAGCCCGGCCGCTCCACCAGCCTCAAGGTGCGGGTGTGGCTGAAGAACAGCACCAAGGGCACCGCCGTCGCGCAGTTCGGCAGCTACTCGATCGACGTCCCCCCGGGCGTGGACATCACCAACGAGGACGAGCTCGCGCGGCTCGACATCCAGGATGACCTGCGGTACGACAGCTTCAAGACCAGGATCATCCGCTAGCACCACCAGGAACGTCCGCCGGCACCACGCGGACATCCATCGGCACTACGGGGGACGTCCGCCGGTATCCGTCGGCACCACGGGGGACGTCCGCCGGTACCGCGCGAACGCCCGCCGGTGCCGCGGGGAGTGGCCGCCGGCCCCGAGCCGCGCCCGGCCGGGCGTGCGGGAGCCTTCGGCAGGCCTGTCCCGTCCGGAAAGATCGATCACCCGCGCCAGGCGGCCGCCCCACCGACCGGCGCGGGGTTCCGCGTCCGAACGCCCCTTGCCTTCCGCGCGACGCCTTCCATGCGACGCCTGTTCCGTGCGACGCCTGCGGTGATGGCGTTGCGTTGACGACCCCTGCGGACGAAGCGCCGGTGGCGAGACCGGTCAGGGCTAGGCCGCGACGGGGACGTGATCGTCCTGGCGCACGTGGTCGCCCAGCACCGTGGCCTGGGCCAGGCCCGCGAGAGCGCGCCTGGTGAGGCCGCCCGTGTGCGCGATGACGGGGAAGACCGTCACCTCGACGACGAGCCCCTTGGCCGAGACCACCCTGGCCAGGGAGGCCGGCAAGGTGTCGTCGCCGACGAACGCCGGGCCGGTCGCCAACTGGCCCGCCCGGTCGCGGAACCGCAGCGCCACCGGCCTGACCGGGGCGCCCGCGTCGATCGCGGCCTGGAACACCGCGCGGCGGAACGGCCCGCCGCGCCTGCCGCACCAGGTGGTGCCCTCGGGGAAGGCCACGACGGACCGTCCGGCGCGCAGCGCGTCCGCCAACGCCCGCACGGTGCCGGGCAGAGCCGACAGGCGCTCCCTGTCGATGAAGATCGCGCCGGACGCCGCCACCAGAGAGCGGATCAACGGCCATGCGGCGATCTCACTCTTGGCCAGCGCCAGGCATGGGGTGATCGCCGCGACCACGATCGGGTCGAGCCAGGAGATGTGGTTGGCGACGAGCAGCACCCCCGCACCGCGGCGCTCCCGTTCGGCCGCGGCCCCGGGCTCCGGCGCCGCCACCGGTGTCAACGCGGCGCCGCCCAGCATGGTGTATCCCTGACGGACCTCCAGTCGCACGCCGAGCACGCGCAGGAAGACGCGGCACCAGACCATCGTCACGACGTCCGCCCGCGTGCCGCCGAGCGCGCGGACGGCCAGAGCGCAGGGAAGGCCCGCCAGCACCACCGCGACGGCTCCGAGCAGGCGTGACAGGCGCAGCAGCGGCCCGGCGGGCTCCGGCGGAGCCGAGACGCACGTCGCGACCGTGCACGGCGCCACGGGCAGCCACCCGCCGCTCACCCCGCCACTCCGAGGAAGTGCCGCAGGTAGCGGGTGTCGATGTCGGCCAGTGAGAGCAGGACGAAGAAGTCGGCCGTCCCGAACATCGGATCGTGGGCCGGCGCGCCGCAGATCCACGCCCCCAGTCTCAGATAGCCGCGCAGCAGCGGCGGCACCACGAACCGCTCCGGCCGGGCCACGCCCTCGCCCGTCCAGGGCGTGTGCGGCGTCACCCGGTACCGCTCGGGGCCGAGGCCGACGCCGTCCAGCACGCCCGCGGCCGTCGCTCCGCCGTCGTCCAGCGGCACCGAGCAGCACCCGCCCAGCCAGGTGAAGCCCCCGGCGACCATGTACCGCGCGATGCCCGCCCACATCAGGCCGATCACGGTGCCGTTGCGGTGGCCGGGGTGGACGCAGGTGCGCCCCACCTCGACCATTCCGCCGCGGATTCCGCGCAGCGCCGACAGGTCGAACTCGCCGTCGGAGTACAGCCGGTCCGCCCGCCCGGGCGCGAGCATGCGGTAGGTGCCGACCACCGTGTCGCCCGAGCGCACCAGCAGGTGGTCGCAGTAGGCGTCCAGCCGGTCGACGTCAAGGCCGGAGATCGGGGAGTCCAGCACGGCGCCCATCTCCTCCGCGAACACCTGGTACCGCAGCCTCTGGGCCTCCCGCATGCCCGCGGCGTCCGCGGCCACCTCGACGGTGTAGCGGCCGCGCGCGTCGGTCAGCGCTCCCGGCCCGATGCCCGGCCGGGGCCACACCGGAAAGTCGCCGTGCCGGGCGCCCGGCCGTCCCGGGATGAGCCGGTCCTCCCGGCCGGCCACCGAACGCGGATCGACGAGCGGCCCCTCCTGCCCCGCGGCGGGGACGGGCCGGAGGAACGGGCCCTCCCCGCCGGCGACCGGGCGGGGATCGAGGAACGGCCCCGCCTGCCCGGTCACGGGGCCGGGATGGACGAGGGATCCCTCTGTCCGACGGCAGGGCCGGGGTGGAGGAGGGAATCCTCCTGCCCGGCGGTAGGGCCGGGGTGGAGGAGCGGATCCTCCCGCTGCTCGGCGCCTGTCGGGGAGTGGGCGAGAGATGTCCGCTGCCGTGCGCTGGACCGCGCACCGGGCCGGACAAGAGGATCATCGACGCTTCCGCCACGGACCTCACTGGCGACCACCTCGGTCATGGGCATGCCTCCTCCTGTGCACGACCCATGAAGACATGGGGAGATGGCCATCGGCCGTCCGTATGGTGAACCGCTTGCACGCGCACTCTGAGCGGTCGGTAGCGTTGTCCGCGATGAAGCAGCGCACGCTTTTGATCACACTGACCGGCCCCGACCGACCCGGAGTGACCTCCCGGTTGTTCACCGTGCTGGCCTCCTTCCCCGTGACCGTGGCCGACGTCGAGCAGGTCGTCATCCGAGGCCGGCTGGTGCTCGGCGTCCTGGTCGCCTACGCCGGCGGTCCGCCGACCGGCACCGGCGGCACGCTCGGCGCCATGTGGGCCGCCGTCGAGCGCGTCGCGGAGGACCTCGGCATGGAGGTCGAGCTCACCACGGGGTCCGACCTCAAAGAGAAGCGCCGCCGAGGGCGCCTCCACGTCACCGTCCTGGGCAATCCGCTGCAGCCGGCCGCCCTGGCGGGCATCGCGGGCCGCATCGCCGCCGCCGGGGCCAACATCGACCGCATCGAACGGCTCGCGCACCTGCCGATCACCTGCATCGAGCTGGCGATCTCGGGGGCCGATCCGGCCGCCCTGCGCACCGCGCTGACCGCGGAGGCCGTGCTCCAGCAGGTGGACGTCGCGGTCCAGCGTTCCGGCCTGCATCGCAGGGCCAAGCGGCTGATCGTCATGGACGTCGACTCCACGCTCATCCAGGCCGAGGTCATCGAACTGCTGGCCGCGCACGCCGGATGCATGGACGAGGTCGAGAAGATCACCACTGCGGCCATGCGCGGCGAACTCGACTTCGCCGCCTCCCTGCGCGAGCGCGTCGCCCTGCTGGAAGGGCTGCCCGAGCAGGTCTTCGAGCGGGTCCGCAAGGAGGTCGTGCTCACTCCCGGCGCCCGCACGCTGGTACGCACGCTGAAGCGGCTCGACTACCGCTTCGCCATCGTCAGCGGCGGCTTCACCCAGATCACCGACTCGCTGGTCACCGATCTGGGCATCGACTACTCGGCCGCCAACACCCTTGAGGTCGTGGACGGCAAGCTCACCGGGCGCGTGGTCGGCGAGATCGTCGACCGTCCCGGCAAGGCGCGGGCGCTCGAACGGTTCGCCCAGCAGGCGGGCATCCCGATCAGCCAGACCGTGGCCATCGGCGACGGCGCCAACGACCTTGACATGATCACCGCCGCCGGCCTGGGCATCGCGTTCAACGCCAAGCCCGTGCTCCGGCAGGCGGCCGACGCGGCGGTGAACGTCCCCTATCTGGACGCGATCTTGTACTTGCTCGGCATCTCTCGCGAGGAGGTGGAGGCCGCCGACGCCGAGGACGACCTCGGCCCACACCCCACCGGCTGACGGTCCCATCGGGCCCGCCGGACGTCCTCGGGCCACCACCCCGCTACGGCAGGGCCGCCGTCAGCGGTCCTTCGGGGTCCAGCGGCTCACCATGCGGCAGTCACCGGGCCCCACCTCTGCCCAGGGGCCGGTTTCCAGTACCGCGAAGGCCCCGGGCGGGAAGCCGTCCTCGTCACGCGACAGCGTGAGATTCAGGACGAGCTCGTGCACCCCCGGGTTGTGCCCCACCAGCAGCAGCGTGGACACCTCGCCGTCGGTACGGCCGATCAACTCCAGCAGTTCGTCCGGATACGCCTCGTAGATCTCGCTCTCGACATGGATGGGGGCCTCCGAGGCCAGGCCGTCCAGCGCGAGCTCGGCCGTGCGCCTGGTGCGGGCGGACGGGGAGCACAGCACCAGCTCGGGAGCCAGCCCGAGCTGTCTGAGCGTCTCGCCGGCCCGCTCGGCGTCGCGTTCGCCGCGATCGGTGAGGGGACGTTCACGGTCGGCCAGCCCAGGCACGTGCGCGGCCTTGGCATGTCTCAAGACGATGAGCGTGTTCACTCCCCCAACTATCCCATTACACGCGTACGGCTACCGCCCTGCTCGGGCGGTAGCCGTACTCCGTCATGCCACGACTTTGACCGTCACACCTCGGCGGTCATGTCTCGGCCCTCACACCTCGGATCAGGTCCGGGCGGTCACGCCGTGGCCGGTCGTCAGCTCGACACCTTCTCGGTCTCGACCTGCTCGGCGGGCGCGCCGCCGGCCGGGGCGATGCTCGTCGAACGCCGCTTGGAGACGATGATGGCGCCCACGACGATCGCGACGGTGACCACCGTGACGCCGATGCGCAGCGGCACGTTGTCGGCGTAGGTCACGACGGCCGGGGCGATGAGCAGGGCCACGAGGTTCATGACCTTGATCAACGGGTTGATCGCGGGGCCGGCGGTGTCCTTGAACGGGTCACCCACGGTGTCACCGATGATCGTCGCCTCGTGGGCGGGCGAGCCCTTGCCGCCGTGGTGGCCGTCCTCGACCAGCTTCTTCGCGTTGTCCCAGGCGCCACCGGAGTTGGCCAGGAACACCGCCATCAGCGTGCCGCAGGCGATCGCGCCCGCGAGGTAGGCGCCGAGGGGCGCGTACCCGAGGGCGAAGCCGACCGCGATCGGCGTCATGACGGCGAGCAGACCCGGCGTGGCGAGCTCACGGAGCGAGTCGCGGGTGCAGATGTCCACGACGCGGCCGTAGTCGGGCAGCTCTTCACCGGTCATGATGCCCGGCTTGGTGCGGAACTGCTCGCGGACCTCGAACACGACCCGTCCCGCCGCGCGGCCGACGGCGCTGATCGCGAGGCCGGAGAACAGGAACACGACCGCGGCGCCGATGATCAGGCCGACGAGCACGTTGGGCGCGTCGACGCTGAGGCTGAACGAGCTGAACGAGCCCAGCGCGTCCTTGACGCCCGCGCTCGCCACGGCGAGCTGGCCTTCGACCGCCGTCCGGAACGAACCGAACAGCGCGGTCGCCGCGAGCACGGCCGTCGCGATCGCGATGCCCTTGGTGATCGCCTTGGTGGTGTTGCCCACCGCGTCGAGGGAGGTGAGGATGCGGGCGCCCTCGCCCTCGACGTCGCCCGACATCTCGGCGATGCCCTGCGCGTTGTCGGAGACCGGGCCGAAGGTGTCCATGGACACGATCACGCCGACGGTGGTGAGCAGGCCGGTGCCGGCCAGGGCCACCGCGAACAGCGCCACGGTCACGTTGCCGAAGCCCAGCAGGAACGCCCCGTACACCGCGCCGCCGATGAGCAGCGCCGAGTAGACCGCCGACTCGAGGCCGACGGAGATGCCGGACAGGATGACGGTGGCCGGACCGGTGAGCGAGCTCTCGCCGATCTCCCTGACCGGGCGGCGGTTGGTCTCGGTGAAGTAGCCGGTGAGCACCTGGATCGCGCTGGCCAGCACCAGGCCGATGAGGACGGCGCCGATGGCGATCAGCCGCGGGTCGGAGCCGAGGCCGGCGATCGCCGGGCTGACGTCGTTGAGCTGCGAGAACGAACCGGGCAGGTAGACGTAAGCCGCGACGGCCACCAAGATGGCGGAGATCGCCGCCGAGATGAAGAAGCCGCGGTTGATCGCCGCCATGCCGTTGCGGTCGCCGCTGCGCGGCGCGGTGGTGAAGATGCCGATGATCGCGGTGAGCACACCGATCATGGGCACGATGAGCGGGAAGACCAGGCCCTCGGTGCCGAAGGCGGCCTTGCCCAGGATGAGGCTCGCGACCAGCATGACCGCGTACGACTCGAACAGGTCGGCCGCCATGCCGGCGCAGTCGCCGACGTTGTCGCCCACGTTGTCGGCGATGGTGGCGGCGTTGCGCGGGTCGTCCTCGGGAATGCCCTGCTCGACCTTGCCGACCAGGTCGGCGCCCACGTCGGCCGCCTTGGTGAAGATGCCGCCGCCGACTCGCATGAACATCGCGAGGAGCGCGGCGCCGAAGCCGAAGCCCTCCAGAACGCTGGGGGCGTCGCCCTTGTAGACGAAGACGACGATCGCGGCGCCCAGCAGGCCGAGCCCGACGGTGAACATGCCCGCCACACCACCGGTGCGGAACGCGATGCGCATCGCGGGCTTCTCACCGCCCTCACGGGCGGCGGCGGCCACGCGGACATTGCCTCGCACGGCCAGCCACATACCCATGAATCCGGTCAACGCGGAGAATGCCGCACCGACCACGAAGAAGACCGAGCGGCCGATGGCGACGCCGGTCGACGCGGACGGTAGAAGAAGCAGCAGGAACGGGATGAGCACTACAAACAGCGCAAGCGTTCTGAACTGTCGCGTTAGATACGCGGCGGCGCCTTCCTGGACCGCTCGCGCGATGTTCTGCATTCGTTCGGTGCCTTGACCTGCGGCGAGCACCTCGCGTACGAGGCCGCCCGCGACAGCGAGCGCCAGCAACGCCACCGCGGCCACCACGACCACGATGGTGAGATGGGAGCCACTAAGGGATACCGCTGCGGCGTCGTCAGCGGCGAGATTGAGCCTAGACATCCGTCCTCCTCGGCCAGACGGGTAGGTCCATGCCCAGACCGCGCTGCGAGTCAGTCGGGGGGCGGCGCGAATCCGAGCTGGATTGGCAGTGCCGCTTCCGGTAGCGTCCGCAGACCTTCCCGCAGGGCGACGTTGATCTGCGGGGACAAAACCTTGGCCGGTGCCGGGAGTCTACGCAGGCACAGGCCAGATATGAAGCCTCTTCCGCCAGCCAATTGGGGACCAGTCCAGTAAGCTGCGCGGCTTTGCCCAGCAACAACGTGGTTTTCCCTGTGTCAGAGCGTACGACGCCCGGATTACGGACAGCCATTCCTTGCCCATCTGTTATGTCCCTAAACCGTCACCGACGTGCTGGAACACAACAACGGCGGTCGCGGGAAGGGTGCTCGGACGCTCGGCTACAGAAGCCGGGAGGCGCGCGGACTCGGCCACGATCGCGAGAACGGCGCTCGGACGCCCGGCTGAGAGCGCGCGGACGCTCGGCGACGGTCGCGGGAAGGGGGCTCGGACGCTCGGCGACACCACCGGGAGGGCACGCGGACTCGGCCACGATCGCGCGAAGGACACTCCGGCGCCCGGCTAAGGGCGCGCGGACGCTCGGACGCGGTCGCGGGGTGAGCGGCTCGGCGAACGGCCGGGAGGAAGACACCCGGCGGGCCGCCTGAGGGGAGCCTCAGGTGGCCGCTACGAGCGGGAAGCAGTCTCCGGGGTCCACCACTCAGGTGGTGGCGAACCCGGTGGCGGCGGCGGGCCAGCTCATCCTGATCCGCAGTCCTTTGGCACTCGGATACACCTCGACGTCATCGGCCAGCGCGGCGATGACGGCGATGCCGAACCCGGACATCAGCGTGTCGGCGGGGAGCAGGCTGGCCAACGCGGTGCCGTTGACGGCCGTCGGCAACTCGTCCTCGTCCTTGTATGCCTGTTCGAGATCGTCGCTCGGTGCCGAGTCGGTGACAGTGACCTCGAAGCGCCCTGAGTCGTCGCACAGCTCGATGCGGATCGGCTCGCCCGGGCAGTGGACGCGATGTGCCTCCACTGCCCGCGAGCAGGCCTCACCCACAGCGAGCCGCACCTCGTCCAGCAGGGCCTCCGCGACTCCGGTGCGGCGCGCGATGGCCGTTGCGACCAGCCGCGCGGTGCGCACATGAGCCGGAAGTGCACTGAACGTCAGCTCGACGGTGGCCATGACTACTTGTCTCGGCCGTGAGCTTCCTTGGCCTCTTCGACCGAGGCGTAAATCCCGAAGACCTTCGTCAGACCGGTGATCCGGAAGATCTTCAGGATGCGCTCCTGCGTGCAGACGAGCTCCAGGGAGCCGTCGTGCGCACGAACGCGCTTGAGCCCGCCGACCAGGACACCGAGTCCGGTGGAGTCCAGGAAGTCCACCTTCTCCATGTTGACGAGAAGGTGGAAGTTCCCCTTGTTGACCAGGTCGATCAGCAGCTCTCGCAGCCTCGGCGCGGTATAGACATCGATCTCACCCTCGACTTCCACGATGGTGAGTCGGTCTTCAGTGTGGTGGTCCAACTTCAGATCCACAGATCCTCCAGCGCCTTGCCTGCTGAGTCCACGACGAGGGGTCTGACATGCTGGGACCCCAAGTCCCAGCGCGCAATACCCTGACGCGCGGCATTCAACCACGCCCCGTCTTCGTGTCTATACGAAATCACGACTCCGGGCGACTCTCCCCCAAGATGCCAAACTGGAAACCAGTGACTCCGACTACATCATCCTCGCGGCGAGCGGACCCGATCATCGCTCGCCTGCTCGGCGCACCCGCGCGTCGTGAGCGCATCACACATGTAGAGTACGTTCCCGCACGTCAGGCAGGTAAGGCCCAATGGCCGTCCTGGGTCGACGAGTTGCTTGTCAGCCGTCTGCGAAATCTGGGCGTCGAGGGCCTCTGGGAGCACCAGGCAACCGCCGCTGAGCTGGCACATCGTGGCCAAAACGTGATCATCGCGACAGGGACGGCCTCAGGAAAATCTTTGGCTTACCTGGTGCCGGCCGTGTCCGAGATCCTGTCCGGCGGCTCGGTTCTGTACCTGACGCCGACCAAGGCCCTCGCCGCCGACCAGCTGCGGTCGGTGCGTGACCTCAAGATCGCTCAGGTGCGCGCCGCGACCTACGACGGGGACACGCCGCCGGACGAACGCCAGTGGGTGCGCCGGCACGCCAACTACGTGCTGACCAACCCCGACATGCTCCACCGGTCGATGTTGCCGCGTCACGCGTCGTGGTCGTCGTTCTGGCGGCGGCTGCGGATGGTGGTCGTGGACGAGTGCCATGGGTACCGCGGTGTCTTCGGGTCCCACGTGGCCCAGATCCTGCGGCGCCTTCGCCGGATATGCGGCAAATACGGCTCCAGTCCGGTGTTCGTGCTGGTCTCCGCGACCGTGAGCGACCCCGCCGCGGCCGCGATGCGCCTGACAGGCCTTGAGATGGCCGAGGTGGCCGCCGACGCCTCTCCCAGGGGTTCTACGACCTTCGCGCTGTGGGAGCCGCCCCTGACGGACCTGCGGGGCGAGGGGGGCGCCCCCGTCAGGCGCACGGTGACGGCCGAGGCGGCCGACCTCCTCACCGATCTGGTCATCGAGGACGTCCGCACCCTGGCGTTCGTCCGCTCGCGCCGCGCAGCGGAGACGATCTCGCTCATCGCCCGGGGGAACCTGGAGGAGATCTCACCCGAGCTCCCGGCCAGGGTGGCGGCCTACCGGGCCGGATATCTCGCCGAGGACAGGCGCGCCCTGGAGCGGGCGCTGCGGTCTGGTGAGATCACCGGCCTGGCGACGACGAACGCGCTGGAGCTCGGCATCGACGTGTCGGGACTGGACGCCGTGCTCATCGCGGGATGGCCCGGCACCCGCGCCTCCCTGTGGCAGCAGGCCGGCCGCGCCGGGCGCGACGGCCAGGACGCCCTCGCCGTGCTGATCGCGCGAGACGACCCGCTGGACACCTACCTCGTCCACCACCCGCAGGCCCTGTTCGGTCAGCCGGTGGAGGCCATCGTGCTCGACCCCGACAACCCGTACGTCCTCGGCCCGCACCTGTGCGCGGCCGCGGCCGAGATCCCGCTGACCGAGGCCGACCTGGCCGTGTTCGGCCCGGCGTCGGAAGAGGTGCTCGACGACCTCGTCCGGCGCGGCATGCTCCGGCGCCGCCCCCAGGGGTGGTTCTGGACGCGTCGCGAACGCGCGGCGGACCTGGCCGACATCAGAGGCTCCGGCGGGCCTCCGATCGAGGTCGTGGAGTCCTCCACAGGGCGACTGCTCGGCACCGTCGACGAGCCGTCGGCCCACACCGCCGTCCACACCGGCGCCGTCCACATCCACCAGGGCGACACCTACCTCGTGGACGAGCTGGACCTGGACGCCGGCGTCGCCCTGGTGTCGGCGGCCGAGCCGGACTACTCCACGTTCGCCAGGGACGTCACCGACATCTCGGTGCTGGAGTCGCTGCGGTCGCACGCCTTCGGACCGGGCGAGTTGCATTTCGGGACGGTGGAGGTCACCCGGCAGGTCGTGTCCTTCCTCAAGCGCCGCGTCCAGACGGGCGAGGTGCTCGGCGAGGAACCCCTCGACCTGCCGCCCCGCACCCTGCGCACCCGTGCCGTGTGGTGGACCCTGCCCAGCACCGTCGTGGCCCCCCTGCTGGCCGAGGGCCTCGACCTCGGCGGCGCGGCGCACGCGGCCGAACACGCCTCCATCGGCCTGCTGCCGCTGTTCGCCACCTGCGACCGCTGGGACATCGGCGGGGTCTCCACCGAGTTGCACCCCGACACCGGCCTGCTCACGGTCTTCGTGTACGACGGCCACGAGGGCGGAGCGGGCTTCGCCGAACGCGGCTACGCCCGCGCCTTCGACTGGCTCACGGCCACCCGCGAGGCGATCGCCTCCTGCGAGTGCGAGCGCGGATGCCCTTCCTGCATCCAGTCTCCCAAATGCGGCAACGGCAACGATCCCCTCGACAAACAAGGAGCCATCCACCTCCTCACCACCCTCCTTCCCTCCTCCTGACGACGGATCTGAGGAACACGCGGATCGGGCTAGAGGACACGCGGATCGGGCTATCGGGGACCCGCACGCGCTTCAGCGGTGGCGTGGTGATCGCCGAACCATGGAAGCCGCAGGGGGACCTCGACGCGGACGACGACGACCGTTCCCCGGACCTGGCATCTGGTGATCGAGGCGTGATTGGCGACAGCGAGGTCGCGGGCGTGCCGGCACGCGGTCTCGGGAGCGATAAGGACACGGCTCGCCCCTGCCAGAGCGCTGAGATCGGCGGCGGACCGGGCTCGATGCCGGGCTATGCGTGCCGCCCCTGCCAGCACCAACGTCCCGGCCGTGAACCAGATCAACGCCATGGACGCGACCACCCAGATGGTGCCCGACCCACGATCACGCGCCCCTGTTCGCTCGTGCATGCCCGCTCCTCCCACGGTGATCAAGGCCATCCGGCCGGACCGTCGCACATGCCCGCCCCTCCCAGGGCGATCAAGGCCATCCGGCCGGACCGTCGTACATGCCTGTTCCTCGCATGGTGATCAAGGCCGGCCCGCCAGACCGTCGGCTGATGCCTGCGCCTCCTTCGTGACAGCGGCCTCCACTCCCCACTCGGTGGCCGAGACCGCCGACGCGCCCACACGCACCGGCGGCATTCCGATGGCCCAACTCGGCCGGATGGAAGCCGTGATCGTCACGCGGCTCTGCCGTGCGTCGAGGGTGACCGAGACGGCCGCACCAGGCGGGGCGGCGCTGCCGGCGGCCTGCCGGACGGCTTCCAGCGCCTCACCGCGGGCCGCCGCCCTGGCCCCCGCCCGGGCGGCGTCGACACATTCGAGATGAGCCCCCACCGCCGTGATGGCCCACAACGCCGCTCCCAGCACCAGCGCCAGCGAGGGGAGTGCGACCGCCGTCTCGGCCGTCACCGAACCGGACTCCGATCGCGGGCGAGGTGCACACCATCTCCACCGCATGGACCTCCGCCACCACGTCGAACCGGCTGGACCGCGCTGAGCGCAGGATCTTGATCTGCGCTGGATGCAGATCGCCCTCTTGCATGCGCCGGAGATGGAGGGCTCCAGTTCTCCCGGGGTCGTGCGCGATGCCCTTCTCCGGCCCGTCATCTCGCCGCTCGGCCTGGCGCTCACCCGAGGAAGGCGATGAGAAGGGACCGGATCAAGGGCGGCGGCGGCCGCCACCGCATTCACGTTCACGCCTTTCTTGCGGTGGAGTCTTCGTGGTGGGGTTGCCATGGCGGCCGGCGGTTCACCCGGCGATCTTCAGGGCCCGGCCGATGAGGTCGGACAGCATCTTCCTCACCTCGGGACTGCTTACGATCTTGAAGAGCAACCCGGCGAAGGCACACGCGGCGATCGTGCCCACCGCGTACTCCGCGGTGGACATGCCGGCCTGCGCCCTCAGGCGGGCCATCCGGACGAGCGCCCACGCGGATGCCTGGACGCCGGCCCGCAGGCGCTGCGGCCGGCGATGCGTCACCGCCTCCTTCCCGCCCCGCATCGATCGCAGCGCACGCCGCCCCCACCGACGGATCAACTTGCGCATCGGACCTCCCCTTGAGTCGTCTTCGTGGCCGTGAGGGGTGTGACCCGCATCGACCCTGACCAGCGAGGACAGCTTCGCCGAGCAGGGCGGCACGATTCCTGGCCGAACGACGTTCTGTGGACAGTTCGCCGAGAACGGCGAGTCCCTGTGGACAGTTCGCCGATGACGGCGAGTCCCTGTGGATGGTCCGCCGAGCCCGGCGAACGCCTGTGGACCACGCGTGGAGGAGGACACCCGTCGACGCCGCCCGCGCTGATCTGGCCGGACGTGCCGGATGCATCCATGGATGTCAGTCGCCGAAGACCTGGCCTGCCAGGCCCGCGACCACCGGGACGACCCCCAGGAGCACGAACGCCGGCAGGAAACACAGTCCGAGAGGTGCGACCACCTGGACGCCCACCCGCCGTGCCGCGGCGGAGGAGGCGGCCCGAGCGTCCTGGCGGGCGTCATCGGCGAGCCGGGACAGCACATCCGCGACCGGGGCGCCGCTGAGTGCGGCGCGCAGCATGCCGCGCGCCATGGCGGCGAGCGGCCGGTCGCCTTCGAGCGCCGACCAGGCGTCCTCAGGGCGCGCGCCGAGCCGCAGCTGGCCGGTCACCCACGTCAGACGCTCACCGAGAGGACCGCCGACCCCCGCCGCGGCGGCCTGCACCGCAGCGCCCACCGGCTGACCTGCCCGAAGACAGGCGACCATGAGGTCGGCCGCGAAAGGAAGATCGACCGTGATCCGCGCCTGCCTCCGGCGAACCTCGCCGGGTTGTCCGCGACGGCCGATCACCAGCACCAGGCCACCCGCGCCCGCCCCGCAGACCACTCCTGGCACGCCACCGATGAGCGCGATGCCACCCGCTGCCGCCACGATCGGCGGAATCGCATCCCGAAGCGTGTACGGCCTGCGGCCGGCCGCCCCTTGGGCCGGCCCGGGCCGGCCCGGCCCGCGAGACCGTTGGGTGCTGTTGCGGCCGGGCACCGGCAAGCCCGAGCCGCGCCACCCTCGGCGTTCATCCGGCTCAAGCGGCAGCCGGAACACGGAGATCTTGGCGAGCCGTTCTCGCGCGTCCCAAGGAGTGAACCAGAGCCACGCGGAGAGCGCGGCCAACCCCACAGCGAGCAGGATGCTCATAAGCCATCCGATCATTCGTCTCGTTCGCGGACCGGCCGAGCCCGGTCGCCCCGGATCGCGGACGAGACAGACCGGCAAGGTCATGACGGAAACGGAGGCAGGCGCCGCCTCGACCTCACGCGCCTGCCATCGGGGCCGGTCTCACGTCCATGCCTCGACGACTTCCGCGCGCGCCGCTTGCCTCACGCGCCTGCCTCTTGAGCGTGCG
Organism: Sphaerisporangium dianthi; assembly: GCF_042654065.1. Classification (NCBI taxonomy): domain Bacteria; kingdom Bacillati; phylum Actinomycetota; class Actinomycetes; order Streptosporangiales; family Streptosporangiaceae; genus Sphaerisporangium; species Sphaerisporangium dianthi. Next base: position 48,122 of record NZ_JBHSFP010000002.1, on the reverse strand, counting down.
ACACGAGCCGGTTCATCCACCAGACACCGGCCACATCGAGCAGCACACCGGCACCGAGGCACACCACCCCGGCCGGCCCCCCGAGCAGGAAGTGCAGCGGGCGCAGGCCGAGACCGGCCGCGAGCAGGACACCGAGCAGGGGAAGCCCCGCAAGCAACCGGGCCGTCGAACGAGGCCCTGCCAACTGGGCCGCCACCTCGGAGCGGTGGGCCTCGGCCTCCCTCAGGGAGCGACCCACGCGTTCCACCAAGGCCGTCAAACTCGCGCCCGAGGCCAGGCTGACACGCCAGCAGGCCGCGAGGCGCCTCAAGCCCTCACCTCCATGCTCGGGAGCGGCTCGCTCCAGGGCCGAGGCCACGTCTCCACCGTCGCGGGCGATGGCGACGACCGGGCGGAGGACCGCGGGATCGGGAAGATCGACACACGACACGGCTCGCGCCAGGGCGTCCCCTGGTGTCCGCCCGCTCGCCAGCTCGGCGACGAGGGCCCGGCACAGTTCGATCGACGCCCTTCGCCAGGCGGCGGCCCGACGAGCCCGGCTCTGCCGACGGACGACACGCGACAAGTGATCGACGAACGGCCATCGCACATGATTTTCGGCGCGCGTCAAGGCGGCCAGCCGGACGGTCGCGGCATCGGGGCCGGACCACACCCCTGCCGCGACAGCGATCAAGATCACACCAACGGCCAGCACTCGACGCTCCTTCCCGGGCACAACCCCGGCCGCGGCCGGTGGCCGCCTGATAGCGCACCGTCCACCTACATCCGCCCCGTCCGGTGGCAGGGCGCTTCTCGGCCGCCCGCGTGGTCAGGCGCCGAGAGCCGCCTCGGCGGTGTGAGCGACCCTCACCGAGGCAGGGCCCCAAGGGCGCCTGCCACCACGCGCCCCTCACCACGTGCCCGCCACCACGCACCGTCAGGACGTGCCTGCCATCACGTGTTCGCCATCACGGGCCCGGGTCATGGGAGAGCGCCGGGGGCTCTGGCGAGGAGGGCGGGGAGGGCCGGGCCGGGCCGGGGTGCACCGGCGGCGGGGAAGGTGAGCGCGGGAACCACGCGGACGAAACCGGACGGCTCGCGTTCCATGAGGCATATCTCAGCGACTCTGCGCCGGCCGCCGCCGGGATCGCGGACCACATGGATCACCGCGTCGAGCGCCGCGGCGAGCTGGCTGTGGACGGCTTCTCTGGACAGACCCGCGGCGCAGGCGAGTGCCTCGAGCCGTGCGGGCACGTCGGCGGGATTGTTCGCGTGCAGAGTGCCGCACCCACCGTCGTGACCGGTGTTGAGAGCGGCCAGGAGGTCCACAACTTCCGCTCCGCGCACTTCTCCGACGACAAGCCGGTCCGGTCGCATGCGGAGCGCCTGCCGGACGAGATCGCGCAGTCCCACCCCGCCGGCCCCTTCCAGGTTGGACGGCCTGGTCTCCAGGCGGACGACATGCGGATGGATCGGGCGGAGCTCTGAGGAGTCCTCCACGAGGACCAGCCGCTCACCTGGGTGGGCGAGCGACAGCATTCCGGACAAAAGTGTGGTTTTTCCAGTGCCTGTGCCGCCGGTCACCAGGAACGCCAGCCGTGAGACGACCATCGCGCGTACCGCCGCGGCCCCCGGGCCGGGAACCAGTTCGTCCAATGTGAAGGATCTTCGTGGTGGTAGCCGCAGGGACAGGCAGGTGCCCTCGGAGGCGACCGGCGGCAGGATCGCGTGCAGGCGCACCCCGCCCGGCAGCCGGGCGTCGACGTAGGGGCAGGCGTCGTCGAGACGCCTGCCCGCGGCCGCGGCCAGCCTCTGGGCGAGCCGCCGCACCTCGTCGTCACCTGAGAACACCACAGAGGTGCGCCTCAGGCCGTCGCCGGTGTCGACCCAGACCTCACGGGCGCCGTTGACCAGCACATCGGTGACATCTGGCTCGGCCAGCAGGGGTTCGAGCGGCCCTGCGCCGATCAGGTCGGCGCGCAGGGCACGGGCGACGGCGAGGACCTCGGCGTCGCCGAGCACCGCACGTTCGGCGCGGAGAGCGGCGGCCACCTGGGCGGCCGAGGGGTCGGCGCCGGTGCGAGCCAGGCGCACCCGTACGGCTTCCACCAGGTCAGGGGACACCACGGCGCGGTTCATCGGCGAACCACCGTGCCATGAGGCGGACAGGAACGTCCGCCCGGCGAGGGTGCGCTGACACTTCGGCTCGCGTCTGCGGCCCTCGGCGCGGCGAAGGTCCGTGGCGACGCGGCGGGACCCCGTGGCGACGCGGCGGGACCCCGTGGGGACGCGGCGGGACCCCGTGGGGACGCGGCGGGACCCCGTGGGGACGTGGCGGGACGGGTCGGGGCCGGCGTGCTGTGACCTGGTGCGCGGACGGCCGCTGTGGTCGTGGCCGCAGGGAGGGTGAGGGTGTGGTGGGGCCGGTAGGTCATCGGGTCTCCAGGGTCGCCAGGAAGTCGGCGCAGAAGCGGCCGAGCGGCGTGCGGTCGCCCAGTGGTGGCGCGTCACCGCGGTTGAGGACGTCGGCGAGGCCTCGCTGATCTTCGAGGACTCCGACGCAGGGCACCCCCAGCGAGTGCGTGATCACCTCTGGGAGCAGCGCGCCGGCGCGGACCACGACGCCGAGAGCGGAGGTGTGCCGGCTGACGTCGATCAACAGCTGTGACGCCGAAAGCACCCCCCGCACATCCGCGGGCACGAGCAGCAGAGTGGAGACCGCCCGCGAAAGGGCCTCGCCCGACGCGGGGCCGACGTGCCGCGGTAAGTCGACGACGATGAGATCGCACCCCCTGTGCGCCGCCTCGAGAACGGCCCGCATCGCTTCGGGAGGGATGGGCGGGGACTCTCCTCGATGCCATGACAGCACCGTGAGCTCGCCCATCGTCGGCAGGGCGGCTTGGAGCGCCGTGAAACTCACCCGGCCTTCTCGCTCGACGATGTCGGGCCATCGTGCCCCGATGGCGTGCTCTTGGCCGAGGATGACGTCTATGCCGCCGCCGAGCGGGTCGGCGTCCACCAGGAGCGTGCGCAGACCTCGCCGCGCCCCGGTGAGGGCCAGGGACGCCGCGAGCACACTCGCCCCGGCGCCGCCGCTGCCTCCGATGACGCAGACGGTCTCACCCGCCCTGATCACCGGTTCGGACGCCTCGGCGAACTCGTCCACCAGTCGCCTTTCGGCCTCCGGCAGTTCGAGGACCGCTTTGGCGCCCACGGCCACGCATCTTCGCCAGACGGCGGGATCATCGGACGCCCTGGTGACCAGGAGCACCCCCTGGCGGGGCGGTGGCCCGGCCGCGGCGAGGGCATCGGCCGAGTCGGCGCCCACGACGACGAGCGGCGCACGCTGCCAGTAGGGCCTGGCGTGCGCGGGTGCGTGCGCGACGTCGATCTCGACACCCGCGGCGGCGGCGACCCGCAGGAGATCGTCGAGCAGGTCTTGATCTTCAGTGATCACCAGAGGGCGGTGCATGTGGTGGCCTCCCTGTCGTCGGGAGCCCTCACCTTGCACGATCTCCCGCTCGGCCCATGGCGGCGAACGGCGTTCTGTGGATAACGACGACACGGGAGGCGGCGGGGGCCTGGGCCGTGGGGTGCCGGGACGCGACGCCCATGAAGTACGCCGGCTCGGCGGCCTGGCGTGGCGTGGCGTGGCGTTCAGGAGAGGATCACGGGTCGCCCGGTGGTGCGTCTGCGCGGCGGCAGGGATGGTGTTTCGAGAAAAGGGCGACCCCCGCCGGGGGGGGGAGAGCGGGGGTCGCCAACCGGTCCGGCTCCGGGGGGGTAGAGCCGGTCCCGTTTTAGAAGAAAGCCTTCATCGCCCGCTGCGGCGCGGCAAGGGTCTGCAAAAATCTTACCCAGGAACCAACGCCACAGTCATGTGGACACCAACGTATGGTGCCCGATGAACTCAAGTTCCGTCGAGAAGCAAACTCTGATTTCCGCGAGTTTTTTTCCGCCGTAGCGGATCGGCTACTACAAGTATGCGAAAAACGCCCCGCGGAGGCCGATCACCGTCGGTGATCGAAAGAGGTTCACGCCGGGCTGTCAGGATCGCCGAGAAGGCGCGCGAAGGCCCCGAGCGCGGCCCGAGGAGCCCCCAGGGACGACATGCGAGCGAGCGAGCGTTCGGTGCACGCGACACGCAGAAGTCGGTAAAGGTCTTGCTCCAAGGGGTTCCCATCAGGCGGGATCCGACGTAGAAAGGTTGCACGGACTGAGTGTTCGAGTGCGACCACCGGGTACCCACGCGCGACCAGCCGCGGGAGGCGCGTCGAGACGGGCTTGTCCCGCTCCGACGATTTGAGGTGCACGCTTGGTAACCCGGTGTGGCGCACTGGCGACGGCGCCCCAGACCAGGGGCGCCGTTCGCTTGTGTCCGGAGCCGATATCACTCCTGAGGCGCCGACCGTAAATCTCCCTCAAGGGTGTCCGTTCAGGGACAAGGCTTTCACTCCCGGACGGCGCCGGCCCCCGTTCGGCCCCCTGTCGGCGTGATCTCGGCGTCTTTGGTCCGTGGCGGCGGTCACGGCCGCACAGGCGCGGGCTCAGCCTCGTTGCAGGGCCTCGCAGATGGCCGTCGCCTCGCGGACGCCGAGTTCGACGGCGGCGGCGCAGTGCCGCACCCAGCCCGCGACCCCCTCGCCGGTGCCCTTGAGGTACCCCCGCAGGCTCTCCGCGTACGCGTCGCCGAGGTCATGGTGGCCGACCTCTACCGCCACGAGCGATTTGGGGTCCAGCCCGAACTCCACGAGCGTGAGCCGCTCGGCGGCCCGCGCCACCACGCCGTCCACGGTTCCGAAGGAGCGGACGGCGATCAGCTCGGCGTGCACGATGGCGGCGAGTACCAGCGCCGGGGCCTTCGTCGGCGTCGTGATCAGCGTCACCAGGGAAGCGACGCGCACGGCCGCCGCCGCGGCGTCGGGAGCGGGGCCGAGATCGAGGAAGCCGGGCCCTCCGGCGAGGGTGCCGAGGTCGGCGTCGCCCCCCTCGCCCGTCGGCGACCTGCCGGGCTCGGACCCCTCGGCCGTCACCAGCGGGCCGGGGTCGGCCCCCTCGGCCGTCCCGCGGCGGGATGCCTCGCCCGTCGACGGCCGGTCGCCGAGTGGGGTCTCCGTGCGGGGGCGGCCGAGCAGAGGGCCGGGCAGGAGCCCCGCGGCGGCCAGGGCGTGCAGGCGGGCGAGCACCTGCCTCGGCGCCGTGCGCCAGGTGACGCCGAGCCGCCCGATCTCGGCGGACGCGCGCAGCGCCCCGGCGGCGACCGTCGACCCCGCCTCCCCTGACCGCAGCACCTCCAGCGCGACGTCGGCGCCTTCGAGGGCTGCCGAGGCGCGCGCGCCGCGCAGTGCGGACTCGGCGGACACCTCCGGGCCGCGGCGGCGCAGGACGCGATGCCCGTACAGCCGGTCGACCGCCGCCCGGGCGTTCTGGACGGCCTCCGGAACGCCGGGAAGCCCGGCGATGACAGCCAGTGGGTCGCTCACGCCTCCAGACCCTACCCGCGAGTACGATGCTGACATACGGCAGCGGAGTTCAACGGCAGGTCAAGAGAAGTTCACGGGCGTACCGGCAGGACGGGCCGCGGGTTCACCGCGTCGCCAAAGACGCCTCCAGAGCGCACCGGCCGGGGAATGGAGGCACCGTTCGGCGCGCGGTTCACACCGTTCAACGAGCACACCGCGAATGGGCCTTCTGTGCTCGCGGCTTTTATCGTTGGATATCATTTCCACAACGAATCCGCCGCTTTTGTGACCGCATGTAAAGCCCGTTGTGAACATCCGCGGATGTGACGGCCGACGGGCGTAACCGGTCGGTCCCCCCTTGTCCCGCCACCGCGAGACTGGTGAAGTGGGACCCAGCCCAATCGAGACAGGCCATGTGAAGGAGTACGTTGTGGCCCCGGAAACCCCTGGTCGTGAGACCCAGGAGACTCTGTCGAACCTGCTGCGCGAGAGCCGGCGCTTCGCGCCGCCGCAAGATCTCGCCGCGGCTGCGAACGTCACGGCCGACGCCTACGACGAGGCGGCGAACGACCGGCTCGGCTTCTGGGAGCGGGCGGCGGACCGGCTGAGTTGGGGGCGGCGCTGGGAGACGACTCTTGAGTGGAACCCGCCCTTCGCCAAGTGGTTCCTGGGCGGCACGCTGAACGTCGCCTACAACTGCGTCGACCGGCATGTCGAGGCCGGCCGAGGCGACAAGGTGGCCTACCACTGGGAAGGCGAACCAGAGGGTGACACCCGCACGCTCACCTACGCCGACCTGCAGCGCGAGGTGAGCAAGGCGGCCAACGCCCTGACCGAGCTGGGCGTCGGCGAGGGCGACCGGGTCGCGATCTACATGCCGATGATCCCCGAGCTGCCGATCGCCATGCTCGCGTGCGCGCGCATCGGCGCGGTCCACTCGGTCGTCTTCGGCGGGTTCTCCGCCTCCGCGCTCAGCGGGCGCATCAAGGACGCCGACGCGAAGCTGGTCATCACCGCGGACGGCGGCTACCGGCGCGGGGCCCCGAGCGCGCTCAAGCCGACCGTGGACGAGGCCGTCGCCGAGTGCCCCGGCATCGAGCACGTGCTCGTCGTCCGCCGTACCGGCCAGGACGTCCAGGTGACCGACAAGGACGTCTGGTGGCACGACGTCGTCGACCGCCAGAGCGAGGAGCACAAGCCGGCGCAGCACGACGCCGAGCACCCGCTGTACATCCTGTACACCAGCGGCACGACCGGTAAGCCGAAGGGCATCCTGCACACCACGGGCGGCTACCTGACCCAGACCGCCTGGACCCACCACGCGGTGTTCGACCTGAAGCCCGAGTCGGACGTCTACTGGTGCACGGCCGACATCGGCTGGGTGACCGGGCACTCCTACATCGTGTACGGGCCGCTGGCCAACGGCGCGACGAGCGTGATCTACGAGGGCACGCCGGACACTCCGCACAGAGGCCGCTTCTGGGAGATCGTGCAGAAGTACGGCGTGACGATCCTGTACACCGCGCCCACCGCGATCCGCACGTTCATGAAGTGGGGGGACGACATCCCCGCCAAGTACGACATGTCGTCCCTGCGGGTCCTGGGGTCCGTCGGCGAGCCGATCAACCCCGAGGCCTACGTCTGGTATCGCGAGCACATCGGCGGCGACCGCTGCCCCGTCGTGGACACCTGGTGGCAGACCGAGACCGGCGCCATCATGATCAGCCCCCTGCCGGGCGTGACGTCGGGCAAGCCGGGCGCCGCCATGCGGCCGCTTCCGGGCATCGTGGCCGACGTCGTCGACGACCAGGCCAAGTCGGTGCCCGACGGCGGCGGCGGTTTCCTCGTCGTCCGCGAGCCCTGGCCGTCCATGCTGCGCGGCATCTGGGGCGACGACAAGCGCTACGCCGACACCTACTGGTCGCGCTTCGAGGGCATGTACTTCCCCGGGGACGGCGCCAAGCGCGACGAGGACGGCGACCTGTGGCTGCTCGGCCGGGTCGACGACGTCATGCTGGTGTCCGGGCACAACATCTCCACCACCGAGGTGGAGTCGGCACTGGTGTCGCACCCCAAGGTGGCCGAGGCCGCGGTCGTGGGCGCCACCGACCCGATCACCGGCCAGGCCATCGTGTCCTTCGTGATCCTCCGCGGCAACGCCGAGGAGGGCACGGACATCGCCAAGGAGCTGCGCGACCACGTGTCCAAGGCGCTCGGCCCGATCGCCAAGCCCCGTCAGATCCTGGTCGTCCCGGAGCTGCCGAAGACCCGGTCAGGCAAGATCATGCGCCGCCTGCTCCGCGACGTGGCGGAGAACCGCAGCATCGGCGACGTCACCACCCTGGCCGACAGCTCCGTGATGACGCTGATCTCCGAGAAGCTCCCCTCCACGTCGAGCGACGACTGATCCAGATCTGGAGGTCTTCCAGGACGCGGGTCGCCCGCGGGTGATCGCTGAAGGGTGCGGATCCGGCCGGAGAGGCCCCGGATCCGCACTCGCGGCGTTCCGGCCGCCTTGATCGGAGAAGTACCGGGCATGTCCGGTGGCGCATGGCCGCCCGCATCGATGCGCGAGTCCGATGCGGCGAACCGGGTGGCGAGGCGGAACGATGGACACCACGCAGGATGAATGTGACCGCAACACCCGATAGGAGAGCACACATGGCCGCTCCAACCGAGGAGGAATCGCTCGGCGCACTCGTCGCCCAGGCGAGCCACCACATATCGACTCTGGTCCGCTCCGAGATCGAGCTGGCGAAGGCCGAGCTGAAGTTCGACGCCAAACGTGTCGGCACGGCCGTCGGGCTGTTCGGTGTGGCCGCGTTCATGCTGCACCTGTGCCTGATCCTTGCCTCGTTCGCCATCGCCTACGGCCTGGTACAGCTCGGCATGATGCCGTGGCTGGCGTTCACGATCGTGACGGCGTTCTACTTGGTCATGGCGCTGCTGCTCGCGTTCGTCGGCTACCGCCGCCTCAAAGGGCTCGCCGGGATGAAGCGCACCGCCCGCAGCCTGAAGAACCTCAAGGACGTCGCAAGGCCCGGTGAGGAGGAGCCCGTCGCCCTTCCCACTCCCTCACCGCGCCCGGCTCCCGAGCCGTACCGCGGACCGACCGCGGGACAGGTCGGCCACCACCGCGTGCCGCTGGCCGGCTCGTCCGCCTCGGCCCCGGCCGGCTCGGCCGGCGGGCCGACCGCGGGTCCCTCCGGGGCCACGGGCGCCGGTGACCCCGACTCCGGGCGCACGAGCCCCAGCCCGTGAGCCGCCCCATGAGCGCGCGCCCCGACGAGTCGCTGGCCCACATCCCCGGGCCCTGGACCCACCGGTCCGTCCATGCGGGAAACGGCATGTTCCACGTCGTGGAGGCCGGCGACGGGCCGCTGGTGCTGCTGCTGCACGGCTTCCCGCAGTTCTGGTGGACGTGGCGGCACCAGCTCGAGTCCCTGGCGGCCGCCGGCTACCGGGCCGTCGCCGTGGACCTGCGAGGGTACGGGGCGAGCGACAAGCCGCCCCGGGGGTACGACCTGCCGTCGCTCGCGGGGAGCATGGCCGGCCTGGTCCGCGCGCTCGGCGAGACGAGCGCCGTGGTCGTCGGCCACGACTGGGGCGGCCTGGTGGCGTGGACCATGGGCGCGACGGACCCGAAGGTCGTGCGGCGCCTGGTCATCGTGTCCGCCGCGCACCCGCTGCGGCTGCGCCAGGCCATCATCGGCAGCCCGTTCGGCCAGCTCAAGGCCAGCGGGCACATGCTGGGGTACCAGCTTCCCTGGATTCCTGAGCGGCGTCTGACCAAGGACGGCGCCGCGCAGGTGGGGCGGCTGCTCGACGCCTGGTCGGGGCCGGGCGGGTTGGAGGAGGATGTCGCCGCGACCTACCGCGGCGCCTTCAGCATCCCCACCGTCGCCCACTGTGCGCTGGAGTACCACCGGTGGTTCGTCCGCTCGCAGCTCCGGCCGGACGGCATGCGCTACCGCAGGCTCGTGCGCACCGAGCTCGAGATGCCGGTGTTGCAGTTGCACGGCTCGCTGGACACCTGCGTGCTGCCGCGCACCGCGCAGGGGTCGAGCAGGTACGTCGCCGCGCCGTACCGGTGGCGGCTCTTCGAGGGCGTCGGGCATTTCCCGCACGAGGAGCAGCCGGAGCAGTTCGACGCCGAGCTGCTGGGCTGGCTGGGCGACCCCGAACCCGACAGGTGACGACGTCTCCAGCCGCCGGCCCACGGCGTCGCGAGCCTGGAGGAGGATGGGAGTACCCAGGAGGGACGGACGATGAGCGGCCACCAGGCGAGCCAGGACGGGCAGGACGGGCAGCGGACCGGACGGGCAGGAACCTCCGCGGGACGGGATCCGGATCCGCGCCGGAGAGATGAGGATCCGGCGGGCCGGGGCACCGATCCGGCGGGCCGGGACCAGGATCCGGCGGGACGGGGCACCGATTCGACGAGACGGGACCGCGATCCGGCGGGACGGCCGCGCAACGCGCGCCCGCGTGACGCGCTGGGCCGTCCCCTCCCCAAGGGAGCGCAGGGCGTCGAACGCGTCCCGGACGAGTACGCTCCAGGCACCGGGCAGGCCGTCGCCGACGCGCTCGCCTACCTCGCGGAAGAACGCCCGTTCCACGCCCACGAGGTGCTGGAGGCGCGGTGGAAGACGGGGCCGGACGACGAGCGCGAGCTGTGGCAGGGGCTGGCCCAGATCTGCGTGGGTCTCACGCACCTCCAGCGGGGCAACACCCGAGGCGCGGCCACGCTGCTCGGCCGGGGCGCCGACCGGGTCGCCCGGTACGACGCCGGGAGCGGCGGCGCGGCGCGTCCCATCGATGTGGCGGCGGCGGTTCGCGCCGCCCGTGATCTCGCCGAGCACCCGGCGACCCCGCCCTCCGTGGCCGTCGCCCGGGTCGCGGACGCGTTCAGGGCCGCACGCCCGAGCTGACCCGGGCGGCGTACGGAGGCCCGGAGCGCGAGGCGATGGGGATCAGGCAGCGCATGGCCGCGCGGACGAGGAAGACCGGCCGCGGCATCGCACGACCGCGCGGCCTGCGGAGATCAGTCGCAGTCCTGGGTGTCCACGCGGGCCACGGCCGCGCTGCCCTCGTCGGTGTCAGGCCGTATCTCGGCGGCGGTGAGCGCGTACCCGACGTCCGACTGGTCGGTCGCCGCGGCGAAGATCACGCCGTACACCTGGCCGGTCGGGGTGAGCAGCGGGCCGCCGGAGTTGCCGGCCTGGACCAGCCCTCGGATGGCGTACACCTCGCGGGTGACCGTCTTGCGCGAGTAGATGTCCGACGCCTTGGCGTTCTGCTTGACGCGGATCCGCGCCGGCCTTGTCGTGAAGCCCTTGCCCTTGGGGAACCCGGCGATGATCGCGTCGTCCTGGCTCTCCGCGGTGTAGTCGAACTTCAGCGGCGTCACGTCAAGGTCGGGGACGTACAGGACGGCGATGTCGCGGTCGGGGTTGTAGAGCACCACCTGGGCGTCATGCCCGACGCGCTTGTCGTCGGTGACCCGCAGCGCCTGGGTGACTCCGGCGACCACGTGCGCGTTGGTCAGGATGCGGTGCGGGGCGAAGACGAAGCCGGTGCCCTCGATGAGCTTGCGGCAGGCGGGCGCCGTCCCCTGGACCTTGACGATCGCCCGGCGGGCCCGCTTGAGCTGCGGCTCCTGGAGGACGCTGGCGTCCGGCGGCGGCACGTCGACGAACGTCCCGCCCCCGATGGCGTTGAACACCTGCGGGAACTCGGAGCTGTCGACGAACTCCTTGAAGGAGAGCTGCCATTCCTTGGCCTTCTCGGGCATCGCCCGGTCGACGGTGCGCAGGAGCAGCGAGCCGTTGGTCTGCTGGCTCAGCCAGGGGAAGGGGGCGACGGAGAGCAGCGAGCCGATCAGCCAGGCGATGATCAGGACGGACAGCGCGCTGGTGAAGGTGCCGCCGAGCGCGTCCACAGTGCGGGCGGGCTCCCAGGTGACGTGGCTGCGGACGACCGCGCCGATCGTGGAGGAGGCGAACTGCCCGATCACCGCGGCCAGGAAGACGATCACTATGGCGAGCAGTGCCTGCTCGGTGGACCCGCTGACGACGGCATGGGCGATCGGCGGGGCGATCAGCACCCCGAGGACACCTCCGCCGACGAAGCCGAGGAAGCTGAAAGCCCCGATGATGAACCCTTGCCGGTAGCCGGACACGGCAAAGGCGATCACGAGAACAATCAGGATGAAATCGAGGAGATCGCCGCTCACGCCTCAACGGTATCCAGCGCGGCCACGAGCCGTGCACTCGTTGGCTCGATATCGTTGCGGCATGGTATCGATCGGGGGGTCGAACGACGGGCGCGCGGACGGCAACCCCGCGACGGGTGGTGCCACCGTGCCCGAAGGCAGGCCGCGGTCCTGGATACGCAACCTCCGCTGGGTGCACGCGGACGCGGGCGTGTCCCCCGAGTTGGCGAGGCTCGGCGTCGGCGAGTTGATCGCCGTCGCCCTGGAGGACGACGACCCGGACGGCCCCGCCAGGTGGAAGGCCGTGGACGCGCTGCACGCGCGAGGTGATCTCGAGACCTTCACCGAGGCCAGGCGGCTGTGCGCGAGCGATTCGCGCGCCGAACGCGTCCTGGGCGTCGACATCCTGGGCGAGCTGGGCACGCCTCAGCGGCCGTTCGTCGACAAGACCCTCTCGGTCCTGCGCTATCTCGCCGCCTCGGACGACGACGTCCGCGTGCTCCACGCGGTGCTGATCGCTTTCGGGCACCTGCGCGATCAGCGGGCCCTGCCGTCGGTGATCGAGCTGTCCACGCATCCCGACCCCACCGTGCGCTACGGCGCCGCGTACGCGCTGTCGCACGTGGTCGGCCGCCCTCCGGACCCGGCCGGCCTCGCGGCGCTGCGCCGGCTGGCCACCGACCCGGACGAGGACGTGGCCGACTGGGCGGCGCTCGGCCTCATCCTCCCGTGATCGCCCGCTGAGGGGCGGCAGAGCCGGAGAGGCCGCGACGTCGGGATGTGCGCCGTATGTCGCTATCGGCGGGCCAGGCGGAGCATCTCGGGGGGCAGTTCCTCGACGCGCTCGTCGTCCCAGGGCCGCTCGAACCCGGTGGCCGCCAGCACGTCGTTCAGGATGCCGGCGGTGAACCCCCAGACCAGCATGCCGCGCACCTTGAACGCCGGCCCCGCGAAGCCGCCGGGGAGGCGCAGCCGCAGGCGGTTGCGCGGGTCGGCCAACTCGCCGACCGGCACGCGGGCCACCGCGTCGACCTCGTCGGGAGAGGCCGCGTGGACGGCGCATGGCGTGTGCCACCAGCCGAGCACCGGGGTGACCCTGTTGTCGCTCCGCCAGACGTAAAGCTCAGGGAGCGTGCCCACCACGCGCACGCCGCCGGGGTCGAGGCCGGTCTCCTCCTCGGCCTCGCGCAGTGCCGCGCCGACGGGGCCGCCGTCGCCGGGGTCCACGCCTCCGCCGGGGAAGGCGGGCTGCCCGGCGTGGTTGCGCCCCTTGGCGCTGCGCTGGATCAGCAGGACGTCGGGGCCCTGCTCGGACTCGCCGAACAGCAGCAGGACGGCCGCGGCGCGTCCTCCGGCGGCCGGGGGGCGCAACGCCGCGGGAACGGGACGGTGGACGGCGTTCGCCGCGAGATCGTTCAGCCAGCCGGGCACGGGAGCAGTCATGCCACACCTCCTGCGGGGAGCAACATCGGCCGTATCCGGCAGCTTCCCGCGCCTGAGACGAACGGTCGCCGGGCGGGAAGCCGGAGCGCTCGCCGGGCACGTGGCCAGGGGCGCCGGTTCGCGGGTCGGCGGGAAAGGTCGGGAGAACGGGGAAGACTTAGGACAAGAACGGACAGGCTAGGGGAAGACGGGAGAGAGGCTAGGAGAAGGGGCCGGTGCGGACGAGCTTGGCGGCCTGCTCCGGATCGGTCGGGCCCTCGCCGAAGGACGGGCAGAGGCTCGCCAGCGGGCACACGCCGCACGCGGGCTTGCGGGCGTGGCAGATGCGACGCCCGTGCCAGATCAGATAGTGCGACATGTCGGTCCACTGGCTCTTGGGGATGAGCTCGCCCACCGCGTGCTCGATCTTCACCGGGTCGGTCTCGGTGGTCCACGCGAAGCGGCGGGTGAGGCGCTGGAAGTGGGTGTCGACCGTGATGCCCGGCACGTTGAAGGCATTGCCGAGGACCACGTTGGCGGTCTTCCTGCCGACCCCGGGGAGCGTGACGAGGTCTTTGAGCTTGCCGGGCACCTCGCCGCCGTAACGCTCGCAGACGGCCTGGGCCATGCCGATGATGCTGTTGGTCTTGGCGCGGAAGAACCCGGTCGACCGGATGATCTCCTCCAGCTCCGCCCGGTCGGCGCCGGCATAGTCAACTGCGGACCTGTATTTGGCAAAGAGTACCGGAGTAACCATATTGACCCGTTTGTCCGTACACTGCGCTGAGAGGATCGTCGCGACCAGCAACTCAAGCGGGTTGTCGAAGTCGAGCTCGCAGTGGGCGTCGGGATACGTTTCCGCGAGGATTCGGGTCATTCGTCGAGCTCGGCGCACCAGGGCGAGCCGGGACTCCCCTGCGGAGGTCACTTTGCGAGGCACCCCGACAGCCTACGCGGACAGGCTCCATGCGACCCCCTTGATGCAGTACGTCACAATGTCTAGCAGCGAGCGCGATCCCCAGATGTGGCGCGCAGGCGTGGTGGCGCGACCACTGGACGAGGAGGCACCGTGAATACCGACGACGTGCTGGGTAAGGCCCCTTTGTTCTCCGCGCTCGACCGTGAGAGCGCCGCCGCACTCCGCACGGGCATCTCCGAGGTGGAGCTCCACAAGGGACAGACGCTCTTCAGCGAGGGCGAGACGGGTGACCGGCTCTATGTCGTGCTGGACGGCAAGATCAAGCTGATCCGCACCGCACCCGACGGCCGCGAGAACCTCCTGAGCGTGCTCGGGCCGAGCGAAATGTTCGGCGAGCTCTCCCTGTTCGACCCAAGGCCCCGCACGGCGAGCGCCATCGCCCTGACCGACGTCAGGCTGGCCGGGTTGGGGCATGACGACCTGCGCCCCTGGCTGACCGGACGCCCCGAGGTCGCCCTGCACCTGCTCCGCGCCCTGGCCCAGCGGCTCCGCCGCACCAACGACGTCATGGCCGACCTGGTGTTCACCGACGTGCCCGGCCGCGTCGGCAAGGCGCTGCTTGACCTCGCCGAGCGGTTCGGCCAGCGCACCGAGGAGGGCCTGCGGGTCCATCACGACCTCACCCAGGAGGAGCTGGCGCAGTACGTGGGCGCCTCCCGCGAGACGGTGAACAAGGCTCTCGCCGACTTCGCGCAGCGCGGCTGGCTCCGCATCGAGGCCAAAGCCGTCGTCATCATGGACGCCGACCGCCTCTACGCCCGCTCGCGATAGGCAGGCCCGGCGTGGCGCCCTGCGGGGGTCAGGCGTTCAGGCCGTCCAGGTAGGACAGCTGCGCCCGCACTGACATCTCGGCCGCCGGCCACAGATCTTCGGGGACCTCCGCGTAGACGACTCTGACGATCTCCTCCGGAGTCCTCGCGCCCTCGTCACGGGCTCGCCTGATCTGATGCAGGCGCTCGCGTCTGTGGGCGATGTAACCGTCCAGCGCGGTGATCGGCTCCGGCAGCAGCGGCCCGTGGCCGGGCAGCAGCGCCCGCGCCGCCACGATCTCGGCACTGGCCCGCAGCCGGTCGAGGCTGCGCAGGTAATCGCCCAGATCGCCGTCGGGCGCGATCACGGTGGTGCCCCGGCCGAGGACGGTGTCGCCGGTCAGCATGGCCTCGTCGCCCGGCAGCCAGAAGCACAGCGAGTCGAACGAGTGGCCCGGCGTGCCGATGACCCGCAGTTCGAGATCGCCGGCCGTGACGACGTCGCCGTCCCCGAGCCCTTCGTCCCCGAGGACGTGCCCGGGGTCGAGGGCGCGTACGCGCGCGCCCACCATCTCGGCGAAGCGCCGGGCTCCGCCGCTGTGGTCGTCGTGGCCGTGGGTGAGCAGGATCGCCTCCACCCGCCGCCCGGCGAGGTGACCGGCCACCCGCCGCAGGTGCCCCTCGTCGTCAGGGCCGGGATCGACCACCAGGACGGACCGCGCGCCGGGCTCGCCGATGACCCAGGTGTTGGTGCCGTCGAGCGTCATGGGAGAGGCGTTGGGCGCCAGGAGGTTGGTGGCCCGGGCCGTACCGGCTCCGTCCAGGCCGTCCACGGGGATTCGGAGACCGCTCATGGCAGACGATAATCCTCATCGGGTATGACCAGCCACATCTCGCCGTCCACCTCGGCGGCGTGCGGTTTGAAGGTCACGATCTCTCGCTCGCACGCCAGGACGGCACCCACATCGTCATACTGCGATAATTCGGTCAAGGTGCGGAAGGTCGGGGGCATCAGCAGGATCTCGCCGTTCTCGGCCCGCTCGATCGCCTGCGCCGGGCGCAGCCATGCGACCTCGTCGGCCTCGCCTCCCACGTCGCGGGTGCGCTGGCCCGGAGGCATCGCGGCCACGAAGAAGCGCGTGTCGAACCGCTTGTGCTCGACGTCCGGCGTGATCCAGTGGGCCCACGGCCGGAGCAGATCGGCGCGCAGGACCAGGGCGCGCTTGTGCAGGAACTCCGCCAGAGACAGGCGCCGCTCGATCAGCCCCTCGCGGTCGGCCTCCCAGTCGTCCCCCGTGGTGTCGGCGACCACCGTCTCCGGGCTCGGGCCGGCCAGCAGGACCCCGGACTCCTCGAAGGTCTCGCGCACGGCCGCGCAGACCAGGCCGCGTGCGGTGGTGGCGTCGGCGCCGAACACCCGGCCCCAGATCTCGGGCGGCGGCCCGGCCCAGGCGACGTCCTGGTCGGCGTCACGCGGGTCCACCGACCCGCCCGGGAAGACGTACGCGCCCGCCGCGAAGGCCATGCTGGCCGCCCGCCGGAGCATGTAGACCTCGACCCCTGCGGCTCCGGAGGGCGGATCGGCGGGAACCGGGCCGTTCGGGCGAAGGAGCACCACGGTGGCGGCGTCCCTCGCGGGCACGGGCTCGATCTGCCCGGCGAGGATCTCGCGGGCGCGCACGCCCAGCGCTCCGGGGAGCGGGATGCCGTTCATGCGACCTCCGTGGTACGCGGCCCGCTCCATGGTCCAACCGAACGGGACTCGGCCGGACCATGGTGTCATGGGCTATCGGACTTCGGCGATGAGCTCCACCTCGACCGGGACGTCCAGCGGGAGGGCGGCCACCCCGACGGCGCTGCGCGCGTGGATGCCCGCGTCGCCGAAGACCTCGCCGAACAGCTCGCTGGCCCCGTTGACGACCTTCGGCTGGTCGGTGAACCCGGGGGCGCTCGCCACGAAGCCGACGACCTTGACGATGCGCACGATGTTCCCCAGGCCGCCCGCGGCCTGGGCGGCGGCGGCGATGCCGTTGAGCGCGCACACCCTCGCCTGCCGCTTGGCCTCTTCGAGCGTCACCTCGGCGCCGACCTTGCCCGTGGCCCCGAGCTTGCCGTTCTCCATCGGGATCTGGCCCGACACGTACACGTGGTCGCCGGTGCGGACGGCGGGCACGTACGAGGCCAGCGGCTTGACGACCTCGGGCAGAGTGAGCCCCAGCTCCTTCAGGCGTTCCTCAGGCGAGCTCATGCCTTCTCCCGCTTCATGTAGGCGACGAGCTGCTCGGGGTTGGGCCCCGGGATGACCGTGACGAGCTCCCAGCCGTCCTGCCCCCAGTTGTCGAGGATCTGCTTGGTGGCGTGGGTCAGCAGAGGGACCGTCGCATATTCGTAGCGCTTCATGGTGGAACTGTAGACGGGCCGGACGGCTCCAGGCGGCCCGGCCGCCACGGTTGTGGACAACTCCGTCCCGAACGCCCCGCCCTGTGGACGACCGGCCGCGCGGCGGGTGTGACCTGCGTCCCAGGTGCGCTCTGAAGAGGGCGGACGGCGAATCGGAAAGTGACTGTTGGGTAGCCTTCGAAGGGTGAGTGCTCGCGACACCGATTGGGACGGCGTACGACTCCACGTCGTGACCGGCAAGGGCGGCACGGGCAAGACGACCGTGGCCGCCGCGCTGGCCCTCGCCCTCGCGGCGGGCGGCCGGAAAGTGCTGCTCGTCGAGGTGGAGGGACGCCAAGGCATCGCCCAGGTCTTCGACATCCCGCCCCTGCCGTACGAGGAACGCAAGATCGCCGTGGCGCCGGGCGGCGGCGACGTGTACGCCCTGGCCATCGACCCCGAAGAGGCCATGCTCGAGTACGTCGAGATGTTCTACGGGATGCGCCGGGCCGGCAAGGCCCTCAACAAGATCGGGCTGGTCGACTTCGCCACGACCATCGCCCCGGGCCTGCGTGACGTGCTCGTCACCGGCAAGACCAGCGAGGCCGTGCGCCGCCGCGACAAGGCCGGCAGACGCGCCTACGACGCCGTCGTCATGGACGCCCCGCCCACGGGGCGCATCACCCGCTTTCTCAACGTCACCAGCGAGGTGGCCGGGCTCGCGCGCATCGGGCCGGTGAAGAACCACGCCGACCTGGTCCGCGGGGTCGTCGCCTCGCCCGAGACCGCCGTGCACTTCGTCACGCTGCTGGAGGAGATGCCGGTACAGGAGACGCTGGACGGCATCGAGAGCCTCCACGAGGCCAAGCTGCCCGTCGGCGGCGTCTTCATCAACATGGTGCGGCCCGAGCTGCTGCCCGAGGCCGCCCTGGACGCCGCGGTCGACGGCGGCTTCGACCCCGGCGAGCTCGCCCTCGGGCTCAAGGCCGCCGGCCTGGCCGAGGGCGCGGCCGGCGCGTCCGAGATCGCCGAGGCGCTGGCCGAGGAGATCACCGAGCACGCGCGGCGCACCGTCCTTGAGCGCCGCGAGCGGCAGTCGCTCGCCCGGGCCAAGACTCCGCAGTACGAACTGCCGCTCCTGCCCGACGGCGCCGACCTCTCCGGCCTGTACGAGCTGGCCGAGGCGATGCGCTCCCAAGGGGCCGCATGAGATCTCGCCCCGTGAACGGCCCCCGCCACACGAACTCTCGCTCAAGGGAAACGCTCGCATGACCGCCTCCGCCACGGCTACCGCGGGTCATCCCGGGGACGGCCCGCGCCGCACCTCACCGGTTCTCCACATGGACGCCGTCCTGGACGACCCGCACACGCGCATCGTGGTGTGCTGCGGCTCGGGCGGCGTGGGGAAGACCACCACGGCGGCGGCCATCGGCCTGCGGGCGGCCGAGCGCGGCCGGCGCGTCGTCGTCCTCACCGTCGACCCGGCGCGCCGTCTGGCGCAGTCGATGGGGCTCACCGAGCTGGACAACACCCCGCGCCTGGTGGACGGGGTGGAGGGCACGGGCGAGTTGCACGCGATGATGCTCGACATGAAGCGGACGTTCGACGAGATCATCGAGGCGCACGCCGACCCCGAGCGCGCCCGGCAGATCTTGACCAACCCCTTCTACCAGTCGCTGTCGTCCAGTTTCTCCGGCACGCAGGAGTACATGGCGATGGAGAAGCTCGGCCAGCTCCGCCGGTCGGACGACTGGGACCTGATCATCGTCGACACGCCCCCGTCCCGGTCGGCGCTGGACTTCCTCGACGCCCCTGAGCGGCTCGGCCGCTTCCTCGACGGACGCCTCATCAGGATCCTCATGGCGCCCGCCAAAGCCGGGGGCAGGAGCGCGTTCAAGCTGCTCAACGCGGGTTTCAGTCTGGTGGCCGGCGCGCTGACCAAGATCTTGGGCGCGCAGTTCCTCAAGGACATCCAGACCTTCGTCGCCGCTCTGGACGCCGTCTTCGGAGGGTTCAGGCAGCGGGCCGAGCAGACCTACCGCCTGCTCCAGGCTCCCGGCACCGCGTTCCTCGTCGTGGCCGCGCCCGAGAGGGACGCGATGCGGGAGGCCTCGTACTTCGTGGAGCGACTGGCCGAAGAGAGCATGCCCTTGGCCGGTCTGGTGATCAACAGAGTTCATCGCTCGCCTGCGCCGGCCCTCTCGGCCGCCCGCAGCACGGCGGCCGCAGAGGACCTGGAAGCGCGTGGCGAGCATGAGCTCACGGCCGCCGTGTTGCGGCTTCACGCCGGACGTATGCTGCTCGCCGCGCGCGAGCATCGGGAACAGGAGCACTTCGCATCGGCCCACCCCACTGTGCCGATCGCCGAAGTGCTCGCCATGCCGGAGGACGTGCACGATCTCGCCGGTCTGCGCGAGATCGGCGAACTTCTCGCCTCCTGATTTCGCCCGGTGGCGCGGTTCACGACCACCGGACGCGTCTTTCACTCTGATGACACGACTCAGGGGGCCGTGATCAGCCCCCCGGCGCCTGGTGGGCCCGAGGCGACCGCCTCGGCCCCCCGGACTCAGCCGGCGATCAACTCGTTGGTCCGCTCGTACTCTTCCTTGGCGACCTCCAGGAGATCACGCCAAGAGGTGACATCCGGCCGACGCCTGAGCAGCGCACGCCGCTCTCGCTCGGTCATCCCGCCCCACACCCCGAACTCGATGCGATTGTCCAGTGCATCCGCGAGGCATTCGGTACGGACCGGGCATCCTCGGCAGATGAGCTTCGCCCTGTTCTGGGCGGCACCCTGCACGAACAACGCGTCAGGATCCGCACCTCGACAGGCGGCACGGGAGGTCCAATCCGTGATCCACATTTCGACCCCACTCCCCTATAGGTGGTCAGTCGTCACTTGGCGGCCGACGGGCGCGGGCGTCGAGCCTCCTCTTATTCAGTTGCCGCAGAGGAGAACGTACGCAACCAGACGTTCGCACCGACAGACCCCGGGCGGGTCAATTTCCCGCATGGTCATGTCAGGCCATGTGGCCGGGAATGACTAGTCATCCCCTCCGCGGGTAGTCCGCGAGTCAATGCGAAATGGACTTTGGGTACCTATTGAGTCAGCGGTTCGACATACCCTTGGTCTCGTGCGAGCTCAAGGCAAGGGTCTGGGATCCGTAGTAGCGAACCTGGTGCGGCTCATCGCGGCCGCCGTCGCCGCGGGCGTGCTTGCCGCGGCCATCGCGCTGCCCACCGTCGGCGGGGCCGGCGTCGGCATCAAGAGCGCCTCTGACGTGCTCAACCTCAACCCGGAGGACCTCAAAGAGCCCGATCTTCCAGAGAAGACCGAGATCCGGGACGCCAAGGGCAAACTGATCGCGCAGTTCTACTACCAGAACCGCGAATCGGTGCCGCTGGACAAGGTCGCCCCGGTCATGCAGCAGGCGATCATCTCCATCGAGGACTTCCGCTTCTACGAGCACGGCGCCCTCGACCTGGAGGGCTTCGCCCGCGCGATGATGAAGAACTTCCAGTCGGGCGCCGTCTCGCAGGGCGGCTCCTCGATCACCCAGCAGTACGTGAAGCAGGTCCTGCTGAACAAGGCGGAGACCAAGGAAGAACAACTGGCGGCCATCGCGCCGACGGTCTCGCGCAAGCTCAACGAGCTGCGGTACGCCATGGGCATCGAGAACAAGTACTCCAAGGACGACATCCTCGAGCGCTATCTCAACATCGCCTATTTCGGCGCCAGCGCGTACGGCATCCAGGCCGCGAGCCGGCGCTTCTTCGACAAGCCGGCGTCCAAGCTGAACCTCGAAGAGGCTGCCACGCTGGCCGGAGCCGTGCAGAACCCCAACGCCACCGACCCCAACCTCGGCAAGCGGCACAAGGCGGCCCTGCTGGCCCGCCGCAACACCGTGCTCGACCGCATGGCCGAGCTGAAGAAGATCACGACCGAGCAGGCGGCGGAGGCCAAGGCCAAGAAGCTCGTCTTCAAGGACATCGACATCCCCGGCGGCTGCGAAGAGAGCGACTACCCCTACTTCTGCATGTACGTGCAGAACGAGATCCGCAACGACACGCAGTTCGGCAAGACCCAGAAGGCCCGCGAGGAGTTCCTCAACCGGGGCGGCCTGACCATCAGGACCACGCTCGACACCAAGATGCAGAAGGCCGCCGACAAGGCCATCAAGAAGTGGGTCCACGCCTCGGACAAGCCCGTGGCCGCCGAGGCGCTGGTCGAGCCGGGCACCGGCGAGATCAAGGCCATGGCCGCGAGCCGCAAGTACGGGCGGAGCAAGAAGAAGAACCAGTCCACCTACAACCTGGTCGCCGACGCCGCGCACGGCGGCGGCACCGGTTTCCAGGCCGGATCGACGTTCAAGGTCTTCACCCTCGCGACGGCGCTCAAGGAGGGCATGAAGTTCGGCGACGGCCTCAACTCCGGCAGCAGCTTCCAGGCCGGCGGCTACAGCGACTTCAAGAACTGCAAGGGCGAGAACGTCGGCGACCCCACCCACGTCGCGCACAACTCCGAGGGCGGCAGCGGCGCCTTCAGGACCCTCCAGACCGGCACCTGGGGGTCGGTCAACACCTTCTTCCTCGCTCTCGAGCGCAAGGTCGGGCTCTGCGACGTCGTCAAGACCGCCAAGGACCTCGGCATCAAGCGCTCCGACGGCCGCAAGCTGCAGGAGGTCGAGACCTTCACCCTCGGCGTCAACGAGATGGACCCGGTCACCGTTGCCAGCGCCTACGCGACGTTCGGCGCCCGCGGCAAGTACTGCAAGCCGATGGCGATCACCTCGATCACCAACCGCAACGGCGAGACGACCGAGTTCAAGCCCTCCTGCAAGCAGGCCATCGACGAGAAGGTCGCCGACGCGGTGTCCGCCATCCTCGAAGGCGTGTTCACCAAGGGCACGATGAGGGGCGTCGGCGGCATCGGCCGGGACGCCGCGGGCAAGACCGGCACCACCGACGGGTCGATGACCGCCTGGTTCGCCGGCTACACCCCCGACCTCGCCGGCGCCGTCAGCCTCGGCGACCCGCGCGGGTCCTACACCCACCCGCTGCGCGGCGTCACCATCGGCGGCCGCTACTACGGCGAGGTGTTCGGCGCCACGATCTCAGGTCAGATCTGGAAGGCGACGATGCTCGACGCCCTTTCCGGCATCGACCCCTCGTCGTTCACCGCGCCGGACATGAGCCGCTTCGGCGGCTGCAGCGGCGGCTGCGCGCCCAAGCCTCCCAAGGACCCGATCGAGAACGACGGCACCGGCTTCCCGGTTCCGGACGATCACGGCGGCCCGGACGGAGACCTCGGAGGTCCGGACAACAACCGGGGCAACGGCAACCGCGGCAACCGCGGCGGAAACGACCGCGGAGCCGACACCACCAAGGTGGCTCCCGTCATCCCCGGCCGCTGACCCCCGTCCACCACCAAGCTGACCCCCGTCCACCGCCAAAGGGACCACGAAGAAGTGCCCTCCCCGACTTCGGGAGAGGGCACTTCACATCTCAGCCTCTGCGCGCGAGACACGACTCGAACGGTGCCGTCGCAGGCGTCCACCGTCGCCTCACCTCACGCCCCCGCGCGAGGACACCCGCGATCTGCGCCTCGGCCGGACCGCGGCGGCCACGAGCACACCCCGTGCCAGAGCCTCCAGGCCCGGCGGCGATGAATCCGGCCCCGGCCAGCCCAGAGATGATCAGGCGGACAGGTGGGCACGGACCGCCTGCGCCACGCGGCCGCCTTCCGCCCGCCCGGCGACCTTCGGGTTCAGGACCTTCATGACCTGGCCCATCGCCCTCGGGCCTTCGGCGCCGCTCTCGGCGATGGCCTCCCGGACGAGCCGGTCGAGCTCCTCGTCGCTCAGCTGCGCGGGAAGGTACTCGTCCAGCACGGCCTGCTCGTCCTGCTCGGCCTGCGCCTGCTCGGCCCGCCCCGCGCCGGCGAACGCCTCCGCCGCCTCCCGGCGCTTCTTGGCCTCCTTGGTCAGCACCTTCACCACTTCGTCGTCGGTGAGCTCGCGCGCCGACCTGCCCGCGACCTCCTCGGTGCTGACGGCGGCGAGGGCCATGCGCAGCGTCCGGGTGCGCACCTCGTCACGGGCCTTCATCGACGTCGTGAGGTCGGCCTTCAGCTTGTCCTTCAAAGCGCTCATGGCCACCATCTTGCCGTGTCCCCGCACCCCGATCACCGCCATTTCCCCCGGCGAGGCCACACCGGGGCCATCGGCCGAGCGGCGGGCTCCGCGCTCGGGCATGATGAAGGGGTGAGGAAAGCTGCCGCGATACCCCTGTCCTTGCTCGGTGCCGGCGTCGCCGGGCTCGGCTACGCCTCGGTGATCGAGCGCAACTGGTTTCGGCTCCGTCGTTTCGACGTGCCCGTGCTCGCCCCCGGCCAGCGGCCGATACGCATCCTCCAGATCTCCGATCTGCACCTCACCCCCGGGCGCACCCGCCTGATCAACTGGGTGCGGTCACTGGACGCGCTCAACCCCGACCTCGTGGTGAACACCGGCGACACCCTCGCCCACCCCGACGCGGTCCCCGCCTACCTGCGCGCCGTCGAGCCCCTGCTGTCCCGTCCCGGGCTGTTCGTCTACGGATCCAACGACTTGTACGCCCCAAGGCCCAAGAACCCCGCACGCTACCTCTGGAGCTCCTCCAAGGGCCCCACGCAGACCATCCCCAACCTTCCGTGGACCGAGCTGGGCGCCGGCATGACCGCCGCGGGCTGGCTCGACATGAACAACACCACGGCGCGGGTCAAGGTCGGCGAGCTCGACATCCACGTGGGCGGCATCCACGACTCCCACATCAACCGCGACCGGTACGACGAGATCGCCGGCCCCGCTCCGGCGGACGCCGATCTGCGCCTGGGCGTCATGCACTCCCCAGAGCCCGCCAACATGTCGCGCTTCGCCGCCGACGGCTACCAGCTCCTGCTGGCGGGCCACACCCACGGCGGCCAGCTCTGCATCCCCTTCTACGGCGCTCTGGTGACCAACTGCGGCATCGACCGCGCGCGCGTGAAGGGCCTCCACCGCCACGACTCCGCCTGGCTGCACGTCTCCGCCGGCCTCGGCACCTCTCCCTACTCTCCGGTCCGCTTCTCCTGCCCCCCTGAGGCCACCCTGCTGACCCTCGTTCCCCGCCGCCCCAGCGCCGCCTGATTCACGATCCACTGTCCCCTCGGCTGGATGACGCGAGCACCACCAAAGTCCGCTAGACTCGTGCGAGCACAAGCAAAGCGCCTGTGCACCGGGGTGTAGCGCAGCTTGGCAGCGCGCTTCGTTCGGGACGAAGAGGCCGTGGGTTCAAATCCCGCCACCCCGACCCAGTAAGACCAGCCCAGAGGCCGGTTCCGATCTTCGGACCCGGCCTTCTGCGTTGCTGGGTGACTAACTGAGTGACTACCCGCGACAAGCTCACAGGGGCGCTACTGCTCCCCGAAGATCTGATCCATAGCGACGGCGCCCGCCTGAAGCACCGGCCGGATCTGCTTCCGGTACACCGCCTCCGTAACCGCCGTGCTGCTATGCCCCACAAGCCGAGAGATCTCCTCCAACGGGATGCCGTTGTCCGAGAGCAATGAGACGAAGCTGTGGCGAAGTTCTCGTGGGGTCCACTGCGACGGATCGATGCCCTGCGCGTCCCTGATGGCGTTGCGGAAGTCGCGCCGGACGTGTGACGGATCGAGCGGAGTGCCGACCTTGGACGCGAACACGAGGCCGTTCTCCTGCCACTTCGCCCCTGCGGCCTGCCTCTCCCGTTCCTGTTGCTCTCGCTGCCGCTGTAGCGCGTCCAGGCACCGCCTGGACAGGGCGAGGGTGCGCCGGGATTTGCGCGTCTTGGTGTCGCCGCCCGCACGCACCGACCTCCACACGGCCAGATGAGGCGGGACGGAGGGGTTCGCGTCCGGATCACCTTGCAAGTCCTCGTGATCCCAGGTTAAGGCCCGTAGTTCTTCAGTCCGGGCACCGGTGAGCAGGGACAGGACGATGTAGGCGTACATCCGTGAGCCCTCCGCCGCCTTGAGCACGGATTCGGCCTGGACGAGGGTGAGCGCCTTCGAGGGACGGCCGGCCTTGCCCTGCGGCACCGAGCACAGTGCCACCACGTTCCGCTTCACCTTGTCGCGTGCCATGGCCCGCTTGATCGCCCGGGTCAGGCACGAGTGAAGTCCTTGCAGAGTGCGAGTGCTGAGCGTCTTCGCCTTGTCGGCGAGCCATTTGTCCACGTCTTCCGCGCTGAGGTCTCGGAGCTTCCGGGCACCGAGGGGATGACGTGGGTGCTGCAGAGGATGGTGCACGCGGCAAGGGTGCCGCTGTGGCGTCCGTTGAGCCCGTAGGCCAGCCAGTCATTGACCGCGCGTTCAACCGTGTAGTCCGCCGGCGCGATGGCCAGGCCGTCTTCGTAATCGCGGATGATCTCTTTCAACTTGGCCTTGGCTTCCGTCTTGGTCTTGCCGCTGGCCTTCTTGACGATGCGCTTTCCGGCGGGGGTGTAGCCCACGGTTACCGAGGCGATCCAGCGTTGACGTGCTTCGTCCCAGTGGAGGCCGCCGTCTCCTTTGCTGCGTCGTATGGTCATGCTGCGCTCGCTTCCTGTTCCAGTAGCGCGATGTAGTCGGTGATGGCCGAGGCGGGGATGAGCCGGGTACGGCCTTGGGTGACCGAGCGCAGGCGCCCGGCTCTGATCTGCTCGTAGATGACGGTGCGGCTCAGGCTGAGCAGGTTCATGGCGTCAGTGACGCGGTACAGCCGCAGACTGTCGGATGGCGGAGTTGGGCTCATTCGGCCGCCCGCTGGGAGGAGATGGCGCGAGCGGACTGCACCTGTTGCCGGATGCGCTCAGCCAAGATCGCCTCGCCGGGGGAATGGCCGCTGCCGACGAACCGCCAGTGGCCGAGCACGAAGGTGGAGCCGTCCCCGAGTGTGGGCAGTCCGTTGCGGACGCGTGCTTCGGCTGCACGGTGGTCGGCGCGCGTCTGGCGTAGTGTGCCCATGGTGGTGGAGTAGCGGCGCGACTTGGTCGCGAAGTGGCCGCGAAAGCCCAGCATGTGCGCCCAGGGCCGTAGTTTCAGGTGCGCGTACTCGCCACGTGAGCCCAACTCCCAACAGGTGCGGATCATGCACCGTGCATGTTCGGTCACCGGCAGCAGGTCCAGCAGCAAGCCCGGCTTGAGCCCAGTGCCCTGGCAACGTGTGCAGGAAGAGGACGGGCCGAGTCGTCCCCTGCCCCGGCAGGCCGAGCAGGAGACACGGTGATCGATGGTGCCGGAAGCTTCGGCGCCCTTGGTGGCGTACTTGGCGATGTAGCCCGCTACCGCCTGTTCGCTGACCCCATTGAGGGAGGCGCTGAGAAGGATCGGCCGGAGGTCGAGCTGATCGCCCCAGACCACCGCCACCGGCCCAGCTCACTTCTGGCTGAGGTGGCCTCCACACGCCGGATGGCAGCAGGGATGGCTCGGACCAGCATGCCGTGATCAGTCCAGTCAGGGGGAAGGTCGGTGCCACCCTCGGGGCCGTCCAGACGACCACTGCGTGAAAGTGGACCAGGCCCCGCCGCTGCTACTCGGCGACTTTCGCAAAGGAGACCCGGACGATCTTGCCGAACGCGCGGCGGCTCATGCCCGCTTGCTTGGCCAGTTCCCGGCGGACTTCGAGAGTGAAGCGGTGCCGCAGCACGCCCGCGTGCGCCTGCCACAGCACCGCGCCCACGTAGTCGTAGCAGTCCTGGCAGACCGGTTGACCGAGCACGGGATCGTGCGGTTCGTGGCGGATATGGCAGCCGATCGGCCGCCCATGCTCACAGAGCTTGTCGCGCCGACGTGGACGGCACGGGCGAGCAGAAGTGCGATGGAACACCCGCCGCCGTACCGGCCCAATATCCGACGCCAATCGGAGGGGATGAGGAACTGTGCGGAGTAGACGTCACCAATGATGCGATCTGGGTGAGCCGGTATATATACCGCAGGTTCCTCTCCCATCAACATCCTCGTGGGCACCGCAGGCGGGGCAACCATCACGCCACTCTGGTCTACTGCCAAGACCGATGGAAATGGTGCCTCGGCTCCTCAGCAACTCGTCGTAGACCTCGGCACCCAGCCGAAGCTATACGACGTCAACGACAATCCTTCCACCTGGATGACCGCTCCAGCTGGCGAGGAGATGCAACTGGTCCCGGACGGACAAGACCCTCCCCCAGCGACAACTGAACCTGCGCCGGCCGCACCTATCAGTGCTGCGGCGGCCGAGGCTCTGCGGACATCGGAGACCGCACCCCGCACCACAGACTTCTCTTTCGTCGACCAGGCCGTGCAAGCCAATACCATAACTACGGCTCAGATGTCGGCAGGGCAGGTCTCCGCGGCTGCCAAACGGGTCCCTTGTGGCTGGTTCCTCAGGCAGCGCTTCCCAGGACGCGAAGAGCAGTACATGGGATTTCACAACTGGAAATCTGCTAAGGGAACTCTCACTCAAAGGACGGGCTCGGATCACACGGTGGGGATCGCAGCTAAGGCGTCTAGCGCCTCCGGCAAATGGACAGCGAGTGGAAGCGCCACACTGTCCCTATCAAGCTCATTCGAAGATTCGATCAGTAACTTACAGGACGCCTGGGCGATTGGAACTGTCAACTACGCGCGCTTCGAAAACATCTGCGGCCGAGGCCAGCGGATCAAGCCCACCAGTTTGGGGATCCGATCAAGAAGTTCAAGCGTGCTCTGCATCCGGTCCTGACTGGCGCACGCATTGAGCGGTGCAATGGTTCGAGCGTGACCATGTCACAATCCAAGAATATGACCTTGGCCGTCGGAATCGACGTTTCTGGATCAGCCTATCCGCGCAAAGTGGCTATACTTCCGAATCAAAACTGACGCTGACAATCAAGGCGCAAACCAAGATCTGCGGGTCAAACCCTAACGGCGTCGTCCACTCCGCGAGGATCGAAGACACAAGCCGTGACGACTGAATCCCCGGTATAATACCCACGAAGAACAGCCACAGGAGTTATCGAACATGGGAAACGTCCGCACGGTCTTGGCATGCATCGCGCTGATCGCAGCGTCAGGCTGTGCGGACGTTATCCAGGGAGGACCTGAACTCAAGTGGCTGGGCGATGGAGGGATTATCACCGGCGAGGGTATGCACACAAGCATACCCGGGCGACCCTACTTATACGGTGGTCTCCGTCTATGCTTGGATCGACCTGGATCGATCACGGTAAAGAGTGTGCGCCTAGAGAATCCGCGAGGAGGGATACGCCTCGAAGAATTTGCACTTATCCCGCACGACGGTTCGTCGAACGATGACTCCATCGGAAACGGCGGAGATTCCACAACTCTCCAGCGCAAAAACCTGTCTCAAACTAACCGTCAAGTCACCCAGGTGTGTTCGTCCACAGACTCATCGATGCAGCCACGAACCGAACTAGTGTTACAGCTTTCCTACCGGGGGGGTGACGCCAGTGGTTACAGTTCGGCCTTTCTGGTCGACTATGTCACCAACGAACACGACCGAACCTTGCGAATAGCCATGGCGTACTACTTCTGCGGCCGTAACAAGGATCTACCCGAGTCATGCCCCGCCTCATAGAAGTCTCATCCCCGGGAGACTGCCTCGGTGTGGTGATCGGCTCCTCTTGCGGTTACGACAACGACGGTGGTACTCGGCCTTCATGGCGCTGCGCTGCGCGCGGACGACAGCGATCACCGGAGCGAGCGCGGCGCACATGTGCCATGCCTGGATGGCGCTCCATTCCCCGTCGGAGATCGGCGGAAGGCCCAAGGAGACGGCGGCCCTATCGAGATCGTCCCGCGATAGTTGCCACGTCTGGATCAATCCCGCCGCCTGGCACCGCCGGCGTTCGCTCTCCAGAATCTCCGCCACTGCCGCGAGAACGCGCTTGATCGTTTCGGGATTAGCGTGGCGCCGGCTGTCCGGTAAGTCGGCGGGATCGTAGTGGGGATAGATCATGATGTTCCGCTGGGGTCAAGGCGGACCATCCCCGCGATGATCGCGGCTCCTTCGTCGGGAGCATTCACAGAGCACAGCACTTGGGCAGCCTGCCCAGGGGGACGCAGCGAGAAGGCTGTTTCCTTCTGGTCGTCATCGACCACGACGATGGCGACGGTTGTGCCGTCCTCGGACCATACGGCCAGTTCGGGAGAGTCGTAGTTCACCGAAGATCTCGTGCCATGAGGTGTTGTGTGGACCTTGAGCGTGATGCGCTTGCTCACCAGGTTGGGCACGCCACGCTCCCGGAGGTGGCGTGCCAGCTCGCCGAGCTGTGCGCTGTGCTTGTCGATGCGGGCGGCGCCTCGGCTGACGGCCATGGTTGCCGGTTCCTCTCCGTGCACGGTTGGTAACTGATGCGTGTCACCTTCAGCTAACCCCTCGCGATCAGCGGGCGCAGGATGAGAATTGGGGATAGCAGCAGGCACGGTCGTATCCGCGAATATCCGGGGGTAGCCGATGAGCACCGCAGCGAGTACGCCTGAGTGGGCCGCGATCCTGCGTGCCGAGCGCAAAGCTCGCGTCGGGAGCGTCGCGGACATGGCTCGAAGACTGCGGGGCATCGCCCACGAGCAGGGGGTGCAACTTCCGACGCTCGCCGACCTTACGCGGACCATCCGAGGGTGGGAGCGTGGTGATCACTATCCCAGCGAGCGTTACCGTCTGTTGTGCGCCCGAGCGCTGGAGATGACGGAAGCCGACCTGTTCCCGCCCGAGCACGCCACCGTTGTTCCGGTCCCCGCGTTCCCGCTGACGTCCATAGCTCCCGACCCGGACCTGTTCCGGCGGATCACCAAGGCGGTTGAGCAGCCGACCCGCGTGGACGCCGTAACCCTCGATTGGCTCGCGACCTGCCTTGCCGAACACCGCAAGGTCGAGGACAGCATTGGTAGCCGGCCACTGATCGGCGTGGTGCGCCAGCAACTCGGCGTTGTGGCCGACTTCGCTAACAGCGCGAGAGGCCCCCTGGCGGAACGCATTGTCGATCTCGCCGCCCAGTACGCCCAGTTCATCGCATGGATGTCCCTGGACATCGACGACCAACCCGCCGCCCTGGCCTGGTACGACCGCGCACACGACTGGGCACTGGAGATCGGCGACGCCAACATGGCCACCACGACCTTGAGCATGAAGGCTCACCAGGCATGGAGCGCGGGCAACGCCCGTCGATGCGTCGGCCTGGCCGAGGCCGCCCGCTCCCACAGCGGCCAAGTCACGCCAGGTGTACGAGGGATGGCAGCGCAGATGGCAGCGCGAGGACACGCACTCGCCGGCACCGCCGACCAAGCACACGCCCTGTTGGACGAGGCCGAGAACCTGATCAGCGGAGCGGCCGAGCACAGTGAAGACGAGCCCGCATGGATGTACTTCTACGACGAGACGTGGTTCACGCTCCAGCGCGGGATGGCCGAGCTGCACCTGAGCAACTGGGCGCAGGCGGTTGAACTCCTCGCCTCCGGACTCGTCCGGCTGCCGGAGTCCTATCGGCGGGACCGCGCGTGGTACGCCTCATGCCTGGCACGCGCACACGCGAAGGCCGGAGACGCCGAGGCGAGCTTGAGCACGGCACTGCCCGTCGTGACCGACGCCGTTCAACTCAACCGCCATGCGGTCAAGGAACTCGCCGAGACCGCCGGCGAACTCGGCAGCCGAGGCGCGCCGCACGCCGTGACCTTGCGCGATGCCCTTGCGGCAGCCCGATAGCCGAGTGACGAACTGAGTGACAACCACCCCGTACAAGCCCGGACGGCCGCGAACATCGAGACACGGTAAACGCAGGTCAGGCGGGTTTTCACCGCATCTAGGAATCTCTCCGGGATTGCTTCGGGACGAAGAGGCCGTGGGGTTCAAATCCGGCCACCCCGACCCAGGTAAGGGGCCACTTGCGATCACCGCAAGTGGCTCTTCTGCTGTCCTTAAAGCAGCGAGTACAGCAACGCCGCCCTACGACCCGTCGAGGATCTGCCCATGCGCCGCCGCCGCTTCGGGGGACGTATCGCATGGGTGGCAGTAGAGAGCTTTAACAGCTGAAGTTACGTAAGTGTCTCTGCTTCGAGGGCTGACCGGTGGCTGGTCTGGGTCTATGCCCGGTGCATGAGGTGTGCGGATAACGGTGGGCTTACCGCCGCGGAGCGGCAGCGGCGGGAGCAGGTGCGATTACAGGCGGCCGACCGGTTTGAGCAGGTCCAGGACCTTACGACGGAACTCGGGGGGATAGCTCCTCGGCATGCTGACCTCTTCTGGGAGTCCAGGCATGCAACTCAACCAAAGTGACTCCACGAAAGCCGGGGAACATGAATCACTCCACGAAACCCGGCGCGGTTCACTTCCACTTCTGCCGGTAGTCGGGGTGGTCGGTGTACGGCTGGGCCATCTCCCAAAGAGTCCGCTTGGCGAAGTGCACTAAGCGGGGGATGCCGGACAGCATCTCTTTCTGGCAGCGCACAAGAGTGTGCTGCCGGGCTTGAACGTCGCGCAGCACACGGGCTGGGTGGTGGCGCGCGACGTGTGCGGCGGTCGACGGGTGGAATCCTCCGATCTCGTACTGGTCGAAGTCCACGCCGTCGCTGGTTGGCGTCCAGGTGCTGCACTCGTCGTCCCCGCCTGCGGTGCGTGCTATGTGTTCGTCTTCGTCGAGGCGGGCGTGCAGGAACGCGATCAGGTCGTCCACGGGTCCTCCTCGAGGGTTGTGGTCAGGGTACGGTTCGGTGGCTGGGTGGGGTAGGTGGTTGCGGGTGTTGGTGTGGCGGGGGGCAGACTGGCTGGGCACGCCCTTCGAGGGGTCGCAACCCGGTCTTGACGGCGCCGGGCTCGGTGAAGTCCGGGTTCTCATCGTCCCTGCGAGGGGAGAGACAGAGGGCGGTCCCTTCTCCTACCAAGAGAAGGGACTTCCCCGACTTCTGTCTGCGTGGGCGCTCACGGCCCTGGCAGTCTTCGGAGGACCGGGGCCGCTTTCGTCGCGTACACCTTGTAATCGGTCACGCCATACGCCGTCGACCAACTCGCCCGCACGGTCAAGAACCGGCTCGAACGGATGCAGTACCGACCCGGACTGATCCATTTCATCGCCAAGACCGGCTTGGACTTCCAGCCACCCTAACCTCAGGCTTCAAAGCTCTCTATCCGCGACGACAGGACTACATAACGTCAGCCTTTGAGACTCTCTAGACGTGAGCATGAGGAATCCGCTGGCGCCGGCCCAAGAACCCGGAAAGAAGACCACCCGCGTTCATCGCGGGTGGTCTTCTGATCTCCGTGTGGCGGCGAAGTACGGTGACGGCCGCTTATGAGCCCCGCCCGCGTCGTGATCGCCTAGGCGAACTCCCTCGCTCGGACAGCGGGATGTTCGGGGCTCTCCGCGTGACCCGGCGGGCTCGGCCTAAGACCGAGCCCGCCTTTCAGTTCCGTCCGGTCCTGATCGCTCGCCGTGATGGCGGACACCCGATTCGGCGTACGCCTTCGCCCCGAACGTCAGGACACCCGGGCCGGACCCGCGTCACGCCGTCAGCGCTGCAGTGTCAGCACGCCCGGCCGGTAGGGCAGCAGGCCGTAGTCGACGCCGTCGGAGCTGGGGGAACGACCCTGGTAGAGCAGCTGCAGGTTGCACGGGTCGACGGTCTTGGTCTGGTCTGCGTTGCTGCGGACCAGGTCACCGTGGCTGATGTCGTTGGTCCAGGTGGCGCCGCTGTTGGCCTTGCCGGCGAAGGGGCTGTTCTCGTTGGTGGCCTGCGGAGTCCACGAGCCGCCCAGGCTGGTGGAGGTGTAGGAGCGGAAGTAGCGGCCCCGCGAGCCGATCGACTCCACGAGCATGAGGTACAGGTTCTGGCCCTGGATCTTGTAGACCTCGACCCCTTCGAACAGGTTGTTGGTCGTGTCGCTCATGATCTGCGTGTAGTTCGAGCCGAAGCTGCTCGGGAAGTTGCCGATGGGCATGCTCTGCCGGTAGATCTTGCCGTTGTCGCCGGCGAAGAACAGGTACATGTTCTGGCCGTCACCGATGAGCGTCTGGTCGATGGGCCCGGTTCCCGAGCCGGAGATGCTCGCGGTGGACAGGGTCTGCTGCGCCGACCAGCCGTTGGCGTTGGTGGGGTCGCTGGAGGTGCGGTAGGAGAACGCGGTGCCGCCCCACTGGTAGGCCAGCACCCAGATGTTCTTGGGCGCGAAGTAGAACAGCGTCGGCGCGACCGTGCCCGAGTTCATCTTGGTCTGGGGAGCCGAGGCCATGTCCGACCAGTTGGTGAACAGGCCGAAGTTCATCGAACCCCAGCTTGATCCGTTGTCGTGCGTCGTGGCGTAGACCAGGTGCTTGCCGTTGTAGACGACGTTGGTGAAGTCCTTGAGCGAGACCCAGCCCGACTTCGGGGTCGCCAGCGCGCCGGTCGAGGTCCAGCGGTACGACGACGGAAGCGGGCACGTGCCGGTCGGCGTCGGCGTGGGGGTCGGTGTGGGGGTCGGCGTCGGCGTGGGGGTCGGCGTCGGAGTCGGGGTGACCGTCGGGGTGATGGTCGGCGTGGGGGTGGGAGTCGGCGTGGGGGTGCCAGGAGTGCCGGTGCACTCCACGCCGTTCAGGGAGAACGACGCGGGCGCCGGGTTGCTGCCGTTCCACGAGCCGTTGAACCCGAAGTTGACGCTGCCGCCAGAGGGGATGGAGGCGTTGTAGGCGACGTTGGTCGCGGTGAACGACGAGCCGGAATGGGTCTCGGTGGCGTTCCAGATCTGGGTGATCTGCTGGCCGCCGTCGAAGGACCAGGTCAGCCGCCAGCCGTTGACCGCGTCACCGAGGTTGTTGATGGTGACGCTGGCGCCGAAGCCACCCGGCCACGACGAACTGACGCTGTAGTCGACCCGGCAGGCGACGGCCGCCTGCGCGGGCTGCGTGGCCAAAAGCCCGGCACCCGCCAGCAGGATCGGGATCGCGGCGATCGTGAAGCCGCGGCGCACGGCCGATCGGGACGGCGCCGTCGGTGTGACGGCGGAGCGGCGCGGTGTCCGCGTTCGCCAGGGTAGGCGCATGTGTCTGCTCCTCATCTTTCGTCCAGCTGTCAGGGACTGGTGCAAGTGGTGGTGGTGGCGATGTGGCGGCGTTGCCGTTCTTGGTGAAGCCGAAGGTCGTGGAGAACGCCGGGCGGACGCGGTCGCAGGAGGCGTCGCGGACGGTCACGGTGGAACCTGTCGCGCTGGATTCGCCGGGTGAGCGCTAACCTGGCGCGGCGCTCCATCCCCGTGGGAGAGCGATCCAAGCCTTGGACGCCCGGTGTCCCGCGGTCGGCCGAGGCGCGTCGGCGCGCGGCCGCGGCACGCGCACCCGGTGGCGTGCGGAAGCCGTGCCACCGCGGCGAGGCGTCGGCAGGCGGCCGTGAAACATTCCACGTCAACACTGAAAACCTCCACGGCGAAGATCCGTGATCGAGCCGGTTCCAGAGGCCGACCTCGTGTCCGAGGCGAGGGGGAGGCGCCGGCTCGGCGTCGTCCCGTCCCCCCGCGGATGGCGTGCCCGGGGGTTCGGCCCAGACGTGCACGCGGGGCCACGATTGTTGTTAGCGCTCACAAGAAGTCCGCTGGCGGACTGCTCCGTTTCTCTGGCGGGAGGTGGTAGTGCGCGGAGCCAATCCGATGCGGCCGATCCGCGTCAAGGCACGGTCCCTTGCCCTTTCCCCAGTGCTCCCGCCCCTCGGTGGGCTTTCATCTGCCCTTACGGGCATCCGATCGCACCGAGCGAGACCGGCTCTGTGATGAAACGTTCAGTGCTGATGATGCTCTTCTGCCGTGCGCGGCCCGGTTCGCCGCGAACCCTTCCCGACCTGGATTCCGTCACCCGTCCGCCGCCTCGCCGGAGGCCCCGGCGTCGGCCGGGAACGGCGGGGGTCGAAGCGGGCCTCGACCGGAGATCGTCGGCGGAAATGCCGGCCGGCCTACCCGTCGAGGGCTTCGGTGTAGCGGCGCGCAAGAGTGCGGATGTGGGCGACCAGTTCAGGTGGGCCGTCGACGCGGAAGTCCATCATCAGCATGCTGAGGTAGATGGCGATGGTCTCCAGGGCGTCGGCGCCGGTGACCAGGATGCAGGTCTGGGAGTCGACGGCTTCGACGACGCCGACGGCGGGGTTGATGCGGGCGATCACGGTTTCGGCGGGGGCGAGGACGGTGACGCGGGCGTGGACTTTCCAGCCGGTCTGCGCGACTTCGCGCAGGACGAAGGCGACGAGGTCGTCGTCGGGCAGGGAGCGGGCGGCGAAGCGCCGGGACGCGGACCGGACACGGGTCAGGTCGGCGACGGGCAGCGCCCGCCAGGCGTGCGTGCCAAGGTCGTAGGCCACCAGGAACCAGCGGCGGCGCCAGCTGATCAGGCGGTAGGGCTCCACCTCGGTTTCGGTGTCGTCGCGGGTCACGAACAGGGTCGCGCCGTCGCGGATCGCACCTGCGACGACAGTGAGGGTGGCGGCGGGCACCGGGGCGTCCGGCTCGCGGGAGCCGACCGTGGCCGGTCCGACCGCGGTGGCCGAACGCAGCGCGGTCACTTTGCGCTGGAGGCGTTTCGGGAGGATCTGCTGGAGTTTGGCGAGCGCCCGGGTGAGGCTGGCGTCGATGTCCGCGATCCCGGTGGAGCCGTCCTCGGCCAGGCCGACGGCCAGCGCCACGGCCACCGCCTCGTCGTCGTCGAGCAGCAGCGGGGGCATCTTCGTGCCCTGTCCGAGCCGGTAACCGCCTACCGCCCCGCGCGCGGCGTGCACCGGATAGCCGAGTTCACGAAGCCGCTGAATGTCCTGCCGCAGTGTGCGCCCGGTGACGCCGAGGCGCTCGGCGAGCTCGCGGCCGGTGTGAGAGCGGTCCTGCAGCAGGGACAGCAGGCGCAGCACTCGGCTTGTCGTCGGAGCCATCGAATTCTCACCATCCGGAAATTATTAGGAACGAAATTAGCCTAATAGGCCCATAGGCTGGTGTCACAAGCAAAGAAGAGATCGAAAGGCGAAACCATGAACACGACCGACACCGCCACCGTCACCTCCCTGCGGCCGGTCTGGCGCGAGGTGCTGGCCGCCTCGTACCGGGCGCTGGAGAACAGCGTCGCGGGTGTGCGGGACGGCCAGTGGGACAACGCCACCCCGTGCGCGGAATGGACGGTCACCCAGGTGATCCAGCACGCCGCAGGCGACCAGCTCGCCTACGCGAAGGTGCTCGGCATCGGAACCGGTCCGGCCTACGACCCCTTCTCGCCTTCAGGATCCGTCGACGGCACCGCGGCGGCGCTGGTGAAAGACGCCATCGAGCAGACCGCCGCGGCGTGGGCGACGGTCGCCGACGACACCGAGACGGTCCCGACCCCGCTGCCGCACGGTGACCTGCCCACTCCGGTCGCCGCGGTGATGTGCGCGCTCGACGCCGCCGTGCACGCTTGGGACATCGCGATCGCCACTGGCCGGCCGTCCCCGCTCGACGACGAGCTCGCGGGCCACCTTCTCGCCGCCGCGCGGGGCATCGTCGAACCGCTGCGCCAGTGGGGCGCCTACGCTCCCGTGGTCGAGGCCGCCGACGGTCCTTCCACCACCCCGGTCGCCGACGACCTGCTCCGCTACCTCGGCCGCACCCCGCGCTGACGATCGACACCCACGACGCCCTCATGACCTTGGCGCTCGCGATCATCCGCCGACGTCGCCTCGTACGCTGAGCTTCGCCGGGAGTCCTGAGCGCCCGGCCCACCGCGGCTCACCAGCGGGCGACCACATCGGCGGATTGTCGGCGGCGGAGGCTACGGTGACGGACAGGAGGCGATCAGCAGTGGAACTCACCCCGCGACAGGTGCTCGGCCTGCGGATGTCCAGCCTGCTGCTACGAGCGTCGCCCGGCGGCGGTGGCCGGGCGACGGGCGTGTCCGAGGTGGTGACCTGGCTCGGGGCGATGCAGGCGCAAGACCTGGCCAGCGGTCTGTGGTCGTTCGGCGCGCGACTGCCCGGACACACCGCCGCCGACGTCACCGCCGCGCTGGAGCGGCGTGAGGCGCTGCGCACGTGGCCGATGCGCGGCACCATCCATTTCGTCCCGTCTCGCGACGCCCACTGGATGCTCGAACTGATGGGCGTCCGGGTGCTGAACGGCGCGGCGCGGCGGCGCGAACAACTCGGCCTCTCGGAGCAGACCGCCGTCGAGGCCATGGAGGTGCTGGGCGCGGCCCTGGCCGGCGGCGGGCGGCTGAGCCGGTCGGAATGCCTGGCCGCGCTCGCCGGCAAGGGCATCGACACCAGCGGTCAGCGCGGCTACCACCTGCTGTGGTACGCCAGCCAGCGGGGCCTGCTGTGCATCGCCCCCAACCTCGGCAACGAGCAGAGCTTCGTGCTGCTCGACGAATGGGTCCCCGACCCGCACCGGCCGGAGCGCGACGAGGCTCTGGGCACCATCGCCCTGCGTTACTTCCGCGGACGCGGTCCGACCACCCGGCACGACTTCGCGGGCTGGACCGGCCTTACCGCCGCCGACGCGAAACGCGGCATCGCCGTCGCCGGCGACGCCCTGGCCCGCGTGACCGTCAACGGAGTGGAGGTGTACCTCGACGCCGCGCTCCTCGACACCGCTCCTCCCCCGCCCGGCAACGACGAGGTGCTCGTGCTGCCGGGGTTCGACGAATACCTGCTGGGCTACAAGGACCGCTCGCTCATGGTCGCCGACGAGCACAAGGCGGCCATCATCCCCGGCAACAACGGGATCTTCCAGTCCACCGTGGTGCGCGCCGGCCGGGTCGTGGCCACCTGGAAACGGACCCTCGCGACGAGCCGGGCTCGCATCGCCGTTCAGCCGCTCGTACCGCTCCACGGACGCGACCGGGCGGAGGTCGAGCGGGCGTTCGAGCAGTACGCGCGGTTCGTGGAACGCACCCCGGAGGTTCGCTGGCCATGACCCGCCGCGGTTTCCGGCAGTCGAGATCGGCGATGCGGTGCGGGGCGACGACACCGCCCCGCGCCGGGACCGCTGAAGGCTCTGAGGTGCGTCAGGGTGGCTGGTGGCGACATACTGCCGTACGGAGCACGTAGTGGGAAGCGGTGTCGAGTCGGCGCTTTCCCGCCCACCGCAGGAGAAGTGACATGCCCAATCCCCTCCCCGACAGCCCTACCGGCCCGCATGAGCTGTCCGATGTCCCGATCCCGGCGCGGTTGGAGCGCTGGCTCGAGCTGTCCGGCCGTGACCTGCACGTACAGGCGATCGCGACGTTGAAGGCCCGGGGTGACTACGATCCCGGCCGCTACGGCGACGCCGACGAGTACCCGCCGCTGAGCGCGGGCGAGCATGTCGAACTGCTGGTGCTCGGAGAGTCCATCGCGAGGAGCGTCCGGAACCCCGCCCACGTCGATCGGGCGCTCCAGGCGGGCGTGACCTGGCAGCAGGTGGCCACGGCGACCGGCCGGGAAGAGCCGGACGCGCGCCGGGATTACCAGGTGTGGGCTGACGACCGGCACGACCTGCACCAGAACCATCCCGGCGCCACAAGCGGCATGACCGACGAACAGTATGCGCGGGCGTCCGCCCGAGCGGCCATGCCGTGACCGGTGCGCCACCCTTCCAGCGAGACCGCCGACCTCGAACCGCGGTCGGCCGCCTGTTCCATGCGAGTGTCACAGGTGCTCCCGCGACCGGGCGGCGTAGCTCTCCAGGCGGGACGCGGCCTCGGCGACATCGCCCGAGGCCGTGAGGCAGGCCCTGATGTGGGAGTCCAACGTGTCCCGCAGCCACTCGGGCGCGGCGCCCTCCGCGCGCATCCGGTCTCCGATGTCACGCAGGCGTTCAGCGCACTCGGCGAGCACGCGGGCGTCGTCCCGCAGGACCTCGGCGCGGCCCGCGACCGCCTCGGGAACGGTGGACATCTGGAAACTCCTT
This sequence comes from Sphaerisporangium dianthi, assembly GCF_042654065.1. NCBI lineage: Bacteria > Bacillati > Actinomycetota > Actinomycetes > Streptosporangiales > Streptosporangiaceae > Sphaerisporangium > Sphaerisporangium dianthi. The sequence continues at coordinate 9,066 of NZ_JBHSFP010000002.1, read as the reverse complement.
CGATCAGAAGGCGCGCACTGGAACATCGGCGCTTCGGGCAGGTGGTGACGTCGGGACACCGGCGCCTCTGGCAGATGGCCGGCATCGGGATATCAGCGCCTCGGCCGGGTGACCGGCATCGGGATGCCGGCGCCTCGGCCGGGTGACCGGAAGCGGGATACCGGCACTTCGGGCAGATGGCCGGCATCTGCTTCGGTCAGGTGGTCGGCACGGGGACACCGGCGCCTCGGAGGGTCTGGTGGGCGAGGGTGGCCAGGCACAGCACGGGGCGGGCCCCGTCGAGGCCCAGTGTCCGCAGGCGCCGCGCCATGGGATGGTCCGCGGGTCCGACCGTGAGCCGGGCCCGCGGCATCGGATGGGCCCGGCCCCTGCCGCGGGTCTCGACGCACGACCGCATCGTGGCGCCTCCCCGAGAGGTGTAGGCCACCAGGTCGGGGGACGCGGCGGGGATCGCGGGGCCGAGGGGCCCGCGCAGGGCGAGCCACTCGCCGTCCAGGCCGCCCACCACGACGCGGGCGGCCCTCGCCGTGAGGGCGAAGCCGACGTCCGCGACGGACGGTTCGCATCCCCAGATCTCCGGCGCCACGGCCGCCACGGTCTCGGTGTCGACCACCGAGCCGACGAGGTAGCTGCCGGAGCGCCGTCGGCGCGCCGAGGCGGCCAGGTCCGGCCAGACCCGCAACGGCCGCTGCCGCCACGGGTCGTGTACGACGATGCCGAGGCCGACCTCGCGATAGCTCCCCAGGCCGGTCCGCCGGTTGCCGAAGGCGTGCACGGCAACAAGGGCCCGCCCCGCGACGCGGACGGGCGGCCCGAGCCCCGTGCCTTCCAGCAGGGCCGCCGCCGCGTCCAGGTCGGCGGCGAAGTAGGCGGTGAGGGCCGCGCCGTCCTCGCACCTGACCGGCAGCTCGATCTCCCCTTGGGATGTGGTCACCAGGTAGGTGGGCACGGTCAGGAAGGGGAAGCCGCGGGGGTGGGGGACGCGGTCGAAGAGCAGATAGGCCTGTGAGCGGGTGACCGGTCCCCTGTAGGGCGTGAGCCGTTCGTCGATCACCTCGCGGGCCTCGTGCAGGTCGTCGGCGATCTTGGCGGTGTAGTGCTCGATGCCGTGGCAGATCGGGAACAGGTGGGTGGAGTCGGAGTAGTCCACGACGTACCAGCCGGGGTGCAGGTCGAAGCAGCCGCCCGCTCCCTGCCCGTCGAGGGTCGGGATGATGTCGTGCTGGTTGGTGACGCTGGCGACCCAGGTGCGCGGGTCCGCGGGCCGTTTGAAGTCGATCGGCGATCCGATCGCCACGGCGTGCGTGACGGTGAAACGGGCGCAGAAGGCCGCGTCCTGCACGAGGTTCATGATGGCGGCGCCCCCCGCGCTGTGCCCGACCAGCGCGATCTCGGCTCCGGGCGGGACACCGTAGTCGCCGATGGCCTTGACCAGCGCGCGGCTGTAGGGGCCGCCGGCGAGCACGGCGCTGCTGAACGCGCCGAGCAGGTCCTGCGGGGACTCGTTGTCCGGCAGGCCGGCTCTCATGCCGGGAACCTGGACGACGTGGCGCACCACGCAGTCCGGGCCTGACACGCTCTGGATGAGCACCCGTCCCGTGGTGCCGAGGGCGCCGATGTTGTCAAGAAAGCCGAGCAGGGACCCTCGAGGGGCCAGCCGCGCGGCCTCGGCGGGGTCGAGGCCGGTGCGGCGCGCGGCGCCCTCGCCGGTGTCGAGCCGCGCGATGGCACGGTTGCTCAGCCCGGTGATCGGGTCGGCGCTGGCATACCCCTTCCCGGTGGCGATCAGCCACGCGGCGGTGTCGTTCAGAGGGTTCTCGTCGAGGAGGGCGCGCAGGGCGAGGACCTCGCCGAAGACCGGGGCGAGCCCACTGAGCACGCGTACCGCGCCGCGGTCCTTCATCAGGGCGCGCAGCGCTCGCAGTGACGCGAGGTCGCGGTCGGCGGCGACCGCGTCGATGAGCCGGCTCAGCAGCGGGTCGGTGAGCAACTCTGGGTGGTCCAGGGTCACGGCGGTGATGCGCAGCCGCAGCGAGGTCGCCAGCACTCGGACGGCCAGGCTCTCGGCCCCCGCCATGCCGCCGAGCATGGACGCGGCGCCGCCCAGCCGGCCGCCGGTGAGGGCGTGGCCGAGGCCCTCGCCGCGGGTGACCGCGCGAAGCAGGGCGCGCTGAGCGCGCCACCCGTGCGACGGCGCGCGCCGCAGCCCGCGCAGGACGGCGCGGTCGGTGAGCGCGGCCGTGACGTGGACGGAGGTCTCACGTATGGTCACCCCGACGTCGGCCAGCTCACGCGCCGCGGCGCGCAGCATCCTTGCCGCGTCGGCCGAGCCCAGGTCACCGGCGGAGCCCGCATCGTCAGCGGAGCTCGCGTCACCGACTGTGTCCGCGTTCTCGACGGGGCCTGCATCCTTGGCTGTGTCCGCGTTCTCGACGGGACCTGCATCCTTGGCTGTGTCCGCGTTCTCGACGGGGCCTGCATCCCTGGCTGTGCCCGCGTTCTCGATGGAGCCCCCGTTCTCGGCTGTGCCTGCGTTCTCGGCGGAGTGGGGATCGTCGTTCATCGCGCCTCCGTCCAGGCCATGCTCACGAAGCGCGGCCGCGGGTCTTCGGGGACGTTGCGCTGGAGCACCTCCGACAGCGTGCGCGTGGTGGCGATGATCTGCATGCCGGTCGGGGAGAACGTCGCCGCGGTGAACACCCGGGGCGACAGCAGCGGGTTGGTCAGCGCCTGCGAGAAGGCGTCAATAGCGATGATCTTGGTGAGGAGCGGGGGCAGAATGGCGTCGGGGGCGCCGGGCTCCTCGGCGAACAGGCCGACGTACAGGTCGAGGTCGTCCACGCCGCGGTACAGCCCGCGCAGTGCCTCGATCACCTTGGGGTCGCCGGAGACCTGGTCGAAGCGCCGCACCCGGGGGAAGCGGCAGTGCTCGCGGTAGTCGTTGTAGGCGGCCAGCCTCAGCGCGCGCGACTCGGCGATGCTCGCCACGTCGACCTCCCGCAGGACGGGATCGGTGTTGAACAGGCCGATGCGGCCCGCGCGCTGCCGGGACGCCTCCTCGAAGAGCCGGCCGAGCCCAGGCCCGGGGATGAGCGCCCCACCGATCATCGTGTCCGTCATCGGCAGCTCACGGCCGCCGACCGACAGGGTGGAGGGGATCAGGCTGTGCCAGCGGTACACCAGGTTGAACTCGACCGAGGCCCAGTTCTCGCGGTGCCATGGCGCGCGGGCCAGCATGGCCGACAGCCGCGGGTCGAGGGTGAAGCGGAAGTGGTACGGCGTGATGTGGTTGATGTACTCCTCGACGACCAGCTTGATCAGAAGCACGATGAGGACGTTGCGCGCCGTCTGGAACAGGCGCTCGTCGTCCCAGCCGGGATGGTGGCGGGCCAGCAGGCGCGCCACCCTGTTGTGCTCGCGCAGGAACAGCACCGTGAGCATGGTGAAGCCGACCTGGATGTTGCCGCGGTCGCTGCCCGTGGCGAACAGGGTGTCGCGCTGCGCGACGGTGAGCTCGGCGAAGCGGATCACGCTCAGCGCGGAGAACTCAGGCTTGATCTCGCCGTTCTCGCAGAGCCGGGGAGGGAATTCGGCGCCGTTGACGAGCCGGCTCTTGAGCAGTCCGCCTTCGAACGTCCGCAGCGCCGCGGTCGCCGCGGCGTCGAGCCCGTAGAGCTGGTTCAGGTCGATGTGGTGGTTGGAGGTGCTCCTGCGCGGGTCGCGGGGGACGTTCGTGTCGCCGCGCAGGAACCCGTCGGTGAACCACTGGGCGAAGTACGCGAACAGCACGGTCGACCGCGGGCAGGGGATCATGGTGTCGCCGCGGGCGAAGAGGCCGGCGGCGCGTTCGGGCGTGGGCCTGCCGTGGCCGGCGCCGGCCACCGGCGGCATGTGCCGTCCGCCGAACGTGCGGTCGGTCAGGGAGGACCACGACGTGTAGTCGGCCATGGTGCTCAGCGGCTCGGGCCTCGGCGGCATCTCGCGGACCGCGTGGTCGATCAGCGAGGCGTTGAGGTGCCGCCGCACCGGGCCGAGGCGCTGGGCGAGCTCCCAGAGCGGGCGCCCGTGGGTCAGCGCCAGGAACCTGAGACGGTTGGCGGCGCCGTCGGTCGCGATGCTTCTCGCCTTCGTCGTGGGCGCCACCCTCACGCCTCCTTCGCCGCGGTGCCGAGCCCGAGCAGGTAACGGTCGGGGAAGATGCCGTGGTCGCGGACGACCGCCCCCTCGGGGCTCGGGAGGGCGCGCAGGCCGGGGCGCAGGAACAGGCGGCGCACGACCTCGCAGATCACGACCTTGGCGGGGTGGACGCCGAGGCAGGCGTGGTGCCCGAGGCCGAAGAACAACCGGTGGTGCTCGGGCCGGTCGGGACGGAACTCGTCCGGCTCGTCCACGATGTCCCGATCGAACATCGCGGACGCCGGCGCGGCGAGCACAAGGGTGCCCGCGGGGACGACCGTGCGGCGCGTGGTGCCCGCGGCGAGGACGTGGTCGCGCTCGCATACCCGGGGAAGCAGCTTGAAGAACGGGCTGAACCGCAGGGCCTCCCAGACATAGCGGTCGAAACGCTCGGGGTCGGGATCCGCGGCGGCGCCCACGACCTCCGCCCGGACCCGCGGGCGGAGCATTATCTGCTCGACGGCCTCCACCATGGCCCCCGGCCCGCTCTCGACGAACCCGAGGGGAAGCCCCGCCATGTTGATCAGGATGCGGTCGTCGCCGAGCGCGACCTCGGCGGCCAGGGTGGTGCGCAGGAGGCGCGCGAAGACGTCCCGCGGCGGCGGCTCCCGCCCGGCGGCCATGGCGGCCCGGCGCTCGGCGAGCAGGCCGCGCAGGTAGGCCATCATCTCTTCACCCGCGCGGACGGACTCGGCCCGGATCGCCGGGTCGCCGTGGAAGTTGGCGAAACCGTCGGTGATCACGGCTCGGGTCCATCTCGACAGGGTCTCGGGCGCGGGCCCGGGGAGGCCGAAGTACTCGGCGCACACGCGCAGGGCGACGTGCCGGAACAGTTCGCCGACGGCCTCGACGCGCCCTCGCCGTGACGCGGCGTCCAGTGCCTCGTCCGCGACGCGTCCCGCCAGCACCCGCAGGTGCGCGGCGTCCTCGGGGGCGAGCATGACCCGCATCAGCCCCTTCTCGCGCCAGTTCATCGGCGTGGCGTCCCTGGCCAGCATGAACGGGCCGCCCAGGGCGGCGTCCAGGCGCGGCCCGAAGGCCCGGACCGTGAAGGTCTCCTCTCGCGAGAGCACCTCGGTCACGTCGGCGAAGCGGGTCACCACGGTGAAGGCGGGGGTGACGAAGATCGGGCGCTGGTCGCGGAGCACCGCGAAGAACGCGCGCCAGTCGGTGCGCATCCACTCTCGGACCAGGGCGAACGCGGACATCGGATCGCGGGCCATGGCCGCGTCGTACCTCTCGAGATGATCGCCCGCAGTCGCCTGATCGACAGCACTCATGCCGTAGGACCCTCCGTCTCGCGCGTGAACCGGTCATCGAAGCCACGGCGGGCCGCAGGCCGGCGCTATGCGCGACGGCGACCCGGGACCGGCCGTGCATGACTCTCAGGATAACTACACAACGCATCGGCTTGACTCCGTATCGTGATCGATGTATCAATTCCCGACGACTCCCGCCGCCGGGCCGTCCGGCCGCCGAAACCGTCGAATGGGCGGCCGGCCGTTGGCCCGCACCGACCCCAAGGAGCGAGCATGACGACATCCGCCTTCTCGCGAGGCCGGCCGGAGCCGGGCACCGCCGAGACGGTGGCGGTCACGACCGGGCGCCGCACGGCCTATCTGATCGCGCTCGTCGTGCTGCCCCTGCTGGTGCTCGCCGCCGCGATCCCCGCCGCCTGGGGGTGGGGCATCGGCCCGCGCGACGCGTTCATCGCCGTGGTCATGTACCTGATCAGCATCTTCGGCATCGCCGTCGGCTACCACCGGCACTTCACCCACCGCGCCTTCCAGTGCGGGAGGCCGCTGCGCGTCGCGCTCATGCTGGCGGGCGGCATGGCGGTCGAAGGCCCGGTCACGCTGTGGGCGGCCGAGCACCGCCGCCACCACAAGTACGCCGACCGGCCCGGCGATCCGCACTCGCCGTGGCGGTACGGCGACGGTGGCGCCGCCCTGCTGCGCGGCATGGCGCACGCCCACGTCGGCTGGTTCTACACCGCGCGGCGTCGCTCCGACCGGCGGCATTGGGTGCCCGACCTGCTGGCCGATCCGGACGTCCGGCGGTTCGACGCCGCCTACCCCGCCGTCGTGGCGCTGTCGTTCCTGCTGCCCGCCGTGGTGGGCGGGCTGTGGGCGATGTCGTGGGCGGGCGCCTGGACCGCCCTGGTCTGGGGCGGGCTGGTGCGCTACGCCGTGGTGCACCACGTGACCTGGTCGGTCAACTCCATCGCGCACACCTTCGGCGACCGCCCCTTCAGGACGAGGGACCGGTCCTCGAACGTCCGCTGGGTGGCGCTGCTGACGCTCGGGGAGGGCTGGCACAACTGGCACCATGTCGACCCGGCCTGCGCCCGTCACGGGGTGCTGAAAGGCCAGCCCGATCCGAGCGCGCGGCTGATCCGCTGGTTCGAGCGGGCGGGCTGGGCGTACGCCGTCCGCTGGCCGTCCCCCGAACGCCTGGCCGCCCGCCGCGCCGAAGCCCTCCGGGACCCGGCGGTCCCCCCAAGTGCCGGGAGCCCGGCCGAGGGCGGCGAAGGCGGCGTCCCTCCCGGATGACCCGGCCGAGCGCCTCCCTCAAGGGTGTCGAGGAGATATCAGCATCTCTGTATAGATCGCTACGCGTCTGGGCCTTCACTAAGATGCGGTGTCATGTGGTGGAAAGTCCGGCTCCTTGTTGCCAGCGTGTGCGCGATAGGTCTCCTGGTCGCTCCGGCGGCCGCCGATGCGGAGAAGAAGAAGGCGGACGATCCGCCCAAGCCATACTGCGCTCGCTACAAGTGCATCGCCCTGACCTTCGACGACGGGCCTTGGCCCTACACCCCCGAGTTGCTCGACACGCTGAAGAAGTACAAGGCCAAGGCCAGCTTCTTCCTCCTCGGCAGGAAGGTCGTGAACCGGCCCGAGCTGACGCAGCGCATCGTGCAGGAGGGCCACGAGGTCGGCAACCACACCTGGAACCATCCGGACCTGACCAAGCTGTCCGACGATGAGGTCATGGAGGAGATGACGTCGACCTCCGACGCCATCGAGCAGGCGATCGGCGAGCGGCCGACGATGATGCGCCCGCCGAACGGCGCCACCGACGCCCGGGTCGGCCGGTTGATGGCCGAACTCGCCCTGCCGCAGATCCTGTGGACCGGGTCCACTCTCGACTGGCAGGCCCGCGACACCAAGGTCATCGCCCAGCGGACGCTCAAGCTCGCCAAGCGCAACGCGGTCATCCTCCTGCACGACATCGTCCCGCAGACCGTCAAGGCCATGCCGATCGTGCTCAAGACCCTGGAGAAGCAGGGCTACCACTTCGTGACGGTGACTACCCTGCTGGAGGAGCGCGCGCTGGAGGGCGGCGAGGTCTACCCGGCGCGGTCCAAGTAGCCGTCGCCGGCGCGGAGCGAGCGGTCGAGGGCGGCCCGCAGCCTGCGCTGCACGGGCACCTCCACCAGCCGGTACACGGCGTAGGACAGGGCCAGGACCACGACGATGACCAGGGCCAGGGTGGGCCATCTGCCCAGCGGCCCGTGCCACCAGCCGATGAGCAGATACCCGATGTGGTGGTGGAACAGGTAGAGCGGGTAGGTCAGCGCACCTAGCACGGTGAGCCAGCGCCAGTCGATCTCGTCGAAGGCGCCCAGCGCCACCACGATCATCACTAGAAAGATGAGGGAGATCACGCCGACCAGCAGGGCGGATCCGAACGCCTGGCCGAACCTCTGCACGACCGCGGAGTTCGCGCCCAGCACCTGGACGAGGGCGACCGCCCAGCCGGCGCCCACGAACAGCCAGGGGAACAGCGACCCGCCGAAGCGGTGGACGAGGTACAGGGCCATCCCCGCGATGAAGTAGGGGGCGCTGAACGGGACCAGGACCGCCTGGAGCAGGTCGGCGTTCACCCGCTCGGCGATGGCCAGGAGCACCAGCCAGCCCCCGAGGAAGGCCAGGCAGCGACGGTAGGTGATGCCGATCGCCGCGAATACCGCGATGAGCGCGTAGAAGATCAGTTCCTGCCAGAGCGTCCAGTACACGATCTCCAGGTCGCGGACCCTGAACCCGTGCTGGAGCATGGTGAGGTTGGCGAGCAGTTCGCTCAGGGTGGGCCGGTGGTCGGTGATGAAGCCCATGACCGCCAGCGCCCCGAGGACGATGACGCTGGCCCAGTACGCCGGGTAGAGCCGGGAGATGCGCGAGGCGGCGAACTCGCCGGGGGTCCTGCCCCACGCGCTCATCAGGATCACGAATCCACTGATCATGAAGAACATGCGGACGCCGTAGACGCCGAACATGGTCACCGCGCTGAGGGCGGGGAAGGCGTTGGGGGTCCCCCACGCCCGGGTTTGCCCGTAGTGGAAGAGCACCACCGAGAACGCCGCGCAGAACCGGAGCAGGTCGAGAACGCGCAAGCGTCGCCGGTCAGGAGGCATGACCGGCAAGTCGGAAATCTGGGGGGCTGAGGCCAGCATGGCATGAAATATAGCGGCGAAGATCTTCGCTGAGGCCTCCACCTGCTGGACAGAGCACGAATCCGGTGGCGCCGCAGCCCGCGACCGCCCGCGCCGAGCACCGAGCACCGAGCACCGCGTCGGCGGGAGCCGCGTCGGCGGGACGAGGAGTGGCACACCGTCCTCGACCCGTCGCGCATACCGGATGAACCGTACGCCGGCTGTGCCGGTGGCGCGCCATGTCCCAGGGAGTCCGGCTCCGGCCGGGACGCGCGTCTCCCCTGGGGCTCAACCGGTGACTTGTGCTGGTGTGTGGCGTTTTGCACGCTCGGGGGTGAGTGTGCATTGCTACGCAGAACGAGCCCTTGCCCCACTCCTACTGTGAGCGACGTCGCCGGCGAGCGGCAACCCGAACCACCCGCCGGACGACCCGAAACACCCGGCCCCGAGCCGGAACC